>NZ_FOIA01000003.1 GCF_900111605.1 Nitrosomonas marina | reverse complement strand
GCCTTCATCCGCGAACTCATGCTCCAGCCAACTACCTTTCTGGAAAACAAATCGATTACAACCGCCAAATACAACCAGCCTTGTTGTGTCCAAAGTAGAGTAAGAAGCAGGGCGTAGTCGAACTATTTCCCTGCTTCTCCTCACCGAACCGTACGTGCACCTTACGGCGCATACGGCTCTCCATTCAAGTATGACTCATAGCCATGGCAATATCATGGTAGCGTGAAGTAACGGCATTCCTTTCTTCTTCCCGTATTATATAAGGGTTGGTTTCAGGTTTCCGCCACCGGAATTGAGCTTTGCGACTGGTGACCAGTCGGCGCAACGTTATTCCACATAGATTGCCACTACCGCTGCGGCCAAAGAATTGCCATATTTTGGCTTCTCCTTTAGCTGGACGCCGGATCCATTGCCGCATTAACGACTTAATAGATACCCGGTACTTGCGTGCCAGCCAGTGCGCAAGTTTCCAGAAGATTATTCTGTCTAACTTTCCGTACATGACTGCAGTATAGTCTGTAAATTGGTAGAAGTTGGTCCATCCCGCCAGTTTGCGGTTTAGACTCTCCACCATATCAATCTTGTTCTTGCTGTAATTGCCAGACAGTTCTTTAACCAGCTTATGCGCAAAGTTTCGGAACTTGTCTCTGGGTACTGTTGTAACCGGACGCATCGTACCTCGAGGCCCTCGTTTCCGTATGATGCGATGTCCAAGGAAAACAAATCCATCGTTGACGTGGGTAATATGAGTCTTTTCCATATTCAACGTCAATTTAAGTTTGTCCTCTAGGAGCGCACGGCATTCTTCACGAATGATCTCTGCATGCACTTTGTTTCCTTTAACGACGATTACAAAATCATCAGCATACCGGCAGTAAGCCACTGCTGGTAACCACTGTCGGCTTTCAGCAAGTGCGATGGGCCGTTGGTGTTTGATACTGTTATTCCAATACCCACGATCCCCTCGAGCTTTGTTGCTCAGGAATTTGTTCTCCAGCCATTGATCAAACTCATTGAGCATGATGTTGGACAGGAGCGGCGAGATTACACCACCTTGCGGCACACCATTACTGGCTGCTCGAAACAAACCCTGATCCACGTGACCTGCTTTGATAAATCGCCATAACAACGAAAGGAAACGAACATCCCGAATGCGTCTTCGTACACATTTCATCAGTAACTTATGATGTACTGTATCAAAGTAGCTGGATAGATCGCCTTCAATCACCCAGCGACCTGATGTGCTGGCACCATCTTGCAACTGAAATTTCACTGTGCGTATCGCATGATGCACACTGCGTTCAGGCCGAAAACCATAAGACAAGCGATGAAAGTCGCTTTCCCAGATTGGTTCCATGGCCATCAGCATTGCACGTTGCACAATCCGATCCCGCAGGGTCGGAATACCCAGCGGTCTTTGCTTGCCGTTAGCTTTTGGAATATAGACGCGCCTTGCTGGTTGCGGCTGATAATTGCCGGCCAGTAATTCGCAATGTATCATTTCCAGTTGGTGTTGGAGATCACGTTCCATTGCTTGCTTGTCTATGTTATCCACACCTGGTGTCTTTGCGCCACTCGACGCAAGTGCTACGCGGGCTGCCTCCTGCAACCATGACCGATTGGCAATCATCCTCGAATAAGTGTCAAGTCTGTTTATTAATAACAAATCTATGATGTTTTCTTGTTTGTGTCCTACCTGCTCTTGACCGGTGTCATATGCAAGATCCCCGATTGACACTTGGTAGAATGGATGAATAAGGGTAGGAATGAATTAATAAATAAACCTGAGACCTTGTAAGTTGCCGGTGAGTGGCATGCTGCAGCAGCGGGAGGCTTGTGGCATTGCCACAAACGAGCGTTGCGAAGGCATGTCAGACTTGATCGGATTTGCTAGCCATTTTTTACTTTGGATTTTGATGAAATTCAATAACATTTCTATCCTGGTCACGAATAAACAACATGACTGCCCCATCGGGTAAAGTGATCGGACCTTCTGTGATTTCAATACCTAAATTGCCGAGTTCAGCCTGCACTGCTTTAATATCACTTACGTCTAGCGCTATATGAGTATAGCCCGGGTGCTTTTCGGGAATATCCATCAGCAGATTTTTTGTATTTTCAGGTGCTGCATTTAGAATAAAGTTTATATTTACTCCGGACGGGTGTTCCATGACTGCTACCGGCTCTGGTCCAATTGGACCGATAATGAACTCAAAGCCTAGCTTCTCGTAAAAGGCCCTCGCCTTTTCAAGGCTTGCTACTCGAACACCAATATGATTTATTCCTGATATTTCCTTCACTTTTGCATTCACCTTTTGAAAAAATTTATATATGGCTAACGTTCGTGGGCAGCGGCGCACCACAGGACGTCCGATACCAGTTTGCTGGTATTTTACTGAGCCGTATTATTATATGCATTTACGACTACTCATATGCATATTCACTGTACTTGATAACAAATTCTTTTACTTCTTCAAGTGTCTCTGGATATGGAATCTGTTCACCACCAATACTTTGATCATAAATTCTTTGGAAGCAGAAACCATGCTCTATTAGAAACGCCACATTTTCCATTGTTTTGATTCAGACCCCAATAAATACAAATGCAAATGCAAATGCAAATGCAAATGCAAATGCAAATGTATATGGAAGATTTTCTTCACCATTGAATAAACAGAGCGTTAAAATAGTACGTTTTTGAGTTCATATCATTGGATTTTAGTTTTGACGGCGCAACCAACAAAAAGGCACTCAAATTTACCAAACCACAACTATCTTGCGCACACATCCAGTATGGTCAACACTAGGCTTTTTAAATCATGCCGGGTTTTTGTTGACTGCTTGGCTGTATTGCCTGTCTCCGATACAGATACTAGCGGCACAACCCAAGGCACATATTGCGAAAAACAATTCCGTCCAATCAAAAGAATTACCCAATCTGCAGCTCAAACTACCTGCTGAAAAGGATAAAGTTGTCGACGATGCGTGGATTGATTCCATACAACGCGGCATGACTTTTTCCATTGATGCAACCGCTCGCTGGGTCGATCAGTTTTTTGGTGATCCACGCGCTTTTGATGACCAGCCAGCCATTGCCGGGGAAGGGGCTAAAGCCATCGGTCGCCTTTCGGCAGGACAGGTATGGGACGAATTCGATGGTTTGAAGCCAACCGCCAATTTTAGTTCACGCTTCTATCTACCCCATATGGGGAACAAGTTATCAGCCATTTTTGGGCGCTTCAATGCTGAAGAATTTCTTACCGGTGATGACAGTGCGCGGCTTCCGTTAGTTCGCAGCACAACTGCAGATGACGACTGGCTGGTCGGGGTGGGTTTCGACCCTATAATTCGTGACCATCAGCGCCTATCACTTGGTGCGGGTTTCCGTAAAGGCCTTGCTTTTGATCCGTATCTTCGGGCACGTTATCTAGTGCAAAGGGGGGTAACCGAAAGAAGTCAGGTTCGATGGCAATCGGTTGCATTCTGGCAAATCAACGATGGTCTGGGTGTTTCTCAGCGTCTGGATTATGAAATTGGCATGGGCCAGCGTTTTTTGGGTCGCTGGTCAGGTCGCGGAACATATGCGGAGCGAACAGAAGGTATACGCTGGCGCAGCTCCGCGAGTATTTTCTATCTCCATTCCGAAAACAGAGCCTACGCAACAGAAGCATGGATTCTTGGTGAATCTGACAAAGACGTCGCAGTTGTGGATTATGGCATGCGCGGTATTTACAGAACCCGTTACTTGAGGGAATGGTTTTTCATCGAAGGTTGGGTAGGCACACATTGGCCCCGCGAACAAATCGCGCAGGAACGCAATCCACAATGGATTGTTGGCTTTCAGTTTGAAATTCTGTTTGGTCAACCCATCATACAACGTAGCAGGCTGCGCTTTTAGTCGCAATATGTCCTTAAAAGAAAAAGCGTCAAGTCTGTTTATTAATAACAAGTCTATAATGTATTCTTGTTTGTGTCCTACCTGCTTTTGATCGGCGTCATATGCAAGATGTCCGATTGACACTTGGTAGAATGGATGAATAAAGTTAGTAGTGAATTAATAAACAGACTTGACAACTTGCGATCGAAATCTGTAAACGCAGTCACTATTCGCTTGATCTGTCTGTTTTTGTGTACAATGCAGATAAAGCCTGCTTTCTGCACTTACAATGACGCGCCCGAATTACGATCAGTTTACTTGCAATCTCTGCGGACAAGAATCCCCGGTAACTCAAGATTTTGAGCGTGAAACCGGTTTGTGCAGCCATTGCGGCTCCAATGTTCGTTTTCGCGCATTGATGCTCGCGCTGTCTGAACATTTGTACAGCCAGTCCATGCCACTATCAGCTTTTACGCCTGACAAACAATTCAAGGCCATGGGACTTAGCGATGCTTCTCTTTATGCGGACAAGCTCGCCAGCCTGTTTGATTACACGAATTTCTATTACCATACCAAACCTTTTCTGGATATTCGCAATATCGACCATTTAGCATCCGATACATACGATCTGCTGATTACGTCAGATGTTTTCGAACATGTGCCGCCGCCCCGTCATGTCGCATTTGTCAACAGCTGGCATTTATTGAAGCCGGATGGTTTATTGCTGCTGACCGTACCCTATTCAACACTGCCCAAAACGATAGAACATTTTCCCGCCCTGCATGAATTCGAATTCATTCAGGACGGAAACAGCATACTGCTGGTCAATCGCCGCATAGACCAAACAGTGGAAGTTTATGACAAGTTAACCTGGCATGGTGGCGTGGGATCAACACTCGAGATGCGCATCTTTTCTGAAACTGATTTACTGTACATTCTCTCTGATACAGGCTTTAAAGACATCAAAATCTGGAATGAGGATGTTCCGTTATATGGTATTCACCAGGCCCACTTGAATTGCAGTTATGTCATTACCGCAATTAAAGACGCCAGTGCAACGCCACCAACGGCTGATCAATATGATCCATATATTGACAATATCTATTCACAGGAAACGGCAGTCCTTCATTCGCTACCACACACGCCCGAACGAATCACTGGCGCAACTGCAGAACGTGTCATTGCACAGTGGCGAAACAATTTGCATAAGCCTGCACCCTCTATCTTAGGCAAAGCATATCGCTATATCAAAAGTAAATTTCAGAGCAATAATTCGAACACCGCTTAATCAATTTACTTATCCCGGTGCAATACAGATTACAAGCGCAACAATCGCTTTGTTTTTATCGCAGGTTTCCTTGAATTGAGCAGGCATCTGACATTTGTTTTGGCTATACTAATCCCAGACGCAATATTATCGGAGTCAACAGTATGCGCAGATGTTTTTTGTTACTGATGCTTGTCTCACTGACCGGATGCACGGGTATGCCGGACGGGGTTGTTCCCGTCAGCAATTTTGATAAACAGCGGTATCTGGGTAAATGGTATGAAATTGCCCGGCTTGATCATTCATTCGAACGTGGATTAAGTCATGTTACGGCTGATTATGAACTGCGTGAAGACGGCGGCATCCGGGTTATCAACCGGGGATTTTCAGCAGCCGAGAGCGAATGGAAAGAGGCTGAGGGAAAAGCATATTTTGTCGGCAATGACGATGTTGGTCACCTGAAGGTATCATTCTTTGGCCCGTTTTACGGGTCATATGTTGTATTTGGTCTGGACCATGATCATTATCAATATGCATTCATTTCCGGCTACAACACTTCTTATTTATGGCTACTCTCAAGAACGCCTGTGGTCGGCAAGGACGTGCAAGAGAAGTTTATCAGACTGTCTGACAAACTTGGTTTCGATACGGACGAACTCATATTCACGCAGCAGAATTGACATCAAGCCCAAGTTTAAATGTATCTGCTCCAGTTTGTTTCTGATTTGACGATCACTTTTTTTATCGTGTCTGTCAATTTGGATTTGAGCTGAAATTTATCCCGGATTGGCAACGGACCGGTCATTGTCCACATTGCAGCTGAAATACGCCTGCTTGTTCACATGGTGACTCAGACCAAGCAGCCAAAACCAATCCGGTTACAACGTCTACTCGCAATGTACAGAAGCGAATCAACGCTGCTCAACATCCGGAACATCAATTACATCGTCACCCAGTCCGTCACAACACTGACAGGCGGCAGAATCATTGGGCAGGTCATTCTCGACACAGGCCCTGCAACACTGCCAGCGAGGACCATCAGGACTCAACGCAGTACCCTGCAGCGCTTCTACAATCACTTTGTTAAAATCCAGCTGTGAAATCCCCCTGGCTTCCATCGACTCCGCAAGCGCGACAATAGCCCGCTTCGAAGCTTTACATGACAATTGGCCGTAAAAGGCTTTGTTTTTGGCATCATACCGGGCAGCTTCCGCTGCAACTGGGAAAGTGACCAGAATCGTGCCAAGAAGTACAACAAAAAAATGTAAATATAGATTTCTGACATTCATGATAAATACTCCTAAAGACAAGAAATTCCATAAAAATAATCAGTTCTATTAAGCTCTTTTTTCTGCTGTTCCAGATTACCACTGGCCCAACATTGACACTGTGACAAACTTCACAATCACGTGCTGAATCCACTCGTCAATCCGGGACATTAAACATCTCGTTATACATCTCAGCTGCCTGCACTTCGACACCAGCATTTCAATAGACTCACATTCAGTTTTCCGATATTCCGTTTATTACCTAATTGATAGCCTGTAATTTAAATATAATCACAGACGCTTTCATATACACCCGGATTGAAATCATGAATTCAGTAAAATCCAGGCGTTTATTCATACACATTTCATCAAAACCAGGCAACGGCATTAAACCAACATTAACAAGGAAGGCACACTATGCAGAACGAATCAGACGTAAGACAGCAGCGCGAAATATATGGTGTTGATCATCACACCAAACGGATGATTGATGTTTATAGGCCATGCGATTTTGAGAGACTGCTTCAACGTTCCGGTTTAACAAATGCCGATGGAAGCCCGATTACCATACCTGAATGCGCAAATGAGAGCTCAACCAGGTTCGCCATTGTGGCAGTCAGCGGAACCCTGGAAGAAGGCTTTCCCCTAAGAAAAAACCTTGACTTTATTGAAGACAGTGAAACCGTCAAAGCCGTGTTTCTTGGAAAAGCCTTAATCCGCGGTTTAAAAGCACATCTGGACATCAAAAGTGCCGGGTGGCGAGAATACAGGGCAGAACCTGCCATAAATCCCGTAAATCCGGCAATGATAGCGACGGGCGACAGAAATGATGCAAACATCTATTCCATATATGGGGTTGACCGGCGCCAGCTTGTAGCTGCGTTGCTCAACGAACCACGTTTTCTCAGCATGACACCTGATACGGCACTTGTGGACAGAAATGCAGAGGAGACTTCAGAAACTGTCAAGTCGTTGATAACCAATCAGATTCTCAATGATGGCAGGCCTTCTGTGACTAATAATAATGAAGCAGCGTTTCTGACGGTAGTCTCTGTCTGGCATTCTCGTCATTTTGTGCCCAGCCCTATTCTATATATAAAAAAAGATGGAACCAGAGTCACCGACTTTCCAAATAGCCTGGCCGCTTTTGCAGGTATTTCGGATCGGCTGAGAACTGATGATCCGGAAGCCTATCATGCTGCTGTAGAAGCGGCTGTCAAAAAAGCCGCGAAAGCTACTTCGAGCCAGACGAGCAAATAACTCAGCCTGAACGACTGAAGTTATTGCACATGTATCAGTAACACATTCAGAAACAAGTACCATACAAGCAAAATTCTCATATTTGTACAAGCAATACAGATATCAGCTCGCTCCTGCCCCATACTTGTATCTGCAGCCGGCACCTGCAAAAACCAGTTTGTTGCGTGCAGCAGTCGTACAGTGCGCTGCTGTGAATCTGAATCGGATTATGCACAGAACTAATGGTTTCGCTTAGACAAGAATAATGGTCTCCCCAATTTTTTTTATGTTTGGGGTTGTTTAGAATTGCCGTCGTGCTATACAACTTTTAAGGAGCGCAGCCATGCAAAACGGAACAACACATTTTTTCACTGCATTCGTTTTATTCGCATTTACATATATTGCATTACCAATGAACGCTTTTGCAGCAGAGCAGAATGACATAGCGAACACCGTCGCCATGGAAAACGCCGAGATTGTTGATCATGCAGCGCTTGCACGCCATCACGAAGAACAAGCCAATGAAATGTATGCAAAAATCGAGGAGCAGATCGAGGCCTTGAAAGAAAGATCCCGCAGCAGCTTTTTGGGAAAGCATGGGCGCGATATTAAAAAGCACGTAAAGCACAAAATTCAAGAATATGAAAAGGCTGCCGAGGAAAATCTGGAGCAAGCCGCTTATCACAGAAAAATGGCTGAGGAGCAAAGCTCTCGCCCGGTTTTTGCAGATTCAGGCAACACTAAAAGCTAACCAAATTGATTTTATAACAGCTCTATATAATCAATTTAGAAACCCACTTCGGTGGGTTTCTTTTTGCCCAGGATTCCCACATTTCTCTCTGCCCTCTCTGCCCTCTCTGCCCTCTCTGCCAACAATATCACCCTAATTTGATCGCCGTACAAAAACGATCCTGTTCGATCGGCCCGTCGTTAAAATCCTCAACCGAGTATTGGCTGTTCTGGTGTCACTGCCATTTCTAACAAAGAATCTCCAGACAAATTATTACCCAGGCTTTATGTAGTCAAATATCCCCTCACGCTTTAGTGAATTCCTAAAGCCACAAAATATTCACCAATAATTACTTCAACACTTGCCGGATACGTCTGGATTGAGAGTACAACTGTCTCGAATTCAGAATTACACCTCATTGAATATTAAGCATCTTTTACTACTTTTGGAGAGGCCCAGGAAAAATACGGGTAAATTGCGCGTTTTCTCACCCCTTTATTTTCGAATGCTTATGCTAACTTTGGCACAATTTTTTAAATAATTTCTAATTGACTTTTCCCAAGGACTTTCTGCAATGTTAGTTATTGTCGGTTATCTTATTATCCTGATATCTATTTTCGGCGGCTTTGCACTTGCAGGCGGGCATCTGGCTTCCTTATGGCAACCTGTTGAGATATTGATGATAGGTGGTGGCGCTATTGGGGCTTTTGTTGTAGGCAATTCCAGCAAAGCGCTTAGGGCCACACTTAAAGGCCTGCCCGGGGTTTTCAAAGGATCAAAATACACCAAGGCAGTATACATGGAGCTCATGACATTACTCTATGAAATTCTTGGAAAAATTCGTAAAGAAGGACTTATGTCAATCGAATCTGATATCGATGATCCGCAAAACAGCCCAATCTTTACAAAATACCCAACCATCCTGACAGACCACCATGTTACTGAATTCATCACTGACTATCTGCGTTTAATGGTCAGCGGAAATCTGAATGCACTGGAAATTGAAAACCTGATGGATAGTGAACTCGAAACACATCATCAGGAAGGTGAAGTTCCGATTCACTGTATCGCAAAACTGGGAGATGGTTTACCTGCTTTTGGAATTATCGCTGCGGTCATGGGTGTTGTTCATACCATGGAATCCGTCCATTTACCGCCCAGTGAACTGGGTATCCTGATTGCCGCGGCGCTTGTTGGCACGTTTTTAGGAATTCTCCTTGCATACGGTTTTGTCAGCCCTCTGGCTGCCAAGCTTGAGCATCAGTTGCATGAATCAAGCAAACTGCTTGAATGTATCAAAATCACCTTATTAGCCAATCTGAATGGCTATTCGCCCGTTCTGGCTGTGGAGTTCGGCCGGAAAGTTTTATTTTCCACCGAGCGGCCGTCATTTATGGAACTTGAAGAGCATGTAAAGAAAAGCAAGGCTGAATAAACGTGCATTTAAAATTGAAACTACACTTTAACGAGGCCGTCTATGGTTGAAGATATTTCTCAGCGCCCGATTGTTATCAAGCGAATTAAAAAAGTCGCTGGCGGACACCACGGTGGCGCATGGAAAATCGCCTATGCAGATTTCGTAACCGCCATGATGGCATTTTTTCTGTTGATGTGGTTGCTGGGTTCAGCTTCTCAGGGAGATCTGGAAGGTATCGCGGAATATTTCAGAACACCACTAAAGGTCGCATTCCTGGGCGGTTCAAGTGTTGGTGATGCTACTAGCGTTGTCAAAGGCGGTGGTACCGACTTAACCCGCAGCAGCGGCCAGGTAAAAAAAGGCGAAACTATTGTTGAAAAAAAAGTACTCGATCTAAAAGCCGCCGACGCTGAGCGTGAACGACTTGAATTACAACGCCTTAACCAACTGAAAATCAAGCTTGCAGAAGCTATCGATGCCAATCCTCTTTTAAGGCGATTCAAAAAGCAGTTGTTATTGGATATTACCACTGAAGGATTACGTATTCAGATCGTGGACGAACAGAATCGTCCCATGTTTGCAAGCGGACGAGCGGAACTGCAACCGTATACAAAAATCATTCTGCATGAAATCGGTAAAATGCTGAACGATGTTCCAAACAGGATCAGTCTCTCCGGCCATACGGATGCAACGCCATTCCCGACAGGGGATAAAGGTTACAGTAACTGGGAATTATCCGCAGACCGAGCCAATGCCTCACGAAGAGAGTTGATTTCCGGAGGAATGGATACCAACAAGGTTTTACGCGTTGTCGGTTTGTCCTCAGCAGTATTATTTGATAAGGAAAACCCGTTTAATCCGATTAACCGTCGCATCAGCATTATCGTCATGAATGAAAAAACAGAAAATGCAATTACACAAGAGAATGAGGCTGTTCATGTAAATGACCAGACGAATCTGGATGCGTCGACACTTCTGACGCCCGCAAACTGAAGCAGGGTTGACTCCTGTTGTTTACATACATGCAAACCGCAATAAAAACCCGCCGCAATCCTGTATTGATGGCAGCATGGTCTCAACTGACGGCATTGACTTTCACAGTCGTACTGGTGGCTGTATCACCGCCATTAACAGTCTTTGAATGGGCCGTATTGCAAGGAATCATGGCTGCGTTCATCAACTACATTCTAAAGGCAGACGTCTGGTGGATTCCGATACAGTTATGTTTCCTGCCAGCAATAGTAGCAACGCTTGCCCTTGGGGTTTCACCGCTGTGGTTTGGCCTGGGCTTTTGCGTGCTTTTACTGATTTATGGCAGAACAGATCAAACACAAGTACCTTTATATCTATCCAGTCAGGCAGTTACGCAGGCACTATCCGCATACTTGCCGCAAACAAAGCGCTTTTCTTTTATTGACCTGGGTTGCGGATGTGGCGGTCTCCTCGGTTCACTCAGTAAAACAAGGGCCAACGGCACATTCCACGGCGTAGAAGCTGCCCCGCTGCCCTGTTTCATTGGCAAAGTAAAAAGCCTGCGCTCACAGTCCAACTGCAGCATTCAGTGGGGCGACCTGTGGAAGCAGGATCTGTCCCGATACGATATCGTGTATGCGTATTTGTCGCCGGCGCCCATGAAGATGCTCTGGAAAAAAATATGCCACGAAATGCGCCCGGGCAGTATATTTATCAGCAATACTTTTGTAATACCGGGCGTTGCACCTGACAGCTGTGTTGAACTCAAGGATTTTACTGGTTCAACCTTATACATCTGGCGGATTAATCCCGGACACAACACAGTTTCTGATAAATCACCAGATCTTGTGATATCTTCAAAAAACTAGTTTCTACGCCAGGTTGTTCCTTGTGGACCGTCTTCCAAAATAATACCTGCGTCCACAAGATTTTGGCGTATCGAGTCGGCTTCTGCATACTGTCCGCTTTTTCTGGCTTCCAGTCTTTTTTGTACCATTCTCTCGATCTGTTCAGCAGAAATGGATTCTTTATCGGAATCATCTGGATTATGTTGCAAATATAATTGCGGAGTTTGCTGTAACAATCCCAGAATACTACCCAGCTGTTTGAGTAATGCCGCATGTGAGTTCGATTGCGTTTTATTAACAGCACTGGCCAGTTCAAACAATACCGCGATTGCTTCCGGTGTATTGAAATCATCGTTCATTGCTGACATAAACGTCTGTGCATAATCATTTGTCCAGTCGATTTCATCATTGTTACTGATTTCGAAATCCTTTAACGCAATATATAAGCGATCCAGCGCGAGCTTGGCATCCCGCAAGTGCTGGTCCGAATAGTTTAATGGACTGCGATAGTGAGCGCGCAAGATAAAAAATCTTATAACTTCTGGCTGATAGTTCTTTAGCACCTCCCTTACAGTAAAAAAGTTGCCCAGCGATTTGGACATTTTCTCACTGTCTACGCGGACAAAGCCGTTATGCATCCAATAATTGACAAAAGGATGATCATGCGCTCCCTCACTCTGAGCAATTTCATTTTCATGATGCGGAAACTGCAAGTCCTGTCCGCCGCCGTGGATATCGAACTGCTCGCCCAAAAAGTGCTCACCCATAGCTGAACATTCAATATGCCAGCCCGGCCGCCCCCTGCCCCACGGCGAGTCCCAGGCAGGTTCTCCCGGCTTGGCAGATTTCCATAAAACGAAATCCAGCGGATCTTTTTTATTCGCATCAATTTCAACACGTTCGCCCGCTCGAAGATCGTCCAGTGATTTACCGGATAATTTTCCATATCCAGGAAATTGGTGCACCGCGTAATAAACATCACCGTTATCAGCTGCGTAGGCAAGTGATTTATCGATCAACTTCTCAATCATGGTGACCATATTTTCAATAAAATGAGTAGCGCGCGGCTCATACGTTGGTCGTTCAACACCCAAAGCAGCTGCGTCTTGTTCCATTGCATGAATGAAGCGGCCTGTCAATGATTCAATTGTTTCATGATTCTCCAGTGCGCGCTGAATTATTTTATCGTCGATATCTGTAATGTTACGAACATAGATAACTTCAAATCCACGCGCTCTCAACCAGCGCACAACCATGTCGAAAACAACCAGAACACGCGCATGACCAAGATGGCAATAATCGTAGACTGTCATGCCGCACACATAGATTTTCACTTTTCCGGGCGTTAAAGGAACAAAATCCTGCTTGTCGCGTATTAAGGTGTTATAGATTTTCAACATAGGAAGAATCGATATAATTGTAGAATGGCTTACCTTCTTGATAGAATCCAGAGCGGACACAAAAACTTGGGGAGTATAACATACCCCGTAACGGCTAATTTATCGACTTTTAATCAATCAAATAACAGGAATTACCATGCGCTTAACACAGTTTCTCGCGGCCGCTTTACTCGCTTTCTGGAGCATAACAGCCCATACTGCAAACCCCCAGATACTCATGAAAACAAATCTCGGATCTGTCACACTGGAACTCTATCCGGAAGAGGCGCCGAAAACTGTCGAGAATTTTTTACGCTATGTTGAAGACGGATTTTATAAAAATACAATTTTCCATCGCGTCATAGCCAATTTCATGATTCAGGGCGGCGGTTTCGATACGACATTTCATGAGAAAGCCACTCGCGGTCCAGTTAAAAATGAGGCCAACAACGGTTTAAAAAATGAAGTGGGCACCATTGCGATGGCCAGAACTTCCGATCCACATTCAGCAACTGCGCAGTTTTTTATCAATATAAAAAACAATGAGTTCCTGAACTATACCGCAGCCACCCCAAGAGGGTACGGTTATACCGTTTTCGGCAAGGTTACAGATGGCATGAATATCGTCCATCAGATTGCCAGAACACCTACCGGTTCAGGCGGCCCGTTTCCGGGAGATGTACCCAGGACAATGATTATCATTGAAAATATCTCGGTCTTGAATACCGAAGACAACAGTCAATAACAATAACAGGAAAATATCATGATCAAACTGACAACGAATTTTGGCGATATTACGCTTGAACTCGACGCTGAGAAAGCGCCTGAGACAGTACAGAATTTTTTGAATTATGTCACCAGCGGATTTTATAACAATACGATTTTTCACCGTGTAATTGACGATTTTATGATTCAGGGTGGTGGTTACGAGCCAGGCATGAAACAAAAGAAAACCAGCCCGCCCATACAGAATGAAGCCGCCAACGGGTTGAAAAACGAAACTTATACCATCGCCATGGCAAGAACCGCAGATGTTCATTCAGCCACGTCACAGTTTTTTATCAATGTCACCAATAACGGGTTTCTCAATTACAAAGAACCAACTACCCAAGGATTTGGATATTGTGTTTTTGGCAAAGTCGTTGATGGCCAGGATGTGGTCGATATGATAAAAAAAGTCAAAACAGGCGACCGGAACGGACATCAGAATGTACCGCTTGATGATGTTGTGATTGAAAAGGCTGAAGTTATCTGAATTGTTAATGCACAATTTGCAAAAACAAAAAAACCGGCTTGCCTGTCCTATTCAAACAATAAGTCTGAACTCCATCAATTGAATATACTGTTGATGGAGTGTCAGGACAGACCTCTGGCCAGATCGGCCTGTATATCTTCCACGGCTTCCAGCCCTACCGCGATCCGCAGCAAACCGTCGGTAATACCCGCAGCATCGCGTGCTTCCTGACTGATACGCCCATGTGTAGTCGTAGCAGGATGGGTTAACGTGGTTTTTACATCACCCAGATTTGCGGTAATAGACACCAGCCGCGTATTATCTATGACGCGCCACGCAGCTTCCCTGCCCCCTTTGACTTCAAATGAAACAATACCGCCGCCTGTACTTTGCTGTCGCATTGCCAGCGCGTGTTGTGGGTGGGACTGCAAACCAGGGTAAAAAACCCGTTCAATTTTAGGATGTGAAGCTAGCCATTGCGCCATTTGCAACGCATTTCTGGAATGCGCGTCGATACGTACCTTAAGCGTTTCCAGCCCTTTCAGGATCACCCATGCGTTAAAAGCACTCAAAGTCGGGCCTGCAGTGCGAAGAAAGCCGTAAACACCACCATCCATCATTAATTCACGGCTGCCCAGAACAGCACCCCCCAAAACACGTCCCTGGCCGTCCAGATATTTTGTCGCTGAATGAATGACAATATCGGCACCCAGTTCAATAGGCTTTTGTAAAATTGGCGTACAGAAGCAATTGTCAACAGCAAGCCATACACCCGACTTCCTGGCGATGCTGGCGAGCCCGGCGATATCCGAAATCTCCGTTAAAGGATTGGAAGGTGTTTCAAGAAAAAAAAGTTTGGTGTTTGGTTGGACTGCAGCCTTCCATGCGTTCAAATCAGTTGCAGATACAAACGTCGTTTGAACGTTGAATTTCTTTAATATATTGTTAAACAGGTTAACAGTGGCGCCAAACAGGCTCTGCGAAGCAACAACATGATCGCCGGCAGACAACAGACCCATAATACATGCCAGAATTGCCGACATGCCGGTTGATGTAGCGACGCAGGTTTCCGCACCTTCCATCGCTGCAAGTCTTTCTTCCAGAGCGGTTACAGTTGGATTGGTAAAACGCGAATAGATATTACCGGATTCTTCTCCCGAAAAACGTGCTGCGGCCTGTGCCGCACTATCAAAAACAAAACTGGACGTTAAAAAAAGCGCTTCCGAATGTTCATTGAACTGGCTGCGATGTATCCCTGTCCTGAGAGCACGCGTTTCGGGTTTTAGTTGATCGTCAGACATGAAATATTTTACTCCTGGGCAAACTTGATATAAGACACGCTGTCAACTGGCATGCAAAACAGGCGATCTACTCGGATACTGTCAGACTCAGATCAAGTTGTGTTTTTAATGGCATCTGCCTGCCGGCCCTGTCTCCATTTCTTTTGGTCTCAAGCGTTTCCAGGTACTCTGCTGTCACATTACCCGCTATATAGCGACCATTAAAACAGGAAGTTTCAAAACATGACAATTCCGGCTTGACTTTCGAAACCGTATGCGTCAACGCTTCCAGTTCCTGAAAAATCAGATAATCCGCACCTATTTCACGACAGATTTCCTCTGTATCCCTTTCAGCTGCAATCAATTCCTGGCGCGTCGGCATATCAATTCCATAAACATTCGGAAACCGCACTGGTGGCGAGGCGGAAGCAAAATAAATTTTATTGGCACCTGCATCCCTTGCCATTTGTACGATTTCACGGCTGGTTGTACCGCGTACAATCGAATCGTCAACGAGCAGCACATTTTTTCCTTTAAACTCGATACTCATGGCATTCAGTTTCTGCCGCACTGATTTTTTTCGCTGCTGCTGTCCAGGCATGATAAACGTACGGCCAACATAACGATTCTTGATAAATCCCTCACGAAAATCGACTCCCAGCCGATTGGACAGCTGCAAAGCACTTGGACGGCTTGAATCGGGAATTGGAATAACAACATCAATATCAAGATGGCTCATAGTCCGGGTGATTTTTTCCGCCAGCGATTCACCCATATTCAGTCTTGTCTCGTAAACCGAAACACCATCGATAACGGAATCGGGTCGCGCCAGATAGACATATTCAAAAATACACGGGTTCAGGCTTGCATTTTTCGCACACTGTTGGCTGAAAAAATTGCCTGCTTCATCGATAAAAATCGCTTCCCCCGGTGCGATATCTCGAACCAACTGAAATCCCAGTGTATCGAGCGCCACACTTTCGGACGTAATCAGGTATTCAGTGCCTTTTTTAGTTTCCATTGTTCCATACACCAACGGACGAATACCATGGGGATCACGAAATGCCAGAAGACCATAGCCTGCAATCATGGCAACAACAGCGTAAGCACCAGCGCAGCGCCTGTGCACACCACTGACCGCAGCAAATATCGTTTCCGGATCAAGATGGCAATTTCCAGTCTGTTCCTGCAGTTCATGCGCCAGAACATTTAATAATACTTCCGAATCGGAATGCGTATTGACATGTCGCAAATCGGTCCGAAACAATTCCTGATTCAGTTGCTCTGCATTGGTTAGATTACCATTATGACCCAGTACGATGCCGAACGGAGAATTTACATAAAAAGGCTGCGCCTCGGCAGGAGATTTTGACGAACCGGCAGTTGGATAACGTACGTGGCCAATACCCATGTTCCCATGCAGTGCACGCATGTTTCGGGTTCGAAAAACATCGCGAACAAGTCCAAGCCCCTTGTGCATATGAAACGTATTACCCTGAGCCGTGACGATCCCGCCCGCATCCTGGCCGCGATGTTGCAGCATCAGCAAACCGTCATAAAGCAACTGATTAGCCGGTGACTTGGCGACAATACCTAATACTCCACACATTGGCGTACTCCAAATATGCTGTGCTGGAAAACAAAAACCAACAATGACTGAATGTTCACGACAAAAAACCTCTAATTCTTCTGCTGAGTAAGCTGTTCTTTTTTTTCATAGCTGATACGTTTGGACAAATCGTCCGGCAGCCAGGGCAGCACCTCCAGCGCCACAACTTCCAATGCCGGACTCAGTACGGCTTGACGCCACACTGGCTGCTGCGGCAGGGCCGTCAAGCCAGCTATCAGAACCAGCACCATAACAATAACAAGCGCCCGCGCAAACCCAAAAAAAGCACCAAACGTTCGGTCAATAAAACCCAGGCCAACATTTTTTATCAGTGCATTTAACAGCATGGTGATCAAAACAGAAACTAATAACGTTGCAACAAAAACCACAATAAACGCCGCAATGATGCGTAAAGATTCCCCCCCGATTTCTGAAGGAATAAAAGGTTCAAACTCATAGGCATATGTACTTGCAGCAATAAAAGCAACAACCCAGCCGGCTATGGAGAGAACCTCACGTACTAGTCCGCGAATAATGCTTAAAACAATTGATATAAAAAAAATACACAGAACGATATAATCAAGCAAAGTCATTAGAAAGAAAGCTGAAATCAATAATGGTTATAGATTCATTCTTTACAATCTAAATGAAATAATGAAGTAACATCGTATAAAATTCATTCTATCTGGGATTTACAACGCCATCCAGTCCCTGTCGTCTCAGTTTCTCCAGTTCGCTTTCCGCAGCATTACGACTAGAAAAGGGACCTATGCGTACGCGCGTAACAACCTTACCATTAATCGTATGTGTTTCTGTATATGCATTTAGACCATTCATTCGCAGATTGTTCAGTTGCTGTTGCGCTTTGGACGGATCGGAAAATGCGCCTAACTGAACAACAAACTGATCGGAAGTCTGAACGGATTGTGGGGCATGCTCTGACTGCGCTGGAATTTTCTGGCTGGATGGTGCGCCATGACCTGATTGAGGAGCCAGGGCTAATCGTGGTTTGATACCAGGAATTGGAATCCGGCCAGTCACCATGTGTTTATGGCGCTCTTCTTTTTCACTTATCTGATCATGCGGCTCAAACACCTCGGAAATGTCGGGCGGCATTTCTGACGCCAGCTCTGTACGATCATCGGCCCGATCTGTATTTTGTGGTGGAAACTGTTCTGAAGGCAGGACTAAAGGCGGGATTTCACTAATATCATCCTGAGGAAATAGATGAATATCGATTTCATGTGTCTCCGTATCCGGCTTTGGCTCATCGAATATCATTGGCAGTACAATGATTGCCGTCATGACCAATACAACAGCACCAACCAGACGACGCCTTGCGCGCTTTCTAAGTAACAACTCTTCTTCAGTGATATTTTTATTCATACCAAATGTCCCAGTATGACTGACTATTCTCCATGATGTCGCAAGATTGCGCCCACTGTGTAAAATGAACCGAACACGCAGATTCTATCATTTTTACCTGCATGTTCACAGGCAAATACATAAGCTGAAACAACGTCTTCAAATTCATGAATCGTATGGTTTTCTCTGGTGATTTCCGATTGATTGAGAATTTGCATCAATTCATCAGCATGCGCCCCGCGGGGCGCATCAATGGTAGCGATCAGCCAGTTGTCTATATGGGGTTTCAGTTCTTCCACAACCCCTGCTATATCTTTATCGTGTAACATTCCAAATACTGCATAAGTTTTTCCGGAAGACGGCGCCATTTCCAGCAGATTATCTGCAAATGCAGCGGCGGCTGCGGGATTATGCAAAACATCGAGAACAACCATCGGTTGCACCGAGATTACCTGAAATCTTCCTGGTAATTTTACATTGAGCAGGCCCTCACGTACTGCGTGCATACTGACCTGAAGTTGTTCTCGCAATAATTCCAGTGCCATCAAGCAGGCGCTTGCGTTATATAACTGCTTTCTGCCATGCAATGCAGGCATCGGCAATGCGTGCCGTCGATGATGCTGGCTCCAGAAGCGCCATTGGTTGGTTTCTCTCATAAAACCAAAGTCCTGATGGACCATTCTGATCTCAGCGCCAATTTCTTGTGCATGACGCTGCACACTCAATGGCAGAACAGCATCAGCACATACAGCCGGCTTGTTTTGCCTGAAAATTCCGGCTTTTTCGTATCCAATGGCCTCCCGCGAATCACCAAGATAATCCTGATGATCAAGGTCAACACTGGTCAGAATGGCACAATCGGCATCAAAAATGTTGACAGCGTCTAATCGCCCACCCAGGCCAACTTCGAGTATGGCAACATCAATCTGTTTTGCCATAAACACATGCATGGCAGCAAGCGTCCCAAATTCGAAATAAGTCAGCGAAACACCAGTTTCTATTCTGGCCTGTTCAACAGCTTTGAATGCCTTGAGCAACTGTTCTTCGGCAACCGCGCGTTGTCCGATACGAATCCGCTCATTGTAGCGAATCAAATGCGGTGAAGTATAACACCCGACATGATAGCCAGCTGCAGCCAAAATGGACTCCAGCATCGCGCAGACCGAACCCTTACCATTGGTACCGCCCACAATAATCATCGGAAAACAAGGTATCAATCCAAGCGCTGTACGCACCTGATCGATACGTTCCAGACCCATATCGATCGATTTGGGATGAAGCTGCTCCAGGTAGGTCAGCCATTCGTTCAGATCAACGAACTCCCCATCAGGAGAGATTGCTCCAGTTTTGGATACAGTCACGGAACAAAGTAGAAAAATTAGTGAAACACAGTTCTGAGAATAATTATATTTGTTTCAAAGTGGACTTTTAAGCGGTTACTGGCAAGGGACTTCGCATCAGCAGTGTGCACAGATTTGCGATTTTTTCACGCATGTGTCTACGGTCGACTATCATATCGATGGCACCATGTTCCAACAAAAACTCCGCGCGCTGAAAGCCTTCCGGCAATTTCTGGCGTACCGTCTGCTCGATAACTCGTGGACCGGCGAAACCGATCAACGCACCCGGTTCGGCAATTACAACATCGCCAATAAATGCAAAACTGGCAGATACTCCGCCCATTGTTGGATCCGTTAGAATTGAAATAAATGGTAATTTTTCACGGCTCAGACGTGTCAATGCTGCGGATGTTTTGGCCATTTGCATGAGCGAAAACAGACCCTCCTGCATGCGCGCCCCGCCACTGGCGCTAAAGCAAATAAAAGGCAATTGGTATTCGATGCAGGCGTTGATACCGCGTACAAAACGTTCACCGACGACCGACCCCATCGAACCACCCATAAATCCGAATTCGAATACAGCGGCAACAACAGGTACAGATAATACGCTGCCACTCATCACAATCAACGCATCGTCTTCGTCAATACTGGATTTGGCTTGTGAAAGCCGATCCACGTAGCGTTTACTATCCTTGAATTTGAGCGGGTCAGTAGGCAGAATTTCATCACCTATTTCCTGCCTGTCACGATCATCCAGAAAATAATCCAGCCGTGTTCTGGCAGAAATGCGATTATGAAAATCACAGCGGGGACAAACGTCCAGATTCTTTACCAGATCAGTACAATACAGAACAGCTTCACATGAACCACATTTGCTCCAAAGTCCTTCCGGAACAATTTTCTTTTCACCGTTCTCTTTGCGTTTTATCTTGGGTGGAATAATATTCTGAAACCAACTCATAATGGCAATCTCTTCTGGAAAACGTTAATTTAGTCCCCTTGTTTATCAATAGCTTTGCGCATATCCGCAACCAAATTCCTTACATTATTCAGCAGTTCGTTTTGCGGGGAATGCTCAATTTCTTCGATAATGCGACTGCCAACAACCACTGCATCGGCAAGTTTGGCTACAGCACCCGCCATCGCGCCATCACGTATACCAAAACCAACCCCAATGGGAATAGATACCGCCGCACGCAGTTCTGCCAGTCTTGATTCAACTTCTTTTAGGTCAAGATGAGACGCGCCGGTAACCCCTTTCAATGATACATAATAAATATAACCCTTCGCCAATTCCGCAACCCGCGCTACCCGGGACTGCGCCGATGTTGGCGAAAGCAGAAATATGGCGTCCATATCATGCTGTTGAAGGCAACGCACCCATTCTTCGCACTCTTCCGGCGGATAGTCAACTGTCAGCACGCCATCTACACCGGCTTCTTTTGCACGAGCGGCAAAATGCTCGTAACCCATTGCTTCTATGGGATTTGCATAACCCATCAAAACAACCGGCGTTTGTGCATTTTTTTTTCTGAAATCCGATACCATGGTCAGCACGCTGTTTATCCCCACTTGGTGCTTTAAGGCCCGTTCTGATGAACGCTGTATGGTGGGGCCATCCGCCATCGGGTCAGAGAACGGCACACCAAGCTCGATAATATCCGATCCGGCCTCGACCAAACAATGCATTAGATCAACAGTGTTTGCAGGGCCAGGATCCCCGGCTGTAATAAATGGAATAAGTGCTTTTTTCCGGTTTGATTGCAAAACAGCAAATGTTTGTGCGATACGATTCATTCTAAATTGGTAATATATATGTCAAGTATCCAGACCAGCTCGACTATAGCCTCTAGTAGAGATAAAGATGAAAACTGAGTCAAAAAAATTTTGGTGGCATCGCTTGATGCTACAAGGTGATCCCGGACATCTGCGCAACGGTCGCCATATCTTTATCACCACGTCCGGAAAGATTGATGAGTATCAACTGGTCTTTAGAGAGGGTTGGCGCAAACTTGGCCGCATAGGCCAGAGCATGACTCGATTCAAGCGCCGGCATAATTCCCTCGAAGCGACATAACGCATGAAATGCTTCAAGCGCTTCATCATCCGTGATTCCCACGTATTCGGCCCGATGAATATCCTTGAGCCATGCATGTTCTGGACCAACACCGGGGTAATCCAAACCGGCTGATATGGAATGTGTTTCAATAATTTGTCCGTTATCGTCCTGAATCAAATAGGTTCTGTTCCCATGCAACACGCCGGGTTTTCCCTTACTCAGTGTAGCCGCATGTTCATTTGTATCCAGACCTTTACCTGCAGCCTCCACACCGATCATACGCACACTTTCATCGTTGATATAGGGATAAAACAGACCAATCGCGTTTGAGCCGCCACCTACGCACGCTATTAACACATCGGGCTGCCTGCCATACGTCTCCAGCATTTGTAATTTGGCTTCAGTACCAATAACCGTCTGAAAATCACGCACCATCATCGGATAGGGGTGCGGTCCGGCAACTGTGCCGATAATGTAAAACGTATTCTCAACATGCGTTACCCAGTCGCGCATGGCCTCATTCAGTGCATCCTTCAAAGTTCGGGAACCTGATTCAACTGGAACCACTTCAGCTCCCAGTAATTTCATACGGTATACATTGGTTGCCTGTCGCCGAACATCCTCAGCGCCCATGTAAACAACGCATTGCATGCCGTAGCGTGCAGCGACTGTAGCTGTTGCCACACCATGCTGCCCCGCACCTGTTTCGGCAATAACTCGATTTTTGCCCATGCGCCGCGCAAGCAAGGCTTGTCCGACGGTATTATTGACTTTGTGTGCTCCGGTATGATTTAGGTCTTCACGCTTTAACAGAATCTGTGCACCGCCTAGATGCTCTGACCAGCGTTTGGCATGGTAAATCGGGCTTGGCCGCCCAACATAATGTTTTAATTCGTTTTCGAATTCACGCTTAAATTCAGTATCATTCCGATAGTAATCATATTGCTCGCGCAACTTATCCAGTGCGGAAATCAATGTTTCAGCAACAAATACACCACCGTAAGGACCAAAATGGCCCCGTTTATCCGGTAGATCATAAATATTCACTCTTCTCGAACTCCTCGCATAAAAGCAGAAATTTTTTGCTCATCCTTTATACCTTTGGCAGATTCGACACCACTGGAAACATCCACTGCCCAAGGACGAACCTGTTTGATTGCCAAGGAAATATTTTCAACATTCAATCCTCCCGATAAAATCACAGGCAGTGGTAACTGACGGGGAATCAAATTCCAGTCGAATTTATGTCCTGTACCACCTGGCATGTTTTTGGCATAGGTATCCAGTAACAGACCTCTTGCAGTGTCATAACGATTTGCATATTGTAACAAATCTACATCTTCCTTGACGCGAATTGCCTTGATGTAAGGCAAGAAAAATTGATCACAAAAATCACGCGCTTCATTACCGTGAAACTGCAGCAGACTCAGCTTCGCAATCCGGGCGGTTTCATTGACCCATTCTGGTTCAGGATCAACATAAACGCCGACTGTATTGATAAAGGCAGGTATATCAGCTGAAATTTCAGCGGCTTCGTGCGGTGTTATATAGCGCGAACTGTTTGGCCAGAAAACAAACCCAATTGCATCCGCTCCCGAATCGACTGCCGCCAAAGCATCTTCAGTACGGGTAATTCCG
The DNA here is from genome assembly GCF_900111605.1 of Nitrosomonas marina. GTDB lineage: Bacteria > Pseudomonadota > Gammaproteobacteria > Burkholderiales > Nitrosomonadaceae > Nitrosomonas > Nitrosomonas marina_A. Next base: position 132,179 of record NZ_FOIA01000003.1, on the reverse strand, counting down.
CAAATTTTTACGCGCACCACCATAAATAGAGTCTAGTCTAAAGAAAAACAACAACAGCTAAAAAAAACGATATTCATCAACGATACTGAAACGCCCTTTCATGCGTGGCAGATTCCAGTCCGGACTGTATTTGATATCAGCCAGATACAAACCGGATGCAGAGAATGTTGGCGCTGCAGCCGATCTGTCACCATTTTCCAGTAATATTCGCAACCAGTCCGGTGGATATCGGCCTTTACCTACATAGACCAGGCATCCGATAATATTACGCACCATATGATGCAAAAACGCATTGGCACTTAGCTCAAAGATAAGCATATTACCACGATGTACAATATCCAGCTGTGTCAGTGTGCGCACAGGTGATTTAGCCTGACACTCAGCGGCACGAAAAGCCGAAAAATCATGTTCACCAAGTAATATTTGTGCAGCTGATCGCATTCTTTCGAGATCAAGCGGTTGATGAAACCATCCGACTCTATGATAAAGAATGCCTGGACGAATAGAATGATTAAGAAGTAAATATTGATAACGGCGCGTTTGTGCACTAAAACGCGCATGAAACTGAGTGGATATTTCATTTGCCCATAATACGGCAATACCCTTTGGCAAATATGTGTTGACACCACGTGTCCAGGCTGTAAGCGGACGCCTGGCCGTGGTGTCAAAATGCACAACCTGATATAACGCGTGCACGCCCGCATCTGTTCTGCCGGCAGCAATGACACGTATCTTTTCGTCGGCAATTCGAGATAGGGCTAATTCAAGTTCATTTTGTATTGAACAGGCATTTGACTGACTTTGCCATCCACAAAAATTACTGCCGTCATATTCAAGAATCAGTACAACTCTCACAATAAGGCGGTAATCAGCCTGAAGTATTCATTACGTGGTATAACCACACACCGAAAAATCTAATAACCTGATTACACCTCACAGTTTTTCAACAACTCTTTAGCGGTGTTTTGTTGATTCTCGTCACCCTCTTGGGCAACTTCTTCAAGCATCTCCCGCGCACCCTCGAAATCTTCCATTTCCAGGTAAGCTTTTGCCAAATCAATTTTGGTCTCTATTTCATGCCAGCGCTCACTTCTTTCTTCGGGTTGAGCAATTTCGTTTTCATTATTCGCTTGATTCTCATCAGCTCCAGACGTATCCTCAAGATCCAGATTGATATCCGAAAAATTAACTTCCGCGGATTGCTGACCTGAATCTCGAGAATCGCTTCCGGTTTCGGGCAAAGTATCCGGTACTTCTGTTTCAGGCAACGAATTCAGTTCAGGCATTTCATCAGCAGGATTATTCTCATCAGACAAATCTATGGAAGAAGGATCAACTGAAAAGTCGAGTGTGTTATCGATGCCAGATTTAGAGTCGATTTTTTCCGGTTCAGTTTCAAGCCCTTCGTCTGTAAAATCCACCGACATTGCACTGTCTGCTTCTGATTTTTGTGGTTCGTCAAAATCAATCTTCAATTCATAATCTTCTGATTCAGTATCTTTAGACAAATCCGGTGTATCTGACGTGAAATCCATCAAATTCGAATCATCGGGTTCGTTACTATCCTCCAAACCCTGTTTTACAGCATCCATCCCAGCTTTGCTAGCATCATTAAAATCAAGCGTATGATCTGCATTTTCATCCGACAAAGCATCAAAATTTTCCAGTTCTGAAATATTTTCATCAAGAGCTTCTAATTCTGAAGCAGTCACTGAATTATCAACAGAAGATTCTATACCGGCATCCGCTTCTTCATTCTCCTTTGAAAAATCCAGTTCGATCGGCTGATCTATATCGTATGATTTTTCTGTCGGCGTTTCTGATTTTTCTTCTACATCTGATGATAAATCAAATGCTGCTGAATCATTTTTTTCCTGTGATTCGTCCTGTGAGAAAAATTGATTAGCATGATCAAATTCATCCGTTTCATCGATTTTCTGATCCACTGTGTGAGCAGCAGCCACTGCAGCTGCCGTTTTATCGCGCAGTGCCGATGACAGCTCTTCATATCTGGCCTCTTCTGCTTCAGCTTCTGCTTCAGCCGTCTGTCTGCGACGTCTGAGTATAAAAGCAAGCAGGGTGAGCAATACAATAGCAGCAACCGCACCGATGTACACCAGATTGTCCATGATTTGATCAAACAAAGATGCTTCGTTTGACTCTGGCAACAGGACAGAATGTGCTGCAGATTCCACCCGTGGTTCAGGGTTTAGCGCGGCATCCTGGGCGGTAGTGTCAGCACTTTCCTGTGCTGCAGTATCAGTGATTGCCAACGAGGAAGAATCATCCTCGGACATAACATCCAATTCAAATCCAGATTCATTGTCAGCAAACAAATCAAATTCGTCATCGGAAGCAAGATTGGATTCCTCAGGTATAACCTCCAGCGTATCTGTCTCAGGCCTCGACTGTTGCGCCTGAGATTCGGCATTTATCTGTGCCTGCGCCAATTCGGGGTTCTGCAATGACAGTAGTTTCTGCAGATTCTCTATATTCTTTTCCAACATTGCAACACGTTCATTGGCTTCTTTCAGAGCAAGATCACGCGCAATGGCATCTTCTTCCATCATGCGTATTCGCTCTTGAGCACTTAAATCAGAACTTCCGTCTCGAGCTGTAGCGGATTTCTCACCACTGGATAACCGCAGTACCTCTTTTGGCGAGTCACTGTGAGAAACGGCTGCATCATCGACAGCCGTTGTGATTTCTCCAGCAGCTGTCTGGCTAAGCGTGTCGTCCTCATTTTGCGGCTGTTGTGTAGACAAAGCCAGGTTCTGCCGATACTTGTGCCAATCACTAACATGTACTCTGACTTCAGCATTGGCATCCTTCTCAGTGATGTCTGCAATATCCCGCAAATCAGGTATTTTTAAAACCGCGCCCGTTTTGAGCAAATTCATGTTATCCGAGATAAACGCATCACGATTAGCGCGGAAAATCGCTACCAGCATTTGATTCAAATTGACCGATTCCGGCTTTACCTGCCTGGCAATCGACGATAGCGTATCACCCTCCAGTATTGGCCCGTATGTTCCAGGTTTTGATACTGCTTGCGGTGCCTGGCGCGTTGTTTGTACAACTCGCTCTTCTGCGACAGGTAGTGGCGCTGTTTGAGAAGCAATCTGATCAACCGGGATATCTTCTGATTCAGTTATCGCCTCTTGTTGTTGCTGGATTGGTGGCACAACAGGCGCTACCGGCTCTGCAGGGCGTGCATCTGCGGGATCAAGCAAGACTGTATACTCACGCAACAATCGTCCTGACGCCCAACTCAATTCCACCAGCATGTTGAGAAAAGGTTCGTTTACGGACTGCGGTGATACAATTTTTACATAGGAATCACCGCTGACGCGCGATTCTACCGATAATTGAAAAGTTGAAAAGAAAGGCTCAAAACGTATACCAGCTTGTGCAAATGCTTCGCGCGAGGCAATCTCGGCTTTTAAAGAGGAAAGATCCTCTTCACTGACAGAGACAAGATCAATCTCGGCGTTGAGCGGCTGCCCAAGAGAGGAATTGATGGTAAGCTTACCAAGTCCTGCGGCATGCGCAGTTAAGGAAAAAATAACACCGATCAACAACAGACACGCTCTAAGATACGAAATATACACTGAGGACCCCTTTCTTGTTCTCAAAAGAAAATAGACCTAGCCTAACAGGAACATGACTAGTGCAAGCGCTAAAATATTCAGGGAATTATATGCTAATTCCTGATTAAAAGATTTGAGTCTATATATCTGGACAATACCATTTGTCTTAATAATCAGTCAATAATTGTACAAAATTAATGTTGTACTAGAATTCTAAGCATCCTTCTCAGCGGTTCTGCGGCACCCCAAAGCAGCTGGTCACCAACTGTGAAAGCAGACAGATATTCGTCCCCCATTGCTAATTTGCGTATACGTCCGACCGGTATCGACAGGGTACCGGTAACGGCTGCAGGTGTTAATTCTTTTGTTGTGGCTTCCCGCTCATTGGGTATTACCCGTACCCACTCATTGGAATTAGCGATAATGTCTTCCGCTTCATCCAACGGTATGTTTTTCTTTAACTTCATGGTAAGCGCCTGACTGTGGCAACGCATGGCCCCAATTCGAACGCAGGTGCCATCAACCGGCAATATCCGGTCTTTTTTACCCATGATTTTGTTGGTTTCAGCCAAGCCTTTCCACTCCTCACGGCTTTGGCCGTTGGTTACAGCTTTATCAATCCAGGGAATCAGACTGCCGGCCAGTGGAACGCCAAAATTGGCTACCGGAAAATTTGTATCGCGCAATGTTCCGGCTACTTCTCGATCAATATCCAGAATACTGGACGCCGGATCATCCAGCAGCTCCTTGGCAACCCGATGTGCTTCACCCATTTGTTGCAGCAATTCACGCATATTGCGGGCACCTGCACCCGAGGCTGCCTGGTAAGTCATAACATTGACCCACTCTACCAGCCCCTTTTCTATCAGGCCGCTAATTGCCATCAGCATCAGACTCACTGTGCAGTTACCGCCAATATAGTTTTTCACACCCTGGTGCAATGCCTGCTCAATCACGGGCATATTTACAGGATCAAGAATAATGACAGCATCATCATTCATACGCAATGCCGATGCGGCATCAATCCAATAACCCTGCCAGCCGGACTTTCTGAGGTCATTGATGACCTTGCCGGTATAGTCTCCACCCTGGCAAGTCACTATGACATCCATTGCAGCAAGTTCAGTCAAATCGTAAGCGTCCTTCAGTGGTGGTACATCTTTTCCAACATCCGGCCCACGGCCGCCTTGCTGGGATGTTGAAAAAAATACAGGATCAATCAAGGAGAAATCGTTTTCTTCACGCATGCGCTGCATTAAAACGGAACCGACCATACCTCGCCAACCAACAAAACCAACCTGCTTCATGATTAATCTATCACCCTAAAATGTATCACTCGTTAAAAAACTGCTTTTATCAACTAATTGCCAGAAATATTCAGTAATGCATTTCGACAATCTCTTTTTTATCAAAAGTATGTAGCAAGAACAATTGATTTCATAATTCTGTTAAAACAGCATCGCCCATTTCCTTCGTACCAAGCACCTGCATTCCATGGCTTGCAATATCTCTTGTGCGCAAACCATCAGACAACACCTTTTGCACTGCTTTTTCAATGCGCTGCGCCACATCATCCTGATTGAAAGTGTAACGCATCATCATTGCTACAGAGAGAATAGTGGCAAGCGGGTTTGCAATATTTTTACCTGCTATATCCGGTGCAGAACCATGTATCGGCTCATACAGCCCCTTATTCTGACTGTCGAGCGAGGCAGACGGCAGCATACCAATTGAACCCGTCAGCATTGACGCCTCATCAGACAAAATGTCACCAAACATATTTCCCGTAACAATCACATCAAATTGCCTGGGGTCTCTAACCAGCTGCATGGCCGCATTATCTACCAGCATATGCGACAACGTAACGTCGGGATATTCCTTACCGGTTTCCTCCATCACGTCACGCCATAACTGAGTGCATTCCAGTACATTCATCTTATCCACTGAACATACAGCGCGATTTCTCTTCTGCGCTGCCTGAAATGCAACATGCGCAATGCGCTGAATCTCGGCTTCGCTATATACCATCGTATTCACACCAACGCGCTGCCCGTCGCGCATTTCAATACCGCGTGGTTCACCAAAATAGATATCGCCTGTTAATTCACGAACAATCAGAATATCCATGCCGGTGACGATTTCACGTTTCAGGCTTGACGCATCGGCCAGTTCTGAATAAAGCGTTGCCGGTCTCAGATTGGCAAACAGATTCAGAGATTTACGGATAGATAACAGTCCTTTCTCTGGTCGTTGTGGACGCGGCAGCGCATCATACTGTGGCCCACCAACCGCTCCGAGTAACACCGCATCTGCGTGTGAGACCAGCTGGTGGGTCATTTCCGGGTAAGGCTCGCCTGTCGCATCGACTGCACATCCCCCTATCAATCCATACTCAAGCACGATATCAAGACCTTCCCCTTTTAAGGTGTCCAGCACACGGACTGCCTGCGCAATAATTTCAGGCCCTATACCGTCACCGGCCAGAATCGCAATTTTCATAGTTGCCATAAATAAGTTTCACACAAACAGCCAAGGCTGCTGTTCACGTCTTTTTTGCTCATATGCTTTAATTTTTTCGGCGTGTTGCAGCGTCAGGCCAATATCATCCAGGCCGTTTAGCAAACAGTGTTTACGGAAGGTATCCACAGTAAATGGAATATGTTCACCTGTAGATTTTATCAATACCTGATCCTGCAGGTTCACAGTTAAGGCGTAACCTTCAGTCTGATTTACCTCACGAAACAACTGATCTAAAAATTTTACTTCCAGCACAATAGGCAGCAGTCCGATTTTGAAACAGTTGTTAAAAAAGATATCTGCAAAACTGGGCGCGATAATGACCTTGAAGCCATAATCCTGGAGTGCCCACGGCGCATGCTCACGGCTCGATCCACACCCGAAGTTGTCTCTTGCCAGCAAAATACTGGCTGACTGGTAACGGGGCAAATTCAAGATAAAATCCGGATTCAACTGCCGTTGCGAAACATCCATACCCGGTTCGCCATGATCGAGATAGCGCCATTCATCAAACAGGTTCTGGCCAAAACCCGTGCGCTTGATTGATTTCAGAAACTGCTTTGGAATAATGGCATCCGTATCTACATTGGCACGATCCAGCGGCGCCACAACTCCCGTGAATGTTTGAAATTTCTCCATAATTTTTACTGTGCGGTACGCTCCAGCGCCTCACCCCCTGACTGAATATCCTTGCCAAGTCCGGCCATTGTATTGCAGGCCGTCAAACCGAATAATGCAATGAACGCAATGATTACCGTGAAAAGTTTCATGATGCTCTCCTTCAGTGGAATAAAAGTATAGTAACTGCAGCAATAATCAAATAAAACAATATTCAGGATATGCCGAACTTGCTTACATCTACGAAATGACCTTCCACAGCAGCTGCAGCCGCCATCGCAGGGCTTACAAGATGCGTACGTCCACCAGGCCCCTGCCTTCCTTCAAAATTGCGGTTGGACGTTGACGCGCAGCGTTCACCTCTTGACAGCCGGTCATCATTCATTGCCAGGCACATTGAGCAACCGGGTTCGCGCCATTCAAATCCGGCTGCAACAAAAATCTTATCAAGCCCTTCTTTTTCGGCCTGCTGCTTAACCAGTCCGGAACCGGGTACAACCAGCGCCAGTTTGATTGTTGGAGCAATATGTCTATCCCTGATCACCTCTGCTGCCGCACGCAAATCTTCGATCCGCGAGTTTGTGCATGAACCGATGAATATTTTGTCGAGCATAATTGACTGAATCGGTGTATTGGGTTGTAGGTCCATGTATTTTAGCGCTTGCTCCATATCATGGCGTTTTATCTGATCAGCCACATTCGCAGGATCGGGAACACAACCGTCTATCGTCGTCACCATTTCAGGAGAAGTTCCCCAGGTAACCTGAGGACGAATTTCGGCAGCATTCAAGGTAATAGATTTGTCAAATTCTGCATCCGCATCACTGTGTAATGTTCGCCAATAGGCAACAGCCCGGTCCCATAAGTCCCCCTGCGGTGCAAATGGCCGTCCCTTGATATACTCAATCGTCGTATCGTCGACGGCAACCATTCCTGCCCGTGCGCCGGCCTCAATAGCCATGTTACAGAGTGTCATGCGCCCCTCCATAGACAGCGACTGAATTGCGCTGCCGGCAAATTCAATGGCATAGCCAGTACCACCTGCCGTTCCTATCTTGCCGATTACTGCCAGTGCAATATCTTTGGCGGTAACACCTAACCCAAGCTTGCCTTCAACAACAATGCGCATGGTTCTGGATTTTTTAGCCAACAGGCATTGGGTGGCAAGCACATGCTCGACTTCCGAGGTGCCGATACCAAATGCCAGACAGCCAAACGCACCATGGGTACTGGTATGCGAATCCCCGCATACTACGGTCATGCCAGGCAAGGTAGCCCCCTGTTCGGGCCCGATTACATGAACGATCCCCTGACGCATGTCGTGCATTTTAAATTCAGTAATACCCAGTTCCTCACAGTTTTCATCAAGCGTATCGACCTGCAAACGCGATACCGGATCGTTAATTCCCTGATTTCGACCCGTTGTCGGTACGTTGTGATCTGCCACAGCCAGAATCGAATTCACCCGCCATGGCTTGCGTCCGGCCAGTTTCAGGCTCTCAAACGCCTGCGGACTGGTTACTTCATGAATCAGATGGCGGTCGATATACAGCAACGCCATGCTGTCAGCATCGTTCGATTCAGTATGTACAAGATGTTGATTCCAAAGTTTGTCGTATAACGTATACATCATCCAGGTCGTATTTGATTCAATTCAGTAATCTCAACAGTAAATTATTACATAAAGTGTAACCAAGAAACAGCTATCGGTCTTTGCCGGCTAAAATTTTTTTAATTTTTTAGCGATCGGGTTAAAATCATGTCTCAATTGCCGTAACGCAAAAAAGATGAAAAAAAAGACTACCCCTTCAGTTGTCCGTCTCATCCGTTTATTTCGTCTGCTGGTACAGATCGTATCCGGTATTCTGCAATCAATCGTCTACCCGTATTGCTCCCATTCCACTCAGCAACGCCAGATGAAAAACTGGGCAGCAGGCATGTTGAAGGCCCTGAACATCAAAATACATCATACCGGTAATATCCCGAACCAGGGCCATCCACGCGCGCTTCTGGTTGCCAATCACGTATCCTGGCTTGATATTTGTGTGGTTCTGGCCGTGTGTCCCGCACAGTTTGTTGCAAAATCCGAAATAAGCAGCTGGCCGATTATCGGCTTTTTATGCAGAAGAGTTGATACACTGTTCATCAAGCGTGCAAAACGAAGAGATACCGCCCGTATCAATCAGGAAATCAGCGCTGCACTGACCGCTGGCAAGTATGTCTGCATTTTTCCTGAAGGCGGCATCAGCGATGGTACGCAAACGCTCCACTTTCATGCTTCACTGCTGCAGTCCGCCATCAATGCCGAAGCACTGGTGTACCCTGTCGCAATTCGTTATCTGGATGCAGACGGAAATATCTGCCGCGATGCCGCATATACCGATATCTCCCTGGTAACTTCACTGCGACAAATTTTGCGCCAACCTCACATTGAAGCTGTACTGAACTGCAACGCACCTATTCACAGCGCAGAAAAAAACCGTCGCGAACTGGCGCGCCTGTCAGAAGAAGCAATTAACCAGAATCTGTCACAATCCGCTTATCACAGCGAATCTGAAAAACCTTCCTATCTTCCAAACGCATAGCGGATAACTGTCTATTCCAGACGCAACCACTGTCAAGCGCGGCTACTGTATCTGAAACATACAGATCAAGTGCCGACCAGTGTCCGCATATAATCGTATGATCCCGGCTTGCGCGATCAGGCATGTCGAACCATGGTAAAAATCCATCAGGTATATCCTGCAAATTGCCTTTGAATGTAAAATCTATCCGCCCATCAATACTGCAGACACGCATGCGCGTCATGGCATTAATAATGACACGCAAACGCTCGGTGTCTGTCAGGTCATCACACCAGTAATTCGGCTCGTTGCCATATATTTGCGAAAAAACATAGCTGTAATCATCGCTGCGCAACGCTGCTTCAACTTCGCGCGCCAGTCGAGCAGCCTTAGGAACAGACCATTCCGGTAACAGACCGGCATGAACCAGCGCATGGTCACCCTCATTGAAAAACAATCGCTGATGCCTTAACCAGTGTAGCAACTCGTCACGATCAGGTGCATCCAGGATCGGCTGAATGGTATCGCCTTTGCCACAGCGGACAATGCCGGCGTCAACCATTAACAAATGCAGATCGTGATTGCCTAACACCATGATCATGGCGTCATCCGACTGTTTGACAAAACGCAACGTTTCCAGCGATTGCGGACCACGATTGACAATATCGCCAACCAGCCACAACCGGTCGATCGCAGCGTCAAACTCAATTAAATCAAGCAGCCTTCTGAATGATGAGTAACAACCCTGAATATCGCCAATTGCATAAGTTGCCATGATAATTATGCAGGAACCTGATTCAACAAAGCATTCGACAATTTAATAGTTATCGGCAATAGAGACGACTTCATGCGGCAACACACTTACCGCAGACCAAGCACGTCCTGCATGTCAAACAGACCGCTGGATTTATCTTCAAGAAAACGCACGGCACGCACCGCACCCATGGCGAAGGTCATGCGGCTGCTCGCTTTGTGCACGATTTCAACCCGTTCGCCCGCGCCGGCAAACATCGCAGTATGTTCACCGACAATATCACCCGCTCGAATGGTTGAAAAACCGATGGTTTCGTCCGCGCGCTCTCCCGTAACTCCCTCCCGGCCGTAAATCGCGACTTTTTTCAAATCCCGACCCAGTGCATCGGCGATGACCTCACCCATGCGCAACGCTGTACCTGAAGGGGCATCGATTTTATGACGATGATGTGCCTCAATGATCTCGATATCATAACCCTGGCGCAATACCATGGCAGCAATTTCAAGCAGCTTAAACGTGACATTGACACCCACGCTCATGTTGGGCGCAAATACAATGGCAATTTCATTTGACGCGTCTTTCAATCGGTTTTTTTCTTGTTCGGAAAGACCCGTAGTGCCAATGACCATTTTCACACCGGCTTCTCTGCATGTGTCCAAATGCGCCATCGTGCCTTGCGGACGCGTAAAATCGATAATTTGATGACAATCAGCCAGAGCCGTGACAATATCACTGGTAATGGTAATACCATTGGTTGAACCTATCAGTTCTCCCGAATCTTTTTTTAAAAATGGACTGTTGTCGTGTTCCAGCGCTGCAGATAACTGCATGCCGTCAGCGTGCGTGACTGCTTCCAGCAATGCGCGTCCCATGCGGCCAGCACTGCCGGCTATGGCGATGTTTTGAATGGACATGTGACTCCTGTGAAATAATTAGAAACTAGTACTCTATCAATATGATATTGCCAGAGTACTAGAATAATTCAAAGATCCTCCGACTGGTCATCGGCTTCTTCAACTGCCCCACGTGAATCGCGTGTATCAGACTCAACCGGATGAAGCGAGTAAAGCTGTTCGTTTTCCATTCGAATCAGGCGTTCATCTTCAAAGTAAATTGTCAGTCTTTTTTGCTCAACCAGATCACCCTTTTCACGCTGGATATAGACATAGTCCCAGCGATTATCCCGAAACGTATCGACAATTAACGGCGAACCGAGTACAAACCGCACCTGGGGCTTGGTCATTCCCACCTTTAATTTGTCGAGCATTTCATCAGTGACCACATTGCCCTGCTGTACATCGATTTTATAGAGTACATGTGGAATTAAAAAACACCCTGACAAATTAAAAAAAACCAGTAACACAATGATTCTTATTATCATTTTATAGAATTGTACAAATTTGCAATATTGGTACAGTAGACTGAACATAATTGAGCACGATATGATACAGTAAATTATTTACCTGACAGAAATCACCATGAGCAATTCTGGAGAAGCCAAAAGCATTGACCTGAAAACTATCGGCCTCAAAACCACGCTGCCGAGACTCAAAATACTGAATCTTTTCGAGAACAGTCCTATACGACATCTCTCGGCAGAAGATGTTTACAAGGAGCTGATCAATGAAAATGAAGATATCGGGCTGGCTACAGTTTATCGTGTTTTGACGCAGTTTGAACAAGCCGGTCTGCTGGAGCGTCATCATTTTGAAAGTGGCAAAGCCGTTTTTGAATTGAAAAACGAGGGACATCACGATCACCTGGTCTGTATGCAGTGCGGTCGTGTCGAGGAATTTTATGATGCTGAAATTGAGAAGCGACAAATCGAGATAGCAAAAACACGGGGATTCAAATTACAGGAACATTCGTTATCGCTTTACGCCGAATGCCTGAGAGACCCGTGCCCACACCGTAAATAACAACTCATACACATTCAACTGCAAATAATGTTTTCTTTGCGTCTGCCATGCACAGTTTTTTTTTCACCCAGCAGTCTGTGCGCTATTGCTTCAATTGCCGGCATGGTGTTTTTCAGCTCCAGCCTTGTTGCAAATCAGCAGTTCGATCAGTGCATCAACCGTCTGAAGCCACAGGCGTTGCAGCAGGGAATATCCGAACATACAATCAATCGAGTACTCGGTCAGGCCAGATATCTTGCGCGCGTCATTGAGCTTGATCGCCGCCAGCCCGAATTCACCCAGACTTTTGCCGGTTATTTTAATGCACGCGTCACTGAAGAACGCGTCCGAAACGGACGCAGACTGTTCACGGCACATCGCGAATTATTTGAAAAAATCGAAAGGGAAACCGGTATTCCACCGAAATACCTCGCTTCATTCTGGGGGCTCGAAACCAATTATGGTGGATACTTTGGCGACTGGTCGGTACCGGATGCATTGACGACACTGGCCTGTGATCAGCGTCGCAGCACTTACTTCACGCAAGAACTGTTTAATGCCATGCGTATCATCGATGCTGGAGATATCACCCCGGATCGCATGAAAGGTTCCTGGGCGGGAGCAATGGGTCATATGCAATTCATGCCATCCACTTTTTTAAATTATGCCATTGACGCGGACGGGGACGGCCGCCGCGATTTGTGGGGCAGTCTTGAAGACGCCATGGCTTCGGCAGCAAATTTTCTACTCAAAATGGGCTGGGATCCGGATCTCGAATGGGGACAGGAAGTCAGGCTTCCGCCAGATTTTGATTATGCGCTGGCCGGCAGTCATCATAAACGCCCGTTACGTGAATGGATAACATACGGTGTCACACCTGTTTCCGGTCCAGGCCTGTTGCCAACAGATCAAAAAGTTTCGTTACTGGTGCCCGCCGGCCACCAGGGCCCGGCGTTTCTCGTCACGCACAACTTTCATGTCATCATGCGCTGGAATCGTTCAGAATATTATGCCCTGTCCGTTGGTCATCTGGCCGACCGCATCGCTGGCGAGCCAGGTTTGTCCCAGCACCCACCTGAGGATGAAATTAAAATTACGCGGGACCAAGTCAGGCAGTTACAACAGGATCTGCAAGCACTCGGTATCGATGCCGGCGGCGTGGATGGTGTCATGGGTCCGCAAACACGCAAAGCGATCAGTGTTTTTCAGCAAAGAACGCAACGTGTTGCTGACGGCCATTTGGATTCAGATCTGCTAAAAGCAGTCCGCACCGCCGCTCAATAAACAGGCAGTTGACCCGCACTGCTCCGCTCACAGCGCTAGCTTGTTTTATTGCTGCTGCCGGACAAATGCTGCTCGATATGCTTGTCGACATCCGCTTTACTGAAACCGATCTCACTGGCAACACGATGCGCGTGACTGACGCGGGATATGCCGTCGATCATTCTGTGCGTCGGACCTTCCTGTACAAACTCGACCTGCAGATAGCGGCCGATACCTTCACCCTGTAACCGCTCACAAAGTTCATGATTGTGGGTGACCAGTATGGTGCTGGCGCCCAATTGATGAAATCCCTTCAGGATATATTCCGATAGCGTCATTTTTTCCTCAAATGTAGTGCCCTCGGATAATTCGTCAAGCACAACCAGACTGCGTGGCGTCGAATTAAAAAAAATCTCGCGCGTGCGTTTGAGCTCATGCCCAAAGCGTCCCATACCCGCCTCCAGCTGTCCCGGATCTGGCACCTGATAATAAATCCGTTCGGCGGGGACCAGTTGCGCACTGGTTGCCGGTATATAGCAGCCAATCTGGCCAAGCAGCTGAAGCTGGGCAATCGTCTTGCAATACGCTGTCTTGCCGCCGCTGTTTGGCCCGGTAATAATCAGCAACCTGCCGACTGTATCCAGGACAATATCGTTCGGCACATAGTCAGGATGGTCATGAATCAACAGGGGGTTTTTGGCGTTATCGACGATCAGCAAATGATGCGGTTCGTCCAGTACTTTGGGTAATGTCACAGGCTCCTGCAGCGAAGCCCTGAAGCGGTGAAATGACAATAATTCATCCAGCATGCCCAGGGCATCATACAGTCTGGCCAGATCTTCGCTTTGCCGGTATAACCGGCGCAGTGGATAAATCACCGAATCACGATCTGACGCGCCCATCGCCAGCAATACGATCGGGAAAGCCGGCACGGTTAACAGCAGAATCCCATAACCGATATACGAAGCGCCAAGTTCTGGTGCCAGAATTTCAAAAAAAAGCATAATCGCATAAATTGCCGCAATAAATATAACTGCCGGCACCCATTTGAAAATAGTCGGACGAAACCGCGGTAACGGCAAAAATCTGGGTTTTTCCTGCTGCGTCCTGAATTTGTCGTTGGCGAGGTATACCGGCCCTTTCATCAGCTGATAAACATACGTCTGCTCAAATGTCTGCAGCGTTGAAAACAGAATTTGCAGATACCGGCTATCAGGCTGTGGTAATGTTTTAGCGGCGGCAACTCGGTCAACGACATACTGCGTGCCTTCACGATACTGATGATAGCCAAAACCGCCAAATTCGAGCCTTCCTGATCTCTCGGCCGGCACATCGGTGGTCAATCCGCCGACAAACTCTCCATACAACAGATATTTGAGTTCATGCTCGCTTTTAACACCATTCTCAACATAGCGTTCAAGCGCTTCACAGATATTCTGGTTCGCTTCAATTTCCCGCAGCGCATCCTGTTTCATTTGTAAAACCTGCGCATCAGGCAGCGGACGCGCTAATGAACGATACAGGCACAAACGTCCTGCTTCGGTTTGAGTATGATTGATGGTAGCAAACAGCTTCTCGGCTTCTATCGCTTCGTATGTTTTCGGATCCAGTACCGTATGGTCTGACTCAGCAGGACGAAAGTTGTCTATGCTAACGGGTCGATCACCACTGGAGAGAATGAATGGGTGACGCCAGATAGATTCTTCGGATATCGCTTGGCTGGAAATATTCATAAATTTTGTTAATTCATGCAAAAGCAAGGTTGATTGAATGTGTAAAATATCAGTATCTCAATTAAGAATACAAACAAAATCGCTACTTAATTATGCAGCAATCGAAAAAAACATTCCGCTTTATCATATATGGCGGTTTTATCGTCTTGATACTTGCTGCGGTATGGTACTTTTCCCGTCCGGAGCCTCCAGAGGTTGAATTGGCTGTTGTCACGTACGGTAATGTCGAGTCCACCGTGGTCAATACCCGTGCCGGCACAGTCAAAGCTTGCCAGCGCGCCAGACTGGCTCCAGCACTCGGTGGTCAGATTGCGCACATTCTCGTCGATGAAGGCGACAATGTCGAGCAGGACCAGATTCTACTCGAGCTCTGGAATGCTGATCTGATCGCACAGCGAGAACTCGCCGAACGCCAGCTTTCGATGGCCCAAGAGCGCCGCCGGGAAGCCTGTATCATTGCAGAAAACGCCTGGCGGGAATCGCAACGGACACAGCAACTGGTCGATAAGGGATTTATCAGTCCGCAGGCCGCTGAAGATGCCGATGCCAATGCGCGTGCGCGACAGGCCAGTTGTGATGCGGCAATATCCGATATCAAGCGTGCGAAGGCGCAGATCCGCGTTACCCTGGCCGGTCTGGAACGCACCGTTCTTAAAGCACCCTTTGCGGGTGTCGTTGCGCAGATAACCGGCGAAATCGGCGAATACGCCACACCATCGCCACCGGGTATTCCAATGCCGCCGGTTATTGACCTGATTGATACCAGCTGCTTGTATGTGATGGCGCCCATGGATGAAATCGACGCCCCCAAAATCAGAATCGGCCAGCCTGCACGGATTACCCTGGACGCCATGCCGGAAATATCCTTTCCGGGCCGGGTCAGACGCATTGCCCCTTATGTCACAGAAGTTGAAAAACAGGCCAGAACCGTCGATATTGAAGTCGATTTCTCCGAACTGCCTGACAATCCGCTACTGGCTGGTTACAGCGCCGATGTCGAGGTGATTCTCGACAGCCGCGAACATGTGCTACGCATTCCGACACAGGCATTACGCCAGAACAATAAGGTATGGCTGCTCAGCCAGGACAATACATTGATAGAACGGCAACTTGAAACAGGTCTGGCTAACTGGAGCTTCACCGAAATAATCAGTGGTCTCGAGGACGGTGATCGAGTGCTGATTTCATTTGATCTTGAAGAAATCAAACCGGGTATCGCTGTACGGCCCAAAGCGTCCGAAACCCCTGTGTCATGATTGAACTGACCAGTATCACGCGCATTTTCCATATGGGAGAACAAAGTATTTATGCGCTGAATCATATTGATCTTGAGATTCAGGATGGTGAATATGTGGCCATCATGGGACCTTCCGGATCAGGAAAGTCAACATTACTGAATGTTATCGGTTTACTGGATAAACCGGACGACGGCAGTTACAGGCTCGATGGCAAAACAGTCACTGACTTGTCTGAAGCCGAGCAGGCACAGATCCGCCGTGAAAAGATCGGTTTTGTATTTCAATCGTTTCATCTGGTACCGCGCCTGACAGCTGCCGAGAATATTGAACTGCCTTTGATTCTTAGCGGACTGGCGGCGGCTGAGCGCAAACAACGTGTAAACGATACATTACGTGCATTCGATCTCTCAGACCGTGCCGCGCACAGGCCGTCTGAATTGTCTGGCGGACAACGACAGCGCGTCGCCATTGCACGGGCCACCATTATGCAGCCGACGGCTATACTGGCCGATGAACCAACAGGCAATCTGGACCATCAAATAGGCGTAGAAGTTATTGCGTTGCTGGAAAACCTGCACCAGACCGGCACCACACTCATAGTCGTGACGCATGACCGCGAGCTGGGTGATCGTGCGCACCGTCAACTGATGCTGCGTGACGGAAAAATCATGACCGATAAAAAGACATGACACTGGCCGATACTTTTTTTTTATCATTTAAAACCGTAGTCAGTTACCGCCTGCGCTCGGTTTTGATTATTCTTGCGATGACACTGGGTGTTGCCGCCGTTGTTGTGTTGACAGCGCTGGGCGACGGCGCCCGAAAATATGTTGTAAACCAGTTCTCCTCAATCGGTACCAATTTACTAGTTGTCATGCCCGGACGCGCAGAAACTACCGGTGCATTTCCCGGCGCCGTGCTGGGACAGACACCACGTGATCTGACGCTGAAAGATGCGCAATTGCTCGGCAGACTTCCTCAAGTCAGGCGGTACGCACCACTGAACGTCGGTGAGGCGGAGCTCTCCGCTTCAAACCGGCTGCGCGAGGTTACCGTGCTCGGCAGCAATGCTGAACTTATTCCCATACGGCATATGAAACTGGCTCAAGGCGGCTTTTTGAAGCATGGCGCTGACTACAGCGCCCAGATCGTCCTTGGTTCCCAACTGGCCAGCGAATTCTTTCCACTGACATCGGCCATTGGACAGCGAATCAGATTGAATGAACGTCGGTTTCTTGTATCCGGCGTTCTCGCCCCTCAGGGTAAAACCATGGGCCACAATACCGATGAAATCGTGATCATACCGGTCGAGCAGGCACAATCCTTATTCAACACCACATCTCTTTTTCGCATACTGGTCGAAGCCAAAAGCCACGATGCCATAGAACCAGCCAAAGAAGCCATTCTGGAAACGCTCAAACAAAGTCACGATGGCGAGGAAGATATCACCGTTATCACGCAGGATGCAATTCTGGCGACATTCGACCGTATTTTGCACGCGTTGACACTTGCTGTTGCCGGTATCGCTGCGATCAGCCTGATCGTTGCCGGTATTCTGGTCATGAATGTGATGCTGGTCGCAGTGAATCAACGCACTTCGGAAATCGGACTGTTGAAAGCGATAGGCGCGCCAGCCGCCGATATTCGTTTCTTGTTTTTTGCCGAGGCCATGTGGCTGTCTACAGCGGGTGCAGCTTTCGGTTTTCTGCTGGGTCAGTTAGGCAGTCTTATGCTACGCCTTGTATATCCTGATCTTCCTGCATGGGCACCAGCATGGGCCAGCATTGCCGGTATCACGGTCGCTTTATTAACCGGCATTCTTGCCAGTATTCTGCCAGCCAACAAGGCCGCGCGTCTGGATGCCGTTCAAGCATTGAGTAAGAAATGAACTCGATCGATACACTGCATTTTGCTTTCCGTTCACTGACCGCGCACCCCCTGCGCACGGCATTATCGGCATCCGGGATCGCTATCGGCATTGCCGCAGTTATTCTGTTAACGGCCATCGGTGATGGTGTCCAGCGTTTTGTATTATCGGAGTTTACCCAGTTCGGGACCAATATCATTACTATTACACCCGGTAAAATCACAACACACGGCGGCTCGCTGGGCGCTATCGGCAGCGCCCGTCTGCTGACCATCGATGACGCGATTGCATTAGGCAATTCCCGCTATGTCGAATATACCAATCCGAGCGTTATGGGAAATGCGGAAATCAAGGCTAACAGACTCAGCAGACGCGTCACGCTGTACGGCCAGGGACCCGATTTCGCGCGTGCGTTCAATATGCAGGTTGCTATCGGCCGATTTTTGCCGGACGACGATCCACGGAATCCACGCGCTTATGTCGTACTCGGTGCCAAAGTACATCAAGAACTGTTCGACAGCAAAAATCCGCTCGGAGAAATTCTGCAGGCTGGTGGCTCCCGGTTCCGAATCATCGGCGTCATGGCTCCCAAGGGTCATGTACTCGGGTTCGATCTGGATGATACCGTTTACATTCCCACCACACGGGCACTGGAGGTTTTTAATCGGGAAGGCGTAATGGAAATCAATGTGTCCTATCAGCCTGACGCACCGCTGGAAGCGGTTGTTGACGAATTAAAAGATATTCTCATCGCTCGTCATGGACGGGAAGATTTTACGGTCACACCACAACAGCAAATGCTCAGTACGCTCTCGACTGTTCTGAATGTACTCAAATTCGCTGTTGCGGCTCTGGGCGGCATTTCCTTGCTGGTCGGCGCTGTCGGCATGGTCACATTAATGCATATCGCAGTCGCAGAACGGGTAGCCGAAATCGGATTACTGACCGCGCTGGGAACAACGCGCGCGCGCATTCGGACTTTATTTCTGATTGAATCGACGGTGTTATCGACATTAGGCGGCATGGCAGGACTGATTGCCGGTTCCGGTCTGGCCGGTTTACTCAAAATTTTTGTCGTCAATTTGCCGGTTAACATTCCCTGGGACTATGTTTTAGGTGCCTTGGTAATTTCAATATTCATAGGTCTTGCAGCCGGCGTGTTACCGGCTATGCGTGCCGCTCAACTGAATCCCGTCGATGCATTGCATACCGAATAAACTGAACTGGCAGCAATCAAGCAGCGCGTTGTTGCATGCAAATCAAAAACAAGTGCATCCGGTTGACACCATTTCACCCTCAACAGAGAGACCGCAACAGAATAAGGTGATGGTGAAGCAGATACAATTATGTTATAACCGGTGGTCTGAAACCGTCCACATTTGACTCTGCTGTAAACGAATACTGAAATGCCATTCAAGCCCGTTATTCTCTGGACCGACTCACTGGTATTTTTACTGGTTCTGATCGTGCTCGTTACCATCTGGTATGTCCGAAAACATGAGCACTTGCTCGCCCCCTGGAGAAGAGTCGGACACAGTACCAGTGGCATGTCCGCACTTACCGTTTTACTGGTCTTCATTACTATCGGTTTACTGGATACGCTGCATTTCCGCCCGGCTTTACAGCACACAAACAGTCAGGGAGAAAGAGTGTACAGCGTTGAAGTGCTTAGTGTACTCGATATCGTGCTGACGCCGTTGCGAACCAACGTTGAAAAGACCTATTCAGCGCCGCTGGCGACGCATTTATATACCAAGGAGACTATCGACCTACCGGACGGCAACCAGATACGCACGTTTGCCAGGCTCGAATTTGGCGGCGCGCACCTTCAGAACCCGGAATCAGACCGGTTACCGGATATCGCGTGGCGGACCGCTACTGGTGCAGTGTTGGGACTACTCGTATGGTGCGGTTTGCATGCCCTGCTGTGCCTGAGCATGGCGCGGCGTTCAGACCGCAACTTTGCTCAGTGTTTTCAGTCCATCTGGCGGCGCTCGACTGAGATTCCATGGCATGCCATTCTTATTACACTGGCAATTGTTTGCATGCTGATCGGCATAACTACATCGCTCGCAATGCAATATCATGTGCTGGGCACGGACAAGGTCGGCCAGGATGTACTGTACCTTTCATTGAAAAGCATACGCATTGCGCTGATTATCGGCACTTTGACCACGCTGATTATGCTCCCTTTTGCATTGCTGCTGGGCATAACAGCCGGGTATTTTCGCGGCTGGATCGATGACGTGATTCAATACATTTATACCACGCTAAACTCCATCCCCAGTGTCCTGCTGATTGCAGCAACGGTTCTCATGATGCAGGTGTATATTGAAACTCATCCTGAAATGTTTGAAACGATCGCGTCGCGTGCGGATATACGTCTGCTTTTTTTATGCATTATTCTGGGTATTACCAGCTGGACCAGCCTTTGCCGGTTGCTACGCGGAGAAACACTGAAGCTTCGGGAAATGGAATACATTCAGGCGGCGCATGCATTCGGCGTCTCGCACTGGCGTATTATCAGCCGCCATATCCTGCCTAACGTAATGTACATTGTTCTGATAGCCACAGTGATGGATTTCAGTGGGCTGGTTCTGGCCGAAGCCGTGCTGTCCTATGTTGGCGTGGGCGTTGATCCGTCCATGATCAGCTTTGGCACCATGATTAATGCGGCCCGGCTGGAAATGGCCCGCGAACCGATGGTATGGTGGGCATTGCTGGCCGCATTTTTATTTATGTTCACCCTGGTACTCTGTGCAAACCTGTTTGCAGACGCAGTACAGAAAGCGCTCGACCCTCGCGTCAGAACTTATCTGAACCACGACAACCAGCCAAAGGCTAATATCCCGACTGCGGCAACCACACATCAGGCAGCGGCGACACAGGCATCCGTCTCGCCGGTTACTGCCGTTACAGTCAACAAACCACCACGGCGATCATGAACACATTGCTGCAAATCGAAAATCTGAAAACGATACTGCATACCGGTAACAGCCCGGTACGTGCGGTCGATGGCCTGTCATTAACCATCAATAAAGGTGAAACTTTCGCCCTGCTTGGCGAATCAGGCTGCGGCAAATCCATGACGGCGCTGTCCATCATGCGGTTATTACCTGACACCGGTGAAATACAGTCGGGCGCAGTCAGACTCAGCGGTAATGACATACTTCAGCTACCTGAGGCATCAATGCGCCGTATTCGCGGCAAACTGATCAGTATGATATTTCAGGAACCCATGCTCAGCCTCAATCCGGTCATGACTATTGCAGACCAGATTAACGAGGTTTTGAAACAGCATTTGCGACTGAGTAATGAGGCCGCACAACATCGCATTGTCGAACTGCTCGAACAGGTCGGCATTCCCGATGCACGCCGCAGAATGCATGAATATTCCTTTCAGTTTTCAGGTGGCATGAAGCAACGGGCGATGATCGCCATGGCACTGGCAGGACAGCCCGAATTGCTGATTGCCGATGAACCGACAACCGCACTCGATGTTACTATTCAGGCGCAGGTGCTTGATCTGCTGCGCCAGATCCAGCAACAAAATCAGATGACAATCCTGCTGATTACGCACGATCTGGGCGTCGTCAGTGAAATGGCGCAGGTCATCGCGGTCATGTATGCAGGAGAAATCGTCGAACAATCCCCGCGAGAACGGTTCTTTTCGCAACCTGCGCATCCATATTCCCAGCAGCTGTTCGCCTCGCTTCCGGCCAAACAGAAACGCCATCAGGAACTGGCTGTCATCAGCGGCACGGTGCCTTCTCTGTCGCAGCAATTCAAAGGCTGCCGCTTTGCTGACCGCTGCCCGCATGCTTTTGCACGCTGTCACGATACCGTGCCCCAATGGCACATAATTGCTGACAATCACAGCGTCCGCTGCCATCTTTACGATACGGCTGCAGTACCCGAACAATACAGACCGGCACCTGATATTACCTTGAAAACCGAAACCGCAGCACAGCAACTACAGACCGACAGGCCGTTATTGCAGGTTAACGGACTCAAGGTTCATTTCCCGATCCGCAAAGGACTGTTCAAGCGCGTTGTCGGTCAGGTCAGGGCTGTCGATGGCGTTTCGCTGAACATCTTTGCCGGAAAAACACTGGCGCTGGTCGGTGAATCGGGTTGCGGAAAAACCACCGTCGGTAAAAGCATTCTGCAGCTTATCGAGCCGACGGCCGGCAATGTCCGTTATAACGGCCATGAGCTGGTTGGCATGCGCCGTGAACGATTACGCCCGCTGCGTTCAGATTTGCAATTCGTATTTCAGGATCCCTATTCATCCCTGAATCCGCGTATGCGGATTATCGATATTCTTCAGGAAGGCATGAATGCACTCAATGTCGACACGCCTGCCGTGAATATTCAGGCATCGCAGCCCCCCCTTTCGCGCGAACAGGCAGTTGATGCACTGCTCGATTGCGTCGGATTGCCCGTTGAAGCCAAATGGCGCTATCCACATGAATTTTCGGGTGGTCAGCGGCAGCGCATAGCAATCGCCCGGGCGCTGGCGGTCAATCCAAGTCTGCTGATTTGCGATGAACCAACCAGCGCTCTCGATGTCTCAGTACAAGCGCAGATTCTGAATCTTCTGAATACGTTACAGAATGATTTTGGACTTGCATTTTTATTCATAACGCATAATATTTCGGTTGTCGAATATCTGGCCGACGAGATTGCAGTCATGTACCTGGGTCGTATTGTTGAATACGGGCGGGTCGATGAAGTGATCGATCATCCCCGGCATCCGTATACGCAGGCGTTATTATCCGCAGTGCCGGTCATTAATGAATCCTCTGCTGCAGCCATGATAAAATTAAAAGGGGATTTGCCCTCGCCGGCCTCACCACCGGCAGGCTGTCATTTTCACCCACGTTGTCCGCATGCCATGCCGGTCTGCAACCAGTCTTATCCGGCAGCCAGCACAATCAGCCCAACGCACTATACACATTGTTATCTTTATTCACAGGAGCACATTACTAGGCAACATGAGCATTGAAAAAGAAGTCACGCGGCGCCGTACGTTCGCCATCATTTCCCACCCGGATGCGGGCAAAACGACACTCACCGAGAAACTGTTAATGTACGCCGGCGCGATCCATATTGCCGGCAGCGTCAAAGCGCGCAAAGCCAGCCGACACGCCACCTCAGACTGGATGGAAATCGAAAAGCAACGCGGCATATCGGTTGCCAGTTCGGTCATGCAGATGGAATACCGCGACTGCGTGATTAATCTGCTGGACACACCCGGGCACCAGGATTTCTCTGAAGATACCTACCGCGTCCTGACCGCCGTCGATGCTGCATTGATGGTTATTGACGCTGCCAACGGTGTCGAGGAACAGACCCTGCGCCTGCTTGAGGTCTGTCGAGCGCGGCATACACCGATACTGACTTTTATCAACAAAATGGACCGTGAAGTGCAGCCGCCGCTGGACCTCATCGATGAAATAGAGCGCACGCTCAGTATGGATGCGGTGCCGTTTACCTGGCCGATCGGTATGGGCCGTTCTTTCCACGGCGTATATGACCTGCGCAAGCAAGGATTGCGTGTCTTTAAACCAGGCGCCGACCGTGCCGATACCGCAAACGAATTTGTTACAAACCTGAATGACAGGGATGTACAATTACGTTTCGGCTCTGCCCTGAGCGATGCACAACAGGAAATCGAACTGATTGAGGTGGCCTCTCCGGCCTTCGATCACATGGCGTTTCTTGCCGGCCAGCAGACACCGGTTTTTTTCGGCTCGGCAATCAACAATTTCGGCGTACGTGAAGTGCTGGATGCGCTGGTGGACCTGGCCCCGCCGCCAGAACCCCGCCAGGCGATGCAGCGCGAAGTATTGCCCGACGAACAGAAATTTTCCGGCGTCGTATTTAAAATTCAGGCCAATATGAATCCGGCGCACCGCGACCGTATCGCCTTCTTGCGCATCTGCTCCGGTCAGTTCAGGCGCGGCATGAATCTTAAAGTCGCGCGCAGCGGCAAGGATATTCGTACCAATACCGTGGTGTCGTTCCTGTCGCAGCGCCGCGATATTCTGGAAGAAGCCTATCCCGGCGATATTATCGGCATACCCAACCACGGCACCCTGCAGCTTGGCGACACCCTGACTGAAGGCGAATCGCTGCAATTCACCGGCCTGCCGTTTTTTGCGCCGGAAATATTTCGCACCGTCGAAATAGCCGATCCGCTGCGCAGCAAACAACTCAAGCTTGGCCTGACCCAACTCGGTGAAGAAGGAGCAATCCAGGTATTCCGTCCCCATCTCGGCAACATGCTGTTGCTGGGAGCGGTCGGCATTTTGCAATTTGAAGTCGTTGCGCACCGTCTGCAACATGAATATGCCGTTGCCGCCCGTATTGCGCCGGCCAAATACCAGCTGGCACGCTGGGTGACGGCGGACGATCCGCGTGAATTGCAGCGCTTTATCGAAGCGAATGCGCACCGGATTGCTTACGACGCTGTTGACGCACCGACATTCCTGGCTTCCTTCGGCGCCGAAATCAGCGTGGCCGAAGAAAACTGGCCATCCGTGCAGTTTCACAAAATGCGTGAACACGCCGGACTGGTCTTTCAAACGCAATAAATTCATCCCAACGACTGGAGCATGCATCAATGATGATCAGCAGCATGACGGGCTACGCCACCCGGACGCAGACGACCCCTAACGGCACGCTGACGCTGGAATTACGTGCCGTCAACAACCGGTTTCTGGATATTCAGTTACGTCTGCCGGACGACTTCCGCGCACTCGAACCCAAAATCCGCGAACAGATCGCGCAGCATCTGAAACGCGGAAAAATCGAATGCCGACTGAATTTCACACCGCATTCGGACATTGAAAACCCGCAGCAACTGAACTCGGCGCTAATGCACAAACTGCTGGAACTGAATCACACGGTCAAAACCGCGCTACCCGAAGCAGCCGGCTTGTCCGTTGCTCAAATACTGAACTGGCCGGGCATGCTAGGCAGCAGTGTGCTGTCCATCGATGAATTACATCAAAACACGCTGGCTTTACTGGAATCAGTACTGCCAGAACTACAGGCGACCCGCATGCGCGAAGGCGAAAAACTGCAAACGGTACTGCTTGAGCGTGCCACAACCATGCGGCAACACCTGGCGGCAATTTTGCCGCGCATCCCCGACCTGATCGCAGCCTTTGAAGAAAAACTGGCCACACGCCTGCAGGAGGCACTCGATAATCGCGAAGACGACCGCATACGTCAGGAAATCACCATTTTTGCCGCCAAAATCGATATCGACGAAGAACTGTCCCGGCTGCGTACCCACCTGGATGAAGTCGAACGCATTCTGAACACCGGGGGAACCGTCGGCAAGCGGCTCGATTTTCTGATGCAGGAACTCAACCGCGAGGCCAATACCATCGGTTCCAAATCGGTCGACATCGAAATCTCCCGAATCGCCATGGAACTGAAAGTCCTGATCGAACAGATGCGCGAGCAGGTGCAGAATATTGAATAAAAAAGGTTTTGTAGGTGCTTTGTAGGGTGCCAATAAGCGAAGCGCATTGCACCATAAAGTCACGCCCAACGGTGCAATGCCCGTTGGTTATTGCACCCTACGATTATCGGGAAAGACGAAAGCCGTAATTGACGCGGCGGATAGACGGAGCAAAGCGGTGGCGGGAGGCAGAACGACAGAACCTGCCGCTGAGGAACCACGAACCGCCGCGCAACACGCGCCCGACCCAAGATTGAGGCCCTCGTGGATCAGTCACCGGCGTTAACGGATATTCGCCATACCAATCCTGACACCACTCAAAAACATTACCATGCATCTGGTACAAACCCCAGTTGTTACACGGCAAAGCTTTCACATTAATGGTATGTTTTCGGTACTCGCTGTTACGACCATTGAAGTAAGGACGATTAGCTTTAAAATTAACCAACGATGAATCGATCTGATCACCCCAACTAAATGGCGTTGTTGTTCCGGCACGGCAGGCATATTCCCATTGCGCTTCGGTTGGCAGACAAAGCTTCAACTCCGCTTTCAACCCGTTCATTGTATCGATAAATGCCTGCGCATCGTCCCAGCTGACATTCTCTACAGGACGGTCATCGCCTGGAAAATGAGGACTTGGGTTTTGATCATCTTCGCCCATGACTGCCGTCCACAAAGCCTGCGTCACCGGCGTATCGGCAATCCAGAAACCTTTGGTTAATGTGACTTCATGTTGTAATTCATCATCATCTCTTTCCGGCTCATCATTGGGGGAGCCCATCAAAAACGTTCCCGGTTCGCACCACCGAAACACCTGGCGCACGTCTTTATACGTAAACGCCATCCACAGCCCGTACTCATCCTCGCCCCAGTCGGACGCCCAGGCTTCAGGAAATTCTTCGGGAAATATTGTGTGTTTACGGAAAACCATGGCAATGGATTTTTTGTAAATACGTAACTTTCATTTAGCTTTGTAGGGTGCAATAAGTGAAACGCATTGCACCATAAAATAACCGGTTGTTGCAATGCGTACGACCTATTTTCAAACCCGCAACCGGTAAGGTGCCATTAAGTGAAGCACAATACACCAGATGATGAGACCAGTTCTTTACTCGTTACAATTTACTGCATCCTCATCACCACCTGCCCAGTTAGGTGGATACACGCCATTTTCCACCAATTTATGAAATGTCGAATGCGGCCAATCGGCTACATATTTGACCAAACCATGCTTGACCGGATTGATGTGCACATAATCCATGTGGGCATTGAAATCACGCTGATTCCGAATCAAATGCTCCCAATACCGTCGTTGCCAAATACCCCGCTCACCACGGCGTGTACGTGAAGCGTTACGTATTTCTTCTTGCGGCAGCCCTTTGGAAAATCCCATTTTGATTAACCGCCAGCGTGTCGAAAAATTCATGTCATTTGACGGCAATTCAATCACGCAATGCAGGTGATCCGGTAACACCACCCAACCGTGAATGACAAACGGGTGCGCCTTTCGTACCGTCGCGACCGATGCCCGCAACAGACCAATATGTCGCGTCAACAAATCATTTCCTTGCCGTTTCAACAGATTTACCGTAAAAAAATATGCTCCACCCGGATACCATAGACGTCGATAATTTGACATGATTTTCCTCCTGACACACCACACGATTCCATAAGGTGTCAATGAGCGAGGCGCATTGCGCCAAAATATATGTCCAATGGTGCAATGCCCGCTGGTTATTGCACCCTACAAACCAAGGAAATTTATCACCCAATTACGGGTAGGGTTTAAATAAACAGAGCGTATTGCACCAAAACAGATACACCCATGGGTGCCTTTCGTTGGATATTGCATATCTGTTGATCTCAAGTTGAATCGGACGATTCTTTCAGGAAACATATTTCATTCTGCCGCACTGTTTTGCAGCATTTCCGCCGCATGTTTACGCGTGGCTTCGGTCATTTTCACGCCGCCCAGCATGCGTGCGATTTCGTCCACGCGTTGATCGTTGTCGAGCATTGTTATGCGACTTTGTATCTGTTGACCGCCGGTTTCCTCTGTTTTGGTCACCTGCAAGTGGTGATCGCCTGCGGCGGCCACTTGCGGCAGATGAGTAATGCACATCACCTGCCGTGAACGGCCGAGCTGTTTGAGCAGCCGGCCGACTATTTCGGCGACGCGTCCGCCGATACCGACATCCACTTCATCGAAAACAAGCGTCGGCACCGAACCGGTCTGGCTGGCGATAACCTGTATCGCCAGGCTGATGCGGGACAACTCTCCACCCGAAGCCACCCTGGCGAGGGGCTTGAGCGCCAGTCCTTTGTGCGCGGCAACCTGAAACTCGACCTGCTCCAGACCGCTCGCACTCGCCTGCTCCAGCGGTTCAAACGCAACTGAAAATTTGCCGCCGGCCATGGCAATTGTCTGCATGGCTTCGGTCACAGCCTTAGCCATAGTCTTTCCGGCTTTGCGCCGTTTTTCACTGAGCCTTTCTGCAAGTTCGCGATAGGTTGCCAGTGCAGCCTGCTCCTGTTCAGTCAATTGGGCAAGATTTCCGCCACTGTCCAGTGATTCGAGCTGAGCAGCTACATCATCAAGCAAAGCTGGCAATGCTTCGGGCGCGACACGGTATTTTCTGGCCATGCCGTGGATAACTGTTACGCGTTGTTCGACTTCCTGCAGATATTGCGGATCGATATCAAGTTGCTGCCGGTAATGCCTGAGTTCGTAAATACTTTCCTGTATCTGTATCTGGGCTGAATCCAGCAGGTCAATTACAGTCTGCAACTGGCTGTCGTATTCGAGCAGATTCTGCAACCGGTTTTTCACCGCGCCGATTTGTGAAACTGCGGCCGTATCATTTTCCGACAATAATTCGATCCCGCTCTGGGTCGCCTCCAGTAAACCGGCCAGGTTGCAAAGCCGGCTGTGGTCCGTCTGCAAAGTTTCCCACTCATTGGCAGTCAGGTTGAGTTCCGAGAGTTCACGCTTTTGCCATTCGAGCTGTTCGCGTTTTTCAAGCGACTCGGCCAACCGCTGTTCGCAGCCGACCCGTTCCTGTTGGATATCCTGCCAGTTTTGAAACGCAGTTTTAACGGCTTGCGCAAGTTCAAAGCAACCAGCGAACGCATCCAGCAATTCGCGCTGGGCCGATTTCTGCATTAAGGCCTGGTGCGCGTGCTGGCTGTGGATGGCCACCAGATAGTCTCCGGCAGTACGCAATTGCTGCAACGTCACTGTATGACCGTTGATCAGTGCGCGTGAACGGCCGTTGGCGTCCAGTACGCGCCGCAGGATGCAGCTACCCGGATCGCCCTGCAAATCATTCTGATCCAGCCACTCACAAAATTCCGGTAACGCTTCAGTATCAAACAGCGCACTGATCTCTGCACGTTCGCATCCCTGGCGAATCAGGCTGCTATCGCCGCGTTCGCCCAGGGTCAGTGACAGCGCGTCGATCATGATAGACTTGCCGGCCCCGGTTTCACCGGTCAACACCGTAAAACCGGCGGAAAACTCCAGTTCCATCCGGTCGACAATGACAAAATTGCTGATGCTGAGCAGTCTGAGCATGGTCAAGGTTATGGATTAATGCAGTTCACTCCAGCCCAGCTTCTCGCGCAACATGCGGTAATAACTATGATTGACGGAGTGCAACAGGCGAACCGTCTTGGGAAAACGTCTGATGATAATGCGGTCGGATTGCTCCAGATCGTAGCAGGAATGACTGTCGCAGTGTACGCGCGCATCAAGCGAACTGAGCATATGCACTTCGACACTCGCATCGGGCCCGACCACGATCGGGCGATTACTCAGCGTATGCGGACAAACCGGCACCAGCGCAATTAGATCCAGGCTTGGATGAAGAATGGGACCGCCCGACGACAGCGCATAAGCCGTCGAGCCCGTCGGTGTCGCTATAATCAGTCCATCCGAACGCATCGTGTTGACGTATTCATTATTGATGCTAATCTGAAACTCAACCATACCGCTGCTCATACCCCGGTAAAGCACCACGTCATTGAACGCCAGCGCGCTGAATACACTGCTGTCGTTGCGTATTACCTCTGCATACAACAACATGCGGCGCTCCGCCGAATAATGTCCCTGCAGCATCTCGTTAAGCGTTTCCAGCATGGTGTCGGTCGACAGGTCCGTCAAAAAACCCAGACGCCCCTGGTTGATCCCGATCAGCGGCACATCATAGGAAGCCAGCATGCGGGCGATATTCAACATGGTTCCATCACCTCCCATGACCACGGCAAGATCGGCCTGACGGCCGATTTCTTCGAGCGTCAGCGCTTTGTACGTATCATTCGGCAGATAAGACGCGGTTAAATGATCAACAAAGACCTCAAATTCCAGCCTGGTCAAATATTCAGCAAGATCGAGAATAGGCGCCGCTATCTCCGGATTCTTATGCTTACCTATCAACGCTATCGATTTAAATGGAAAACTCATTACTGAATATTAATTAACCTGCAATTTTTGTGCCGGCCTCATGTCTGTATACAAACTGTCATGCGTGTACTCTACAAAGCCGGTTAATTCGTTAAAATTAGCATACCGACTGTATGGCAAACAACTGTAAAATAGTATGCCACAGCGGTAACCCCGAATGATCCGGCTAAGATGATTGGTCAAATACCGGATTCGAAATACTTCTGAAAAAGGATGAAAATAATACGCTACGCCCATATATTCCTTATTGGGAAGTGTAGCATTATATGAAAGAATTTATACTAACCCGTCGATATCAAAAACAGACAGAACAATTTATATTACTCAGATTGTTGTAAAATCAGCATATGCTTAATGAAAGAGCCCAAATACTGCTAAAAACACTGGTAGAGCGATATATCCACGAAGGCCAGCCGGTGGGGTCACGTTCGTTATCCAAATTTTCGGGCCTTGATTTGAGTCCGGCGACTATACGCAACGTCATGGCTGATCTGGAGGAAATGGGGCTGGTCATGAGTCCTCATACGTCCGCCGGCCGGATTCCGACCCCCAAAGGCTACCGGCTGTTTATCGACCATCTGCTGGTGATCAAATCACTACGCGAAGAGGAGCTGCATCAACTTGAGAACCATTTGCACCCTGACAACCCGACTCGTCTGGTCAATGCGGCTTCGCAGCTGTTGTCTGAATTGACGCATTTTGCTGGTGTCGTTGTGACGCCAAAGCGCACCGGCGCTGTTTTCCGTTATATCGAATTTATGGCATTATCGGAAAAAAGAATTCTGCTGATTATCGTAACGCCCGACGGCGATGTACAAAACCGCATCATTTTCACCGACACACCCTACAGTCAGACCGACCTGATTGAAGCCGGCAATTTTATCAATCAACATTATGCCGGCTGCACACTCGATGAAATCCGCAGCAGAGTGCAGACCGAATTGAAACAGCTCAGACAGGACATGACCAAATTGATGAACGCGGCGATAGAGGCCGGCGGCGACGCGGTCAAAGAAAGCAGCGAAGTCGTCGTACTCGCCGGCGAACGCAGGCTGCTCGACACGCTGGATGCATCAGAGAGTCTGACCAGCCTCAAAAAACTGTTTGAATTATTTGAGCGTAAAACAAAACTGCTGCAGCTGCTTGAGCTCAGCCGTAATGCACACGGCGTTAAAATTTTTATTGGCGGCGAGTCCGACGTTGCCGCGTTTGACGAATTCAGCGTTATCACGGCGCCATACGAAACGGAAGGCTCGGTTGTCGGCACTGTCGGTGTAATCGGTCCCAGGCGTATGGCATACGAGCGCATTATTCCGATTGTCGATGTGACTGCGAAACTGTTGTCCAGCAGTCTGTCAAAACAATAACACTATGCAACTTCCCGACTCATTTGCACTAAAGGCCTTGAACCATGAGCAATGAACCCGAATTCCAGCATGGCACACCGAGCAAAACAGGCGTGCTCCTGATCAACCTGGGCACACCGGACGCCCCGACCAAAGAGGCGCTGCGACCCTATCTTCGGGAGTTCCTGAGCAATCCGCGTGTTATCGAAGTGCCGCGGCTGATCTGGTGGCCGATATTATACGGATTCATTCTGCCGTTCAGGCCCAAACAATCGGCGGAAAAATACGCTTTGATCTGGACATCCGAAGGGTCTCCGCTGAAAGTGCATACCGAACGCCAGACAGCGTTGCTGGCCGAAGCGCTGCAGAATTCGGCCAACCCGGCACCAATGGTTGAATACGCCATGAATATCGGCAACCCATCCGTCGCCAGTGTTGTCAATAAAATGGCCGAGGCCGGTTGCGACCGGATTCTGATTATTCCGCTGTTTCCACAATATGCGGCAAGCAGCACCGCCGCTGCCATGGATGCCGTTTTTGCTGCGCTTGGGTCGGTTCGTAATATGCCGGCCATTCGCACCGTCAAGCAATATCACGATCACTCGGGCTATATCGCAGCGCTGGCTCAAAACATACGCGATTACTGGGAACAGCATGGCCAGCCCGACAAACTGATCATCAGCTTTCATGGTGTTCCACGCAGAAACCTGGACAAAGGCGATCCATATCACTGCTTTTGCCAGAAAACGGGCCGCCTGCTTGCAGAAGCGCTGAATCTTGGCGAAGAGCAGTATCAGGTCTGTTTCCAGTCGCGCTTCGGACGTGCGCAGTGGCTGCAGCCTTATACCGCCGAAACACTGGAACAGCTTGGCAAGGCCCAGACCCGCCGTGTCGACATTACATGCCCCGGTTTTGTCTCAGATTGTCTGGAAACACTGGAAGAAATTGCTATCGAAGGCAAGAAAACCTTCACCGAAGCCGGCGGCAAGGAATATCATTACATTCCCTGCCTGAACGAACGTGCTGACTGGATCGACGCCCTGTCCGAAATCACCAGATCCAATCTGCAGGGCTGGCTGGAACCGGCGCCGTCTCAGGAAATGCTTGAGCAGTCAAAACAGCGTGCGCTGGCAATGGGGGCTCACAAATAAAAACTAAGGAAATGTTTAATTGTCTTCAACCGCATTGATCATCATCCCCGCAGCGTTAAAACCTGTCTGTTTATAAATTTCCTGAATGCCGGTCGGACTGGTCACATTGATTTCTGTGAGACAGTCGCCGATGACATCAAGGCCGACGAGCAGCAAACCCTGTTCGACCAGTTCCGGACCGAGGGTTTCCGCAATTTTTTTGTCGTAATCCGATAACGGTTGCGCAACGCCGGTACCGCCGGTATTGAGGTTGCCGCGGGTTTCTCCCGGTTTGGGAATGCGCGCCAGTGCGTAGGGCACAGGTTTACCGGCAATCAGTAAAATACGTTTGTCGCCTTTGGCGATCTCCGGTATGAAGCGCTGCGCCATGATGGTGCGTGTACCATAATGGGTCATGGTCTCAAGAATGACATTGACGTTATGGTCCGCGTCATGGATTCGAAAAATACCCGATCCGCCCATGCTGTCAAGCGGCTTTAGAATGATGTCGCGATGTTGATGCAGAAATTCCATGATCAGCGACTCCTGGCGCGTGACCAGTGTCGGCGGCATAAACTGCTGGAACCGGGCGATGGCAAGTTTTTCATTGAAATCGCGAATGCTCCGCGGGCTGTTGATCACCCGCGCCCCCTGCCTTTCCGCCAGTTCCAGCAGATAGGTGCTATAAAGATATTCCATGTTAAACGGCGGATCCTTGCGCATCAACACGGCGTCAAACCCCAGCAGGGGCAGCATGTGCCTGTCACCGCTCCGGTACCAGTCTACACCGGA
This sequence comes from Nitrosomonas marina, assembly GCF_900111605.1. Lineage (GTDB taxonomy): Bacteria > Pseudomonadota > Gammaproteobacteria > Burkholderiales > Nitrosomonadaceae > Nitrosomonas > Nitrosomonas marina_A. The sequence goes on along the minus strand of NZ_FOIA01000003.1, from coordinate 98,927 downwards.
ACCGGTTGACTCAGTCAGCGCCAGACTGCGTGCGTAGCAGACAACAGTATTGTCTTTCCATATCAGATCTTCCTGCTGAATCGCATAGATCTCGTGATTGCGCGATGCAGCTTCGCGCATCATGGCGTAAGTCGAGTCTTTGTAAATTTTAAGGGTTTCAAGCGGATCCAGAATAAAGGCCAGTTTCATGTCAATGCCGGAATAATATATCGTGCCGAATCAACCGGCCGTCGGGCGCAGTTCAAGTGCAGCAGCCAGCATGGCCAGCCGTGCGACGACTCCATAGACATAATATCGCTGCGGCATCAAACCCTGTTGCTGGGTGCCGCTGGGTAACAGACAGTCCGGCTCAAACGAAATCGGCACAAAATGCATGCCAGGTGCATTCAGGTTTTCATCCATGCCTCGACCGGTATGCACGCGGTAAAAACCGCCTACGACATAATGGTCGATCATGTAAATCACCGGTTCGGCAACTGCCTGGTTAATGTTTTCAAACGTGTAAACTCCTTCCTGTACCAGCACATTGGTAACCAGCACTCCTTCTTTCACAACAGCCATTTTATTGCGCTGTTTGCGGTTCAGCTGATACACTTCTTCACCGTCCTTGACCGTCATGATACCCATGCCGTAGGTGCCTGAATCGGCCTTGACGATGACAAACGGATCTTCCTTGACACCGTACTCCCTGTATTTCTCACGTATTACGGCAAGAATTTTGTCGGATGATTTGGCCACACAGTCCTCACCCTGTTTTTCCCTGAAATCAATTTTTCCACATGAGGTAAAGTAGGGATTGATCAGCCATGGATCGATTCCGATCAACTCGGCAAATTCATCGGCAACTGTGTTATATGCCTTAAAATGTTCTGATTTTCGTCGTGTCGCCCAGCCTGCACGCAATGGCGGAATAATGGTCTGATTCAGATCCTGAAGTATCTCGGGAATACCGTTTGAAAGATCGTTGTTCAGCAAAACCGCACAGGGATCAAATCCGTCAACACACAAATGATTGTTTTTCCGAACCACCGGCTCGAGCGTGATTGACTGTCCGTCGGGCAGATTGAATACCGTCGCGGACTTGATTTCGGGAATTAATGAGCCGATGCGAACGTTCAACCCGGCATGTTGCATGATCGTCTGTATCGACGCGACATTCTGCAAATAAAAAGTGTTACGGGTATGATTCTCGGGAATCAGCAGAATACTGTGCGCATCGGGACAGATTTTCTCTACGGCTGTCATCACGGCCTGCACGCACAACGGGAAAAACTCCGGGTTCAGATTGTTGAAACCGCCTGGAAACAGATTGGTATCAACAGGTGCAAGTTTAAAACCACTGTTACGCAAATCAACCGAACAGTAAAAAGGGATGCTGCATTCGCGCCACTTGCCACGCAGCCAGTGTTCTATCGATGGTCTGGCATTGTTAATCCGGTTTTCCAGATCCAGAACAGGCCCGCGCAGCGCGGCGGATAAATGAGGTACGGGCATTACTCAGAACTGTGGCTATTCATCAAGATGCTCTAGTATACATCATGCTTGTCAGCTTGTATTCCGCGACTTGCACTGCTGGATACCGATAAAACGTCACTTCAACAAAAAAGTTGTTCTGACAACAGGCAGGGAAAGTATACTGGCAGGTAGTTGCAATCGCGCCGAACAGATCTACGCATTCACTACAGATTCAATATTATTGAACGACCAGGTTTTAATTATTCAAAGCAAAAACAAGCCCCGTTGTTATAAAAAACGGGGCTTGCTGTTTTAAGACGTTTTGTGCCGTATTGTCCTTAGAAATTAAAGGTCCATTCCTCGGTCCAGTCGTCATCCGCATCTTCGAATGCGCCGACATAGTCAACCGTATCAAAAAATGCATCGTTCACCGGCGCGCCGCTCAGTGTCAGCGGAGAACCAACAGCTGGTAAATAACCATTCAGCAATGCATCTTCCTGACTGTTGCCGGCCTGTGATGTAAACCAGTCGGACACAGCAAATGTAGCGCCGTTTCCGTCCAGGAAATTGTTACCGCAATTCACAAAGGAATTAACCATCGTCAATTCGCCCGTCAGGTTACCCGGTGCACCTGCGTTGATGAATGTCGCTTCGCCATCGATTGAAACGCAATCCGGAAAACCACTGATGACTGAATTCCAGATATTTGCACCGGTCCCGCGACGTAACAGTACACCCTGCGTTGCAACTGGTGCGCCGATTATGGTCATGTTGGACAAAACTGGTTTGGCACGAGGCTCGATATCGTTGTTGACTTCATTGTTATCCGCTTCTATACCACGGTCACCGTCATCGTCTGCCTGTTTGATCAGTACAAATTGTGCTTTTCCAGTCCACCCACTACCCCAGTCCAGGCTGTCATCACCGATGTTGGTCAAAACCAGATGCTTCAATCCAACTGTGCCGCCGAACATTTCAACGCCATCATCAAGACCTTCATGTACCTGCACGAAATCGATGACAGTACCGGATCCCACGCCGTTAAGTGTCAAACCGTTCAGCTCTTCATTAGGCCGCACGGCAAAACCGGCAAACAGAATCTGTGTATATTTGATTACACCACTGTTGTCCGCTGGATTGTTACCACCAAAGAATTCGGATGTAATTGCTTCAAAGGGTATTTCACACGGGCTAACACCCTCATTACAGCCATTTACCGGCGCATTGCCCGAAATTACCAGACCGCCCCATTCACCGGCGGTTTGCTGCAGCGGCCCACTCATAACAATCGGATTGTCCGGTGTACCCTCAGCCATAATTTTTGAGCCGCGTCTGATCCACAGATAATCCGCACCCTGCTGACCAAATATCTGTGTTCCCGGATTGATTGTCAGTGTTGCACTGTTTACGTTATCACCGCCGATAAAAACGCCGCTCGATACAATCCACTGTATATTTTTCGTCAATGTTATATTCTGATTGTATTCACCGCTCAAAACGCACGATCCTTCAACAGGGCCGGGAGTTGAGAAGCTCGGGCAACCTTGAAAACTGTTGCTGACCAGTTGATCCACTGTAAAACGTAACGGGTTTGAACCCGGAACAAGTTTGAGTTTAGCGTAGAAATCATTTGCGCCGACGACAACGGAAGGTACGTGTACGGCGGTAGTTGCAGAATCAAATACCACGCGCTGTTGACCTTTGACCGCCGGTATTGACTGTGCGGCAACTAGCTGCAGTCCATCACCGCTGAGTTGCAACTGTGCACTGTAAAACTCGGACGATGCCCCATTTAGGACCTCTACGACGGGCATATCGACAATACCCGTTGCCGGGTCAAATGTCGCTGCAGCGAAACTGCTTGTTGAAAACGCGCCTAGCATAACCGCCGACAGTATTGTTAAATTGCAATGTTTATTGTTTGACCTTAGCATTCTTTTCTCCAATTTTATGTATGCTGTAAACCTCGGTGTAGGAACTTTACCAAGCGAATATGACAGGAGTGTTACATAGTGGTGAATGATTCATATTTACTATACGGCCATATAGACAACACAGAAAGTAGTCAACACAGAAAGGAGATAGTGTTATGCCCATTACATTGAATCACACAATCATCCCTGCGCACGACAAAGACAATAGCGCACAATTTTATGCGCGCATCTTCGGGTTTGAATGTATCGGCGCTTTTGCTTCGTTCCAGGTTGTTCGCGTGAACGACACGTTATGCCTTGATTTTGCCAATCGTGACACATTCGAGCCACATCATTATGCTTTCAAGGTATCCGAAGATGAATTCGATCAGATCTTCGAGCGTATCCTGGATGAGAAAATTGTCTACGGCAGCGGGCCCTTCGAGCCTGACAACATGCGCATTAATCACAATTATGGTGGCAGAGGCGTCTATTTCAAAGACGAAAACGGGCATCTGCTCGAAATGTTGACGACTGATTATGAAATGGAATAGCCACGCATCCGCAAAAGCATTTATATTTATTGCTTTAGTGTTGACGGCGTTACCGGTTTTTGCACAGGTGCAGAAAAAACAACAGACAATCATGCTTGAACCCGTCAATGTGACGGCCACGCGCAGCGAACGTTCAAACCAGGAAATTCCTCACGCGATTTCACAGTTTGACCGCTATCCACAACAACAATTTCAGCCTGGCGTAACAATTGATGAATTTGCACGCAGCACACCCGGTGTTTTTTTTCAGAATCAAAATAATTTTGCCCAGGATTTACGCATTTCGATCCGCGGTTTTGGCGCACGTTCAGCATTTGGTGTGCGCGGCATTCAGATGTATGTTGACGGCATTCCGCAAACACTGCCCGACGGTCAGACACAGCTTGATTCAATCGACCCGTCATTGATTGACCGCATGGAAATTGTACGCGGTCCGATGGCGTCGCTGTATGGCAATGCTTCCGGCGGTTTGATCAGCATATCGACACGTAAAGCACCGCAGGAACGGTTTATGGCTTCACCACGTCAGGTATTCGGTCAGTACGGTCTGTTTAAATCCGAACTGTTTGCCGGGGGAAGTTACGATCAGTTTGATTACACCCTGTTCGGTTCCCACCTCCAACAGAACGGCTGGCGCGATCACAGCAATGTGCAGAACTATTTCTCTCAAGCCAGGATGAATTTCAAAGTTGGTAACGATTCGGATCTGATGCTGATATTCCGAAAATTTTATTCGCCTGAGTCCAAGGACCCAGGCGGCCTGACACGTGAGCAGGCGCGTAACGATCCAGGTCGCGCGTCATCCAGAAACATACAGTTCAATGCTGGTGAAGAAGTAAACCAGGAGCAAATGGGGATACGTTTTCGTAAAAGACCGACTGCAAATCAGGAACTGTCAGTGACCGCGCATATGCTGCACCGTGATTTTCAGAATCGTCTGCCTTTCTTTGACGGCGGGCAGGTTCGGTTTGACCGGCTGGTCGGTGGTGTCGCAGTGCAATACCGGCATGATCACCGATTGTTTGACCGTCCCAACCGCCTGATTATTGGTCTTGATTACGGTATTCAAAATGATGACCGTCAACGGTTCGATAACAACGATGGCAAACGTGGCGCATTGACTCTGAACCAGATTGAACGCGTACAGAATGTGGGACCTTTTTTGCGCAATGAATGGCGCATGCATGATAAGCTTGATCTTGTTATAGGCGGACGCTGGGACTGGCTGCATTTTCAAGCCAAGGATGCATACCTGTCGGATGGCGACCAGAGCGGTGACAAGACGTTTTCCCAGGGCAGCGGCACCGCAGGGCTGGTATATCATCTGAATCAACAGCACCAGATTTATACCAACATTGCTACAATCTTCGAGACGCCAACATCCACAGAACTCATCAACAACCCAACCGGGCGCGGTGGGTTTAATACAGGGTTGAAACCACAGACATCACTCAGCCAGGAACTGGGTGTACGCGGCCTGATAAAGGAATTTCAGTACGAATCCGCATTGTTCTATATTTACTCATGGGATGAAATACTCCCGTTTGAGTTACCCGAGGCACCGGGACGCGCTTTTTTTCGCAACGCAGGTGAATCCAGCCGGCTGGGTGTGGAAACACGAATGGCAACACCTGAATGGCACGGACTGCGCGGCGAGGCCAGTTATTCCTACTCTGATTTCAGATTTGAGAAATATACTATCGACAACGCCAATCTGAAGAATAATGTGTTTCCAGGGATACCCGAGCACCGCTGGGAAGGGCTGCTGCGCTATGCGCATCCGTTTGGATTTTACGGCCAGTTCCATGTACAGCATGTAGGAACATTTTTCGTCGACGATTCCAACTCGATCACCAACAATGCCTATACCCTGGGACAACTACTGTTTGGCTGGGAAAAACGTTTCAGCTGGCTCGAAGGTGGTATTTTTGCAGGCATCAACAATCTGTTTGATGAACGTTATAATGCCAATACCCGCATCAATGCGGCTTTTGGACGTTATTTTGAGCCAGGGGCGCCCATTAATATATTTGGTGGTATCAGGATACGTATTACGCCATTCTGACCAGCTTCAGTGGATTGGGCAGTTAAGCTATTGAGACAGTCACGCAACGATGATACATTGCTGTCAATACTTCAAAAACCGAGGAGAAAAGATGACTTATCTAATTTCGATGAATACTCATCTTTATAAAATTTTCGCTGGTTTAGTGTTGATCCTGCTGTGTGGCTCGCTGTTGACGCCCATTGCAAACGCTCAGCGTATTCAAACGGCATTTGATGTCAAACTGCTCGCGCGAGGACTCAATCACCCATGGGGAATGGCTTTCCTACCCGATGGCAGAATGCTGGTTACAGAACGTATTGGCCGGCTGCGCATCGTTACGCCTGACGGCCGCATATCCGAACCTGTAGACAATGTACCCAGGGTCTATCACGAGAAACAGGGCGGTCTGCTCGACGTTGCACTTGATCCTGATTTTGCTGCCAATCAGTTGATTTATCTGTCCTATGCCGAGCCCGTCAGCACATCCGACGGCACTATTGCCAGCACCGCTGTAGCACGTGCGGAACTGGACGGCAACAGCTTGAAAAACCTGAAAGTCATATTCCGTCAGGACCCCAAAACCCACGGTGGTCAGCATTTCGGTTCGCGTCTGGTATTTGCGCCAGACGGTAACCTGTTTATCACGCTTGGCGATCGTGGCAATCATATGGAAGAAGCGCAGCATATCGATAATCATATCGGTACCATTATTCGCATACGGCCAGACGGCTCTGTACCGGAAGACAATCCGTTTGTAAAAGACAGTAAGGCAAAACCCGAAATCTGGTCGTATGGTCACCGCAGCGTACAGGGCGCGGCAATACATCCCGAAACTGGTGAATTATGGATCCATGAACATGGTCCGCGAGGCGGTGACGAAATCAACATTCCCAAGCCTGGGAAAAATTATGGCTGGCCAAACGCCAGCTATGGCATGCATTACTCAATGATACCGATCAAAGACGAACATGCTGAACAGGGCTTTGAAGAGCCTATTTATTTCTGGACACCATCGGTTGCGCCTTCCGGCATGCTGTTCTATACAGGCAACATGTTCCCCGGATGGCGCAACAGTCTGTTTATCGGCACGCTTGCCGGCCAGCATCTGATACGATTGTCGGTCAGCAAAAACAAAGTACTGGGCGAAGACCAGTTGCTAAAAAATACCCTACGCTATCGTGACGTGGAACAAGGTCCTGATGGCGCTATTTATCTGTTGACCGATGAAGATGACGGCAAGATTCTGAAACTGGTACCATCGCAAAAATGATTGTTTCAAACGATGCAAGCCGCATATTCTGAAGCGGCGGAGCGTAACAAGTGGCCAATTCTGGAAAAACTGCATACATTACTGGCCTCTAGTAAATCCGTATTGGAAATTGGCAGCGGTACCGGTCAGCATGCGGTTTACTTCGCTTCCGCCCTCTCTCATCTGGTCTGGCAGCCTTCCGAGCTGCCAGACAAATTACCTATGTTGTTAAGCCACTGCCTGCATCGCCCGTCGGAAAATCTGGCCAGACCTATTGCGCTGGATATCGATAACGATCAAAACTGGATTGCTATTCAGGCTGACACTGTATTTACTGCCAATACCCTGCATATCATCCATTGGCCTCAGGTTTGCAAACTATTTATACGAGTAGGCAGTCTACTGCCTGCAAATGGTTTATTCTGCACCTATGGCCCGTTCAACACAGACGGCCGCTACACCAGCGAAAGCAATGCGCAATTTGATAGTTGGCTGAAAAACCGTGACTTCAACAGCGGAATTCGCGATATTCGTGATTTGCAGTACTCGGCTGAACAAAATGGTCTAAGATTACAGGAAAACTTTGAAATGCCAGCCAATAATCGCTTGCTTGCCTGGCGCAAGCTGGCAAGCGAATCGGTTAAAGCGGCACTGTAACATTTTCTATTTCAAAGATAACTGCTGTAGGCGTTGTCACATGTATCGGCACGCCGGTGCGATCGCTACAAAAAAACATACCTCAGCACAGACAGCAAATAACACCCAGAACATTTTGATTCCGAGTACTCAAATTTACTTTTTTTATCAGAGAACCAATGCTGATAGGTTCAACCGTTCTCCCAATACAACTTGGACAGAAACAGCTGGTGCACTAAAATTTTTGCTGCCAGTAGCGTGGGCGTAACTGCCGCCAGCTGCCAATGAAAAAACCCTTGTGTTCGAAACGGATTAATATCGCACCGTGCCAGTCGCTACGCAACTGAATACTCCCCTGTGCACGGTAGCGCTCTAAAATGTCATCTCTTGGATGACCAAAACGGTTACGATAACCAACAGTAAAAATGGTAACCGCCGGATTGACCTGATTCACAAAGGCCACGCTTGAGGAAGTCAAACTGCCGTGATGCGGCGCTATCAGAACTGTCGATGGTAATTTGCCATCATTAGCGTCAATCAGCTTTCGTTCAGCTGCGCGGCCAATATCGGCCGGTATGAGTATGCTGCCGGTTGCAGTCGTTATTTTCAGCACACAACTGCTTTCGTTGGTCTTCCGGGCTGGATCGGCATAAATAGCGTGATCCGGATACAAAATTTCAAAAGTGACACCGTCCCAGTTCCAGGATTCCCCACGGACACACAACGCACTACGATTGGCTGCCTGAGAAACTGGATGATTGATATCCATTGACGAATACAACATTTTGACATCCAGGGTATTAAGTACCGATAACGCGCCGCCACTATGGTCAGAATCGGCGTGCGATATTATCATACGGTCCAGAATGCCGATTCCCTGTGCGCGCAGAAACGGTATCACGATACGATCACCGCTGTCACTCACAGCATATGACGGACCACTGTCAAACAGCAGCGTACGATGCTGTGTTTGCGCCACTACCGCCAGTCCCTGCCCGACATCGAGAACCGTCAACCAGAGCGCACCCTCAGGTGGTCTCGACGGCAGCACTAGAAACAGGGGCAGCAGAGCGACCACGCCGAGCCAGCGTCCCGGAAATCCCGTAAAGAAGTTCAATCCCAGACTGCCAGGCAGCAGCAGCCAGATGATACCCAGCACCGCAACAGCTATTGACCACAAGGGTGGGACATGTTGTTGCCAAACCGGCTGCGATAATTCATTCAGGCCCTGTAGAAACACCATCACGATACTTAAAATACCGTGCGCCAATGGCAACATAAATTCAAACGGAGGCAGAATGGATAGGAGCGTAAGCGGCACGACACACAGGCTGACCAGCGGAATTGCCACCGCATTGGCGACAGGCGATACCATCGATACCTGCTGAAACAATGCCAACAGCAATGGAACCAGCCCCAGGGTTATCGCCCATTGTACGCGCACCCAGCTGACAAGCCAATGCGCGGTACCTATACGCCCTGTCGTTACCAGCATGATAATGCTGATTGCACCGAATGAAAGCCAGAACCCGGCTGACAACACCGCCCAGGGATCAATAACAACAACCAGCAGTAGCGCCCAGGCCAGCACCATCGTAGGTGCTGCCATACGACCGCACCAGATTACTGCAGCCATTACGGCCAACATAAAAAATGCGCGTTGCGCAGGAATCGCAAAACCTGAAAGCAATGCATAAATACACGCCGCTATCAATCCTGCTGCAACAGCCGCCCGATGCGCAGGCAAGTACGATAACAAACGCACACTTTGTCGCCACATTCTGGAAACCAGGAAATATACCATGCTGGCAACAAGCGTAATGTGCAATCCGGATATAGCCATTAAATGATTGGTTCCGGTACGCGTAAAAACTTGCCATTGATCGGTGGGTATTGCGCGCTGATCCCCGGTTGCCAGAGTCATTAGAATGCCTGCATAGCGTTGACCGTCAAGTATGGAATCAAACCGTTGCTGAATCTGTTGACGCCAGGCTTCAATCCTATATGCCGGTTTATTTACCCGTACCGTTAACAATGAGTTGTCCAATGCTGAACGCACATAGCCCACAGCACGAATGTCACGTTCCAATGCCCAGGCTTCATAATCAAAACCATGGGGATTGGCGTGACTGTGTGGTCGCTTTAGACGCACCGTTATTCGCCAGCGCTCACCGGCATGCACAACCGGTAAACTATTACGCATTTCATTCTGCTTGCGCTCCAGGTACCAGGCCAGTGATAGGCGCTTGGGAACATGCGCATCAGGCGTCAGTATCTGCTCGACTTCGAATTGAAATCGAACGCTGTTACTACTGTATTGCGGCAGACTTGAAATCACACCGACTACCTGAATATCTTTACCTTCCCACGCTTTAGGCAAGGTATCAGCCAATCGCCAGTGCGCCATAGCGGCTGCCCAGAAATAACCAGCACCAAACAAAAGCAATAAAAACAAAATTCGACTGACTGTTTGCAAAATGGTTGTCTGGTTTCGCCAGCATAACACACAAGCCGTCAGTAACAGCGGCAGCACCAAAGCTTCATACGTTCCAGGTAATTCAGCTTGCCATTGCAGCAGGCTGACACCTGTGACAAATAACAGAATACCAAGCCGTATCGGCACTGGCTGAGTATTTGTTACAGCTGTTAGCTAGAACTAAGCGACTTGTGATGCACGTCGTTATTCCCCTGGGAATGGGAACGAATTCTGGAATGTATATCGACTGGAATGCGATTTCGCCCAAAACTGCCGCTAAAGTGTTCAAAGTTACCAGCAATCTGCTCACCGCAATGTGAACAGCACCCTTGATCGTTTAGGTGGTAGTGTTCAATCTCATACCAGTCACGTACAATTATTTCGCTGCCGCAAGATGGACAATACGTCGTATCACCCGCACGGTAGTGCACGTTTCCTGTATAAACATAGTGCAAACCTGCATCAAGTGCAATTTGACGCGCCTGAATCAATGTTGAAACCGGCGTGGATGGAGTCTCAGTCATTTTATAATCCGGGTGAAAGGCACTGAAATGCAAGGGCACATCACCGCCAAGCTCCCTGACTATCCAGGTACACATGGCCTCGACTTCGTTCGCCGAGTCGTTTAGTTTGGGTATCAATAATGTTGTCAGCTCAAACCAGACTTCAGTTTCTTGTTTCAGATATTTTAATGTATCAAGCACAGGCTGCAGATGTGCGCCAGTCTGCTTGACATAAAATTCTTCGGTAAACGCTTTCAAGTCGATATTCGCAGCATCCATTCTGGCAAAAAATTCGCGGCGAGGGTTGGGATGGATATAACCCGCCGTTACTGCAACCGCTTTAATTCCTTTTGCATGGCAGGCATCCGCCACATCCATCGCATATTCCGCAAAAATCACAGGATCGTTGTAGGTAAATGCGATGCTTTTACAGCCAAGCGCAGCCGCCACATCAGCGATTTCCTCCGGAGCTGCCTGAGCTGCAAGCTTGTCAAAACTACGAGATTTGGAGATATCCCAGTTCTGGCAGAATTTACACGCCAGATTGCACCCCGCTGTGCCGAATGACAGTACACTGCTGCCCGGATAAAAATGATTAAGCGGCTTTTTTTCTATTGGGTCTATACAAAAACCTGAGGATCGTCCATAAGTAGTCAGCACCATGGTATTTCCGCTCCGGCCCCGCACAAAACACGCACCACGCTGACCTTCGTGCAATTTACAGTCACGCGGACACAAGTCACACTGTATACGACCATCTTCCAGAAAATGCCAGTACTTTGCCGGATATCGTGCTTCGGCACTAATCGGTTCATCCATTGCTTCTTTCCTCTATAAAATCCGTTTCGCGCCATTTTTGAACGGTATACCGCGATAAGCAGATCGTATCATCCCAAAAGTCGGCATCTATTCCAGCTTTGAGTTTTAACTGTGCCAAAAATTCACGCGGCTGCGGCAGATCTTCCCAGACTTGCGGTAAAAAAGTGCTGTGATGTGCACCGAAAGACAGCATTACACCGTCAATACCAGGACGTAATTGTGATAAAGCATCTTTTTCACTGTAAAACGAGAGTGGATGTAATTCAGACAGCAACGACACTTCCACGATGATTGATGCAAATTCACATGTTGTCACAGGTAAAAACCGGTTGTCATAGAATGCGGCTGCAATAGCATTACTGCGTACATTCTCAAATAGTGGCTGGCAGGCCTGCAAAGAGCCGATACAACCACGCAAACGTTGTTGTTGCGTCAATGTAATAAAAGTTGCACCCGGCTCCACCAACCATTCAGCCGTAGTATCAAAAGCACCAGTATCCGTGGTGTCAATCTGCAGCGCATCTGCAATTGCTGTCCGAGCTAATGACAACAATACCTGACCCTGATCGCTATGATTTGAATTCGAATACATTCCGTTCAATTATCCGTCAATTTTAACAAAACGCAATCGCCGCATAACCTACTACTTGCTCACGTGAACCGGCAGTATCACCCGAATTTCGTAAATCAAGCAGATGTGGTTTTAAATGGCGCCTACGGGCAACCGCAATCAGGCCACTCACAGGCGTAGCACCACAGGCCTGCTCATGTGAGATCGGTTGCCTCAGTTGCAAAATCGTTTGCACGGTCGTTTTATCCACTTTTTGCGCCACTGGGTAAGGCAAATAATGCGAAAGATCCGAACTGACTATGATCAACGTCTCGTCGTTACCCCAAACTTTATCAAGCACTTCGGCAACATCTTCAGCGGAAGCTACTCCAACGGCAAGAGGCAGTAATTTAAATTCTGTAAGCACTTGCTGCAGAAATGGCAATTGCACTTCAAGCGAGTGCTCAAGCAAATGCGCATCGGTACTAATGATCACCTGTGACAAATCCGAAATAGCCCGGGCCGATTCAATATCTACATGTACGGACCCTAATGGCGTATCAAAGCACGCTACACCGGGTAACGCCAGGCCATGCAATACTACACGGTGCGAGGGACCCAGCAACACAACACGTTTAATGGATTCAGCCACAGCAAGTAATGTTCGGTAGGCTGTTGCTGCAACTGCTCCAGAATAGATATAACCAGCATGTGGCACAATCAACGCTTTTGGTGTCAGGTCATATTTCCGGGCGCTGTTTATCAATACCCGAATATCCTGAGATAACCTGTGCGCATCATCCGGATAAAAAAGGCCAGCCACAGCCGGCTTGCGAATTGGGTTAGAGCGTATACTTGTCATATAGCAATTTATCAATCTGACATAATTACTACATAAGGGTTCATTGGGCAGAATCAAGTAATCCAGCTACCAGGATAATTTTAGTTTCAGCTGCTTCTGCTCATAACGCTTTGGTATGCGACCTTTTGTCCTGATGCCTCAAATACAATCCATAACGTACCAGTGCTGATTCGAAATGCACAAATTCACCGGCAGTTTGCTTATTTTCCTTCCATAATCTCTGTAACCGGGTTACGGCTTCTAAATCAGCATTAACATCAGCAGACAAATATCCAAGTTTCCTTGCTGCACGCAAAGCCAATGGTGACAAAGGTGGCATGGCTTTGCACCAGCGCCCGCGCAACTCACGTAAAAAAATCTGCGTTGTAACCTTACCTATGCCCTTGCCCAATGCCATGATACGTTCTTCCAGATTCCGCGGTCCTGTTGCCAGCTGGTGTAATCGATTTAAATCACCGGCATATTCATTTTGCAACGTAAAGTTAACGGACAATAATTTTGTTGCTGTTTTAAAGTCGTAGCGACCGTATCCACCTTTGTCCAACAGGTCAACCAGACCATCCCAGCCTGTAGCAAGCACTCTTACGGGCGACGTAACCTGGTGACTGTTAAACACCTGCCATGTGTTTGTAGCTATTTTCTCGGATATACGCGCTCCATATAAAAGGGCGGCGAGAAACCATTTGTATATTTCACTGGACGCAAGATCATCGAGAACGATGCCCAGTACAAATGCATAACTGCCGCCCTGCTCTGCCACAAAATCATCGGGATTCCTAGTGTAATGCCACTCAGTTTGCATAAATGCAATACTAAGGCTGTTTGCAACACCGAGCAACCACCGGTTATTCCTGTATGGCTAAATGGGCTATACCCGCCGTCAAATCGGTATTTCTGGCATCCTTTCCTTTCAGTTTGATTTGTAGACGCAATTCATTCATAGAATCGGCATTTCTTAAAGCATCTTCATAACTGATCAAACCGTTTTCAAATAACTCAAACAGCGCCATATCAAATGTCTGCATTCCCAGTTCGCGTGATTTCTTCATTATCTCCTTGATTTCATGCACATCACCTTTAAAAATCAGATCAGAAATCAATGGAGAATTTAACATGATTTCAATGGCAGCCGCTCGCCCTTTTCCATCTTTTTTAGGAATCAGGCGCTGGGCAATCAGACCGCGCAGGTTGAGCGACAGATCCATCAGCAACTGCGCTCGGCGCTCTTCAGGAAAAAAGTTAATAATTCGGTCAAGCGCCTGATTGGCACTGTTAGCATGCAACGTGCCCATACATAAATGACCTGTCTCAGCAAATGCTATCGCATGTTCCATGGTTTCCCTGTCACGGATCTCGCCAATTAAGATAACATCCGGTGCCTGCCGCAGTGTATTTTTTAACGCCGCCTCCCAGGATTCTGTATCAACACCCACTTCACGTTGCGTGATCACGCAGTTAATATGTTCGTGGACATATTCCACCGGGTCCTCAATAGTTATAATGTGTCCATAAGTGTTCTTGTTACGGTGACCGATTAATGCCGCCATCGACGTGGACTTACCAGAACCGGTACCACCGACAAAAATTACCAGGCCTCTTTTACTCATTACCACTTCCTTGAGCACAGGCGGTAACCCCAGTTCATCAAAGTCGGGAATTTTCGTTGTAATCGTACGTAATACCAACCCCACTCTTTGCTGTTGAACAAACGTATTAACGCGAAAACGTCCGATACCAGCAGGATTAATAGCAAAATTGCATTCCCTGGTCTGCTCAAACTCAGCAGCCTGTTTATCATTCATAATAGCGTGCGCTAGTGCCTCGGTATGCTGTGTTGTAAGTGGCTGTTGTGAAACCGGTGTCATTTTTCCATCAACTTTTATCGCAGGGGGAAAACCCGCGGTGATGAACAAATCCGATGCTTTTTTACTGAGCATCAAACGCAACAGATCATGCATAAATTTTGTAGCTTGTGCTTTGTCCATTTTTATTCCTGAATTTCCGGATTTATCTGAAATTATCTTTATTTGCTGCTTTGATACGCGCTTCCGTCATTGTCACGACATTGCGTCTGACCAGGTCGGTCAGATTCTGATCCAGTGTTTGCATACCCACACTCTGCCCGGTCTGTATTGCTGAATACATTTGTGCAACCTTAGCTTCGCGAATCAGGTTACGAATTGCGGGGGTGCCAATCATAATTTCATGCGCGGCCACGCGCCCGTTACCGTCCTTAGTTTTAAGCAATGTCTGGGATATCACTGCTCTTAACGACTCTGACAACATGGCACGGATCATATCTTTTTCTTCTGCCGGAAACACATCAATAATACGGTCAATGGTTTTTGCAGCAGAACTGGTATGAAGCGTACCGAAGACCAAATGACCGGTTTCGGCTGCAGTCATGGCCAGCCGTATTGTTTCCAGGTCACGCAATTCACCCACCAAAATAATATCCGGATCCTCGCGCAAGGCAGAACGCAATGCATTCTCGAAACTGTGTGTGTCACGACCGACTTCACGCTGATTAATCAGGCATTTTTTACTCTCGTGAACAAACTCTATGGGATCTTCAAGGGTGAGAATGTGTCCGAAATCACTTTCGTTAATATGATTAATCATTGCCGCCAGCGTTGTCGATTTACCAGAACCTGTAGGCCCGGTAACAAGAACAACACCCCGGGGTTGCTGAGCAATTTCTGTAAAAATCTTGGGGGCATTTAATTCTTCAAGCGTTAGCACCTTGGATGGAATAGTCCGCATGACCGCCGCAGCACCGCGCTGGGTATTGAAAGCGTTAACACGAAAACGGGCAAGATTTGGCACTTCAAATGAAAAATCACACTCGAGATTTTCTTCATAATATTTACGCTGAGCGTCATTCATGATGTCATATATCATGCTATGAACTTCTTTGTGCTCCATCTCTGGCAAGTTGATTCGTTTGACTTCACCGTGCACGCGAATCATTGGCGGCATTCCGGCGGACAAATGCAAATCAGAAGCCTTGTTTTTAACTACAAATGCGAGCAGTTCGACTATGTTCATACGTATCCCTCAGACAATTTCGAATAATTCTTGAGTTTTCATATATCTGGCTCAGCCTGATCACGGCCGGTCAAGACAGGTTTGTTTTTCTTATCTACGGATAAAACGATCAGAAATTAAGTATTCATCGATATTTGCTGGTCAAACTGGAGTAATCAGGTATGCATAGCCATTCAATTTCAGCGCGGCAGTCTTTACACTTTTCTGCCTGATCACTGCTGATTCATATTAAAATGTCAGGTTATTCTTGAACAATAAAATTAGAAATACCATGCATCCAATGTTGAATATTGCAATCAAAGCCGCACGACGAGCTGGTGATATCATTAACCAGGCTTCCAGAAACCTGGATTTATTGAATATTTCCAAAAAATCCCGGAGCGATTATGTCAGCGAGGTCGATGGTGCTGCTGAGGAGGCCATCATTAAGATCCTACATGATGCGTACCCGAGTCATGCCATTCTTGCTGAGGAAAGCGGCGCACGTGGAGCTATGGCGCAAGCCGAATACCAGTGGATCATAGATCCACTGGACGGCACCACAAATTTTCTGCACGGTTTACCTCAGTATGCGGTTTCAATTGCATTAAAACATAAAGGTTTACTCAATAAAGCAGTTGTATATAACCCGAATAATAATGAACTGTTTACTGCCAGCAGGGGCGGCGGCGCGTATCTGAATAATCAACGTTTACGTGTCAGTAAGCGTACACGCCTTGAAGACTGTTTGATCGGCACTGGCATTCCATTCAGAGATCTGACACATTTAGAAGCCTATCTAAAAATGTTTAAAGATATTATTCCACGTGTTGCGGGTATTCGCCGTCCAGGCTCGGCATCACTGGATCTGTCTTACGTGGCCGCTGGTCGTTACGATGGTTTCTGGGAAATCGGATTGGCTCCTTGGGATATGGCCGCAGGTTGTCTGTTGATACAGGAAGCCGGTGGATTAGTTGGCGATCTGGAAGGTAATGATTCCTACCTGGAAAGCGGTCAGATCCTCGCGGGCAATCCTAAAGTGTTTGCACAGCTGCTGCAGGTCATCCAGCCTCACTTGAGCCAGGCGCTGATTGATAATCATCGCAATGCGAAAAACACCAGTACTGCAGTGTAAAACTGGACGCTATTTTATGCAGAGCCAGCGGAATCATTAATTCTTAACACATGTCATCATGTATCAATATTTTTGTATCAAACAATCTCAGACGATACTAAAAGGCATTCCAGACCTGCTTGACAAGTACGAATCCTAAAGTTATTCAGGCGGGTGTTATTCATTCGTTGAAGATTCCACTTCTGATTCTTCTATGCCATTCACTTCTGTATCGATCAACGTTCCGAGCTCCTCTAGCGGTGGAAGTTCCTCAAGGGCACGTATACCCAGATCATTCAGAAACTGTTGTGTAGTTGCAAGTAACGCCGGCTTACCGGGCACGTTCCGATGGCCGACTTGATCAACCCAGCCGCGCGCCGTCAATGTCTTCAGGATGGATGATGAGACACTGATCCCTCTGATTTCTTCGATGTCGCCACGCGTAACCGGCTGATAATAAGCAATAATTGCTAGCGTCTCCATTACTGCACGGGAATAGCGGGGCGTTTTGGGCGGATTCAAACGATTCAGAAAAGGCTGCATCTCCGCTTTAACCTGGAACCGCCACCCACTGGCAACACGCACCAGCTCGATACCTTTGTCTGTCCAGTCTTTGCGTATCTCCTCTAGATAGCTGCTTATTTGTTTCGATTCAACCTGGCTATCGAACAGTTTTCTCAGCATGGCTGTTGACAGGGGCTCTTGCGCAGCAAGCAGAGCTGTCTCAATCACCTGCTTGATCTGTTGTGGCATCAAGGCATTCGATGCAGATACAACCGGTTTACCATCATCGGGATCAGAACGATTAAATTGAATCGGCCGATCTGACATAAATAGCTCCAAGGGTATCAGGTTGCGTTATTTCAACCAGCATTTCCTTGGCAAGCTCAAGTATTGCAAGGAAAGTCACAATTACTTCAGCGACAGTTGCTGCCGGACTGAACAAATCATAAAACGCCGTTTGTCCGCGCTGCCGCAGATCTCTAAGGACCTGACTCATATAGGCTCTTACTGAAAGCTTCTCGCGGATAACTCGATGAT
The DNA here is from genome assembly GCF_900111605.1 of Nitrosomonas marina. Classification (GTDB taxonomy): domain Bacteria; phylum Pseudomonadota; class Gammaproteobacteria; order Burkholderiales; family Nitrosomonadaceae; genus Nitrosomonas; species Nitrosomonas marina_A. The sequence continues at coordinate 80,681 of NZ_FOIA01000003.1, read as the reverse complement.
GCTTATTGATGTGGGCTCTCGCCAGCAGTGTCAGCCAGACCTGGCGAAGATCATCGACAGAGACACCAGGCAGTTGATCGGGAACACACTCGTCCATCCAGATCTGCACAGTTGAAAAATCACGACCCGCCAAGGGCAATTCATTTAAACGTACTGCCGCCAATTTGATTTGTTCATACTTCAGCAACCGTTCAACCAGTTCAGCTCGCGGATCGACATCTTCGTCATCTTCGCTAACCGGAACCGGCAGTAACATACGCGATTTTATTTCGATCAACAAAGCTGTCATCAGTAGATATTCCGCAGCCAGTTCAAGCTGTTCCACCTCCATCAACTCAACATATGCCATATACTGCTGTGTTAATTGCACCATCGGTATATCAAGAATATCAAGATTATGTTTGCGAATCAGATAAAGCAGCAGGTCGAGCGGTCCCTGAAATGTATCCAAAAACACTTTCAACGCATCGGGCGGAATGTATAAATCCCGCGGAAGTTCCATCAAAGGCTCGCCGCAGATCGTTGCAATAGGCTCTGGTCCGGATTGATTCAAGGACGCATGGGTTACCGAATCCGCTGCTGAAGTCATGACTTATTACAACTTCAGGAATAATTCAGCCCGATGGCCGAGCGAATATCACGCATCGTGTCTTCTGCAAGCTGATTTGCTTTTTCACAACCATCGGCAATAATATTGCGAACCAGCACGGGGTCTTCCTCATAAATGCGGGCACGTTCTCGCATGGGCTCCAGTTCCGCCAGCACTTTTTCAATCACCGGACCCTTACAGTCAAGACACCCGATTTCTGCGCTGGTACAACCATGTTGAACCCATTTGCATGTCTCGTCATTCGAATAAATCAAGTGAAACTGCCAGACCGGGCAGACTGCAGGATTACCCGGATCAGACCGCCGCACACGCGCCGGATCGGTTGGCATGGTACGAATTTTTTTTCGTATACTTTCCGGATCCTCTCGCAGACTAATCGTATTGTTATACGACTTGGACATTTTCTGGCCATCTAGTCCAGGCATACGCGAGGCTTTTGTCAATAACGTCTCAGGCTCGCATAGAATCATTTTGCCGCCACCTTCAAGATATCCAAACAAACGTTCCTTGTCCCCCATACTCAGATTCTGCTGGGTATTCAGCAATGACTTGCCCTCTTCCAGAGCACTTTCAATGCCTTGCTCCTGGTACCGGTTGCGCAGTTCTCTATACAACTTTGATTTTTTTGATCCCAGCTTTTTAATTGCCGCTTCGGCTTTTTCTTCAAAACCTGATTGCTTGCCATAGAGATGATTAAACCGGCGGCAAATTTCTCGTGTAAACTCAATATGAGGCGCCTGATCTTCGCCTACCGGCACACGGTTTGCACGATAAATCAGAATATCCGCGCTTTGCAGCAATGGGTATCCGAGAAAGCCATAAGTGCTCAGATCCTTTTCAGTCAATTTTTCCTGCTGATCTTTGTATGTAGGCACGCGCTCCAGCCAGCCCAGTGGCGTCATCATTGACAGCAATAGAAACAATTCAGCATGTGCCGGTACTTTTGATTGAATGAACAGAACTGCCTTCGATGGATCAACACCAGCTGCGAGCCAATCTATCACCATATCAATAGCATTCTTTTCAATAATTTCGGGGGAGTCGTAATGAGTTGTCAACGCATGCCAGTCGGCCACGAAAAACAGGCACTCATACTTTTGCTGCAATTCAACCCAGTTTTTTAATACACCATGATAATGCCCCAAATGCAAATTACCTGTTGGACGCATCCCCGATAAAACACGATCAGCAAACATATGTTATGTCCTAATTTCAGATAGTATGAATCTTCGGTTCATTAAATAAATGGAAAGTTTCTAGACACTGAACAACTCGATTAAATGTATAGTCCAAAAAAAGAAACCATCATTAACTTGATAAATGTTATCAACGGCCAGACAATGATGCCAAGAATGCCACTGATCAATAAAATCAGCAAAATCATAAAACCGTAAGGTTCGATTTTAGCGAAGTGACTGGCAATTTGATGAGGAAGCAGACTCATAGCCATACGTCCACCATCAAGTGGTGGCAGCGGCAACAGATTTAACACCATCAATATCAGATTGATTTCGATACCCGCTCTGCCCATTATTAACATGGGTCCGGTAAAATCGCTGACAGGGAGAATAATGGCAAGCTTCATGAACAGCGCCCAAAAAATAGCCATCATCAGATTGGCTCCTGGTCCGGCAACTGCAACCCATAACATGTCCTGTTTGGGTTTGCGCAGATTGGCGAAGTTGACTGGTACCGGCTTGGCCCAGCCAAATAGAAAGCCTGCCCCCATGGTTAATTTACTGACAATAAACAGTGTAGCCGGCACCAGAATCGTTCCTACCGGATCTATATGCTTTGCCGGATTAAGACTGATTCTACCCTGGTTGAATGCAGTAAAATCCCCGAAATACCTGGCTACATAACCGTGTGCAGCCTCGTGCATGGTGATGGCAAATATAACCGGCAAAGCATATATGGCAATTCCCTGTATAATGCCATCAAGACCCATGTTCTATTCCGAAAGGATCAAGGCTGCCTTTACCCGCCCTGACAAGCATCGGCACTTCATCTGTCAGATCAATAACGGTGGTCATCTCCAGACCACAGGATCCGGCATCCATCACCAGGTCGACCTGTTGCTCCAGACGCTGCCTGATAGAGTCTGCATCATTCATAGGCAATTCGTCGCCCGGCAACACCAGCGTTGAGCTTAACAAAGGTTCACCCATTTCCTCCAGTAATGCCAAAGCGACAGGATGATCTGGAATGCGCAAACCAATCGTATAACGCTTGGGATGCTGAAGCCGGCGCGGGACTTCCTTACTGGCCTGCAAGATAAATGTGTAGCTGCCTGGCGTATTGGCTTTCAGTAAACGGTATTGCGCATTGTCTACCCTGGCGTACAGCGAAATTTCTGCCAGATTCCTGCATACCAGCGTAAAGTGATGCTTTTCATCCACCTGACGAATCGTCCGAATGCGTGACATTGCGCTTTTATCACCGATCTGGCAACCCAGCGCGTAACATGAATCCGTTGGATAAACAATAACGCCACCATTACGCACGATATTCACGGCCTGCTTGATCAATCGTAAGTGTGGGTTTTCTGTATGAATCGTGAAAAATTGAGCCATAGCGGATGATTATACCAAATGATTGTCGGTCAATTAATATGCGAACTGTTGTTTAGCTGCTGCGTCAACGCGCTGTCTGCTGATACATCAAATTAACAGTACGCCTGTTGTTTAAAATGCATTCCAGTCATGCCATACCGGTACGCACCCGAATGGCAACTCCGGCAAACGGCCTAAATCAAAAAAGCTTTCTCCCGGTCCATGAAAATCGGATCCGCATGATGTCAGCAAGTTTCTGTTTTTTGCATGCGCCGCAAAAATCTCAACTTGCTGAGGTGTATGACTGGCGCTGATCACTTCGATAGCGGAACCACCCAGTGCTGAAAATTCATCAAGCAAGTCGTTTAACACATTCTTTCCTAAATTATATCGGGCCGGGTGCGCGATTACGGCACGACCGCCGCTTCCGGTTATCCAGGCAATTGCCTGACTGAGAGCGGCCCATTCATGATGGGCATAACCCGGTTTCCCCTTGACCAGATATTTCTTGAATACCGATTTCATGTCCTTGGCGTATCCCTTTTCCACCAAAAAACGCCCAAAATGCGTACGACCGATCAGACCGCGCTCACCAACGAAGGCGTAGGCCCCTTTGAGACTGCCGGTAATGCCTGCTTTCTCCAGCTCTTCCGCAATGTTTTGAGCCCGTTGCGTACGGCCGGAACGAATGGCGGCCAGACCCTCATAAAGCGGTTGATATTCTGGATCAACATTCAGTCCCAGAATATGGATGGTTCGGCCACGCCAGCTGACAGAGATTTCCACACCGTTTATAAATGTGATATTTTTTTTCGCTGCAGCACAACGGGCTTCATCTAACCCGGCCACATCATCATGGTCCGTCAGTGCTAGCACCTTTACGCCACGCTGGGCAGCCCGATCGACAAGCTGGGCAGGTGTCAGAACGCCATCAGAAATATTTGAATGACTGTGCAAATCAATATCGAGCATGTTGAAATCTTAAGTGCAGTGTTATAGGACAGGAGGTGTAATTCAATTCGTATCAACAATCAGCAAAACTGGACAAACGACCAGTAATCTGACAGCCGACATCTGTTAAATTATCTATATTATATCAAATTCGTTATAAAGGATTCCGAATGCTCACTAATTTATGGCATCACATTTCGGCAGCGCCGCATCGCAGTCTTTTTTTAGCAGGCGCACTACAAGGTATTTTTACCCTGATATGGTGGGTATACGACCTGGCGGGAAGATATGCAATATTTGGCGCAAGTACAGCCTGGAGCATTGCACCAACCTGGGCACACGCATTTTTGATGATTTATTGTTTTTTTCCATTCTTTATTTTTGGTTTTCTGTTCACAACTTATCCGAACTGGATGAACGGAAAAAAAATTGCCAAACACGTCTATATGACGACATGCATACTTATGATTGCTGGTGTCGCATTGTTTTATACAGGGCTCTTCCATGAAAAATGGATCAGCATAACAGGCGTTACCGCAATTCTGGTCGGTTTCATCAATGCATTCAGATCATTGCAGAACATTCTGATTCAGGCAAAAGACCAAGACAGGCGCCATGCTGCTGTTACCAGCACGGCCTTACTGATGGGCTGTATGGGTGTTGCAGCTTATATACTGTGGTTACTTACAGACAGTCTGTTTTTTCTGGATTTTTCACGCCAGGCAGGCATCTGGTTTTTTCTAATGCCGATTTTACTGGCCGTCTCGCACCGCATGATTCCATTTTTCTCCAGCCGGGTGCTGGATAATTATGTCGTTTTCAAACCGTACTGGATACTCTGGTTCATGCTGACATGCACTATCATGCATGGTCTGTTGCAACTGGCGGGCATGACCCAGTACCTGTGGATGGCAGACTTGCCCCTGGCAATCTGCGCCCTGTTCTTGTCCATCCGCTGGGGATTGCTGCGCAGCTTTCAGATCAGCCTGCTGGCAGTGTTGCACATTGCTTTTGCCTGGCTCAGCATTTCAATGCTGCTGTTTGGTCTGCAAAGTATTATCTTCATGCAGAGCAATGCCAGCACATGGCACTTGGGAATGGCACCGCTGCACGCATTGGCTATAGGCTATTTTGCCAGCATGGTGCTGGGCATGGCATCACGCGTCACAATCGGACACTCAGGCCGGCCCTTGGTACTGGATCATTTTACATGGCAACTGTTCATAGGTTTTCAAGCAGCCGCAGTGGTCAGGATACTACCAGAACTGGTTCCTCCGGTGTCTCAGTTTGCACCGGTACTGTATCTGATTGCGGGGCTGATATGGCTAACATGCTTCAGTTTATGGGCCATTCGCTACATACCGGTCTTCTGGCGCCCGCGTATCGACGGCAAACCCGGTTAACGGCTGACATGTTATCCCCAGCGAATGCCTGTCCGGTGACCTTGACAAGCATAAACCGCTTCGATAGTCTCGCTTCCAAAACAATCCAGCATTCAAAAAATAACCGAATCGGCTATCATTGATGCTGGCGTTTATGTCAGAATGATGCATAATTCCGATCATAATAATTATCACAAGTAGATATTGAAACGCGTTACGTTACAAAGGAGATAAAACAATGGAACTCAAAGGATCCAAAACCGAAAGTAATCTAAAAGCAGCCTTTGCGGGAGAATCTCAGGCAAATCGCCGCTATTTGTATTTTGCAGCCAAGGCCGATGTCGAAGGACAAAATGATGTCGCAACAGTATTTCGTTCAACTGCCGAGGGCGAGACGGGACACGCTCATGGTCACCTGGAATATCTGGAATCATGCGGTGACCCGGCTACTGGCCTGGTTTTCGGCTCGACAAGGGATAACCTGAAAACTGCTATTGCCGGAGAAACGCATGAATATACCGACATGTATCCTGGAATGGCAAAAACTGCACGCGATGAAGGCTTTGATGAAATCGCCGACTGGTTTGAAACGCTGGCAAAAGCCGAACGCTCGCACGCCAATCGTTTCCAGCGTGCACTCGACAGCCTGACCGATTAATCTGTAAAACGGATATATTGCGGTAAGGACAAGTGTCCTGCAACACACAGCGGATTGAAATGATCGCCTCAGGCGAGTAATTTCATCCGCCGAGCAATACAATCTGTTTATTATATCGATTACACTATGGCTACTCGTGAAGGCAGTCTGGAAGCACCCACACGCTATCCGATTGATTGGAAAAAAATTGAGTTCTACAATGAAGAGACTCTTCAGAATGAAATGGATCGCATCTTTGACATCTGTCATGGGTGTCGGCGGTGTGTCAATCTGTGTACTGCATTTCCGCGTTTATTCGATTTGATTGACGAAGGCACTACCGGTGAACTAGATGGCGTAGAAAAAAGTAAATACTGGGAAGTTGTCGACCGCTGTTTCTTGTGCGACATGTGTTTCATGACAAAATGTCCCTATGTACCGCCACATGAATGGAATGTGGATTTTCCGCATTTAATGCTTCGCAGCAAGGCCGTTCAATTCAAAAACAAAGGCGCCGGCTTCCGTGACCGATTGTTATCAAACACAGACCAGGTCGGAAAAATTGCTGCGACACCGGGAATTGCTCAGGGTATCAATACGCTGAATAAATCATCAGCAGTGCGCAAATTAATGGACTCCACTCTGGGAATACATGCCGACCGCGTTTTACCTGAATATACCGCCAAAAAATTCCGCTCAAATGCTCGAACCGATGATCACTTTACGGTCAAAGACGGTAAACGAACACATGGCAAAGTAGCCATCTACGCCACCTGTTACGTAAATTACAATGAGCCCGGTATTGGGCATGATTTGCTGAAAATACTGGAACATAACGAAATTCCGACGAGACTGGTGTCAAAAGAATCGTGTTGCGGCATGCCAAAACTGGAATTAGGTGATCTGGAGACGGTGGAAACACTGAAAAATGAAAATATCCCGCAATTGCTGAAACTAGCCGAGGATGGATACGCCATTCTATCTGCAATACCGTCCTGTATCCTAATGTACAAGCAGGAATTGCCGCTGTTATTTCCGGATGACGAGGCCGTTCAGACCGTCGCTGCCGCCATGTTTGATCCGTTCGAATATTTTGTGTTAAGAAATCAGGATGAACTGCTGAAAACAGACTTTAAAACACCACTGGGTAAAGTAGCGTACCATATACCCTGCCACCAGCGTGTACAAAACATCGGCAAAAAAACACGCGATGTTTTACAACTGATTCCGGACACCGAAGTCAATGTTGTTGAACGTTGCTCCGGCCACGACGGAACCTGGGGCATCAAAAGCGAGCACTTTACTGATTCGATGAAAATTGGACGCCCAGTTTTTCGCCAAATGGCCGCCAATCGACCCGATTATATCAGTTCGGACTGTCCGATTGCCGCGCGACACATCGAACAGGGCATGGGACCCGAAAATTCAGCAAAAAACCTTCACCCGCTTTCTCTACTCCGTATAGCCTATGAAGGCTATCCTGAAGACACCCAGCAATCCGATTTATCCAATCAACCAGTCAACTCAACGACCGACTAGAGGAAATGAACAAAATTACCCGTGACAGTTTGTTAACACTGGAAGATTACGCCAAAGTGCGAAGTCAGAAACGCAGCGAAGTCATGACGCACAAAAAAGCGCGAAAAGTCCCGCTTGGCAGTCATATTACCCTGATATTTGAAGACGATATTACCATCCGTTATCAAATACAGGAAATGTTGCTCGTTGAACGTATTTTTCAGGAAAACGAAATCACTCATGAACTTGACACCTATCTCCCGTTAATACCGGACGGTACTAACTGGAAGGCAACCATGATGATAGAGTACCCGGATCCTGCCGAACGGGCAGCCCAACTTGCGAAAATGGTCGGAATAGAGGACAAAGTCTGGGTAAAAATTGATGATTATCCACCAGTTTACGCAATAGCAGACGAAGATCTTGACCGCGAAAATACTGAGAAAACATCATCCGTACATTTTCTCAGATTTGAACTGTCACATGACATGATCCGTGCACTGCATCAACACGGCAATCTATCCATAGGTGTTGATCATCCGGCATACCGGGCGGTTATAGAAACCGTGGACGAGCAAATCCGTACTTCGCTGACCAACGACCTTATAGACCAGTAATGAGCGATCCTGGGCAACCGGCAACATGGACTGTTCTGACAATTGTTTTATTGCTACTGGTTTCCTGCGCTGCAAAAAAAGAATTCAAGGACGAATTCGATGGTGAGAAAACATGGATGGAGCAGCTTACCCAGCTTCCAGCCTACCCAGATTTGAGAAATCTGATTGAATTTGATGCAGGACCGACGACTGATTACAGTCATGCCATAGATCCTAGTTCAATCACTATCGGCCGGGATGGAGTGATTCGCTATACACTGGTTACTCGTTCCTCAGCAGGTGCCATGAATATCAGCTATGAGGGTATTCGCTGCATTACCAATGAAAGAAAACTGTATGCCATTGGTAGAGACGACCATACCTGGGTGGAACCCAGATTATCGGAATGGCAGTCACTTGATTTTGTCAGACAGTTTTACGCACAACGTGAATTATCAAAAAATCTGTTTTGCCCGCACAAACAAATCGTCAACAGCCGGGAAGAAGCAATCAGCGTATTGAAAAAAGGGATTCACCCTGACATTTATCGTTAATTCATTAGGCATTCCGCCACGTTTGCAGGTGCGTACGATTATTTGTTTTTCTGTCTCCCAAGCATGCTACTCATCATATTTTTAAGCTTGTCGACGGCGCCGCGCACGGCTGCGTCCAGGTCTGCATCCTGATGGGTTACTGCAACGGGTTGCCGGTTTTCGATGCGAGCTTCTATCACGCAACGCTTATCATTGTCTCCCCGCTTTTCACTGTTTTCATCGCTAATGTGCACTTCAACGCGGGTAAGCTGTTCACTAAATCGGTCCAATCCATGCTCAACCATGGCTTTAACATGATTTGACAATACTTCTCGGCCTTCAATGTTACGATCGGTATTAATTTGAATCTGCATGTGTTCTCCTTTTATCCTGCCTGGAAGCAATCAAAGGCGCTCAGGCAGACGAGTACGTAACTCGTCGATTTTCATCGCAGTATAATCCTTATCTATTTCCAAAGACATCAGTGTGGTTAAGGCCGCGCTGAGATTGGCTCGCAACAACCCTAGGAACGCAGGTGCCGCAACTATGACAAACCGATCGAATTTTTTCGTTAAACGCCCCTGCTCAAGACGATCGGCAAGGAATTTTGCAAAACGGATCTGTTCCTGTTCATGTGGACTGACATCAACTTCCATCGCATGCCGTCCTTCGCCATGGCTGTCAAAACTACGTCCCGGACGGTCAGTAGTCAGGTCAGACTGCTTTGTCCGGGCAGCCGGGTTATCAAAAGTCTCAATTTCAGTTAAAGGCCCAATGGGTGAGTCTGCTGAAAAAAGTTTGGCGTTACCGCTATTTGCGGAAAGAATCCATATCTTTGTCATATTTAACACTCCATTGTTATTTTAATAGTTTTAACACAACCGTGAAATTCAAACCGGTTTTCAAACACATTCCCGTTCTTTGGTGTTTACAGTGTATTAGCAAATACCCTGTCTGCAATACTGTAAGGAATGTTAGAATATCTTGCAATATCAATAACCCGTAATTGTGTAAATCAAATTTTGTACCTTGCCCGCTTCACCATACATCGTATGCAGCGATTTGCATACCGTGGTCAGTCTCAATGTTGATCTGGCTGATGCACATCTCCATCAATCATTATCAGGAGACAGTTTCACCGCTTTGAACCGGTAAAGTATTATCACTCAAATACGCTGATTGCGATACAGTTAAATAATAATACGCACTGATACACTGCGCCCGACTGCAAAGACTTCCCCATATCAACAAAACAGCATGATCATGCATTCTTTTTCTTCAAATATCCGACGATTATTTCAACATATAATCCTGCTACAGATCACTCGAATTTAAAGCAGCATGAAAAAGACCATTTTAGTAACCGGCGGATTGGGCTATATTGGCAGTCACACCGTCGTCGAACTGCAGGAAAGCAACTACAATGTGATTGTAGTTGACAATCTGTCAAATTCCATTCGGGAAGTTACAGAACGAATTACTTCCATCACCGGCCAGCCAGTCAAACTGTATATCGCCGATATTAATGATGATTTATCACTTTCTGCCCTATTTAAGAAGGAAGTGATTGACGGTGTCATTCATTTTGCCGCACATAAAGCCGTTGGCGAATCTGTTCAGAATCCTTTCAAATACTACCGGAATAACATCGACGGCATGATCAGCTTACAAAGAATCATGCATCAATTTCATGTCAGGACCCTCGTATTCTCTTCCAGTTGCACCGTATACGGTGATACCGGTCATTCGCCGATCAGTGAGACCCATCCGGTAACCGAGGCCATTTCTCCCTATGGAACGACCAAACTGGTATGCGAGCAGATTCTGAAAGACCTTTGCAGATACAGCGGCTTCAAGGGAGTCATTTTACGTTATTTCAATCCTGTGGGCGCGCATCCGTCCGCAAGCATCGGTGAACTGCCACTCGGGGTGCCGGACAATCTGGTTCCGTTTATCACCCAGACCGCTGCAGGAATCAGGGAAAAACTGACTGTATTTGGCAATGATTATAATACAGCTGATGGCACCAACATACGGGACTATATTCATGTAGTAGACCTGGCCAGGGCGCATGTCAAATCCCTGGACTACGCCTTCAGGATGAACCAGGATTATGAGATTTTTAACCTGGGTACCGGCAAGGGACATAGTGTGCTAGAAGTCATAAAGACTTTTGAGCAAGCCAGTGGAATGGTTTTACCCTATGTTATAGGTGCCCGAAGAACAGGAGATGTCGAACAAATCTGGGCCGATGCTACAAAAGCGGTTCAACTACTTAAGTGGACACCTCAGTATAATCTGCTCGATATGATGAAAACGGCCTGGAAGTGGCAACTGGCTTTGGCCGAAAGCGGCAAGAACGAATCCGCAACGGAGAATCAAGAAACGACATCCCGATAATACTTCAATGACACATTAATGACACATCAATTCAGAAGCCTCACACCAAGCGACTGATACAAGCTGCACATATTCTCAAGGTAACGGTCGACCGTGAATGCAGACGTAGCAAAATTGTGAGCAGCACGCCCCATTTCTTCTAATCGTGTTTCCGGCATTGACTGAATATCTTGCAGCAGTTCACTTAACGCCGTAACGTTACCCGTTTCAAACAGGAAACCTGTTTCACCCGGCTTGAGCATTTCTGGAATGCCACCTATACGTGAACCAATTACAGGTTTTCCACAGGCATATGACTCAAGTATACTGATCGGCGCATTCTCGTACCATTGGGACGGCAGCACGACAGCGCGGGCATGCTGTATCAACGACTTCAATGTATCCCCGCTGCGATATCCAAGAAACTCGATCGTATTGCAGCCTTCCGGAACAAGTCGGTGCAATTTTTTCTCGTATGGACCCGTTCCCGCCAGCTTCAGTTTAACACCGGTCATTAAAGCAGCTTTAATAAGCGTATCCACGCCCTTCTCGGGCGCAAGCCGGCCGAAATACAAGAAATATTCCCCTGCCTTGTATTGCGGCACGTAAGATTGATAGTGAATAAAATTTGGAATGTAAACAAGTTTGTCCGGACGCCAGCCCCATTCAATTAATTTATTCCGATAAAACTGGCTGGGTGTAATAATCTTGTCAAGATTTTTTTTATATAATCCAAACAATTTATGTACACTTGACTCGACACTAACCAGCATACTCGCCGACAATGAGTCGTGAATACAACGATTCTTCACGACATGCCATAAATTTCCATGTTTACAGCGCTCACAAACACCTGCTTTATTGAGCATTTTATATGCTGGACAGGCAAGCTTCAAATCATGTGCAGTCATGACTGTTGGAATACCTGCCTCGCTGAGGACGGCTAAGACCGATGGCGACAGGTGATGATAAATACAATGTGCATGCGCAATATCCGGACGAATACGCTGAATGAGTTTTTTAAGGTTAGCACTGGCTTCCCACGAATAGATCACTTTTCCAGCCATAACTATCTTTTGTAATAGACTGTAATCATTACCGAATTCTAATTCATCGACAAAATATTGTTCCCATTCAGATACTTCGTTTTTCGGGTGACGCATGGTAAAGGCCACCGTATTCCAGTCAAGCTCCTGAAACAGTTTCTGGTGGTCAAAAAAAACCGCATCAGACCCGCCACGCCTGTAATTATAGGTATTCAGTGACAGTAGTGTATTTTTCAATTTATCACCTGATGCCGCACAGGTAGGTAAAAAGATGATCCACGATTCTATGCCATTGATAATTCTGTACCGATATTCTGATTTTTTCAGAAGAAAATTGATTCATCTTTTGTATCATGATTTGGATACCTGCACATACATCATGAGGTGAATCTCCGATAAGCACACCATTTTCAGAATTGATAATCAGTTGATTTGCAGCCGTTCTGGTTCCGATAACCGGCATACCCGACATTAGGTATTCGTATGTTTTGGTAGGCGGCTGTTCATCAAAATACGGTGTCAGCGGAATATAGGACAAGCCAATATTGTGCGTATCAAATAATGGTTGCAACTGATCATGCGGCACCCTGCCTGCGAATACAACAATACCGCTGATCCCGCAACGCTCTGTTTCGGTAATCAGTTGACCAAGCTGGCCAGGTGAACCATCGCCAACAATTGTTACTATAATTTTCCCAATCGCTCCGGTCTGCGCAAGATATTCCTGTAATCCGTAGATAACATTCTCTAGATTTCTGTTGTATAAAGTACCGACATACAATAATCTGATGTCATTAAAGACTTTTTCAGTCGATGAAATCGTTTCAGCACCCAGTGGCAGAATTTTAGCTGATTTTTCCAGCCCCAGCTTTTTGGACAGCCCGCTGGAAATGACCGTGATGTTATCAAAAAACAAAGCTTCAATTTTCAGAACAGCATCGTAAAATTCACGTACCAGTCTGTTTTTTTCCACTGAACCCGTTCGAATATCAAGAACCATTGGATTGTCAGGACGCAGCAATCTCAAAATCCATGACACAAATTTGAAATATTTAATAAATACAATGTCATTATTATTTTTTGTTTGATGCCAGAAAGTATTCAGAAAACGGATGAGACGGACGGGACCACCCTGCCGACTGACAGAAATGACTTGTATACCGTCCATATCGATTGGAGAAAAACCCAGATCCCATCCGATATAGGTTACACGACATCTGTCCTTCAGATATTTGCAGTAATAGTATGTATCAATATGATAACCAAACTGCGCTGTAGAAATTATAACGACACGAGTCACTGGCTGATTACAATGTATAGCGATAGCATTATCAATAAGTTTAGCATTAGTAAACAGACTGCACGTGCGGCAATTTGTCACATTTCGGAAAACGCCACAACCATGTAAAATCCGATTCGTCATAGTTATCAATGTACGCCAGTTTTCGGATTGATAACATGGAAGCAAATAGACTTGCATAGTGCTGTATTGATGGCTTTTAAAAATCAGGATTTGGAAACCATTTATCCAGACATCTAAATCAATACAAACGATATCAAACCAAGCTAGTGCTCTTTCAATATGATATTGTCAGGTACAGCGTTATCGTGGTGTTATGCAGCAAGGCACAGTACACGGGAAAGGGTTATTCCCTTTTCAAGTACTGTAACGCGGCTGCAGGACACCACGGTAACGCACGGTGGGTGCGCTTGTCAGCGCCAATGGACTGTGTTGTGTCTTTTGGTAATAGAATGACTATTTCCTGCAAGACAAGCCTTGCCATGAACACTGACAAGCGCACTGAATCCGGCAATATCATATTGAAAGAGCACTAGTTGATAGTCTCCAGGAGCCAGGCCAATGCGTAATAAACCTTCCAAAACGATCACAAAAGCCGTGTTTCCAATAGCAGGTCTGGGTACACGATTTCTTCCGGCAACCAAGGCTTCGCCCAAAGAAATGCTCCCTGTTGTTGATAAGCCACTGATTCAATATGCTGTGGAAGAAGCGTATGCCGCGGGGATTCGGCAAATGATTTTTGTCACCGGTCGTACAAAACGGGCTATTGAAGATCATTTTGATACAGCTTACGAATTGGAGTCAGTACTGGAGTATTCACAAAAGCAGCAGCTGCTTGAATCCGTTCGGAACGTCACCCCTGATGACATGCATTGCATGTACGTCAGACAGAACCAGGCAATGGGATTGGGCCACGCCATCCTGTGCGCTGAAAAGCTCATCGGTGATGATGACTTCGCTGTAATTCTGGCTGATGACTTTATGATTGCAGAGCAACCGGTCATGGCACAAATGGTTGAACAGCATCAGCAACTTCAAAAAAGCATTATTGCAGTGCAACATGTTACGCGCAGCCAGACAAATTTGTACGGTATCGTCAGCGGATCTGAAGTTCGTTCAGGATTACTCAGATTGAATAACATTGTTGAAAAACCCCAACCAGGCGAAGCACCGAGCACAATGGCTGTTGTTGGAAGATATATCTTGACAGCCGCTATTCTCCAAGAATTAAAGAACCAATCACCCGGCATAGGCGGTGAGATTCAACTGACCGATGGTATAGCCAGTTTACTCAGAAAGGAACATGTTTTCTCTTATCATTTTGATGGCATGCGTTATGACTGCGGCAGCAAAATCGGTTACTTGAAAGCTGTTGTGGATATGGCGAGCAATCACCCGGAAGTCAGCGAACCGTTTAACCGGTGGCTTGAAAACAAAGTTCAGTCTGCACAGAACAGCACAACCGGGAAAAACGAAATTGACTACGCCGTGTAAAATTTACATTTAACTGCAGCGTATAAATGCCCAGCCAGATTCAGTCTCATGACACCTGGTTTATATGATTTCTGGCTATCAGCCCCAGTTTTTCCGACAACACAGTAGCGGTAAATGGTCTAGTCAGAATGCCATCAGCACCCGCCTGTACAGCATCAAGAATATCCTTTTTCTTTATTTCAGCCGCCACCATCAACACTGGCACTTTGTTTAATTTTTCTACAGCCCGGATTTTTCGTAAAACCGTCAACCCATCCATCGCAGACATGTACCAGCTCGAAATAATGAAATCAAAATCATCCGATAATAATTTCTGTAGCGCAATCTGTCCGCCATTCGCTTCATCCACGTTAAGGAAACCCATATCTTTGAGTATAGGCTTAATCTGTATCTGCTTATTTGCAATATCATCAACAATAAGAAATTTTGTATGAATACTCAACATATCAATTCCATGCAAAAATTTCATCTTACCGAAGAATCGATCCAGATTCGTGTGGGAAAATTCACAGATAATGGCATTTCACCGGTACACGCCACCCGTAACGGGTGACTTTAAATGATTTGACCATATGTCACTTCTGCCGGCATCTCTTGTACAATTGGGGGCTTATGAAAAAAATTCTTGCCATCCTGCTTATCATACTGGTCGCTTATTTCCTGTTCTGGCCTGTCCCAATCGAACCGGTAAGCTGGAACGCACCAGGTGCGCCCGGCTATACCGGCCCTCATACATCCAATGACCGGCTTGCCGAATTGCAGCTGATTTCGCTGAACGACGAAGAGGGGCCGGAACATGTCGCAATGGGCGAGGATGGAAAACTGTATATCGCTGTCGCAAGTGGAAACATCCTGCGTTTGAATCCGGACGGCACAACGCTGGAAATTTTCGCTCACACCGGTGGCCGCGTACTGGGTTTTGATTTCGATAGCGACGGCAATCTCATTGCTGCCGACGCAATGCAGGGTATTCTGTCCATTTCGCCAAATGGAAACGTAACGATGCTGGCAGATCATATCCACAACGACCCGATCCGATATCCCAACAGCGTGGTTGTGGCAAGCAATGGCATGATTTACATCACAGACTCCTCAGGTCGTTTCGCACCTTCCGACTGGGGTGGCACGTTTGAAGCAAGCATGCTGGATATTGTCGAACAGTCGGCTACCGGACGCGTATTGGAATATAATCCGAAACTCAATCAAGCGCGTATTGTCGCCAGAGGATTGAGCTTTGCAAACGGCATAGTCTTGTCAAGCGACGAGCAAACCCTGTTTGTCAATGAAACCGGCCGTTATCGTGTATGGAAAATAGCAGTAGGCGCTGACAATCTCGACATCAGTCAGCAATCGCCGCTAGCAAGTATTCTTTTCGACAATCTGCCGGGATATCCCGACAATCTGATGCGCGGAGATAAAAACAGAATCTGGTTGGGTTTTGCCAAGCCACGAAATACAATTATTGATTTTATGGCCGATAAACCCCTGTTGCGTAAAATTGTGCTGCGTTTTCCGCGTATTTTTTGGCCCATGCCAGAAACCTATGGGCATGTTATGGCATTTACTGAGGACGGTAAAATCCTGCACGACCTGCAGGACCCGACGGGGGCATATCCCGAAACAACGTCTGTTACCGAGACTGAAAACAGACTGTACATCCAGAGCCTGCACGCAAGCAGTTTGGGCTGGCTGGCAAAAGAAACTGTTCTGGGAAATTGAAAAACATTAATTTATTGTATTTGACCTGCAAATCAATTTCATATTTCTCCAGAATAACTGTTGAGTCTATACCCCGTTAACTTCAAAAATCAGGACAACTTGTTCGATATTGAAACACGCGTGCGTGTCCTGTCACATCCTGTATGAGTTTATTCAAGAAAAAAGACCCTGAACAATCTAATTCCAGATTCCCACAATCGATTCGGCAGTTCGTTTTAAGAATGGCGAAACCAGCAACAGTAAACCGAAACCAACCGGAAAAGCAATGCTCCATGAATAAAGCCATTCTTCTATATACTCATTTGAGAAACCAAGATTGACTGCAGTGACCGTTGCAGATACGCAACCTGTCATTACTGCAGACATCATCAGGCTATAAATCAAATGGAGCAAAATTTTTTGTTTCATGGCGATCTCAGTTTTCGATATAGGCTACCCGGAAATCATCTCGATATAAAGTGTATTTGCAAATTCACACAAACAAGACCCATCAGACGGAATATACAGCAATCTGTTTCCCGGTATTCGGTTCGCGTCCATCACTAAAAAACCGTTGACCAACTGCGGTCGCTGCTCTTAAACGATTTGATCATATCAAATAACTAACACATCTCAGGTCTGATCATTATTATTCTTGTACCCCAACGCCTGGAGGCATAGGACAAATTGGAATAATCCACTCGGTAATAACCGGCTTTATCCAACGGAAAACAACGCCGGGAAACAGTAGACAAACAGTAAACATACGCAAAATTATTTTTTTGATATGATAGGTTCACGTGGTTGATGTTCAACGATGACTCTTACTGCCGTGCAAGTCGACAGAATCTCGTTACCGGCTCACGATTTATCAATACGTTATCATTCATGACAGACTCACTTTTACCCATACTGATTTTACTATCGACTGCGGTATTTGCAGTCGTCATTTTCAGACTGCTGCGGCTGCCTCCGATGCTGGGGTATCTTTTATCCGGCGTGCTGATCGGTCCACATGCTCTGGGCTGGATACCCGATAATGAAGAGACTCGTCATCTTGCAGAATTCGGAGTTGTTTTTCTCATGTTCAGTATCGGCCTTGAATTCAGTCTGCCCAAGCTGGTTACCATGAAGCGCATAGTCTTCGGATTTGGCACTTTACAGGTTGTCATCAGCATTGTTATCGTCATGGCGATCGCCTGGCTACTTAATTTAGACTGGCGCGTTGGTCTCGTCATAGGCGGAGCGCTGGCAATGTCTTCCACAGCAATCGTCATCAAAATGCTGTCTGAACGGCTGGAGTTAAATACACTGCACGGCAGGCAGGTAATCGGCGTATTGCTTTTTCAGGACTTGGCGGTTATCCCCCTGCTGATCGTCATACCGGCATTGGCGACCTCATTCGAAAACGAATCCATTGAATACGGCAACGTGCTTGCCGCCGCCGCACTGAAAGCTCTGGCTGTACTGACGCTCATTTTATTTTTTGGTCAACGCCTCATGCGTCCCTGGTTTCATGTAGTGGCGCAGCAGAAATCTTCGGAACTGTTTGTTTTAAATGTTTTACTAATTACGCTCGGTCTGGCCTGGCTGACCGAACTGGCAGGTTTATCATTGGCGCTGGGCGCTTTCCTGGCAGGGATGCTGATCTCTGAAACCGAATATCGCTATCAGGTTGAGGACGACATCAAACCATTCCGTGACATCTTGCTGGGCCTGTTTTTTGTCACCATCGGCATGCTGCTGGATATTCAGGTGGTGATCGATAATTTTCTATGGGTGGCCGTGATTCTCACCGGATTGATCATTCTGAAAATAATCCTGATTACGGGCCTGTCACGGCTATTTGGGACACAACCCAACACAGCACTCCGTACCGGAATGAGCCTGGCACAGGGCGGCGAGTTCGGTTTTGTTTTGCTGGCACAGGCCACGATGCACGGACTGATTGATAATGCCATACTGCAGCCCGTTTTGGCGGCCATGGTACTGTCAATGCTGCTGGCACCCTTCATGATCGAATACAGCGAGCGCGTCATACAGCGGTTTTACACATCCGAATGGATGCAACGCGCAATGGAAATCACTACCATAGCCGCACAAACGATAGCGGAGCAGAATCACGTCATTATTTGCGGCTATGGAAGAAGTGGGCAGAATCTGTCTCGCCTACTGGAGCAGGAATCTGTTCCCTTTATTGCGTTGGATCTGGATCCGCGCCGAATTCATGAAGCAAAAATGGCCGGAGAAGCTGTTGTCTATGGTGACGCAGCACGCAAAGAAGTATTGATAGCCGCGGGCGTACTCCGCGCAAAAGTTCTGGTCGTCAGTTATGCAGACACTGTTTCTGCACTCAAGATTTTAAACCATGTCCGTATATTGCGACCTGAGCTTACTGTCGTTGTACGGACGCGCGACGACTCAGACATTGATTTATTGAAAGAGGCTGGCGCCACCGAAGTGGTTGCGGAAATCCTCGAAGGCAGCTTAATGTTGGCTTCTCATGCATTGATGTTCATGGATGTATCTACCGGACGCATATTGAGGCGTATCCGTCAGACACGTGAACAGCGTTATAGTCTTTTTCGCGGTTTTTATTACGGCGTAACGGATGAAAGTGATGAAGGCCATGAGCGTTTGCTGCCCCGATTACTGACCATCACAATCACACCCGGCGCTGCTGCCGTCAGTAAAACACTCGGCGAACTTTGCCTGCCCGATTTATCGGTTGAAGTAACCGCAGTCAGAAGGCGGAATATCAGAGGTTTGCTACCGTCGGATGAAACCCGGCTTGAAGCCGGCGATGTCGTGGTTCTCAGAGGAACACAGGAAAACCTGGCTGCAGCGGAAATCCGTCTCATGCAGGGATAAAACGGCACCAACTGTGTTGTACGCAATCATGGAGCAGATATCAAACTGAAATCCTGCGCCGCCACAAGTAACCCTACTGCCAACATGCCCTTTTTTAAGGGTTTTTTCACTTTTATTCAGCGTACAGACATGGACAGCCTCACTGCGAAAGTGTATAGTCTGCGTTCCGCCCTTTGCTCTTTGAAACTTTGAAAAAAGGGCAGGTGTCTATGTATAAGGTTTGTAGATATTCATCATTTACGAAAATGATACATCGACAGATAAGAAGGCGTATATAACAAACGCAAAATTTATCATTTATGGAGGGAGATATGATTAAAGCTGTTCAAGCTGTTTTTGGACTGGGATTGTTGTGTTTTGCTGCTACACAAGCTGCTGTAGCCGCAACCGACATCTCAAAATTACCGCGTGTAAAACAGGAACTGGTGGCACCGCCCGCAGTTCCCAAGCACGATCAGGTCGCTAAAGGTGGACCAAAAGTCGTTGAAGTCCGCATGGAAACAAAAGAAGTACTCATGGAAGTTGCCCCTGGCGCAAATGTCTGGGCACTCACGTTTAACGGTTCTGTTCCTGGTCCACTGATCGTTGTACACGAAGGCGACTATGTTGAACTGACACTGGTTAATCCAAAAGAAAGCACACTCGCACATAATGTCGATTTTCACGCTGCGACTGGTGCATTGGGTGGTGCCGGCCTGACCTTGATTCAGCCTGGTGAAGAAGTTGTTTTACGCTGGAAAGCGGTCAAACCTGGCGTTTTCGTTTATCACTGCGCACCGGGTGGAACAATGATTCCATTCCACGTTATCTCCGGTATGAATGGCGCAATCATGGTATTGCCGCGTGACGGCCTGAAAGACGCTGAAGGCAAACCATACCGTTATGACCGTGCATTCTACATCGGTGAACAGGATTACTATCTGCCTAACGATGGCAAAGGTAAATTCAAAGAATTCGCAACTCCAGCTGCCGGCATGCACGAAATGCTTGAGCTGGCTAAAGGCCTGATCCCTACACACGTTGTATTTAACGGCGCTGTAGGTGCAATTACAGGCGACAATGCATTGTCAGCTAAAGTTGGCGAAAAAGTATTGTTTATCCATTCTCAGGCAAATCGTCCTTCCTACCCGCATCTGATCGGTGGTCACGCCGACCTGTACTGGGTAGGCGGTTCATTCAGCGATGTACCCTTGACCAGCCAGGAAACATGGTTTGTTCCAGCCGGTTCAGCAGTGGCTGCAGCCTATGAATTCCATCAGCCAGGTCTGTATGTATACCTCAGTCACAATCTGATTGAAGCTGTTCTGTTGGGAGCTGCCCTACATATGAATGTTGAAGGCGAATGGGACGACGACATGATGACCCAAGTCAAGGCCCCTGACAGCTTTGACGCCAAAGCAGCCATGGATCACTAAGCAATATACTCGCATTATTGTATATTGATTTAATGATTTAGCCCGAACGGCTCCTTCCGACAGGTTGGAGCCGTTTTCTATTTGCAAGTCACAAGAAATATAATCGGTGATTCATTGCAATAAACCAAACCAGTATCAATGCCACCGAAAACAATTGATAACGGATAACGAACGCAAACCAAAATGCCGGTTCTCAAAGAAGAAGCGTTGGATTATGACTTTTGGGTTTCTTTGTATCGAAACAAGATTCTGCTCTCTTCTGAATCCAGCAGGCCACTCTGACAGTGATGCGCTGTCTGCAGGTTAAGCCTCTTAGGCTTCATAAATCTCTTTATTACTCACTTTTCCAGGTTTTCCGACACATTTATGCCAATTAAATCCCGTATTCGCACAATTCCCCACCACCCTCACCCGGGAATTATGTTTCGCGACATTACCACACTGTTAAAAGACCCTGTCGGTTTACGCACAACTGTGCAAGAAATCGTAAAACGCTATCAGTCACAACACATCAGTAAGGTTGTCGGTATTGAATCGCGGGGATTTATTATTGGTGCACCCGTGGCGTATCAGCTTGAAACCGGTTTTGTTCCGATACGCAAACAAAACAAGCTGCCGGCCCAAACTGTCGGCCGTGACTATCAACTGGAATACGGCAGCGACCGTATTGAAATCCACGTCGACGCCATTCAACCTGGAGACCGTATTTTGCTTGTCGATGATTTGATCGCTACCGGCGGTACAGCCGAGGCTGCTGTCAGATTAATCCGGGAGATGGGTGGCGACGTGATTGAGTGCTGCTTTGTAATAGATTTACCAGATGCCGGTGGTCGTAAACGCCTGGAGCAATTGGGCTGCAAGGTATTTTCTTTATGCGAATTTGGTAACGACTAATCTTATAATAAAATCGGAATAATACAGCTATACATACAATTGCAGCATTTATGCATTGCCTGTCATGAATAACACCGCATATATACTCGTCGCCCTGGTTGTTGGCGTGCTCATATCGTTTCAACCGCCTATCAATGCGTCAATGGCAAGAATACTTGATAGTCCGCTGTTTGCCGCAACGATTTCCCTGTTTATCAGTTGTATGCTGATGATGGTGCTGTGGCTGCTCTACGACGGCGGCAAAAATACAGCCCAAATTACCACGCTGCCGTGGTGGATAGTTATCGGCGGCATAGCCGGCGCTGTTTTTGTCACAAGCAGCATTATTATTGCGCCTGTACTCGGTATGGCTGCATTTATTGTCTGCATCATTGCAGGACAGCTAATTGGTTCGATTTTTATTGATCATTTCGGATTAATAGGCATGGATACAAAAGCAGTCAGCATGCAAAAAATCATTGGACTGATTTTGATACTCATCGGAGTCATACTGGTACGAGCAGACTGACGCCAGCTCTTGGGTCAGCTGGCTATTGCCTTCAAGCGTTAGCACGATTGAGCTGCATCATTAATTTCTCATGAATATTACCAAAACCACCATTGCTCATAATTAAAACATGATCACCGCTCTCTGCGGAATCGGCAATTTCTAAGACAAGCTGATGTAAGTCTTTGAAACACCTTACTTTCTTACCTATACTTGCCAACGCCTGTTCCACCCAGTCGGCATCATGGCTATAGCAGAACACAACATCAGCACCGTTAAGACTGCTGGCCAGTTTTTCTCTCCATACGCCCATTTTCATGGTATTTGATCGTGGCTCCAGTACTGCGAGTATACGTGCATCTCCAATATGATCGCGCAATCCGTCGATTGTTGTCTGTATCGCAGTCGGATGATGCGCAAAATCATCATATACAGTAATATTATTGGCAATACCGCGCTTTTCCATACGGCGTTTTACGTTTTTAAACTGACTCAAGGCTTCGATGCCCGTACTGGCCGGAACACCCGCGTGCCGTGCGGCAGCAAGTGCCGCCAGAGCATTGGCACGGTTATGTTGTCCCAGCAAATTCCACTGCAGCATACCTTGTAATTCGTTCCTGAAGAATACCTCTGAAACGCTCCCTTCATGGATAACCGTACACCACTCTGCCTGAGTACCAAACCGTTCAACCGGGGTCCAGCAACCCATCTTCAACACTTGATCCAGATTTTGGTCATTTCCATTTGCAACAATCATTCCCTGGTTTGGCACAATCCGGACAAAATGATGAAACTGGCGAATAATTGCAGCAAGGTCATCAAAAATATCGGCATGGTCGAATTCCAGATTATTTAAAATAACAGTTTTGGGACGATAGTGAACGAATTTTGACCGTTTATCAAAAAATGCCGTATCGTATTCGTCTGCCTCAATCACAAAAAACGGTGATACCTCGCGTACTGTCGAATGTGGTACTGACGGTATCGCTCCAATACGTGCGGACGTGCCGAAGTTCTCTGGAATACCGCCTATCAGAAAACCTGGATGCATACCGGCATATTCCAGAATCCACGCCAGCATTGAACTCGTAGTCGTTTTCCCGTGCGTGCCCGCTACCGCCAATACCCAGCGGGTATTTAAAATGTTTTCAGAAAGCCACTGCGGCCCCGAAATATAGGGCAAATTCTGATTCAGTATCTCCTCCATCAGTGGATTACCGCGCGTAACGACATTGCCAATAACAAATATATCCGGCTTGAGCTGGATCTGATCCGCTGAAAAACCTGAAATTAGCGCAATTCCCAAAGACTCCAGCTGGGTACTCATGGGTGGGTAAACATTTTGATCGCACCCGGTAACAGTATGGCCGGATTCTTTTGCAATGGCGGCTATGCCACCCATAAAAGTCCCACAAATTCCAAGGATATGAATATGCATGGTTATTCTTTAGTTTTTATACAGTCTATGTTCATTCGAATGTAATGTTAACGCAATGTACGGATTATTTCCGGTTGTAATAAATGGCATACAGTTTTTGCGTCACATCGCGCCTTAGTAACCGATTCCAACGAAAGACGGCTACGAGTTTTAAAATTAACCAGATACGTTTCATGCTACCCTGTTGCCATTGTCGTGCTGAATTATGGATTCCTCCATCCAGTAACACAGTACGACCGACCCTCATCATGCGCAGACTGAGTTCCACATCTTCCATCAGCGGATAACCCGGATAACCACCTGCCCGATTGATGGCTGCTGTCCGGAAAAACTGACCCTGATCGCCAAAACTCGCTCCACCTAGCCTTGCGCGTGCATCATTGAGCATTTCAATGACAAGCAGGTATATGCCTGAACCGGTGAATCGCTGCCCGACTGCTCCGCCAACAACATCCGGATTGCATTTCAATACATCAAGGATTCGCTGACCAACCGGCTTTTCACACACACAATCGGCATGCAAAACCAGCACCACGTCCGAATGTGAATGCCTGACGCCTGCCAGTATTTGCGTCCCTCGTCCAGGCGGACTGTTCACCACACTAGCACCCATTTGCCTGGCAAGCGCCGGAGTCAGGTCAATCGAACCGCCATCGCACACAATAACCTCATCAGCTGGGGGATTCAGAGAACAAACCGCTGCCAGACAAGCCTTGATCCGGTCTTGTTCATTCAGCGCGGGTATGATGATCGCCAGCGTTTTGGGTGTTCCCCAGTCTGTCTCCGGTTGCAACCCGCTCACTGCAAAAAACCGCAGCTCATACACCAGCACCAGCAGAAAAGGCAACCACATCCACCACATGGCCCACTCCGGCAAGTGCCATGCTGCTTCCTGCTGGACACTGTATAACGATACAAAATACAGGCCACTGGTGAAGCTCAAAACCAGCCATGACAAAGCAGGATACAACGCAACAAATGGGATAATCCACAAAATGTACCAATAATGCACAACGGGTGAAAGCAACACCAGCGCCGAGATTAACAGATAAGCTGCTTTGACCGGATTTTTGCTTATACGTATGGTGCTTAACATTATCAAACCAAATAAGACCGCTACAATAAAGATCGACCAAACGGTTTGGCCTTGCAGCGCAACATTAATTACACTGTGCACCGGGCCGTTGAATGCATTCATTCCACCAAATTCCCACAACCCCTGCAGCATATTGTGCAGTGTTCCCAGAAAATACAATGAAGGTACCAGCAGTGGAACAAGCAGCAGCCAGCAATATCGCCAGTTGCAGCGCCAAAGAAAAAACGGTATCAGTACAATGGCAATTACCTTGATTTGAATAGCCATGCCCAGGAATAGCCAGGCCCCGGCATAGGCGCGTCTTTCGGCACAAAATACTGATAACATGATTGCCAGTATCATCAGCACGTCAAAATGCGCCTCGCCTGCGAACGCGAACAGCGTTAACGGGTTCAGCGCATAAATTAAAACATTTCGCACATCCAAGGCATATCGCCTGAGCATGAGCACCAACAAAGCCACTACGCACAGGTCGGCGATGATAAACACCAGTTTAAACGCCCATGGCGAATACGCCAAACTGCTGACAGCAGCAAATATCAGCTCCGCCAACGGTGGATACGCTGTCAGCTTGTCCCTGTGATTCATTTTTTCCCAGTAGACATCACGGTACACGGCATAATGCGCGTGATCAGCCACAAACCGGTATGGGCTCTCTCCTGCCCTGACGATCTTTCCTTCCCACAAATAGCGGTATACATCATCAGACTCAGGTACGCCAGCCATCAGCATTCGCGCAACCAGTGATATCAGCATGATTACTGCAATTTTCCGGTTAATGCTAAATCCGTCCGGGAAGCTTAGCCAGGCACCCATAAATCCTGTAAACAGGAAACCGTAGGATACAATCGTCAGCGACGCCCTGTCTGCAACGGCCCAGGGCGTCCAATGCAGTATTGCTGCAAAAACAACCAGTACCAGCGAACCAGCGAAGCCAACCATGCGAATTTGAGTCATCGCTTCTGCCGTCTATGCAATGATATTGATCAGATCGGGTTTTGCGCTTTATGCATCATTCTTAATTCCTTCCCTGAGAGAGCAAAGACCCACCCATAAGAAACCGCATGTATAAATCAGCAAAAACGGCCCGACCATATAATGCGCTGCTTCAAGATAGATCACAAGACTAAGCCCGCAATACAATCCCAGGATTATTTCGAGTACTGGTAATACTGGGGCTTTTACACGGTAAGCTCGCAAACGCCTGTCCGATTTGTTCGAGTCACTGTTACCACTTTTTGGCGTGCGTACGAAACCGCTTCTGATGTTGAAAATCGCTTCAAAAACCGCGCGCGTATTTGACAGCGCAATGCCCACGCCAACGCACATCAATGCCGGTAAAAAAAGCAGTTTTTTTAGACCTGCCCGGGTAGCAACCTGGCTGGTTAGATACAGCGTGTTGGGTCCGCAGACCGCTACCAGAATACACAACATGAAGATAATCATCAATTGCCAGGGAACCTGCATATCCAGCGTTAATAACACGGGCAGGGTCAGCGTGGACAGAAACGTCATAATCGGGTGAATGCTGTAATGCGTTAAATGCAAAAACGCCTGAATCTTGGCCATCGTATGGGCCTGTGAACGCAATACCCGCGGGTAAAGCTTGATCGCCGTTTGTATAGAACCTTTCGCCCAGCGGAACTGCTGGCTCTTAAACGCAGTATAGGACTGGGGCAGTTCGGCTGGCACAACGACATCGGCAAGAAAACCAGCACGCCAGCCGGTCAACTGACAACGGTAAGATAAATCCATGTCCTCGGTCAAAGTATCCGCCTGCCAGCCACCCGCGTCTTCGATAGCAGCTTTACGCCATAGCCCAGCTGTACCATTAAAGTTCATAAAGAAGCCACTATAGGCGCGTGCGCTTTGTTCAATCATGAAATGCCCGTCTATACCGAGGCCCTGGGCCTGCGTCAGAACAGAATGGCCTGCATTAAGATGCCCCCAGCGCGCCTGAACAAAAGCAAGCCCGCTATCGGCAAGCAGAGGCGGCACCATACGCTTCAGGAAATTTTCTGGCGGCACAAAATCGCTGTCAAAAATCGCGATGAGTTCGCCTTTGCAAATCTGCAATCCTTCCTGAAGTGCTCCGGCTTTGTATCCCTGGCGGTTTTTACGCCTGATCACGTGTATATCCACGCCAGAGGTGCGTAACGATGTCACCACCGTATCGACTATCAATGCGGTTTCGTCGGTTGAATCATCGAGTATCTGGATTTCATGCCGTGACACGGGATAATCCATCGCAGCAACCGCCCGAATAACACGTTCAGCCACATTTGCCTCGTTATACAACGGAATTTGCGTGGTCACATGTGGCAACCGCTTCGGAGTGACATTTACAGTACGCTGCGAAATTGTGTACCGGGAGGCGTCCGGACGGGTATTCCAGAACCGCCACACCATGTAATAACAATTCACGCCATAAACAAACAGCGCCAAAATGCAGAGAACATAAATACTGAATAATAAGGTCTCTGTCATTGAATCATGAAAATGGTTGAAAATTGAAAGTATAGATGCAAGTTGTGCAGCTACATATTAATGCATTCTAGCGTGATATTTGTTCAATTATTCTTTTCGGTCATTTGCATTACAACAGCAGTAACCAATTGATTGCAATTTTATTATGCTAACATTCTACTGTGATGATTTACCAATGACCAGATGATGAACGAAAAAAAATGGTGGCTGATTTCAGCGGTGATCTCTGTAGCACTGCTGATGCTTTTATCTTATCAGTGGATCAGGATGAACACGTACGAAGTAGCCCGAACGGAACTGGTCGATGAATCCATGACGAGTGCTTATTTACAAAAAAACTGGGAACGCGCACTTGGAGAATATGGTTACGCCTCTCAGCCCACACTAAAGATCAAAACCGGTGTCTATATTCAATCGCTGAAATTTTCCAATGCATCCGATGTCGAGCTGTCCGGATATATCTGGCAACGGTATCAGGATGGCGTTCATGATGCGATCAAACCCTCTCAGTCCGAAGTCGGTTTCGTTTTACCGGAACAAGTCAACTCTGGAGATACTGTTGCACCTCGGGAAGTATACCGGGTGAGCGCCGACGGCGAAGAAGTAATCGGCTGGTATTTCGAATCCATAATCCGGCAACCTTTTGAATACAGGCTTTACCCTTTTGACCACAAAACTGTCTGGCTACGAATGTGGCATTATGATTTTTCAAAAAACATCGTGCTGGTACCGGATTTTGATGCCTACCAGTCAACTGCGCCTGGCAGTGTCTTCGGCATCGAAAGAAATATCGTTTTGGGTACCTGGAATCGTGAAAGCACGTATTTTGATTACAAACATTCCAGTTATGACACGGATTTTGGCATCGAAAATTATATCGGGCAAAAAAATTTTCCCGAATTGCATTTCAATATTGTGGTAAAGCGCAAATTCGAGAATGCGTTTATTATTTATCTGTTGCCGATTGTACTGGTCGCCACGCTGCTTTTTGCCGCCCTGTTGACGGTCAGCAAGCAACCGGAGCTGATCAATAAACACGGCTTTAACACATCAGGTTTTATTGGCGCCTGCTCTGCGTTGTTTTTTGTCGTGATGCTCGCACACATTCAACTCAGAGAACAGTTCTCAGGCTCCGGAATCGTGTACATGGAATATTTCTATATACTCATGTATGTCTTTCTTGTAGCTGCAGTCGTGAATACCTACATTTTTTCAGTGGGTATCGCCAGATGGCTGACTCTTATTCATTATCGCGACAATCTGATACCCAAGCTGGCGTACTGGCCGTCAACCCTGATAACCATTATTCTTATTACCGAAGTGAATATGAATTAATTGCTTCTTTGTGAACTAGTACTCTATCAATATGATATTGCCTGAAATCAGGTGCCGATCGACTTGAAGCGGATCCATGGCCCATCGTTTGCCCATGCACTACCCCTATGTCGCATATAGATACAGTCATCCCACAAATCTGTCCTCTCAATCTGCATGCCGGTCCAGATAAACGTCACGCGCCGCATAAGGCACTTGTTCAGCTTTGGCAAGCTTGCTGTTTATGTTTTTCAGATAATTGGCAATCAAATGTTCCTTGATGCTTTCATGATCGAGATTGTTCCAGAAGCCTTCCACTTTTTTCGTATCGGCCTGATGTTGTTCAAGATAGATATATTCTTCACCTTTCAGAAGAATCACCTCGTCGCCCATATGTTCATAGCCGCCGTGCAGCGCATTCACCAGTGTCGCAGGCGGCAGTAGCGGAACAACATCATTTTCATCAACGATTCGTGTTAACGGAAGCGTGTGGTACCGCTCTACACCCTGTTTATTGGTAAATTTTGGCTGGCCGAAATTTACCAGCCGCTGAATCTCGAAACCATCCTCATGCAGATATATCATTAATAAAGTGGCAATTGCCGCACCCAGTGAATGACCTGTCAGCCTCACTGCATAATCTTTTTTCAAGAAAGGCAGAATATCCTGGTAAATCTTGAATGTGTCCTCGTCAAACCCCTTATGGACATGGATGCCAAGCCTGTCATTTTTTGACTCGATGTATTCAACGTCTTCTATGATATTTTTAAGGTTGGCAGTTCCGCGAATAGTGACAATCTGAATTTTGCGCGCGGTATCGAATTCTAGAAAATACTGTACCTGTGTACTGCCAACCTGTGCGACACGCACAGTATCGGGAAAAGTTGCTTTAATTTCCGCTTCCGAATCGTAAGCTGCGCCCGCACGCGCGGCGTACCATTTAATGGTATTGAAATCGATATTCTTCTCGACATCCGGTACTTGCGACACCACATTATTCTGCTGCATATTGCAACCGTAACCAACGGATAGGATCAGTGCAATAATAGAAAATACTGATCGCTGTACGCGCATGATTTAAGTCTCCTGATTTCAATAATATATCGGAATTGCTTTGGTCAGCTGTTTCAGTCAGTCAATTTGTATGCTATCAGAAATACATGAAGAAATAAGCTGAACCACTGCAGAGGCACAGGTACTTTCTAAGCTGATTTTATATCACAAACGCCCGCTGGCCTGCAGTCGCCGCTTGACCATCCAGCGATAAAGTGATGACAATACAGGTCGAATCACCGGCAAACCGATCAGCCAGGCCAGCGGTTTTAGTCGTGGGACTCGACGCATTAACAGAATATAGGCGTCCAGTTCTGAATGAACTTGCTGGTTTTCATCGCGCACATGCAACTCCGTTTTTGCTTTGTACGGATCAATACCCATGCAGCGTAACTGGTCATCCTGGCCGGTAATATCAAACCAGTCAACTTCCGCACCCTTTTCACCGGCCATTTTTTCATAATTTTCCCGGTCTTCAACACAGCTTGGGCATGCACCGTCGTAATAAACAGTGATTTTTTCCTTGGTCTGTTCCATTCTTAATACCCGGATATAACAACAGATTAATGCATTGTAGCCGAATATGAGTTTTTGTACACAAGTGACCAGGCTCAATAAAAATTTGGAATAAATCGGCATCAAATTCCATGCAACGCCTGATCCTGGCAGTCCAAAGACTGATTGCAAAGACTGACTGGCCTGTCGTGCGCTGCAGCAGATATTCATTCTGCATAAATCCGAATACTGAGTACAATTCAGGTTTTGGTGACTGATTGCTCGCTGTTACATCATATGTATGGAAAATCATGAAGCCTTATTGACTACGCTCGCGTTACTGATGGGCACCACCTGGGCCAGCGGCATCAATCTATACGCCGTGTTACTCGTACTGGGTCTGGGCGGTTCATCGGGTTATATCGATTTGCCTGCTGAATTGTCGATACTTGAAGATCCACTGATTATCGGCACTGCCGGGATAATGTATGTTATCGAATTTTTTGCAGACAAAATACCCGGCATAGATTCAGCCTGGGATGCGATACACACTTTTGTCCGCATACCTGCCGGCGCTATGCTGGCTGCAGGCACGGTAGGTGATGTCACACCTGCGATGGAGATAGCCGCCGGTATACTGGGTGGCGGCATTGCCGCGGCCACTCATACAACCAAGGCAAGTACGCGGTTGATGATTAATACCTCACCCGAGCCGGTTTCAAACTGGTCAGCATCTGTTTCGGAAGACCTTTTAGTATTAGGTGGTTTATGGGCAGCACTGAATCATCCGACTGTATTTCTTTTGTTGTTTCTTACTTTCATAATACTATTCATCTGGTTACTGCCGAAATTGTGGAATATGATCAAACTATTTTTCACAAAAACAGTAAATTATCTTGGAATCAAAGAAAAAAACAACCCGAAAACATAGTTACTAAAAATAGAAGAACGTCCACAAAATATACGATAATTTTACTATGTCATTTCAGAGAATAGTTTCAGGCTTGAGTCAATTCTTTAGTAGTAGTTATTTGCTGGCTCTCAAGTTCAATATAGATTATTTTATTCATGTACATATAACTCAACCCGCAAATAATCAATTGTAAGTGTGTATTAATCATTTGTTTACAAGTTCAGAAAATTGATACTGAAATGTATATTCCTCCAGAATACTGGCTGCACCATGCAATATTTTATTTGTTGCTTTGTTCGATCAATTATGTAAATGGCCAGTTGGTGATCCACCACGACCTGAAAGTCAATTACACACGAAAAATTAATCACTTCGCATTTTTCTTCTTACCGGTTTTACTGTTATCTGTTATTGAATATCCATATAGCGCTGCTACATTTCTCATGGATATAGTATTTGCATTGATTTATCTTACTTTGTTTATTGCACCTATCCGCAACAGAATTAAACCGATTTTGATAATGTTTCGGTCGATTGACAGACCTGAAGACCGGCCACTGACACTAATCTGGCTATATACCCAGTTTATTGCGAGTTATTTGGTGCTGATCCCGCTGCTTGCTTACTTCGAAAACCAAGATATGCTGCCATGGATCATGATTATTATTTTGGCCAACGGTATTGGCGACGGTTTAGCCGAGCCGATCGGAATACGCTTTGGCAAATGGTCATACGCCACTACTGCACTATTTACCAAAAAAAAGTATGTCCGCACTTATCTAGGCAGCGCCTGTGTATACCTTACAACTTTGATCACCGTCCTCCTTTATCACCATCATTTCAATACAGTGCAGTTGATTATCGCGTTGATAACGTTACCGCTTTTAATTACTCTGGCTGAAGCATTTTCGCCTCATACCTGGGACAGTCCTTTTATTTACGGAATAGGTGGATTGACATTGGTTGGCATCAGTTTCTTAGGATAAGAGAAAACATATTTTATCGTTAAATACCAATAGCTTCCAACTACATCCCTTACTACACTTTGTTTCAAACACATCGTCTTGCTAACCAACCCAACATGAATCTAAACTCTGAATTCGTCTCTATTAAACAAACGATAAGAATTCTGACAACATCAACGCCGCGACACGGTCTGAATACTGATCAGCCGATATCCCTCGAACGTCAAAACCCGCGGGAAACTCGCGGCGCCCGCGTCGTAGTACCATTCCTCCGTACGGCGTTCAATGGCGCTTGATATCACCTCAATATAGTTCGGTTCTCCACATTTTTTCAACACATCAAGTTTTGTATTACCTGGCACGATGAGATTCGATCCACAACGCATTGACTCACCCGCCCACAACGGCAGAACGGGCAGCACCATCAACAATATCAACAATGCAAACACCTTTTTCATGTAAGTTTCCGCCTTTATCGGTAAAATTATTGTATAGTCTGCTTCGCAGCATACGCCTGACGGCGTTTTTTGCAAACCAGAAAAGCACTGCTGCCATCCTGTATAGTCCATCCTGCTGTCCGAATTAATATCATGCCCCCAACTACCGAATCAGTTTCAACGCAGCGCATCGAACAACGCCTGTCAAAAGAAATTGCAGTCAATCAGTCACGTATTCGATCGACTATTCAGCTGCTTGACGATGGTGCCACAATCCCGTTTATCGCCCGTTATCGCAAGGAAATAACCGGCGGCCTGGATGCTGATCAGCTGCGCCTGCTGGAAACCAGACTGAATGCCTTGCGCGAGTTTGAAAAAAGGCGCGAATCAATTATCGCCGCAATCGAAAAACAAAACAAAATGACGCCTGCGTTGCGCAATGCACTTATGGACGCAGACAATTCGACAACACTTGAAGACCTCTATCTCCCTTACCGTAAAAAACGCCGCACCAAAGCGCAAATGGCGCACGAAACCGGCCTGGAACCGCTGGCGAATCGACTGTTGCGCCATCCGGAATTACAACCCCATACTGAAGCTACACAGTTTTTGAGAAAACCGTTCTCGACAGAGGCAGGCGATCATCCGGGGATTGCCGACACCAGTCAGGCGCTGGAGGGCGCGCAGCAGATTCTGATGGAACATTTTGCCGAACATGCACCCTTGCTGCAACAATTACGTGAAT
The DNA here is from genome assembly GCF_900111605.1 of Nitrosomonas marina. Lineage (GTDB taxonomy): Bacteria > Pseudomonadota > Gammaproteobacteria > Burkholderiales > Nitrosomonadaceae > Nitrosomonas > Nitrosomonas marina_A. The sequence goes on along the minus strand of NZ_FOIA01000003.1, from coordinate 47,375 downwards.
ATCTGCACCGTCATGCTGTTCTGACAGCCAGAGTGGCCAGAGTGCAACAAACCGTAGATACCAGATTCACCGATTATCACCAATACGCTGAAGCAATCGGCAAAATTCCATCCCACCGCGTGCTGGCTTTATTACGCGGGGCACGGGAATCGGTTTTGAAATTAAAGCTGTGCCTTGATTCCGATCTGGAACATACAGCAGACAACAGCGTACTGAATCCATGCGAATCCATGATTGCTCGTCAATTCAAAATCGACGATCGCAAACGCCCTGCAGACGCCTGGCTGATCGATACCGTGCGTGCAAGCTGGCGCAATAAAATTTTTACGCATCTGGAATCAGTATTGCTGAATCAACTACAGCAACAGGCCGAAACCTCGGCCATCGAGGTGTTTGCACAAAATCTTAAAGCATTGTTACTGGCACCGCCAGCCGGTCCGCATATCACCATCGGCCTGGACCCCGGATTACGGACTGGCGTCAAAACGGCCGTCGTTGATGCTACCGGAAAAGTCCTGACAACCGTCACGATTTATCCGCACCCGCCACATAATCAACGAGACAAGTCGGTTGAAACGCTGAAAAAACTGATCGAACAGTATCATGTCTCACTGATTGCCATCGGTAATGGCACCGCCTCAAGAGAAACTGATCAGTTAGTCAAGCAATTGATCAAACAATACCCGCAGTTGAAGCTGAAATCAATCATGGTATCCGAAGCTGGCGCCTCGGTGTACTCGGCCTCCCCGCTGGCATCTGAGGAATTAGCCGAAATGGATGTATCGCTGCGTGGCGCTGTTTCGATTGCACGGCGTTTGCAGGATCCGTTGTCGGAGCTTGTGAAAATCGATCCAAAATCCATCGGCGTCGGTCAATATCAGCATGATGTAAATCAGAAACAGTTAGCCCAGACGCTGGATGCGGTCGTTGAAGACTGCGTGAATGCCGTTGGCGTGGATGTGAATACAGCCTCTCCCGCCCTGTTGCGCTATGTCGCCGGACTGAACAGCCGTATTGCAGGCAATATCATTGATTACCGCAACAGTACCGGCATATTCCAGCAGCGCGGCGAACTGTTAAACGTCCCCGGTCTCGGCGAAAAGACTTACGAGCAGGCTGCCGGATTTCTGCGTATTTACAGCGGCCTGAACCCGCTTGATGCATCTGCGGTACACCCGGAATCGTATCCACTTGTGGAAAAAATACTAGCAGATCTCAAACTGGATATTACTGCATTAGCCGGCAATCATGCAGCGCTGACGTCAGTTCGCCCGGAACATTACACGAACACACAATTTGGCTTGCCGACCGTAAAAGACATATTGCAGGAACTTGAAAAACCAGGACGAGACCCGCGGGCGACATTTGCCACAGCCACGTTCAAAGACGGTGTTGAATCGATCAGGGATCTGCGCGCCGGAATGGTGCTTGAAGGCGTTGTCACCAATGTTACGGCATTTGGTGCGTTTGTTGATATTGGCGTACATCAGGATGGACTCGTTCATATTTCCATGCTCGCTGATTCTTACGTCAAGGATCCACACACCATTGTCAAAGCCGGTCAGGTTGTCAAAGTCGCTGTGATAGATATCGATGAGAAGCGAAAACGAATCACTCTGTCAATGAAAGCGAAAGACAGACACCAGAGTAGCGCCAATTCAACGAATTCCGACAACTATTGAAACATTCACTATTTTTCGCTCTACATTTTTTATGTTATTTTTGAAGTTACTTTATATTGTCTATTCGGGAGACACATAGTTACGAAAATGGATCACAATCAACAAAAAAGCACAATACTTTCCTTTATAAAAGGAACTGCGCTGGTTCTGGCCTGCGCGACATGCATACAATATGTACAGCCTGCAACAGCTATGGAAAAGCTGGACATTCGTCCTTATGAAGCACCGGACCAGTGCAACACGACAATCGCCCAGGTCAGGGTAACTGTAAATGGTGTCGGTTCAGGCGGTATTCTCAGCGTTGAACTGTATCACGACCCGGATTATTTTTTGTACAAAAAAGGACGCACAAAACGCGTTCGGATTCCGGCATCCGAAGGCCAGCATAAAATCTGTATGGATCTTGAAAAACAAGGCACCTACGCCGTTGCTGCGTACCACGATGTCGACGGCAACCGTAAGCTCAACAAAAAATGGAATATGATGCCCAAAGAACCATTCGGACTGTCAAACAACCCGGAACCACATTTTGGATTCCCAGAATTCAGCGAGTCGGCGTTCATTACCGACGAATCCGGTGCTGACATTACTATAGATCTTCGACAGCCCTGAATTGACCAAAATCACACGATTTTTTCGGGAATCGAGCCTGTGTCCAACTACCAAACAGACTTATTCCAATTCAGTCATTGTTGATGCACCACCAGCTGGTTAAATGGAATCGTCCATTGTTGCTGGTTGCAGACATCCACTGCAAACCGTTGCAAATCGCGTTTGATCATATAGTAATCGGACGCTGCCGCGCCATCAAAGGTGCCGATAATTTTGAAGTCCAGCGAAGATGAATTCGCCTGCTCGAAATATACCGAAATGTCTCTGATGGTTTGACCGTAGCCTTCATGCTGCATTCTGTTCAGAATGCCTTCCTGAAATATTTTCGGAATACTCGTCGTGCTTTCTTGCTGATATTGGTAATCTATCCCCATTGTGCTGGTTATAATGAATCCTGAGGACAGGTTCTTCGGGCATGCGCTCAAAAAATCATGGATTGAATAGAACTGGGGCATCGAACCATTGCCGAGTGCCAGCACCACATGTTCAGGTGTTAAAGACCTGACCTTGAGACATCTGCCATCCGCAAGTAATACAAAATCACCCTGTTTACAGGGAAACCAGGGTTCGTCATCCGTATGTGGACGCGATACATAGTTATTTAATTCCGATAATGGCAGTCTTAATTTGAAGCCCGGCATGGCCGGGTTTTCCAGCCTGCTGAAAAAATTCAACCGTCCGATTCTCATCGGAACGCCATTATATAGAATACGCTCCCCTTCTCTTACCGGCCCCGCATCAAGTATAGTTTGCAGTTCTTTGATGTAACGAGGTACAGAGTTCTTAAGCGCCCAGACAACGATAACCAGCAGTAACACTGTTACAGCGACCAGCACCTGATCGTCACGCATATCCAGCACGATAAAAACGGTCACGATCGAGAGCAATACGGTAATTCCGCTGAAAACAAGACTGGCAATGCGCTGTACATAGGACATCCTGCCATTCTGTTCACGTACAATCAGCCATAAAATACCTTTCCATAGCAGTGACAGGATTAAAAACACGGACAGAGACGCCAGTAACACCATCAAAATAGTAGTGCCTCGCCCCAATGCAAACTGTTTCAGCTGATCACCGAACGATACGGCTTCTTCCTGCTCCAGCAGACGTATGCCATCCAGCTGGATTTTTGCGGCATCCAACTGGTGTCTGCTGTCTTCCAGTAGACTCTCCCATTTTTTCTTGACCCGCAGGTACCTGTCCAGCGCCCTGTCTTCCAGTGCCTCCTGGTCTATACGCGCCATTTTCTTCAGTGCTTTACTGCTATCGTCAATCTGGGACTGATAAAAGGTAATCTTATTCTGAAGTTCGAGTATTTTACGTTTGCCCTCCGTATACTCGTGCAACTCATTCATGATCGGCTGCAGAATCTCGAGCAGATTTTTCTGCCAATCAAACGTTTTATCGTCCGAATCCTCGATTTTGGCCAGATCAAGACCACCGGTCTGAATCAATTCAAATGTATTTTCCTGTTCTTTGATTAATCGGTTAATCTCGTCGATTTCATTCAGGATCGTTGTTTTTTCCGTTTCGGTATTGGCTTTGTTCAATAACCTGGATTTGGCTTCAAGCTCTTTTTCTAATGCGCTTATCGCATCAATGATGGCATTGAGTTTGCTGAAAACCGACTCATCTGTAGACAAGTTCCCGGTTGTCGACGACTCAATCGAGGGTTTTCTCTTCGGTAAAGGATATCCGCTTGCCTCATCTTGAACCACTTCGCCATTGCCGGTTTGTGGCTTGGCATTGGCTTCCGCTTTGCAATCCTGCACCGAATAAAAGACACTGCAAAGCAATATCAGCAGCAAAACCAGGATTGATCTGCTTATGGAAAAGTTGGCTGAATCAGTTGCGTAAATCATAATATATTTTTTGTATTCAATTCATTGGCAGCGACAGCATCTATCGCCACTTAAATTTACGGGGCGGTTCGCTGTTAACCACTCAATGCGCTGGCGAAAGTGACTTTTGCTGGAAAAAATGTTCCACATCGACTAATTGTCGCGTTCGCTTCATCGGTGGAAGACTCTTCCAGATCTTCCGTCCATAGGGTTTTGTTGTCAATCTCGGATCACAGATCATTAATACCCCGCAATCAGATTCATCACGAATCAGGCGACCGGCACCCTGTTTCAGGCTGATCACGGCACGCGGCAACTGATAATCCATAAATGCATTGCCGCCTTGACTGTTAATTTTATCAATTCGGGCGGACAGCACAGGATCGTCCGGCGGCGCAAAAGGCAGTTTATCGATAATCACCAGCGATAGCGCCGCGCCTCGCACGTCGATGCCCTCCCAGAATGAATGACTGCCGATTAATACCGCATTGCCAAGTTCGCTGAAACGTTTCAGCATGCCTGATCGTGACGCTTCTCCCTGCAGCAGCAGTGGATAATCGATATGTTCGGATTCGAAAGCAACAGTCAGTTGTTCATGAACCTGCTGCATGGCTCGCAGACTGGTGCACAGAAAAAAAGCCCGGCCACGGCTGGCCTTCAATACAGGCATTGCCGCCCTGACAATATAGCCTATATAGTCCTTATGATGGGGCTCGGGTATGGTTGCCGGCACATACATCAGCGCCTGTTCAGGGAAGTTAAACGGACTGTCCCAGCTGACTGATCTGGCATCCCCCAGTCCCATTTCACCAACATAGTGATCGAAATTTTTGTTCACCGACAATGTCGCCGAGGTAAAAATCCAGGCACGTGGCATTGCCGCCAGTTGACGGCCAAAAATTTCTGCGATCGACAGTGGCGTTGAATTAAGTTGCATTACTCTGCTGTATACTTCCACCCAGCGCACATTTTCCGCAGTTTCTGCATCGTCACACCAGCGTTTGATAAGACTGATATGATCATTTGCGCGCCGCCAGCAGTTTTCCAGACCTTCGGAGCGCTCTGCCTGGTCTTCCAGTATGTCGGCCAATTCCACGAGTTTTTCCTGCAGCGACTTCAGTGCAGCGGTGAAAGCTGGTTTTTTTTTCATGACCGGCAGTGAAAAACGAACATGATCTTCAGTAATTGTCAAACGCAAATCCCTGGCGGATTTTTCCAACGCAGCGATAGTATCCGGCAGGATTAAACAATCCCGTGCCGCTTGCAACGCTTCAGCTTTTGTGTCGTGCGCAAGATCGAGTAACTGTCCGGTGCTGATTGATTCACCGAAAAAAAGACTCGCCGTTTCCGGCAGCTGATGCGCTTCATCGAAAATTACTGAATTGCATGCCGGCAGCAATTCGGTCAGGCCTTCATCACGCAGCATGACATCCGCAAAAAACAAATGGTGATTCACCACCACAATATCTGCTGCAAGCGCCTTTTTTCGGGCCTCCATCAGAAAACAGTTTTTATAATGCGGACACTCTGTGCCAAGACAGTTCTCGCGCGTAGCTGTCACATGATGCCAGACGGATGCGTCTTCCGGTACCGCGGTCAACCCGCTTCTGTCACCATTACTGCTCTTTTGTGCCGCGTAGCGCTCGATCTGCTGCAAGTATTTAACTTCACTACGGTTAACAAAAGCCAGGTGTTCGTCATGCAGCGTTCTCTCAAGATGATAACGACAGACATAATTGGCACGGCCCTTGAGCAACGCCACGCTCACCGGCACATTCAGCGCGGCGCGAACACCGGGAATATCCCGGTTGAACAGTTGGTCCTGCAGTGTTTTGGTGCCCGTTGAAATAATGACCTTTCCGCCCGCAAGCAAAGCAGGCACAAGGTAGGCAAATGTCTTTCCGGTACCCGTACCAGCCTCAGCGATCAACACACCATTGTTTTCCATGGTTTCAGCAATAGCTTCAGCCATTTCAAGCTGCTGACTGCGCTCACGGTAACCCGGTATCTGTCCGGACAACAGGCCGTCCGACGCAAAAATCGATTTAAGATCGAGCATAAAAAATTACACTACTATTTACTTGCCGCTATTATACGCAGCAAGCTACCAGCGGGTAAAACCCGCAAGGCATGGTTCAGCCGTTAAAGACAGCCGGTCGCTACAATCGTCTGGTAACGACAACAATACCTATGTCCTGCGGGTGCCGCGTCTTAACAAATCCAAGCGCAAGCGCCAAATTGAGCATACCTTCGTTATCCGCAAGCACTTCTCCCTGCATATACTGTAATCCGCGTGCCGCTGCGACCTGTATCAACGCGTTCATCAGGTGTGTGCCGATTCCTTTATGCTGCCATCGGTCATCGACGACCAGCGCAAACTCGCAGGTCTCACCGTCGGGATTGGTGGCATAACGCGCCACACCAATTTCAATCTCTTCACCCGCCTGTTCAACCACAGCGATAAACGCCATTTCCCGGTCATAATCAATTTGCGTAAACCGCACCAGCATCTCCGGCGTTAACGTTTGCAGTGTCTGCATAAAACGGAAATATTTCGAGCGCGGCGATAGGTTCTGCACGAAATCCTGCTCTATCCTGGCATCTTCCGGTCTTATCGGCCGAATAACAATGTCGGTACCGTCGGCCAGTTGCCACTTGGTTTTAAGCTCGCTGGGATACGGATAAATCGCCATATGCCCGTACTGACTCTGCAGTTTGGTTTCACTATCGATCACGATACGCGCATCAAGCACAATAGCACCGGTATCATCAATTAACAGCGGATTGATGTCGAACTCTTTCAGACAGGGCAATTCGCATACCATATCCGACACGCAGCGCAGAACATGCTCAAGCGCATCCAGATTCGCAGCAGGAAAATCGCGGTATTCTTCCAGCAGCTTCGACACCCTGGTTTGCCGAATAAGCGCACGCGCGATAAAACTATTCAGTGGCGGCAATGCGACTGCACGATCACGCAGCACCTCGACTGCCGTACCCCCGAGGCCAAAAGATATCACGGGGCCAAATACAGGATCGCGTACAACGCCGATAATGATCTCGCGCCCATAGGGTTTGTTGATCATTTTCTCAACCGTAACACCATCAACACAAACGTCGGGTCTGACCGCTTTCACGCCTGCGATTAAATCGGTATAAGCATGCCGAATGCTGTAGGCATCGATGACATTAAGCCGCACACCATGCACATCGGATTTATGGGTTACACCGGGCGATTGAATCTTAAGAGCGACCGGAAAGCCGATGGATTCTGCCGCAACCAGTGCTTCATTGGCCGAACGCGCCAGAATCGCTGTGTTGACAGGAATGCCAAAAGCCGTCAGCAACGCCTGGGACTCAAGCAGATTCATCACTGTGCGGTGTTCGCCTAGCACTCCATCGGCTATCAAGCGCGCACCTTCAGTGTCCGCTTTGCCGCGTCTTGATAAAGGCCCGGGCACCTGCATCAGCAGCTGCTGGTTTTGATGGTAATTATTCAAATAGGCAAACGCCTCAACGGACGCTTCAGGTGTCTGGAAATAGGGGAATTGATTTCGGGCAAACAACTCCCGGGCGGATTTAACCTGTGTTTCACCCATCCAGCACGCGAGCAAGGGTTTGTGTGCATTCTTCTTCAATTCAACCAGCAGTCGGGCGACTGCTTCGGGTTTGGTCATTGCCTGTGGTGTCAGCATCGTTAACACGCCATCAACGTTCTCATCGAGCAAACAGGCTTGCACCGCAGTCTGGTAGCGCTCCGGCGGCGCGTCCCCTAAAACATCCACCGGGTTACCATGCGACCATTGTCCGGGAAGCGCCTCATTCAGCTTGTTGATTGTGTCTTCACTTAAAGTCGCGACCCTTATACCCAGATCGACGGCGCGGTCAGTTGCCATCACACCTGGCCCGCCGCCGTTGGTAACAATAGCAAGACGGTTATTTTTCACGCGCTGATGCGTTGCCAGTAACTGCGCTGCAGCAAAAAGCTGTTCGATCGTCATCACCCGCACCGCGCCGGTTCGTTGCAGTGCTGCGTCAAATACATCATCCTCGCCTACCATGGCGCCTGTATGGGACACAACAGCGCGCGATCCCTCCTTGTGGCGTCCTACTTTTACAACGACAACCGGTTTAAAACGTGCCGCCACACGCAAGCCGCTGATAAAACGCCGCGCTTGATGAATACCTTCAACATACAAAAGTATACTGCGCGTTTTCTGATCCAGCGCGAGATAATCCAGAATATCGCCAAAATCAATATCTGCAGCGCCGCCTAATGAAACCACCGCAGAGAAACCGATGTGACGCGCATCCGCCCAGTCCAGTATCGCCGTGCACAACGCACCGGATTGTGACACCAGCGCCAGCGACCCGGATTGTGCCATGTTGTTACTGAAAGTGGCGTTGAGTCTGCGTTCAGGCCGCATTATGCCAAGACAATTCGGGCCAAGTATGCGCATTCGATACTGTCCGGCCTGCTGTAACACCTGCTGTTGGAGATGCGCGCCCTCTCCCTTGCCTTCTCCAAACCCTGCAGAAACAACTACTGCCGCCCGCACACCGTGTTCACCGCATTGCCGAACGATTTCAGGCACTGTTCGGGCAGGGGTGGTGATAACTGCCAGATCGATTTTCTCATGGATCTGTTCGATACTCGCGTAACATGTTTCATCACCCAGTCTTTCGTATTTTGGATTGATCGCGTAAACGGCGCCAGAAAAATCCGCATGCAACAGATTTTCGTACAAACGCGTACCTACAGCCTCGCTGCGCTGGCTCGCTCCGAACACGGCAACAGCAGCGGGTGCAAACAACGGATCCAGGAAATGCCGGCTCATACGTCCTCTCTTGGCCTATTTGCCTGTCAACAAACAACCATCAACCATCATTATAAAGACACAGCATGACATGTTTTCAGCTTTCAACGTACAGGGATCGAGAAACTGACAGTCAAAAACAGTCTGAATCGGTCTGGACTGTAGAGGCATGATTATTATCTGGTAATCCGGTGCTAGCCCTGAAGTTGTCAGTGCATATTAGCGAAAGAAATTCAGAATAATCAGCAGACAGGCAAAAAAGATAGTGTATATGGAGTACTTTCGGGAATACCGGGCGTGATCTTCTTTTGAAGGAAATTCCGTTTGATCGTCATCTTCAGTATATTTTTTCCTGATATAGGCATAAACCTGATCATGATTGGTGTGCATGTAGCGATGATACATCATCAATACAAAACAGATCACCACTCCGGTCCATCCTATCAGTTCGATCATGTCCGATACTAACGGCTGTCATTCAGAGCTTGATCATATGCTAATTTTTCCTCACATACAAAGATATTACTATGGCTATTCATCTGAACCCTGTCAATCTTTGATTTTTTCTCAATATTCATTTTGCCGCAATCCGTCCTATTTTGCTATCTCAAGTTTTCTTTTTTGCGTGTACAGATACCGGATTAAATCGTATTCAAATGGGGAGCCGCTCTTATAATAGCGAAATTTGATTTGCTTGCGGGTGTTAACGGCACGCGTTGCAGCAAAGGCGCTTCCAGCGCCCCTGTGAGCGTTTAAATTAAAAGCCTGCCAGTAAAAAACGGCACTGTAAGCCAGGGAATCGACCAGCCGGCCAGTGCCATCGCGTGCATTCATAGGGCCCAGGATAGGCAATACTAGGTAAGGACCGTTACCGACCCCATAATGCCCCAAAGTCTGGCCGAAGTCTTCCGGATGTTTATGAATTCCCCAGACGCTTGCATGATCCCAGAGTCCACCGATACCCACAGTCGAATTTATCAGAAAGCGCGATACAGCATACATGGATGATTTGGGTTTTAATTGCAAAATTGAATTTGTCAGGTTGGTTAACTCATTTAAATTCGAGAAAAAATTGCTGATTCCGGTCTGTGCAATTTCCGGCGTGACAAATTCATAAACCTGTACGGCCGGCAGAAATACGAATTGATCAAATTTGGCGTTAAATTTATAGGCACCCCTGTTAAAGCGTTCCAGCGGATCATAAATCCGCATTGGATAGTTTTCACCATCATTTTCATTTAAAGTTCTTTGCGCCGGAATAATTTCCTTTTGTTGTTTGGGCGCCGTGCTGCAACCGGTTATTGCACCGACACCTAATGACAGCATCATAATTCCGAGTAATTTTGACAAATAACTATTTAGCATTTTCAAACAAAGCCACACTTCACTGAATATCAATACACGTGCGGCCAGTCACTTATGTATCATTCAATTATTAAAAAAATCAACCATATATGCCGCATTCTCTTTATAGTCTATGTTTCCGCAGTGCCCCCCGTTGGGATATATTTTGGCTCTTGATTTAAAAACCTTTTTTAAATAATTAATTTCACCCGGTGCCAGAATAAAATCATCCTGATTCGTCATCAGTCCAATTTTTGTTGAATTTGCCAAATAATCCTCAATACTTTCCAGGCTGGTACTTGCGATCAACGCCTGCTTACTCAGATTAGAATGTCTGGTCTGAAAATATGGATAAAAATATTCATTAAAATAATCCACAAAGCTTATTCTAAGACTGACAATCATATAGTCGGTTAATGAACTGGTACTGGTTAATACCAGGTTTTTTGGAACGATATATCCTTCATTATTCACGACATCCGAAGTAAAATACATTTCAGCGGCGGAAATTCGAAATGAAATACCGATAACAGCAGCCAGTTTCTTCCGATCATCTTTAAAACGCTTGAATGCCTCGTAAAGGAATTCTTCATCAGTGTCGATGAAATTACCCGACGAGTAGAGTGTTGAGAACTGGTCCATGGTTTCAACCATGAATTCGTCTATTTTATTCAATCCTCCCGGCACATTGTTGACCAGAAGGTCATCAAGAATACTCACGGAGTTGTACAGGTTGACCGGTGGATTGATCATTAAAACCTTACTGAAATCAAATACTCTCCGTTTTTCATCCAATTTTGATATAAACGCCGATTGAGCGCCGCCCAGGCTGTAACCCGTGAGGTAAAACTCGGTCACAGCCACGTCGTTTCGAATATTCTTCCAGATTAACTGCATCACGTTATAAAGATCTTCAGAATCTTCCTGGATATTGCCGGGAACCGAATTTGTTGAAGCAGAAACGATGAAATTTGGATGCGTGGGAGAACCCAGTGCAACAACATGAAAGCCGGCCTGGTAGAAAATTTTAAGTAACGCATCAGCCTTGGGCGAATTGGAATTGCTCCCAGTCCCGGCGATAATAAAAATCAGCGGCGCAGCCTCGGCCTGAGTGGCCATGGTATATGTCAGGCTTTCATTGTACCAAAAGACTTCAGGTGTTTTTCGATCTTCAAACACTCTTATTTGTTGAGTCTTGATATCTATTTTGTCCGGCACCCTGGCTTTCAATTCCTTAGGCGTACCAAGAACCGATGCTTCAAAAGGGTCCGTTATCGGGTACCCATAGGCCAGAGAAATCTTATAAATACCTGTTAATACAAGCATCAAAAAAATACAGACCAGTCTTTTGCTATTCATATTTTATGATTAAAATTTTGAATATTAAGATAAATTGATGCGGCAACCCTGTGAAAAACCAATCACTGGATAGATACCCATGAATGCCTTGTACTGCTCACCTCAAAACGTGTCATTACTGCCACACTATAAATCATATGACTGTTTTTCCAAAACGTTTAGACATTTTCCAAACCAAAAACCAGATGAAATCATACACCTATTGTTTTATGACCCACGCCTGATAGATTGCTTCTGTTAAATATGCATCTTATTTACTAACCTGAATATGCCTGTTTTTATAATTAATAAACAGATTTGACCCTTACACGTACCGCATTGACGAATGCGGATACACAACCCGCGCAGATCATGGAATGGACTCCGCGGGCTATAAATCAAGTAATTCCAATTTCTCGACCTCATCGAGATTGACCCGTTGTTTTGCTTGCCACAGATCGTAATTATCCTGCATGGCGAGCCAGCTTTCCGGCGTGCGCCCCAATGTTTTAGACAAACGCAGCGCCATTTCAGAACTGATATTACTTTGACCCTTTATCAGTCTGTGGAAGGTGGAAGGCGAGACTTTCAATTTATTCGCCACAACACGAAAACTCACCCTCAATGGCTCCAGATAAACTTCACGTATAAATTCGCCAGGATGTGGCGGTTTGTGCATACCCATCAATGGTACTCCTCATAATTGACACAATAGACATCGCCCGATCTGAACTCAAACGTAAGCCGCCAGTTTTTGTTGTCCGCTATTGACCATAAGCCTTTCATGTTTCCTTTAAGCAGATGCAGGCGATAACCAGGCAAATCTAGGTCATCAATAACTGATGCCGTATCCAGCGCAACCAGCTGCATCCTGAGTTTTTGCTGATGATGAACTTGAATACCAGACAAACTGCCACTTTCATAAAAAGCTTGCAACCCTTTATGTTTGAATGATTTTATCACAGACAGGATTTATCCGTAGTTGCGTATTGCGCAATAATAGATAAATTCACTTGCCAATGTAAAGTAGAGGGTATAAAGACATCCATACTTCACTTCAATCCGCCACTGCAAACAAAAACAAACCTCAAAAAATCACTGTCCGCCGCGCACGAGCCGAACGCGGTCGCTGCCGGTCTTAAGGAAGGCGCCGTCACTGCCACCGCCGAAGCTCACGCTCCACGCGTCTCTCACGTAACCGGCATACGGCGACGCAGACCAGAACCAGGTTGATGGCGCGGCAGGAAAAACCATGGCGTTGATTGCGGGGCTCATGCAAGCCTGTTCGACAATACTGTTCAATTCCTTGATGTCGGGCAGCCGCCAATCATTGTGGCCAGCGAAGCTGAAACCCTCGGCGGCCTGCAATGCTGCCGGCCATGTGTAAGCCTGGCCACTGCCGGTGCAGGTTGCGCCATTCCAGTTTTGTCCCAGCGCGCAGCGCATCCAAATCAGTCCGGTTTTGTTGTGCGTGACGGTGCCGTCGTCATGGCGGGTGAAGTCCTGGGTCGGCGTCGTCGGCGTAATGTCATTGTGGCAGGTTTGCGCGTGCAGCGGCTGCACTGTACCTATCTTTATACAGTGATATTTTATGCCATCCTTCTTTATACATTCAACCGGAGAAGACCCGAGAACTGCAATGATTTCATACGCTTCAGCAGGTATTGGTTCATCAGAACCCGATTAAATCTAATAAAAGCAATTACAAGTATACCGATACTGACAAGCATAAGCACAGACGGTTCTGGAACTGAGCTTGTACCTCGAAACGCAAAATTTCCCACATAGAATGCAGCATTAGAGTCACCCACGCTGTTTAATGTGAAGTAAAAATCACCTGACATTCCAGCATAGTCGGAAACATCCACCATAGCGTTAAGAAGAGTACCTTCAAATAAGCTGTCTATACCCATTGACCATAAAAGATCAGCGCCAAAATGAACAGTAAACCAATCGCCATCACCTCCGACATCAACCATCCAGTCAAAAGAAAGCCATTCCGCATCTAATGGTATGCCCAAGTCATAATATGCTGAAACCGGTGATTGTTCCTTTAGAAATAGCCCGTTAAAGGCAAATGAATCATATCCGGGAAGACTTGTTGCTATAAATGGGGTTCCAAGTGCAGCTTCAAAACTTTCCGATATAGTTTTTATCCTCTGACCTTCTGTACTCGAAACAAAATCGTTTCCTGTTCGTTCATCATATGTTGAAAGAATCGGGGTAATCCAATCTTTAAATCCGTGTGGAAAATTTGTTCCTATTCCATCAGGATTTGTATTGGCATTCGGTCCATTTCTAATAAGATCAGGATAAAAAGTACCTGCAACTCCTGAATGATCATAACTTACTTGTTGATTTAATCCGGCTCCATCAATAGGTTGGCCAAAAGCTTTCTCGAAAGTAGATCCATAATAATTATCGACATAGTTAACTTTGGGTGAAAGATTATTAACAAACCAATCTTTATTTAATTTTGGAGCTCCAATAGAAGAAGAAAAATCTGTTGGAGCATCAAGGACTGTGAATTGGATTGTGTCTGCTTTATCTAACGTTCCAGTACTTTCCAAATAACGTGTGGCCAATCCATTAACTACAGTGCCATAACTGTGACCTATAAAATGAATGTCCTGTTTATAATCCTCTTTTAGTTTATCTTCTAGAGCACGGCCCAAGAGAACACCTGCGTAATCAGCGTTTATTCTTGCTTCTTTAGCAGCATTAATTAATGATTCACTGTCATCACCCAACCCACCAGTGTATGCTCCTTCCCATTCAAATGTAATTATATTTGCCTTAAGTGCACTTGTTTCTTCATTTGATAATCTGCCAAGTATTGCGAGCTGGATTTGTTGTTGGGTTAAGGGCATGCTCCAGTTATCACCATCAAAAATAAAATCTGGATCGATATGATCAGCATTATTTTGCCATCCGTGAGTAATTATGTATGTGGGTATATTTCGGTCGAACCCTTCTTGGAAGCTAAAGTGGGGGCCATCTCCATCAACAAAAATATGTGATGATAATTTAGATGCATAAATCGGATTTGTTACAATATCGCCAACTTGGAATGGTATATTCGCGTTTGTACCGGGTGTTGCTGAACCAATTGTTATGTCATCAAATGCGATCTGATTTACCGTTCCACCAAAATCTATCGAATATGCTTTCCCTTGAAACCCAACTCCAAGATTGAAAAATGGACTAAAAGAGCCACTTGGATCACCGCCATCACTTGGTGTTACTGGTAAATTTAAAGATGTTACTAAATCTCCCGCAGCATTTAAACCATCATAAACATTGATTATCCCAGGTTCATTTATCGCTGAATAAGAAAAGGAAAAACCAGTTTCGAAACTCTGCGGTATATTTAATACAGCAGACCCTGTTAAAAAGAACATAACAGTATCCGGACTTGGCTCGTGACCAAAGTTTCCACTACCACCGGCATCAGAGTCAATTAATGCTAAAGCATTTTCTCCAAAGCTAATACCAAAATCTGAATTACCGGTGCTTCCAAATCCACCTTTTCCGCCATTATAATAATCTAGAATAGGCTCCCGATTTTGTAATCCTTCAAAATCAAGTACAATAGCCGCTTGTGGCGTCTCTACAGTATAAGATAAGAAAACAAAAAAAAACTTTATAAAACAATTTCATATAATTTTCTCTTAAAAATTTTTTGAAATGATGATTAATCAATCAAATTGTTATTCGAACAAAACAACAGTAATCAGATAATATAATCTAATTAATTCATTATAATTCTTAGTTTTATCATTTTTTCTATTCCAATTAAGATGATAAGCAATTTTTATACCAACGCACAGCACACATGCGCAAACTCGCACTAATACAGGGTTGTTGCCTCGTAAGGTGAAAATTTCTCGAAAATAAAACGAACCAAATAACCCTTATGTAAAAATACACGACAGTTTTTTAACACCATATAAACGCATATTTGTAATGATTAATTTGAAGTTATTTGTTATAAAACCTGTGTATTAGGCTGATATAAAATACAATTAATAGTGATTTTCGTTCTTCATTTTGTAATAGTCAGCATAAAATAAGGTGTAAGATTTTTCGACAGATTCTGGTCGATCAGAGCGGCGGCAATTTTGTTTCCGAAAACTATCCTCTCGCCCCGTTCACATAAGCCGCCGTCAATTCATCCCGGGGTGATTCGAATATATGCCGGCAGCGGCCGAATTCGACGAGTTGCCCGGCCTGGTCTTTGACCCAGAAGAATGCTGCATAGTTGGCGATTCGGCGTGCCTGCGCCAGATTGTGGGTAACGATGACGATGGTGTAGCGACCCTGCAAGCTGCAGATCAGATCCTCTACAACACCGGATGCAATGGGATCAAGTGCACTGCATGGTTCATCCATCAGCAGAATTTCCGGATTGAGTGCCAGCGCGCGGGCAATGCACAGACGCTGCTGCTGCCCGCCGGACAGGCTCAGCGCAGAAACGTCGAGACGGTCGCATACCTCGTCCCACAGACCGACATCGCGTAATACTGTTTCAGTAATCGCCGTCACTTCCGTTTTTTGTGTGGTGCCATGTTCATTGAGTGGCAACGCGATGTTGCGGCGAATGGACAGCGGAAAAGGTGCGGGTTTCTGAAATACCATACCGATGCGCCGCCGCAATGCCTGCACATCGCACTGAGGATGATGAATATCCTGGTTGTCAACCAAAATACGTCCGTCAATGCTGCAGCCCGGAATCAGATCGGTCATGCGGTTTATTGCCGACAGAAAACTGGTTTTTCCACAGCCGGACGGACCGATCAACGCAGTAATGCAGCCTTTGTAAATATCCAGCGAAACATTGTCCAGCGCAGCCTGCCTGTTATAGCGCAATGACAGATTGCGCACCTGAATCACCGGTTGCGGCTCGCAACAGGGCGGCCCGGCTTGCAGCGGCCCAAGGGTAAAGGCGTTCGGGTCGTCGTTCATGTCATGATTTTTTTGCGTTGCAAACCATAAGCCAGTTTCATTGCCAGTATATTGATACATAATAACAAACTTACAAGCACCAGCGCTGAAGCATACGCTGGATTGTCGCCGCCCGGTACATTCATCGACAGATCGAAAATATGCAACGCCAGTGCGCGACCTGAGTCCAGCAACGAACCGGGCATGCGGTCAACATAGCCACTGGTAAACAGTAGCGCCGCCGTTTCGGCCAGTGCTCGTCCGATACCGATTAACAGGCCTGCAGCCAGTGTAGGCGCGGCAGCGGGCAGGATCAAATGAGTCAACGCCACCGTTCGCGACAAACCCAATGCAGCAGCAGATGACCGGTAAGTGTCGGGCACTGCGCGCAGACCGGCCTCAGCGGTACTTGTCAGAATCGGCAATAGCATGCAGGCCAGTGTCAGCCCGCCGGACAGAATGGAAAAACCGAGTTCCAGATAAATACTGAAAAAGGCGTTACCAAACAGGCCAAACACAATAGAGGGCACACCCGCGAGTACGTATAAACTGAAGCGCACAATTTTACCGAAAGCGCTTTCGGCCGGCACAAACTCTGCCAGCAGGACTGCCGTCGCCCATGCCAGCGGCACTGAGGCGGTCAGCGCCACCAGCAGAATCAGCGCGGTAGATACCAGAATCGAAGCAATACCGCCTGCACGCCCGGCATCGATTGGAGATTCGGTTAGGAACTGCCAGGAAAGATGTGCCGCACCGCCATGGGCAAGATCAAAAAGCATCCAGAAAAATACCAGGCTAACCAACAATACCGCCAGGTAAATCAGGCCCTGAATCACACCATCGCGGATTTGTTGTTTGGCCCGCAGCAACATCGACCTAAACCTGTTGACGCTCTTCCAGCAAACCGGCCATGGCTGACAACACCATTACCAGCAGCATCAGCAATAAACCGGATACGAACAGGACCGACCGATGATCGCCCATGGCGTAAGCCACCTCAAGCGCAATATTGGCCGCCAGCGTGCGGACTGGATCAAATAGTGATTCAGGATGCTGCACTACATTGCCTGCAACCATCAATACCGCCATAGTTTCCCCGAGTGCACGCGCAGCAGCGAGTATGATTCCGGCCGTGATACCGACCCGCGCCGCAGGCAACACAACCCCGGCAATCGTGCCCCAGCGGGACATTCCCAGCGCAGACGCATTTCGAAATAATTCCTCAGGTACCGCCGTAAGCGCCGCGCAGGCGGTTATTGTTATCATCGGCAGAATCATCAGTGTCAGTACCAGTACAGCAGCCAGCAGACTTGCGCCGGGTGGTTGCCATTCACTGATCAAGGGCACCAGTGTCGTTAGTCCCCAGAACCCAAAAACCACCGAGGGAATACCTGCGAGCAATTCAATCAACCGCCTATAAAGTAACGCCAGGTGTAGTGGCGCAAAAAACACAATAAACAACGCAGAGGCCAGGCCCAAAGGCGCCCCCAGCATTATCGCACCAATACTGGCCAGCAGCGTGCCGGAGAGCATAGGCATTAGATTGTAGGTGCCCTCGAGCGGATGCCATGAAACATCTGTCAGAAATCCGGCAATAGAAAGCCCTGTTAAAGCAGACCAGGATTCGAATAACAGAAAACAAAAGATCAGCAGCATAACCAGTACGGCAAGCAACGCGCCGGCACGCAGAATACCGGTCAGAACGCGGTCAGTCTGCATCAACCGGAACAAAATACTGTGCCTTGATCAGATCCTGCACCTGCGGTGATTGCGCAAACCTGATGAATTGCCTGATCACCCCCTGCGGATCACTTGCGGTTACCAGATTGAGCGGGCGCGACAACGGAAACGTGCCGTTACGTACATTTTCCTCAGAAGCTTCGACGCCATCTAGTGCCAGCAGCCGTAAAGGCGCACCACGCTGTACCTCGTATTCAGCCGCGCCGATGGATACGTAACCGATGGCATTGCGGTTGCCCGTTATCGTCTTGATACCCTGTGCATTGTCGCCGATGATGATGTGCGGTGTAATGGCACTGTTTTTCAGTTGCAGATAATCCAAAAACAGCTCCAGCGTTGAACGCCCTTCGGCCTTGTTCACGACGGTAATACGCGCATCTTTTCCACCGACATCTCGCCAGCGCATTATGTCTCCGGTAAAAATACCGGCAATCTGACTCTTATCGAGCGCAGCCACCGGATTATCCGCATGCACGAGCAGACTGATGCCGTCCAGCGCAACAGTAAAGGCATGCAAGTCGTTTTCGTCTGGTTTCAGTGGGCGTGACACCATGCCGATATCGGCAGTGCGCCTGCGCACATCGTTGATCCCGCGAGATGAACCGCCTGTCTGTACGTCGATACGTACGCCGGAAAATTGCATTTCGAAACGCCGTGCAATTTCATTGATCAGGGGGGCAACTGTACTCGAACCCGTCAGTACCAGTCGCTGTGGCCCGGCATTGGCAGCGCCGGACACAGTCCAGATCAATCCGCAAATCGCAATAACCGCTTTTGCTGCAACCAGTCGGCTGGCCGGAAATATTCCCGTCATTGTTATCATACGCTACTGCCTGTCATTTAATTGCCAGTCGTAGTCAAGATAGCGCACTTTGAAGTGGCCCGATGCAACCACCTGTCTGTCCTGCTCGTTATCAGTCAGACTGTCTGCGTAATGTGCCAAAAACTGGTTTAGTGAATGCCAGCCACCCCAGCCACTTTCAAAGTCTTCAGAATACCAGTCAAATATTTTGGATATTTCCAGACGCACAGCCGACGGATTGTAACGATTGCGCGTACGGTCTTGGAGAAACGCTTTGGTAACGGCTTCCAGTTGCTGTTCGAGCTTTTCACCGACAAAAGCCTGATTCAACAATGCAGGGCAGCCGATTGAAGCGCAATTCACCGCGAAATGAATGCGCGGTTCATTGTAGATACCGGGCTTGCGAATCATGCCATGCTCGATATCATCCAGCGAACGCATTTTTCCAAACAGCGGCACAAACTCCTTTTTCCAGGGGCTACGCAAAAATGAACCCAGATCTTTGATTGAATCAAGTTCTGGATAGCGTGTCAGAATCAGCTCTATGGTAAAGGCGTTATAGGCGTTAATCAGAAACGCCAGTTGCTCCGGGTTTTTCCAGCTTATAAACGTATTCTCGCTGACAGCTGACAAGCGCCGCAAATATCGTTGCAGTGTCTGACGATTTTGTAAAAAAGCGAAATAATCGACCTGGCTGGCTCGCCCCTGATTGATCATAACCACATGATCACGCAGCAACTGATCCCATGCAGCATGGTCGAAACGCTCTGCCCACACGGAAACCGTCCAGCACAACAGCAATGTTGTTGAGAAAGTTCTGATTAAGCCTGTCATTCTGCAATCCCCAGTTTCATTCAATACCCGATACTGTTCGGAATGTAATATGCATTTTAACCGCAAACGATAAAATACAACCGCCCCCATACACAGCGGTTTGTACAACATGCCTGTCTAATCACGAATACAGGCGCTAAAAAAGTATATTATATGATCAGATTTATCACGATAAACAATGTCATGCATTCATGATTACCAGCACGTCTGTCCGCAACATCAGTCATGGCACTGCAACTTGTCCTGCCAACCGCTGCCTGTTACTCAGATTAACACAATTTTTTGGGATTATTGTTTATCAATCGCTGCGATCATAATCCCGCTTGGTCTGCGCGAATTAATAGACTGCAGCATCGTCCGGAATTGCTTCCGCCGGCCTGCATGCTGATTATGGTGAAACGGGGCGGAATGACGCAACCAAACGTCTTTTCGTAACAGCAACGTCTCGGATTCAACATACTGACCGCAGCAATTGAATCTCGGCTCCGCTCGATTACAGATGGCAGCTGTTTGCTGCAACAGTACTAGAAATAGATGAAATCTGCTTAACCAGCCGCACTATGGAATTAGAAGCGATTGCAAGACAGGGAAAAACAATTAATTATTTTTCGAATCATTCACCCCTGCTGAATCAAACGATGGCTAGTGCTTCAAGTTAGTATTGATAAATGTTCCCAATACGTCGATCCATTCTTGGCGCATCGCTATAAAGCCATCATTATGGCCGTCCGACAGGGCCAGAAAGTGCTTTGGCTCCGCAGCAGCCTGGTAGAGACGCTGGCCGTGTGAAAATGGCACAATGTCATCATCGGGACTATGCGCCACAAATACCGGGCAGCTGACTGATTTCAGATACGCCAATGTGTTGTATTCAAAGCGCGCAATCAAGCGTACCGGCAAAAAGGGATAAATGGTTTCTGCCAGGTCGGGCACCGAGGTAAATGTAGAGGCAAGTACCAGTATCGCTGGATTGTTGTCTGCAGCCAACCGGGCAGCTATTGCACCACCAAGAGACTCTCCATATAGCACCACCCTGTCCGGTCTCACTCCCTTGATGCCGGTCAGGTACTGCCAGGCCGCATCGGCATCGGCATATGTGCCGCTCTCGGAAGGAGTGCCACTACTTTTTCCATATCCCCGGTAGTCGAAAATCAATGTATTCAGGCCAAATGCACGAAACATGGTCAGATAGTCGAGCCGATGTGAAATATTACCTGCATTACCGTGCAGAAACAACACCGTGCCTGTTGCATCCGGAGCCGGAACAAACCAGCCATGCAGGGTTTCGCCATCGTCAGTAATTATTTCAACAGTTTCATAGCTTAGACCGATTTGGCCGGGTGTTGCTATCATTTCCCGTCCGATATGAGGAAAATAAACCAGATGCGATTGCATGAAAAAAATCAGTAAAACAATCACGCCATACCCACACCCAAGCAACATAAGCAGATTGAGTAGTGCTTTCATCGGTTACATTTCCGATAACGCGGGAATACAGTAGTCTGGTTTGTATCCGGCAGGCATTCACATAAGCCGCTCATGCCCGTCATCAAAAGAATACAGCCCGAGCAGTCATGGCTGGCGCAGGTTGATAGTGATGTCTGCACCGAACCCTCTCGTATTAAACGCAGAATCGCTGAATTTTGGATATCCCATTACCGGTTCGGGATTGTTGGACAATCCAAACGGCTCACCGGGCATCATATTTTGCTGTCGTTTTAATTTACGGTCTGCATCCTTGTCATGATAGACCGAGACAGCATATGTGCCGTGTCGGTCCAGGTTCATGCACACAAGATGCTGTTCGCCGGTCGCAGGCACACGAATATGACGCTTACGTCCGTGCCTCATCAAAAAATGATTCGGGTCATCATACAAACCCACAGTCAACATTCCGCCAAAACTGACTCCGTTAACTGTCACCCTGATCTGTGAAATATCCGGATTGCATTCATCAGCAGCTTCATGTGGGTGAATTTTCAACTGTTGTGCAGCCTGTGCTGTCGTTGAGTCTGCCAGACCTGGCAATACTACAGCCAGGATTACAATGAAAGTGTTGTTTTTTAAAGTTGACATGTCGAATCTTCAAGAATGTGTTAATTCAATCATATCAGATTCCTGTTGACTCTAAAAAACGACGATTCGTCCCACCGGCACTCCGGCTATTTGATACAAACAAGCCGTACCTGATGAATATCGGTAATACCCTGCAACACCTTCTCAATTCCATCCTGTTTCAAAGTCCGCATACCCTCGTTCAATGCGGTCACCAGCATCTCCGCAACCCTCGCCCGCTCCTGGATATTTTTTTTCAGTGCATCCGATGCAGTCAACAGTTCATGCAGACCAACACGCCCGCTATAACCTGTTCCGGCACAGTCTTCGCAGCCTACCGATTTATACAGAGTAATCTGCCCCTGCTCGTCTCCATATTGCTTTTTCCAGTTTGCCAGTATATCTTCGTAGGCTTTTTCAGCATCCGCTTTGAAATGATCAATATGCCGCAATTCCTCGCAGTACTCGGTTAACAGCGATCTGATTTCGCGGTCGCTGACTGTATAAGCTTCTTTACACTTTTTACACAGACGTTTGGCCAGACGTTGTGCAAGTACGCCAAGCAAAGCATCGGCAAAGTTAAACGGGTCCATGCCCATATCAAGCAATCGGATCACCGATTCAGGTGCGCTGTTGGTGTGCAATGTTGCAAAAACCAGATGGCCGGTCAGAGAAGCCTCGATACCAATGCTGGTTGTCTCCTTGTCGCGCATCTCACCCACCATGATGATATCGGGATCAGCTCGTAAAAAAGATTTCATGACAACCGGGAATGTCAGGCCCGCCTTGGGATTCATTTGTACCTGACGCAGGCCTTTCTGCGTAATTTCAACCGGATCCTCGGCTGTCCAGATTTTGGTCTCCGCCCGGTTAAGATGTTTCAGGATGGAATGCAGTGTAGTCGTTTTACCAGATCCAGTCGGACCACAAACAAAAAACAGGCCATAAGGCTTGCTGATAATACTTTTCAGCTCATTCAAATTGTGCGGTGTGAAGCCCATTTTATCGAGTGGTATCGGTTCTCCGGCTGCCAGAATACGCATCACGACATCTTCTATTCCGCCTGCCGATGGAATGGTTGCCACCCTGAGTTCAATATCCAGTGGTGCAAATCTTCTAAACTTGATCTTTCCATCCTGTGGGCGGCGCTTTTCCGAAATATCCAGATCACACATTATCTTGATACGGGTGACCAAAGGATTCCGCAAACTGGCAGGCACCTCAATATAAGGCATCAACGAGCCATCTTTACGGAACCGGATTTTAGTTTTCTCTTTTCCTGGATACGGTTCAACATGAATATCTGAAACGCCCATTTTGTATGCATCGATAATAATTTTGTTGACCAGCTTGACCAGTTCGTTATCCGAAGCGGCCGAAGTCTCATCAATTTCCTGCAATTCATCAGTTTCGTCTTCCAGGCCAACCAGCATGTCGTTAATGTCGCCGGTATCAATATCCTCTGAACCGCCACCGTAAAACAGATCAACAGTCTGCTTGAATTCACGTTTGGTTGTAACTGTATAAATAACTTTATACTTGGGAAAGATATTGTTAACAATCCGAAGCGACCTTATCCGGTCCGGATCCAGCGTCATTACAACCAGTCCGTCTTTGCTGTCATCAATCGGCAGCCATGCATTCGTTTGAACGTACTCTCTCTTGAGATTACGTAACAAATCGATCGGCTTTACACGGTCAGCTTTAAAAGACTCATACTTTACGTCGAAAAATGACGCCAGCGCCTGACCGATCAAAGGTACGGCTATTTGAAATTCATCAATCAGTACATCTTCCAGGTCGCAGCTTTTTTTTCGCGCTGACCGTGTCGCAAGCTCAAATTCACCGGCAGAAATAACCGCGTCCATAACCAGGTGATCATATTTTGATTTTAGCAGCTTGAATGATTTTTGACGCTGTTTCAAGGCGATGGCCAGTGTTCTGGTAATCTCCTCGGCACCGTCGACAATCATTGGCGTGAAGGGTTTGTCGTCTTTACTATTGATAACCTGAATGACACCAATCAATGCTTGGTCTTCTGCATTCAAAATTGGCGCCACAAGCATTTGCTTGGTTCGGTAGCCGGTACGTTTGTCAACGTCCTGTAGAAAAGTCAGTTTCTCATTCAGCGACTTTAATTCGCGCTTATTGTAAACATCTTCAATATTGATCGTTTTTTTTTGCAGTCCTACAAAGCCTGCAACACTGTGTTCGTTAATCGCAAGCTTCAAATCCTGAAACGAGTCGAGACCGGTTTTTACTCTGGAAGACAGGAAGGTATTATCTTCACTGATCGTGTATATGGTCAATCGATCAGCGTTGAATAAACTGCAAATGTCCTTGCTGACCTCCAGCATGATCTCATCGATGTCAGTAGCAGCATGAATTTTATTGGTAACATCCTGCAGTTTTTTTGAAAAGGTCAAGCGATTGCTGATGTCGGCGGATTCCTCATCGGCAGGTTTGATTGCGATCATTGTATTCATTCAATTCTCTCCACGAAACTCAAAAATCGAATATTTGATTCTTCAGTAATCTGCGCGGGTTAAACTTTCCGGCACATGCCTGTATCTCTCGCATGGTCAATTCATCTTCACCCTGCTTTAAATGCGTAACATAGATATCTGCATGAAATTTCAGCTTTTCCAGTTCGGCACACAATAGACTCGGGCACAGATGCTTAGATCGTATGGCGATATCGCGCTTCGCTTCACAAAATGCAGCCTCGATAATCAGATATTTCAAATTTTCAATAGTATTTACGACAGACCAGAGCGCATCATTAGTGGTCGTATCTCCTGTGAACACCAGGCTGGACCGGCCTGAATTAACCTGAAAACCGACTGCTGGTACTACATGGTTGGCAGGCAACGGTGTTATCATTCGGCCATCCAGATCAATCACTTCACCCTCTGCAATAATTTCATATTGCATGTATGGAGCTTCCATATTCGGAATTTTTGTAAAATCCGGCCACACCAGCCAATTAAACATGTGATTCTGTAAAATATTGACCGTTTCTCGGGTTGCATAAACAATAACCGGTTTTGTTCGCAGAAATCCTACGGTATCAACCAAGAATGGAATAAATGCAATATGATCCAAATGAGAATGCGTTACAAATATGTGATCTATCTGAACCAATTCATCCAGCTTTAAATTTCCAATACCGGTACCCGCATCGATCAAAACATCGGAATCGACCAGTAATGATGTCGTATCCGAATCACTACCGATACCTCCGCTGCATCCTAGTACCCTCAGCTTCACATCTTGCTCCGCATGATTACACTATTTAACAAGTATTACCGGTGTTGAAGACAACTGTATCACCTTGCTCACCACCGAACCCAATAACAGATTTTTAATGACGCCGTGACCACGCGCGCTGATAATAACCAGGTCACAGTTTAAATTTGCCGCGAACTGTTCAATCATCATGGCCGGATCACCAATCGTAATATGATAGCTGTACTTAATCTGTTCTTGATCGAGTAATTGAGCTGCTTTTTGCAAGCATTTCATCCCTTCCTCCTGGTGATACTGCTTGATGTCATCCTGAGGAATAAATAAAGATACGTTCCCGTCCAGCGGGAATTGCACATTCAACAAATGAATTTCCGGTGCAGCTTTATACCAGTCCATCATTTCAACCATTTTTTTTACTGCTTTGCTGGAGTTATCGGATCCGTCAATTGGCAACAAAATTTTCAACATTGTTCAAGGTCCCCGTTAAAGTCCAAGAAAAAGATCGTTTCTAGCGTGTTCGCTTCGGTTTATCACCCAGATCCACCACCGGTTCTATTCTGCTGTGCGCATGTGCAGCCAGCCGCTTTCCGGTAATTATCACAATCAATACAGTCGCAACAGGAATCAGCCATTGAAGGAAAGCAGCATTATGGATTATCCAGTCCTGAGTAACCGTATCGGTAACCGCCATATCTCCGGCAATCCAGCCCAATAAAGCGGCACCAATTACTATTGTGATCGGATATCTGTCCATGAGTTTCAGGACAAGTTTACTGCCCCAGACGATGATTGGTACGCTGAAAACAAGCCCAAAGATAACCAAAGTCATGCTGTCCTTGGCAGCCCCTGCGATCGCGATGACATTATCGAGACTCATTACAGCATCAGCGATAATAATGGTTTTAATAGCGCCAATCAGTGTCGTACTTGCAGCAACTTCATGGCCATCGCCAGCCGGTTCCGGTTGAAGCAATTTGATACCGATCCAGATCAATAAACAGGCTCCAGCAATTTTCAAGTAAGGTACTGTCAAAAGACTCAAAGCAAAAAAAATCAAAATGACGCGCAAAGCTATTGCTCCGACGACACCCCAGAAAATTCCAAGATTACGCTGTTTTTCTGGTAATCGACGGCAAGCCAGAGCGATGACTACCGCGTTGTCTCCGCCCAGAACGATATCAATTGCAATAATCTGTACTACCGCCACCCAAAATTGAGGACTATCAAATCCCATTCGACTTCGCCTTTACCCTTTACCCTTTACATCAATCAGAAGTAACAGACGCATACATATGAAATGCGCCTTGTTCAACAACAAATTATTGACATTGAATGAAATGCAGAATGTCATCTTTTTGTTGCATTGCATCATTCCAACCCAGTTCAATTAAAGCCCGGCAAAATGACGCTTCAAACAAAACATAACTTAACAGTGTTGAACCATTCGGATTCATTGCACCCACAGCGCGGTAAAGTGAGCGCATTGTCAGCGGCAATGACTGTGCAAACTGTTGAGCAATTTCGTTAATTTCAATACTCGGCGATATCATCATGGAATCAATCGAGCGCAATGTAATTTTCTTTTCCTGGTGGGCTTCATACGGCACTAGTTTTAATGTTTCATTAATCCGCCGTAAACGTTCGAGATCCACGTCAAGGCTGTCAACAAAAATGCTATTCATGGCATGACCGGCAATCTGTGCCAGCGAAGGATAATCGGAGGCGCTCACGCGTCCGGGCAGCTCTCTTGCTACCTTATGCACGCCCAGAATCAATACTTTTTCCGCACCCAGATGAAGCGCCGGACTAATCGGTGTCAACTGGCGCATTGATCCATCTCCAAAAAATTCACGGTTTAATTTCATCGGCGGAAAAAGAAACGGGATTGCCGAAGAGGCCATCAGGTGGTTCGCACGTATTTGTGTTGATACACCAACGCGTTGTGCACGTTTCCAGGGTCTGATTTCATGTGCAGCTTGATAGAATGTCACCGATTGGCCGGAAGTATACCCCCAGGCTGTAATTCCTAATGCATGCAAAGATCCTGAGCGGATGCAATGTTGAAGCATTCGAAAAGGTATTTTGCGTAATAAGAGTGACTCCAGCGGTGAATTATCCAGCAGAGATATTGCTCTATGCCGTCCGTACTCATGTGAAAACAGCGATATACAACATCGTATAGTATTTCTCAGTACACCTGCCAGATCAGCACGATAAACATGTCCCACGTGAAAATTGGCCCATACCTCCTCCAGCTGGCGCACGCCCTCTTGAAATTCATTTGCAGCCACAGCCAAACTTGCAGCATTTATTGCGCCCGCCGATGTTCCACATATCACGGGAAACGGATTCGGTGCTTTATCGGGCAACATTTCGGCAATTGCGCGCAACACCCCTACCTGATAGGCAGCCCGCGCACCACCCCCGGTCAGAACCAGGCCGATTTTTGGTTTATCATTATCAAGCTTCTGTTTCTTGTAAATCGTTCGTGATGACAAATTACGCCTTTATTTTTTCCAGTGCATCCTGCAAAGTATCCTCACTTAACTGATTCAACGACTTCGCTAATCTTTCGGCCGTTTCGCATGCCTCCTCAGGCAGCTTTCGGCTATCCAGGCAGGCAATAAATTTCGCAGCGGCACCGACTGTTTTCAATAAACTCTGACGCTCTACCATCAACATCTCGATTTCGGCACGCAACAGTGAAACGTCCTGTTCTCTTAAAATTGTATGATGCATGATATTACCCTTTATTTATAGATGCAGTTAAAATATGACAATAAATATATCAGAACGTTAAATCATTAAAATTTTGAACTCTGTGCTATTTGTCACCTTTTTCGTATACTTTTCCCCGACACTGACTGAATTTTAGACATTATGCAAAACAGCAGCGCATTCCAGTTATTTCCGAAGATAGAACCGTATCAACAAGGCATGTTATCAGTGGATTCGATCCATACAATCTACTGGGAACAATCAGGCAATCCCGATGGAACGCCCGTTGTATTTTTACATGGCGGCCCCGGTGCCGGTTCTACGCCCGCCCACCGCCGTTTTTTTGATCCATCCTATTACAGAATCGTTGTATTCGACCAGCGCGGATCCGGGCGTTCAACCCCTTTGGGAGAAATACGCAACAATACAACACCGCTCCTGGTCGACGATCTTGAGCTACTGAGACAGCATCTTGGTATCGAGAAATGGGTAGTATTTGGAGGGTCCTGGGGCAGTACGCTGGCGCTAGCATATGGTGAAACCCACCCGGAACGTTGTTTGGGAATGATTCTGCGGGGTATCTTTTTATGTCGAAAACAGGAAATTGACTGGTTTTTGTACGGACTGAAAAACTTTTTCCCGGAAGCGTGGCAGAACTTTGTTGCCACATTGAGTGAAACGGAACGCAGTGACATTCTTTCCGCTTATTATCAGCGTTTGATAAACCCTGATCCTGCCGTTCATATGCCCGCCGCGCGCAGCTGGAGCATTTATGAGGGATCATGCTCCACACTGCTGCCAAGCTTGGAAACTGTGAATTATTTTGCCCAGGACACGGTAGCGCTGGGACTGGCACGCATGGAAGCGCATTATTTCAGTCACGATATTTTCCTGCCGGAGAATGCATTACTGGACAATGTCTATAAATTGCACGAAATTCCAGCGACCATTGTTCAAGGTCGCTATGACGCCGTGTGTCCGATTATCAGCGCAAATGATTTACATGAGAAATGGCCACAGGCCGAATACAGGATTATCGACAACGCCGGTCATTCGGTTTGGGAGCCGGGGATATTATCTGCGTTAATAGAGACAACCGAACGGTTTAAACAAATTCTGTCATCACCCAGGTCGTGATCCCAAAAGCGATCAGATTATATTGTTTCCTTGGCGATTCAATACTACCAGGAAATTCTGCCGTCCAAATATAAAAAAAACCCATGGAAAACCTGTATTTTCCATGGGGATTGTCAAATTTCGTTAAATATGTCAGTAACTAAGCAATCTTTTTCTTCTTGACAGGTGCAGCATCCAGTCGCTCGATCACTTCGAATTTCCGGGTATCCATATCGGTGAATCCTGTCAGTACCTGCAAGTGTGGTAACAAATCCGGCACCTTCGCCTTGATAATATCCTGTGCGAATTTACTGAGGAAAAGCGCTTTTTCTCTGGCCAGATGGTATTCTGGTCCTGCTTCGTCACGAAACGCCGCTGAAGTCAGCAAAACAATACCGTTCGGGTCGACACGGCCGTCATCAATATTTCCCTTAAGCAATTTGGCAGCAGTTTCAATGGCAACTGACAAATGCGGATCAAAAGGGCCTACGATAAAAGCAGTATTTATGGCGTGCAGCCAGTCAAATCCTCGTCCTATACCCAGAACCCATTCCTTGTGCTCGGCATCAGCAATTGGCCTGTTTGAAGCACGCACTTCAGCTATGTGTCTGATGTTACCACGAACGAGCGGTATCATATCCCGTATGATCCTTTCCGTCATGGACGGGTAAAGCGAAGATAACAATTCCTCTAATTCAATTTGCGAAGATTGCTTAATCTTGGCCAGGTCGACTACGGTGCCGTCATCCTCACCATGCAGGATCAGCGCCTCCAGGTCTGTTTCTATGCCACAGACAATAGGCACCACTGCACCTTTTCCATATACATTGAGAAACTGGTTTTTCAGTTTAATCGCGGCGTCTCTGGCAGCACCTGTATCGTAATTGAAACCACGGCAACCACGATGCGCATCACCCCGGGCATAATGATAAGTCACGAAAACCAGGCAATGTCTTCCACGACCAATTGAATATTGCACCCATTGATCAATGATAGTCTGGAAAAAAGGCCAGCCCAAATCGAATTTGCCACCCAGATTACGAAAAGGCTGAATAATTCCCAGCGCAGTCTGCGTCATGACAGGCAAATGCAGTCTTCCGTCCATACACTTTAGCGCGGCAATTTCAGTGGGATGTTCTCCCCGGTATCTCCGACGCTCTGATGATAAATCCATGAATGCCTGCGAGTGACGCGCATTCAAATCAAGTAGATAATCTATACCTGTATTATTTGTATCAGTCATTTTTCCATCCTAAGTATTAAAAAATTTAAGGCGATTGAATTGTTAATCTCGACAGCCATGCATCAGAAGCAGCCTGATTGATATTAAGTATATACTCAGGAAACAGTCCGAATATCAAAGCCAGCAAAGCAGGTATAAAGAGCAAAGCCAGCTCTCTGGATTTGATATCTATAACCTGCTCTATGTCTTTATGGACAACAGGACCTAAAAAAGCCTTTCGGGTATACGACAGCATATATGCAGCACTTAAAATCGCACCGGATAATGCTGCAAACCCAAGAATCGAATGCGTATTGAGTGCACCAATGATCATTAACAATTCAGCCGGGAAACCACTGGTCCCTGGCAACCCGATACTCGACAACATAAATAAAAAGTAAAAAAAAGTTAATTTAGGCATTACCTTAGCAAGCCCACCCAAATGAATCGTTTCAGTACTTCCAATTCTATGATGGATAAAGCCTGCAATCAACATTAACGAACTGGCTATAAAGGTAAAGTTTAACAGCTGAAAGATAGCCCCCTGAAAACCTTGAGCCGTTAATGAGGCAATACCAACAATTACCAAACCCACATGGCTAACACTAGCATAAGCCAGTAGCCGGCGTAAATTAGTTTGTTGCAACGCGATCAGAGCAGCATAAATCAGCGTCACCGCACCTATTACACTGAGCAACCAACTGAAGTCGACAGCTGCCGCAGGTGCCAGCGGCATAGCAAATCTCAAAATACCGTAAACGCCCAGCTTTAAACCAACCAATAATGCAACTATATGCGTAGGTCCCTCCATGGCCGCTGTGGGCATCCAAGTGTGTAATGGAACCAGCGGTGCTTTAATTGCAAATCCAAATAACAAGAGCAGAAACACAATTGCCTGCAAATTATCAGGCAGTGGCGTATCCAGCAATACCGGCAGACTGAATGAGAGTTCCTGCGGAATCAGACCTTCGACATAATACGCATGATTTGAAGCCAGCAGTATAAATGCCAGCAGAATCGGTACGCCTCCCCCAATCATATATAACAGGTATTTCATTGCCGCGCTTCTTCGTTGTGACCCGATCCCCCATAATCCAATCAAGAAGAAAAAAGGTGGCAGCGTCAGTTCCCAGAAAAGGAAAAACAATACTGTATCCAGTGCACAGAATATTCCAAAACTTACACCTTCCAATGCCAGCAACAGTGAGAAATGAAACCGGGGCAAATGTGCCGTTGAATTCCAGACTGCAAGCATCGTAATTAAAGTCAACAATGCTGTCATCGGTAAAAATAAAATTGAAATACCGTCTACGCCGACCAGATACTCAATATTGAGAAGCGGTATCCATTCATAGCGCTCTACTAGCTGGAATCCGCCGTGCTCGGTATCGAATAAAATAAGCGCAAAGATTGATAAAAGCAGCGTCAGTATGGCTACAAAAAGTGCGATATGCTTGGCAATATCGAGACTCCGTATTGAACCGGTCAATATTGCGCCTACCAACGGAATAATGATGATAAAACTTAAAAATGGAAAATCTGCTTCTATCATGTTAATGATCCTTTGTTATAACATGCTGAACAGCCAGCGTCTCCGTTGTCTGAACTACCTCTGAACTGGTATAGACGTCACTGACAACCTGAATATTCTGATCGATAATATCCAGCCACGGTGATGTATGCACCCCGGCTGTTATGAGTATGCCGCAAATAGCGATCGCGATGATCCATTCATTTCTTAACGAAGGCTGTGTACTGCCATACTTTTTAAATTTAAACGGACCTTGATATCGTTTTGGCGATGTAATAAATATTTGCTGAAATGCACGGAGCAGCAGGCCGACAGTCAGTACGTTTCCAATCAGAATCGCAATGGAGACAAGCCATCCCTGGCTTTTGACCGTACCTTCGAGCAATAGGTGGATACCGTCGAAGCCTGGCGTTCCAGGCATTACCATCGTACTTAATGCACTGACTACAAATAAGACAGCAATAGCAGCGTTGACATCATACATACCACCAAGCCGGGGAATGTACGCGGTATGCGTCCGTTTATAAATCATCCCGAGACTTAAAAACATACCGGCCGCGGCCAGTCCGTAAGTGACTGAAAGCAGTATACTGCCCTCCATACCGTGTTTATTAAAGTCAAACAATCCTATTACCAGCAGGCCGGTCTGACTGATAATGGCAAACG
Source organism: Nitrosomonas marina (assembly GCF_900111605.1). Taxonomy (GTDB): domain Bacteria; phylum Pseudomonadota; class Gammaproteobacteria; order Burkholderiales; family Nitrosomonadaceae; genus Nitrosomonas; species Nitrosomonas marina_A. The sequence goes on along the minus strand of NZ_FOIA01000003.1, from coordinate 14,861 downwards.
CCAGCAGCCGACGGATATTAATCTGCATCAGTGCCAGCAATGCGCCGTAAAAGATACCGATCAACCCCAATGTAGTAACAAACCATGTCCATTGCTCCGCAACTTCTGGAAGCAGTGGAATCAAAAAACGCATTGCGCCATAGATACCCAGTTTTAAACTTACCAGGAAAATACTGACACTTGCCACGGTACCCTGTTCAGCCAACACGGGCAGCCATCCATGAAACGGAAAAAGCGGCATGCGTATGGCAAAACCAAAAAACAGCAGGAAAAAGATTAAGGTTGCATATTCGAGCTTGACGTCATTTTCTTTCAATACCAGCCAATCGAACGACAGCACATCGGTAGTTATCATAATGCCAAAACCCAACATCAGAAACCCGGCCAGCACCATAAACAGCCCGCTTCCCCAGTGCTGTAAAAGCAGCGCAACAACCCAGCGGCGATTCTGTCCCGACCCGGCCCTGAGCGTCATCAAAACAACCGGGATCAGCTCTAGAAAACACCAGAACCAGAACTGCATCGCATTCATTGCAGTAAATGCACCAATTAAAATACCCTGGTAACCCAACATACAAGCAATATGTATTTTGTCGGACACACGCCGGGTCGTCAGCGTGTAAATCATTGCCAGCACAGCCAATACGGCGGTTACCACCACAAAGAGTATGCTGGTGCCGTCAACACCAACACTATAAGTCAATCCAGAAAGCTGGTATTTTTCGTAGAATTGAATACCTACCACCTGTGCTGGGTCAAAGGTATTCAGCATATACAAACTGAACAATAACGTCAGTACCGCGCCTCCAATACCCAATCGCAACGCAACACCAGGCTGGGAGGTTATGATTACCAGCACCATGGTGATCAGTGGAATCAGTGTCAGCACCGACAGAATGGGAAAACCCACTATATCGGTACCTAAAATTATATTCGCATTATCCATGAATCCCTCAAATTGAAGCGGCAAGCATTAACACAATGAAAACAAATAACACCAGATAGCGCGGCTTCAGTATCAGCAGTTCAAAAGTGTTAGCCGCCTGACCGAGTTTTCGTCCCATCGTAACCAGATCCATCCCGATACCCCGAAGAACCAAACGCTCTTCAAACCAGTTCATGATATTTGCAATCCATTCAAGCAACTTACCAACAATGCCTTTACCTTTTACAAATTCAACATGAACTGCTTCCAGTCTATTCTTGTGCGTTTTATTCTCCAGCTGTGTGAGAGTGGTTATAGCAGAAAATGAAGATGCCGGATCACCCATTGCACGGTCTATGATATTTTTGTCAAAACGATCAAGATCGTAACCTAACCCGTTTACAGGTCTCACCAGCGTTCTGTCGGTTATGGGGTCCAGCCAGAATCGTTGCAATGAAGCAATATACAGCCATCTTTTCTTCGCGACTGTTTCAGGCACCGGTTTCATTGGATTGCCATGCACATAATGTAATAGCGATGGAGCGGTAAGGACCTGATAACTTCTTACAATGGCATGCGCACACAAATGCCACATTGCCAGTTCCCATAAACCCAATCCGCATTCGAGAAACATCAGTCCAAGCTGTCCTGAAATGGCAAAGCACAGTGAGCTTTTGACGTCTGTTTGTGTAAGCCCGACAACGAAGCTATAGACTGCGGTCAACAAACCAACCACTACCAGCAGACCCATGGTTAAGGGAGCCTGTTCGATGACCGGGCGCAATAATATAATCAGGAAAATACCTGCGTGTATCATTACGGCGCCATAAAATACTGCACTGGACGGGGTCGGTCCTTCCATCGCACGAGCCAACCAGGGCGTAAACGGCAATTGCGCCGACTTGGCCATAGCAGCAACCACAAAACAAAGACTCATGATAGTCACGGTAGGGGTTGCCATACTTTCCGCCGCACTATTTAAATCAGTCCAGTTGATCGTGTCGCCAAAATAAAAAGCCAGCGCTATGCCAAGAATAAATCCGGTATCACCAATACGATTCGTTACAAATACGCGTGTCGCGTTGATTCCTGCAACAGGGCGATCGTATGCAAAGGATATTAACAAGTAAGAACACAGCCCGGCTATTTCCCAGCCAAAAAAGGTAGCTGCCGCGTTACCCGAAAGTACTAGAAACAGTATTGACGAGGAAAAAAGGCTTAATACAAAAAAGAAACGATGGAATCCAGATTCCTTATGAATATAATTTGTAGAGAAGCGAGTTACGATAACCAGGATGATCGCAAACAAAACAGCGACAATCACGCTAAAGCCTGAGGTGATAAAATTCAGCTCAATTTCAAGATTGCCGCTGTCCAGCCATCGTACTGCTGTCAAACTGCCTTCATTGTGCCCCATAAGATCGGCTACCAGCAGGGCTATCGCGGCTACGCAAGACAGATAAATCGCATTTTTTGCTATATCCGCACTTCTAGCTTCACCCTTTTGACCACTGATCTGGTTGAACAAATGACCAAAGCCGATTATTGCAGCCGCAACAAAAGGCAGCAATGGAATAAAGATGACCAGATAGTCCATGTCAGGCTCCCGTCATATCAGGTTGTTTGATCAGAACCGGCGACAGCGGCACATCGACATCCTGATAATATGCAATCGATGATTCAACCTCCGGTATCGCAATTGCCTCAGGATTCCACGGCACAAAGCCCACACCCCGTTCAAAGCACGATATCTGTCCCGTATCAGGATCGATCGCGCTCAACAACACCCAGCCACCGCCAACAAGCTCCTGAATACTCGGCTGACGTCCGTAGATTTCTCCTAAAACTTCGGTTTTTGCTTCAACCAGAATCTGTAAACGCACTGGCTCGTGTATCTCAACCATCTGTTTGGGCAATCCGGTACGGATATCGCTGCTGGTGCCTTCCATTACACCAAACAATCCTGTTATGTTATGTGGGATCTTGGTACTGCAACCGAAACGTTCGTTATCGATGGTGGAAAAATAATACTCAAGGTTAATTCCCGCACCAACAGGTCCCACTGCAAGCAGAACATTCTCAAGCGCTTTACCTTCTGGATCCTGGGTAGGATCGTAGGAAATCAGAAAGGCGCGTCTGTCGAGAAAGACGCCTTGCGAAATGGAACGTCGCCCAACAATCGCCGAAGCATTCGTTGCGTGGCCATATTCGGGACGAACCTGACTCAGGTCATTCGATCTCAAATGTACATGAGCAATTCCTCCGGAAGGTGTTTTTGGATGTTTTGCTGAGTAAAATCGGCGGCATCGCTCATGCGCAGAAGCATCTCTTGCGCGAATCAGATCAATACGTACCGATTCGAAATGCGACTTAAGACCCTCAGGAATATCCTCGACATCATACCAGGTAATCACGTCGCTGCAGGTATCATGCTCTGCGCCGACAAACCAGGTATCATCAGGTATTTGTATACCTCGTTCGGCGAGTAACCGACGAATAACCGGACGGTTGGCCATTGCAGCAAAAAGCCTGGCATTAGGGCCGCCGCGCTTTCCGCTGCAGGCACCACAATCATGCGCCGCTTCATGGGGATTATTCTGGCTAGTCGAACCATGCGCCATTAAAGAAACGATTTTTGCAAATCCATACGTCAAACCCGTAGCTTTCATGAAAGCTGCAAGACGATCTGCCTGTTCCTGATCATTGAAACCAAGGCGCGGCAGTTCAGGTGTCGCGGGTTTGTCCGGTTCAATCGTATTAAACAGCAATTCAGTTGGCACTTTTTTATCAATTTTTTCACGCATGCGGCTGTTAAATGCCAGAATCTGTTTAGGGACAAAGGTACGCCCGAGCAATCCAATAAAAATGATTGGAGCCAATGCATCAATCATTGCATGGGACAGAATCAGACTGCGTCGTAACGACTGATTCAAAAGATATGCAAGTTTATGATAAAAACCGTGACCTTTCAGATGCGCCTGATAAATTGACTCCGTGCCCTTTCTGGGCACTTCATCGACATTATGAGAAGGCACAACAACAATTGGACACAAGGCTGTGCGATGATGATCATCCAGCCCTTTGTAATTGATCGGCAACCCAAAAAAACCGGCAGCTCCCAGAGTTTCTATTTGTGGGTTTATTTCTTCTAGCTGGCGACGAATACTTTCTTCACGTTCATCAATGCAAAAAACAATTTGTGCATCTGGACGCTGTTCGCGCGTCGCCCATCTGCCACGCTTGAGATTGGCTCGAATCGCATTTAAGAAAGCTTCACGGTAATGATATTCATACGCATAAAGCCAGATCTTGCATCGTTCGGCCGGTGTAAATTTATCCAGCATGGACAACATGCTCAGCAAATCGTTTTTTTGAATCTGTTGTATATCGGCAGCGACTAGTCCCAGATGCTGGCATAATCGAAATAAACGCCAGCCACTGTTAAAAGCAGCATTTTCCTGGTCGCTTTCAACCAATGGACTGAATTGCCAGGTCCAAATCAAATCTGCAAGATTCTGCCATTCCTCCTGCTGTTGACGTTCTGATCCCGTACGCTCTATCAAATCGTTGGCCAGTGTGGTCAGATATTCGGGCAGTTCCCCTTGGTATAAAAATTTTCTGACCATAAACTCAGACAGGTTTTTTCGAAAATAATACTCGATAGTTCCAAGCCGTGCTTCGATTTTCCAGTTATCCTTACAGGCCTGATTTAACCATAAACGGTCGAGTGTCAAGCGTATGGCCAGATAATCCGCAAGATGAATCGGTGCGTTATTTTCGGTTTGATATTCCGGATGATGTTGCCGCCAGTTAATCAGCCCGGACCAGCCAGGCAATTCGAGTGCCAGGCGCCGTAAGTAGCCTTCCCATTTATCTTCCGGTATTTCCATATGGGTTAGTTGCATGATGATGCAATCGACCGGATCTTCAGGCGTTTCACTCACTATGCGCTGCCAGTCAGGCAAGTCATGCAGGAACGGGTTGACATCAAACTGTACGGTTGCGCGCCAGGATGCGTATAGCCCCATTTTACCGCGCTCCGGTAATTGCCAGGCAGCAACGCCTTCATCTAGCACAGATGCACAGATTCGAATCATCTGTGGACGGATGGAATATAAAATATCTATACCGCTCAGTGCCTTAACAAGACCACGCAGTGTAATTTTATCTCCAATCTGGGACAGCAGATCACCAAGCATTACTTCAGCTTCTTTTCGTGTTTTCTGATGCACCGGAATATCTTCGTCACGTGCAAGATTGGTATTTACCTTCTCCAACCATTTTTGTGCTTCTTCTTCCGAAAGATCCAGCATATTTTCCGGATGCAGATCCACCAGTTCAATATCCAGTTTATTTAGAATACTTTCCCACAGCTGTCTTACGACAGTGCGCTGATCACTAGTTTCGGCAAGCAGACGCTGACGGGATGAATCTGATACGTCAGGCTGGATTGTACTCAAGGCATTATTTTCCTCGATTTGCCAGTTAAGCTGACTAATGGAAAGCGTTGGCAGTTCATGCACCATTGCAACCCGGTAGATGTCTTTATTTTTAACAACTGACCTGTTGGTCTGAAATACTATATCTTCCGCCTGCAAATCCTTTTGTTGAGCGAGCACAGCAAAAATATCACCGTCCGTTATTCTGTTCTGTTTATATAGCTCACGGTTTTTCGCTTCGGATAAATATCCGAAGACACCTGTCAATGCTTCGTACTCCGCCAACGCCTGTTCGAATGGAAAATGCTGAAAGCCATGTATAGTATTGTGATGAACAAACTCATGTATGGGACCTTGTCCGGGCAGGACATGGTCCATATGATGGATTGCTTCAATGATACGTTCGCGTGGATCAAGTGATTCTGAGGTCATATGCATCAATCCTATTGAATACTTTGACTGATAAAGTCATTCATCTGGGTAATGGTCGCTACGGACAAATCAATTAGCGGTGAAGGCCACAAACCCATCAACACAATTGCCGCCACAAGAATAATGGCCGCTACCAGTTCATACAGTTTTAAATCTTCAATCTCTCGCATTTGCGGCTTGACCGGTCCTGTGAACAGCATGCCCACTGTCCGCATAGCATAAGCAGCACTGATGAGAATACTCAAACCGAGAAACAGCATGAGATTACCCCATTGCTGATAACCGCCAATCACTGCATGCAGTTCAGCCACAAAGCCGACCGTACCTGGCATACCCATCGCTGCAAATAAGGTAATTGTCATGAAAAAGGCAAAGCGCGGCATCACCTGGACCAAAGAACTGTAGTCGAGAATATTCCGCGTGTGGGTACGTTCATACAGCAAACCGACCAGCAGAAACAGCGCCCCGGCAACCAGTCCATGGGCGGTCATTTGCAGTACGGCCCCGGTCAGACCGGTAAAATTCAGGGTTGCTATACCAAGCAGCACAATACCCATATGACTCACCGAAGAGTACGCCACCATGGCTTTAAGATCGGATTGCCGCCAGGCAAGCACGCCGCCGTATATCATACCGAACAATGCGATGAACAGTAGATAGGGCTGTACAATCAAAGTCGCTTCCGGCAGCATCACAACAACACGGATCAAACCGTAAGCACCCATCTTGAGCAGAATACCCGACAGCAAAATACTGACCGGGCTGGGTGCTTCCACATGCGCCAAAGGCAACCATCCGTGAAGCGGGAAAACGGGCATCTTGACGCCGAAACCTATCAGAAAACCGAGTAATACCCATAGTTGCTCATCTCTTGGCATACTACGAGCAGCCTCGGTCATATCAGCCATCAACGTACCGCCGTGCTCTGGCATATACTGGCTGATCGCCAACAAACTGACCAGCATGAAAATCGAACCGCCCATGGTATATAACACAAAGTTAATACTGGCGACATGACGGCGCGTCCCACCCCAGCGTGCAATGAGAATAAAAAGCGGAATGAGCGTTAATTCCCAGAATATATAGAACAACGACCAATCCTGGGAGAGGAATACGCCCAGCATGCCCAGTTCAAGCAGCAAGACGCTTATATAGTAACTTTTGATATTATGAACGACGCTGAAGGACGCAAGTAACGCAATCAGGGTCAGCATGGCTGCCAGAACAACCATTGGCAAAGACAGCCCGTCTACACCCAAAGCGAAAGCCGAATTAAAGTTCGGATTGTAGATAAACTGTTCGTAGTACTGTATATCGCCGTATAGCTGGTTGTAGTCGACAACAAGCCAACAGCTGAATAAAAATACTACAGTCGCAAAAAGATTCGCAGTAAAGCGAATCTGACTGGCATTACCGCCCGGCAGGATTGCCAGAACAAGTATACCTAAAAGCGGCGTCAATAATAGTGTACTGAGTATCCCCATTATATCAATTTAACCTTCTTACTTAAAAAAGCAATTACTCAGTTAAAGAAATAATGAGGACTGAACATGTTCAGCACATGTTCAATGTACACCGCATTTTAAAACGCGATAGTCTATTTTAACCCGGCAATCCAACCAAACTCGTCAGCATTGACTTACGCCCCATCTACATGAAAAAAATGATAACTGATCTATCAGCCAACGGAACAAACCTCCTGATTCTGGCCAGACCACTTGCATTTGTTAACAAGTAAAACACTGCTTATTTTCACGAGAGAGCAATAACCGTGTTTGTTGTACATCTGTGCTCCAACGCCCTGTTTCAAAGAAACAGCTGAATTCACTTTGAACGTTATGCACGACATTTTCTTATTTCTTTTATGAGCTAATTACTATATCAACAAGTGAATATTCAGCTCTTTATTTTTGTGGACGTACCAGCAATATGGAAGACTCCACAAGACTTACCAACTGTTCTGCCACGGAGCCGACAACGAAACGCTCCAGGCCCCTGCGGTTGGCAGTGCCTACCACCAGCAAATCCGCACCCCAATCTTTCACCGCATCTCCGATGGCATCTGAGATTCCATTCGTGCCGTATGCAATATTTGCCTCCAGCAAACGGGTTTCAATACTCAATGCGTTGACCGATTCCTCTGATTTTTCCAATAGAGCTTGGCCTGCCGCTTTGTCAGCAGCTTCCTCACCCGTAATACAGTGCACGATACATAAACCGGCGTTATATGAATTAGCGATATTCTCTGCTTCCTCCAGAGCATTTTGTGCCGTTTCACTGCCATCTATTGCTACCATGATTTTCTTATACATTATGCATCCCTTTTGATCGTATCCTAGGTTTAAAAAGGACAGGCCTTACCTTACAAAATCCATCTAGTCTAGATATGGTCTGGCCCGCCCTTCGTTACTCACGCTAATTAATGAATTTGAAAGATTCTCGATTATTGCAAGTTGCCGCTATCGCGTTTCAGGTTCTCAAAGTAACGCTTGACGACGTCTCTTCCAGGCATGTTGTCATGCTTGGTGTATACCATGTAATGAATTACGGCGTGAGCAATCAATGCAATAATAAGACCCTCGAAGATGCCCAGTTCGAAAACCAGCAGACCTGTTGCAATTGCCAGCATCATTGCATACGGACCGTAGTGCGTTACGTGTACCAGACCGGCAATCATCTTGTAGCCCGAGAACATCATGATCGCTGCCAGAGCAAATTTTGGCAGGTACTCCAGATATTCGGAGTTGAACAAGAAGAATGCGACCACCGAGCCAATGAATACCAGCGAGAATTTGGTATACGCGCCTGCCAGTCTGTTGGTGGTGCTTTTCGCCAGGCCGTCCAGATTGGTCATACCGCCAAAGAAGCTGGAACCCATATTGGCGATCCAGATCGCCAGCAGACTGTTGTTACTGTTACATTTACGCTTCAGCGGATCGATTTTTTCAATCGCGGCGTTACTCATCACCTGCTCGATCACGTCAATCGTCGCCAGCATTGCGCAGAACAGTATCATCAGCACCATCATCATAATGGTCACATCAGCTGCGGGTAATGGAATTCTAAAATAAAGATCGACATCTTCAACCGTAATCATTGGCACCTGTACAAACAGACCCACAAGTGCACCACCAATGATCAATACAAAATACGGTATGGCTGGCTGTATATCCTTGAATTTAGAGAATAAAACAATAAATACTGCCATACCTACCGCCGATATCGCACACATTATTATCCGAGCAGTATTCCAGAACTCTTCGGTAACGGCTGCTTCCGGAATTTCATACGTGAATTCGAAGAATTTCAAGAAGATCTTCAGACCAATTCCGGCCAACAGTCCTTCAACCAGATAAACCGGCACCGCAACCAGTAGATATTTCTGCCAGTTGTAATACCAGCAAACCGCCTGCATCGCAGCCGTCAGGAAAATACAAAAAGCCATGTTTTCCATGCCAAACGAAGCGACACCGAGCGCTAGTGCAGGCGCCAGACCGGCAGCAATACCGGCACTGCCAATGTAGTTACCGGGTCTGAACCAGGCCATCGTCCAGCCAACAAAGCTGGCAAATACGACGGTGGCCAAACCGACTTTAATCGGATAATCGGACATCATCGCGATACCGATCGACAGCGGGATCGCCATAGTACCGGTGATAATACCGGCAAACATATCGCGCATGGCATATTTCGCCTGGAACGCAGCGGCGCCAAAATGTTTGTCAGCTGTCAGTACAACAGATCCATCAGGCGCCAGATTTTCACCGGATGCAGCGGGCGCACCGCTTGACGGATTATTTTCTTTTTCAGAACTCATATAAAACTTTCTCCCCAATTATAATTATCAAACTCATTTCGTTTTACTTTTGACTTGCTTAAATGTGCAGCGAAAATTTAACACAGGGGATGTGAAAAATTCGTGAAGAAAGATTATGGTTTCGAAAATCAAAAAATTTTATTTAATTATCCTATATAATCTGTTTGTAATTAACATGTTATTCATCCTATGAGCACATATATACGGGCGGCTCCGCTATTTCATAAAATAGCCATCCAAATTTTAGTATTTTTATTTTATATATTGAAATTCATAATGTTATATGTTTTATCAATTCAATAAACGCTAAATTCGAAAAAATCCAGATCAGGGTTGTTTTCTGCACAGTTTCTGCATTTTTTATCTACCGGTCAGGCTGAAATCCCTTTGCCATTCAGCCGGTATAATTCTCCATATTTGGCTTCAAGATATTCAATCAAACGCATTCCATTTAGCGGCTCGCCGGTTATCCTGAGCACCAGCTCCCTAGGTGTGTACAGTCTTCCCTGACTGTGTATTTTCTCGTTCAACCAGTGTTTGATTGGTGCAAACTCCCCTGCTGTAATCTTGCTCTCAATATCTCCTAAATCCTTTTGTGCCGCTGCGTAGAATTGACATGCATAAATCGCACCCAACGTATAAGAGGGAAAGTAACCAAATGCACCCGCACTCCAATGTGAATCCTGCAGCACACCCAGCGAATCATTTGGAGGACTAATACCCAGATACGAAACCATTTTTTCGTTCCATACCGCCGGTAGATCTTCGACTGCGATTTTGTCTTCAAACAAATCCTTCTCGATTTCAAAACGCAATATGACATGCAGTGGGTAGGTCAATTCATCCGCTTCCACTCTGATCAACCCGGGCTGACAGGCATTGACGGCCTGATAAAGTGAATCTGCCGTTTTATTCTGAAAATTATCTGGAAAGGTTTTTGAAATCAATTCAAAATAATGGGCGCAGAATACTCTGCTTTGTCCAATCATGCGCTCCCAGAAAAGCGACTGTGATTCATGTATGCCCATCGTTAACGATTCGGAAACCGGCAAATCCTCGTATCCAGGCATACGTCCCTGTTCATACAGTGCATGTCCGGTTTCATGGATGGCGGCATATAATGATTCGATAAAATCCAGCTCGGTATAACGTGTCGTAATACGCACATCTGTCGGATGGCTACCGCCACAAAACGGATGAACCGACACATCCATGCGCCCTTTTTGAAAATCGAATCCGATATCTTTACTGATTATCCGCGCCAGTTCCGCTTGTTTATCGATCGCAAAATAACCTTTTAAGAAGCTGGTATCCGGTTGATAATCATGGCCCCTAATCGAGTCGATCAACGGTATCAGGGCTGTTTTCAACTGATCAAAAATTACGGAAACTTCGGCTGAGGTTGTTCCCCGTTCAAACAGATCCAGATTAGCATCATAAGGTTGCATCTCTGGAAAAGCACAGCTGGCCCATTCTTTCTTAAGCGTCAGAAACTCCTGAATTACTGGAGCAAAACTATCAAATGTATTATCCCGCCGCGCCTGCACCCAAGTGGTCTGGCCACGAGAGCCCAACTCAGCCAATGCTTGTACAAGTCGTTTGGGAATTCGAGTCATTAAATCATACTGACGTCTGGCTTCCAGAATATTGCACCGCTCAATTGCGTTCTCCTGATTACATTTTTCCTGCAACATTTCGAGACATTCGCCCAAAGACGGATGCGTCATACGCTCATGAATGATGCCGGCGAGCGTTGCAATCTGTTTGGAACGTGCCTGTGCTGCACCTGCTGGCATCATAACTTCCTGGTCCCATCCCATCGTACTCATCACACCGTTCAAATGTGAAATTTCCTCCAGTTTCTCAACCAGGCTTTGATAAAGATTATTTTTACTCACAATAATTCCATTATTTAATATAAAAACAGATAATTACGATATTACCACTACACTGTTGTCAAATATTGTGTAATTTTGTCACACGCGCGTCATGAATTACCTGTATACTTACGCCCGTTTTCTTGGGAAAGGATTATCTCGATGTCTTCAACCAGATTTTCAAGATAACAGTGATGGATGTTTCCTAAGAAAAACGCGGAATATTGATTTACAGGCCAAATTTTGACGTTGTCATGCATGAAGTTCACCTACTTGTACTCATTCAATCAATTTACTTCTCATGATCGTTTTATGTATGTAATTTTCTGGCCGCCGTATCCATCGATTTAACCGGCATTCTGCTGATATAACAGTATCGTCTATATTCTGCATGCCAAATATTCAAATTAAAGATTGTATTTGAAATATCTGATTTCTTGTTTTGAACAGGTATATCCATAAAACAAAAAAAGCGTCTTCATTCCGGCGCCAAAAGGTCTGAATGTTCAGGGTGCGAACGTACTGAATAAAAAAAACCACCAGTCAACATAGATCGCAGTTAAGAGTAATTATTATTTACACAAATTAACTCAGGGTTTTGTAATGCGTATAAGAATTAAACTTATTTTTACTATTATCTTATTCTGTCTCTTTGAACTATCTATCGCTTATGCTCAAGAGCCAATTGTCTATTCCAGGTGCAAACGTACGACCGACACTTTTGAACTGACTGCCAATGTCACCATCAATGGTCAATCGCAAACGGTGACAAGAACCATGACCGGTCTCGACATCTACGACATACTGCCGGATGTCACGAATTTTTTCTCGAACTTCAGCGCCCCTTGCGATTTAGTTTATCGCGATCCTAACGGAGTTGAAACTGTCATTTTCGACTGCTCGACCACTTCAACACAATCGAATGCTTGTGCAGCGCTCGATGCGGCGGTTTCTTTTGACGGCAACACAATCGCTTTTTCCGTTTTTCGCGGCAGCCTGGCCAATTACCGCGAACACATCCATTCGCAGGTTGTGCATCCAGACGCAGACCCTGTGGATCTTGGTTACTATGACTTCCCAAACAAACATCTGGTTACGACGGGCGCACATCTGCACTTTTATACCGTCTCAACCAAACAAATACAGGCCATGCCGTTTAATACCGGCGTATACGATTCGGGCCCGGCGTTCATCAGCAATCAGCGCATTGCATTTACTTCGACCAGGGACGACCATACCACTACAGTCGTCTGGGGTACCACCGAATCAAAAAAAGGCACCCGGATCTGGACCGTGGATATCGATGGTAAAAATCCGGACCTGGCCAGTCACCATTCATTGTCACAGGAACAGCACCCGTATATGCTCAGAGACGGCCGCCTGGCCTACTCAAGCTGGCAGATATTCGGCGGCCTGCCGTTTCGCTATTCAAATAATGGCGCTGGTACGCATACCACAATTGATAACCTGTTTCACATTTATGCACAGGATCCTGATGGTGCAGAAAACTTCCCGATCTACGGGCAGCACAGCGGCGATCATGCAAAAAGCTACTTTGGCGCAGACCACAAGGCTGCACACTTTATCACGCAGACATCCGATGACCGAATCTGGTTCGCTGACTACTATCGACAAAACAACAAAGGACTGGGTTATTTAGTTGGTGTCATGCCGGAGCCGAAAGGACAGGAAGGCAAAAGCCCGCATGAAGTTACAAATCATGCTGATTTTTTTGTTCCTCGTGATGCCATTAATTTTGCAGACTGGACACACAGCGATGACACATCATCTTTTACGGTGGGCTGGCTGGGCGTTCAACCGATCTCACACCCCAATTACGCTGACCCGCTACCATTTGCCGGCAAACTCGGTCATCCGGCAGCTTTACCGAATAATGGCCTGATGATGGCATGGGGTAAAGGTGCGTGCAGTGTAGTGGTAAACAATTCGGTTTTTAACGAGCTTGGCAAGCAAGCCCCGCCACTGACCAGTGGTGGCGGTAGCGGTGTTGCGATGAACCTGGTTACCTCACTGGAAATGGATACACCGGGGTGCGACGTCGGGCTCTATCGCGCCACACAGATTCCGTCTCAACACCCGGGCGACCTGGAAATGGTTGTCGATTCAAAAGACTGGCATGAAATCATGGGACGCGCCGTGGTGCCCTACGCCAATATCCATGGTGTCGATCATCCCGACACCATCGAAAGAGCGGATGTACGCACCAGTCATCCAAGCCTGGAAACCGGCACGCCTTTTGGTCTGCTCGGCGCCGCTTCCATTACCGATCGCGAAACCGATCCCAAGCACGGCATTCATTTCATCGGTGAACATCAGTTCAATCTCCAAGGCACCGACACCATTGACTACACCGACGACGATCTGTGCGGCGTACGCATTCTCGGCAATATGCCCAACCGGAACAGAAATGTTGTTAACGAGATTGCCAATATAGCCGGCGAACGCGTAACGATTCTCGGTGAATTTCCGGTATTGAACCGTCATACCGACGGCAGCCGTGCGATTGACGCCAGCGGCCATCCCGATACCAGCTTTCTGGTGCGCATGCCTGCCAACATGCCATACCTCATGCAAGGCATCGATTGTGACGGGCGCACGCTCAACACCGACCAGACCTGGCAAAGTCTGCGCCCCGGCGAACAGAAAACCTGCAACGGTTGTCATGTCCATTCCAGACCGGGACGCACGCAATTCGACACCACTTTTGCCGCACAGTCCGGATATACCATTCCACGACTCGGTGAAGGTACCGTGCCACTGCTAGCCGGCAAATCCGGCAATACCGTGCAAACACGCACGCTGCCCGGTTACGGTATGCGCATCGAGTTTACGCGCGATATCAAGCCCATTTTCGACCAGCACTGCGCTTCCTGTCACAGCGGGAATTCACCTGCGGGCGGACTTTCGCTCAATAACACCGGCGGCGCAAATAACAAGCCCAATACAACCTGGTGGTGCCTGGTCGCCGATAAAAGTCAGAGCTGTGTCGCACCTGACAAGCAAGTTGCAACAGGCGCCGGACCCGCCGGTTTAAGCTTCAGACGCCCGCAGATGACACGCTACCTCCGCGCATTCAATTCCCGCGGCAGTCTGCTCTACTGGAAAGCCGCGAATCAGCGCACCGACAACCGCACCGATGCGCAGTTTTCGGACGATATCGATTTTGGCGCCAACCACCCAACCTCGATTTCCGCCAATGAACTGGCAACATTGTCTCGCTGGATCGATATCGGTGCACCAGGTGGCGGTGCAACTGAACTTTACGATACACAGAAACCGACGCTGCATCTGGCATCGGCCGATAGCGGCAGCGTATCGCAACTGCGCGTCGGCACTGTCGATCTCGGCAG
>NZ_FOIA01000063.1 GCF_900111605.1 Nitrosomonas marina | reverse complement strand
AGGCTGTTATACGGAAGGATTGGCAGCGGATTGCCGGGCATAAAGAGAAGAACTAGAACTAACTGGAAATGAACAGAACTACAAAGGAGAGAGCAATGATTTCCAAGCTATGGCTGAAGGTGGTCATGTTTGTAAGTGCGATAGCACTGTCTGGAGCGGTACATGCGATACCGAGCGTACCGGACGAGACGTATGAAGCATTGGGGCTTGACCGTGGAGCGACGCCGAAGCAGTTGCATGAGGCGCTGGTGAAGCGATACAAGGACCCTGAGCAAGGTTTTGGCAAGGGCACGATGGGAGATTACTGGGAGCCGATTCCACTGAGTACCTACATGGACCCGGCGACATTTTACGAGCCGCCGGTCTCGATGCGAGACAAAGCGGACCGGAAGGAATGCGTTGAATGTCACTCGGACGAATCGCCGGTATGGGTAAATGCGTGGAAGAAGAGCGCACATGCCAATCTGGACAAGGTACGTGCGTTGAAGCCAGAGGATCCGACATACTACAAGAAAGGCAAACTTGAAGACGTTGAGAAGAACCTGCGTTCACTGGGATACCTGAAGGAAGGCGAACAGCTGAAGGAAGTGAGCTGTATTGACTGTCACGTTAACATCAAGCAGGAAGGCAAGATAGATCACAGCAAGGACCTGATCATGCCGACGGCGGACGTATGCGGCAAGTGTCACTTGCAGGAATTTGCCGAGCGGGAATCAGAGCGCGACACACTGATATGGCCGCACGGACAATGGCCGGACGGACGCCCGTCGCATGCACTGGACTACAAGGCGAACGTAGAGACGACGGTGTGGGCGGCGATGCCGCAACGGGAAGTGGCGGAAGGCTGCACCATGTGCCACATGAACCAGAACAAATGCGACACATGCCATACCCGTCATGAATTCTCGGTTGCGGAATCACGCAAACCGGAAGCGTGTGCGACCTGTCACAGTGGGGTTGACCACAACAACTGGGAAGCCTATTCGATGTCCAAGCATGGCAAGATAGTAGCGATGATGGGCAACAACTGGAACTGGGACGTACAACTGAAAGACGCGTACAGCAAAGGCGGACAGACGGCGCCGACCTGCGCGGGTTGTCACATGGAATATGAAGGCGAATACAGTCACAACATGGTGAGGAAGATCCGCTGGGCGAACTACCCGTTCGTACCCGGGATAGCGGAGAACATCAACAGCGAATGGTCGGAAGAGAGGCTTGACGCATGGGTTGTTACCTGCACGCAATGTCACTCGGAGCGCTTTGCACGTTCATACCTTGACCTGATGGACAAAGGCACACTGCAGGGACTGGCGAAATACCAGGATGCACATGAAGTTGTAGATAAGCTGTACAGCGAAGGTCTGCTGGCGGGCCAGAAGACCAACCGTCCGAATCCGCCAGAGCCTGAGAAGCCGGGATTCATGATCTTCACGCAGCTGTTCTGGTCACAGGACAACAATCCGGCATCGATGGAACTCAAGGTTCTGGAGATGGGAGAAAACGACCTGGCGAAGATGCACGTTGGACTGGCGCACGTCAATCCTGGCGGCTGGACCTACACGGAAGGGTGGGGCCCGATGAATCGTGCATACGTTGAAGTACAGGACGAAAACACCCGGATTCGCGAAATGATCGCGTTGAAAGAACGCGTAGCGAAACTGGAGACCAAGCGTACGAGCTTATTGGACCTGGACGGCACAGCGGAGAAGATATCGCTGGGTGGTTTGGGAGGCGGCATGCTGCTGGCGGGCACGATAGCCCTGGCGGGATGGCGTAAACGTAAGCAAACCGAAGCTTGATACCCGCAGAGACAACCGGTCGTGACACAGAAGTGAAGCGACCGGGTAACAAAATACTCCCGTCACTGGGGATACTGCTGGTGACGGGAGGTCTGATTTTTCTGGGCTGGTTTGCGTATCTGTGGTTTGAGCCGTCAGAATCGCCATATCAATACCAGCAAATATCCACAGGCAACCCGCAAGACTATCCGGAGCTGGAACTTGGTGCGTGGCCGGAATTGACGATCAGCCGCTATGACGTAATCGCATCGGAAGCGGAGAAGCCCATAGCCCAGGCAACCGTAGCGCAACGTGACGAAGCGCCACCGGTACTGATCAAATGGCAGAACAGCAGCAGAGAAGTACTGCACGCGCTGGACTGGAAAACCTCGGAGCTGAGCGCACTGGCTGCGGCGATCAACCAGTATGCTGAGAAAGACGCGCTCATTCTGGCCTGGTGGGACCTCTCCCGGCAGATCAACCTGCTGACGGGGCATGACACCCTGTTTACCAGCCATCTGAACGAACCGTTAATCATACCGCAGCACTGGCAGGCACAGATGGAAGCCATCGATGCCTACGAACAGACATTCTGGCAAAGCAAACCTGAGCGGCAGGAACTGGAACAATTCGAACGTTTCAGCCTGGCATTGACAGAAGAGCCTGCAGCCGGCGTAGCACAACTGCGCGAGCTGATTGGAGAAGAACGGACGGCGTACATCATAGTTCATGTAACCGACCTGTACAAACTGGGGCTCATGTATCCTGAGAGAATCGGCGTTGCCTACCAGAACTTTCCGCTGACTGGCAACATTCATGGCATGATCAACCACATGAAAGTGCAACTCAAGGAACACGACTTTGATACCTACACCCTGCAATCGATCACCGATACGGAAATCAGAGTCTACTTTCTGAGCGACGAGCGAAGCAGCAATACTCTGTTGGCCGGCATGCTGCCGTTTACCGACAAAGACGCGCCAATGGAACTGGAAGCGCTGCAGCTACTCTATCAGAAAGGGGGATACTGGTTATATAAAATACCGTGAGTGACGGCAATAGACAGCCTGAAGGAAAGGTGGCTGGCTAACAGTAGCGCAAAACAAACAGACAAGAACAAAAAAAGCGTAGAGCACAGATATAACCATTTACACAAACGGGTGATCGCGTACAATACGCGGCTTAAACACACGAAATAAAAAAAGTACGAGGAGGAAGGATGAAACACCCAATAACCTATATACTGGCACTCGTTGCGATGTTTGCATTTTTCTCAGGCACAGCCGCAGCGGACTTTGAGGGGCGCAAGAAGTGCAGCTCATGTCACAAGTCACAGGCGAAGTCATGGAAAGAGACGGCGCATGCGAAGGCGATGGAATCGTTGAAGCCGGGAGAGCGTGCGGAAGCGAAGGAAAAAGCGGGCCTTGATCCGGACAAGGACTACACCAAAGACAAAGACTGCGTGGGCTGTCAC
Source organism: Nitrosomonas marina (assembly GCF_900111605.1). Taxonomy (GTDB): domain Bacteria; phylum Pseudomonadota; class Gammaproteobacteria; order Burkholderiales; family Nitrosomonadaceae; genus Nitrosomonas; species Nitrosomonas marina_A. Next base: position 1,129 of record NZ_FOIA01000063.1, on the reverse strand, counting down.
GTAGATGGATGGGAGCAGAAAGGCGGTTACACTGTGGAACGGCCGAAGAAAATGCTTGCGGCGGTTGGCTGCGAATCGTGCCATGGACCTGGAAAGAATTATCGTCGTGACCATCGCAAGGGCGGACAGCTGTTTGAGAAATCCGGCAAGACCATGCCGCGCAAACGGTTGGCGGACAGAGGCCAGGACTTTCATTTTGAAGAAGCCTGCGCGGCATGCCATCTGAACTATGAAGGCTCGGGCTGGGAAGGCGTGAAAGAGCCGTATGTACCGTTCACCCCGGAGATAGACGAGAAATACCGTTTTGACTTTGACAAGATGGTAAAAGACGACAAGGCGATGCACGCGCATTATAAAATGGATGGCGCGTTTGTAGGCGAACCGAAATTCAAATATCACGACGAATTCCAGGCCAATGCTCAAGAAGGTGAAGAAGGCGACGAAGACGACGATGATGAAGACGACGACGATTAACAGGAGACCTGAATGACAGCATTACAAAAAGGCGCGATAGGTACTCTGCTGACAGGTGCGCTGCTGGGCATAGTCCTGGTGGGCGTTGTATTTGGAGGAGAGGCGGCGTTATCGACAGACGAGTTCTGTACGAGTTGTCACTCGATGACCTATCCGCAAGAAGAACTGAGAGAATCGACGCACTATGGAGCGCTTGGAGCGAATCCTGGGTGTAAGGATTGTCATATACCGCAGGGCTTCAGGAATTTCCATCTGGCGGTATATACGCATGTAGTGGATGGAGCGCGGGAATTATGGCTGGAGATGGTGAATGATTACTCGACGCTGGAGAAGTTTAACGAGCGGCGATTGATCATGGCGCATGATGCACGGATGAACCTGAAGAAATGGGACAGCGTGACGTGTCGTGATTGCCACCGGGACCCTGATCCGCCTGGAGACGATGCACAAGCGGCGCACAAGCGTATGGAGACGCATGGGGCGACGTGTATAGACTGCCATCAGAACCTGGTGCATGAAGATGCGCCGATGACGGACCTGGATGCCAGCAAGGCGCAGGGCAAGCTTGTGCTGAAGGAAGACGGCTGGGATGAATGGGACGAAGATGACGATGACGACTACGATGATGATGACGAGGACGACGACGATTATTAAT
>NZ_FOIA01000032.1 GCF_900111605.1 Nitrosomonas marina | reverse complement strand
TGTTCAAGCCATGCTTGCGACAATAAGACGTCTGTGACAATCCGCTCGACTGCCACGCCCTGATATGACGCAACTGTTGTTCCTGTGTTGTCACTCGTCATCCTCCTTTGAAAATGCCCGAGGATAAACAGATCAGATTCTAGTTTGTAGATGGCGGGGCTGGACGGTTACTTATCAGTGTAAGTTATGAGGTGTGTTGTGGTTGTCGGGATGTGCGGAAGATGAGCAGCGGTTTGTACCGTTGCCGGAATTGCTGGCTTGGTACCCATCAAACCGCCGTATCACACGAGTACTTGCCTTATTATCTGGATGAGTTTACCTACCGCTTTAACCGCAGAACATCGCGTTCGCACGGAAAGCTTTTTTACAGATTGATTGAACAAGCCATGCAGATCGGGCCCGTACCGGCAAAAACGTTAAACACTATATCTGGTAGGTAGGCTTCTCATCTGCATAGGCATGGTTTAGTCTTATTACTGTTCATTTTTTTATTCGTTCGCAAGGTTAAGAACTTGGACTGGTTTTGTTTACTTGCCATTTTGCCCCCTCAGTCCGACACACCATGCATGCTGACAACACCTTGGACTACATCTCCTCGATTGAAGCCGCCGTTAAGGTAAGGTCTAAACGAAATGCCATACTGCAATTCATAATGAATTACCAGAAAATTTCGGTCCTGGCTACCGTCTTGATTGCGGTAGTATGTCCGTCTGACCACACGCGTGGGTACACCACGCATTATTGCGACTACTTCACCGTTCAGCTCCGCCCTGAGATCAATATTGGGTCGGCTACCTCGCGTATGAGCCAACTGTTCACCAAGTACTTCGACAGCAGTGTTCTCCATTGAAGTCCTTCCAACTGTATCGGAACGTGCATCTTCGGCACTGAGCACAGGCACCCTCCTACCTCCGGTCGTTTCTTTACCGGACGGTGCCGTCCCACCGCCCATGGTGGTCTCACTGCCTGACTCTGTACTTTCTTCTTCTGCTTCATTCCCTTCTTCGGTTGGCTCTGTATCGGCGGGTTCGATGTCGTTGTCTTCCTGCTCCTCTCCTCCACCCCGTCCAGGTGGTTCCTCTCTTATCCGTTCAAGGAATGTGGCAATGGCTATTGGAATACCTGAAGCCCCACTTTCATATTGCTCCGCATAACGCTGTAATTGTTCAGCACTGACACCGGATCTCACCACAGTCTCGACGATTTCATTAATGTCCTGTACCGATAAATGCCGACCACTGGGTACTCCCGCACGACGCATGAATTCCATATAGGCCATGAAGCGTTCCTCACCCAGACGTTCCTGCATATTTATTAATGCTTCCTGTTCCGGAGTGAGGGATCTACCTCCACCTTCCGGGCATTCAATGTCTTCAGGTCGGACAGTGATTGCGGAGGTATCCACATCAGCAAACACATCATGTAGTCTTGGTGGAATGACTGTACGAATACGGTCAACAATTATCTGAGCAAGAGATGCTGGTAGCTGCCGGAGAAAACCGATGCCGGCGAGATGAGGGGTCAGCCTGCGTAGAAACCAACACGCCTCAACTACCCGTGCCGCAATCTTTTCAATGACTGCTTGCCCCAATGCCCATAAGCAACCTACAGCAGGCGGGGACAAACAGGCTACAGCCCTGATTCCCCAGCGGACCAGATTTACAACCATCTCAATATCCGAGACAATACTTCGTATACGATCAATTTGTTCGATATGTCTTAAATAGGGCCCAAAAGCACTTTCCATAATTTGATCGGCCGTCTGGGTTGCACGTTCTTCAACTTGTGTACGTAATTCCTGAACCTCACGTAATTTTTCCTGTAAGTCTTCAATACGTTCCGGCTCAATCAGCTCGCGGAGTTTATTACTCACCCCTGTTCTCAAAGACTCAATCATTCGAGCCATAGTCTCGCGCACAACAAAAGCCCCAGCCAGTTTGATCACGGTGAATGCCGCGCGGATAGCTGCGCCAGTCAGGCCCGACGCACTAAAGCTTGCTCGTCTGTTCCTAAGTCGTTCACGAAAACGTTCACGAATTCGCTGGTAAGCATTGGCGACACGGACAAAGGCACGGCCAAAGACACGACGAAAGATACCGAAGGGTCTGGAATTCAATCCAGTCCAGAAACGAATCTTACCCACGGTACGCAAGTTTCTTCTTTCCGTCCCACTGATTTCGGGCATATTCAAGCTTGTATTGTTCTGCGTTGCTTCCTGGGCTTCCAATGCTCGTTCGGTAAATTCAACATCCTCAAACTCACCCGTACGCCCAACACGACGGAAGCTTCGGGTTAATCGGGTGTGATCCCGATTCCATTCATCCAATCGAGTCCGATTAAAGGAATCTTCGACTAGGCGACGTAGTTTCTTATGTTTATCGGGTTTCACCACAAGCGGTGCTTTGGTAGGCGCGCCTGGTTTGAGCTTGGTTGCTCTCTGTACCGGCGACTGCATAATGGGATTTATCAAGCGCTGGTTTACTTCAGCACCTAAGTCCCCGACCGGGCGTGGTAATGAGCTAAGCTGCTGAGGCTGATCCGGCACCCAGACATAATTCCAAATCGCCCTGTTACCGGGATCAGCACTGACAAACACTTTACCCATTACCGGTTGACGTGGTACAAAACGCCGGCCATTGTGTTTGATAATGAGTCGACGCGATGACTGTCCCGAGGCATTGGGGTACTGAAATTGCGCAGGGATACTAATGTCACTCGGCGCCATTAAGCCCGTTGTGAGATTCCAGGTCGCACCGGATGGCGAGGTTTGACCAAGGGCAGAAAGTTCGTTGACGTCACGCTGCGCGATTTCATAACCTTGAAGATAGCCTCGCACCTGACCGGTTCCTTCCAGCGCCTCGATAGTACCGTGACTGGGTTTGAGGTCACCTACTTTAATTTCTGATGGCGCCTGATCAACCCGGGTAATATTACCATTAATATGTCCTCGTGGCGCTGCTTGATCGCGATGCGGGAAACGTTGGCCGGCGAAGTTCAAATCCCGGTTGGAGCGTAAATAACGTGCTGTCTGATGACTAGTAAAATAAACACCCACCGTAGTGGAGGCATCATACATGTCGGCCCGGCCTGTTTTATCATAATCCGCCGATAATGCATTTGCATTAGCAACAGGAGCCTCGGTAAAGATGCTATTAGTCGCACCAATATCAGGCAAAATCAAATCATGGTTTTGTTCACCACTACGCCCCAAGGCAAAACTGGCCGGGTCCCAATAAGGTGCAAACCGCTGTACCCGTTTTCCCGAACTTGAAGCCCTTTCTTCAGCACCAACATGACTTGTAATTCTTTTTGGCTGGGTCTGCTGTACTACATGGGCCAGTTCATGAGCCAGTAAAGGTGAGTTCTCAACCGATTTTGCTGCTCCCAGCCAGATGTGATTAGCGTATGTGAAGGCATGAGAATGTAGCGACTGATTTAACTTTTCCGATTGCAAACCAACATGAATACGTACATCACTAAAGTCGTAGTTAAAACGTCGCTCAAAGAAATTCTTGACAGAATTAGGCAACGGCGTACCACCGGACTGCAACTGTCCACCGTCTACGCCCGCCTCCATTTTGGTAGAAACGGATTCGGTTAAAGCCCTAATTCTTTCCTGTGATTTACGTTGTACCTTTTGTTCAGAACTTTGGTTAAACTTTTTCTTCTTTACCAGATCAAACTCACCTTGACTGCAATGTTCGCAACTTTTGCGTCGAATGAAGCTATTGTCCATCGTGAGTGATTCATTGGATGGAAGCGCTGCGGTCTCCGGCATGCGCATTACCTGCTCAGCAACCTGATCAGCCTCCACTTCATATTTGTCATCAACTTCACCTACTCCAACTTTTGCCTGAATTGTTGATTCCTCAATTATTTGTTCAGAAAAAATCTGTTCTTCCGGTTCACCGTTCGCAAGTTGCTGCGCTACTTGATTTCCAACAATGCGATGAAGCATCAGCTCAGGTCCAAGATTTCTTAATTTTTGTTTTACATTATTATTCCTGTTCGCGGAGGAACTGGTTTTAGTCTGAAGTTGTCGGGCAGCAGTTTGCATGGCAATTATTAAATACTGAATTGCATCAGTTGAGGGCGACGCGCTCTGTCTAGATTGGCGTTAATCCATTTGCTATTCAATATCTGCTTTTCAAAATCAAGCCATATGCGTTTGTCCTGTGCACAATTGTAATTTCTGCACACTGTAGGACGTTCTGAATAGATATCGCAACATCGGTCAGCAGGATTATTCTTATGGCAATAACCATTTTCGTGTTGACGATTGTAATAAGGCTGACCCAACTCCCATTTTATTTTCCCTGTTTCAATTTCTTCAACAGTAAGTGCAAAGTGTAATTTACAACACACCGCCTTGCAGACAGGGAGTCGTTCTTGGCAATCAATTTGGACAGATTGACTATTCTGAGCATCGGCTTCAACTTGGATGGCCACACCTAATGACAGGTTTTCACGTCGCGTAAATTGTTCCTGGCGCACCACATTAACAGCCTGCTTTAGACCATCAGGTTCTACTATTCCTTTCTCAATGAGAAAATCAATCAGGCCATATAGAAATGACTCGTTTTCATTAATCCGCATGGCCTGTGTCGTCAGTGCGGTATGGGTAAATAAATGACCATGTACCACCTGAGTTTCCAACTCTGCTGGATCAATTGTCAGTTCTGGATTGTTATTCATAACCTACCTCGCGCAATTTTGATTTGAGTTTTTTGATTTCTTTGTCCCTGTCTTCTATCTGCTGATAAAACCTGATATCAATACCAAGCAACTTAGCAATATAATAGGCTGCTGCATCTTTAACCCGATATCCAAAACTGTTACCTAGAGTTGCTTCCTGACTGCCTTCATACAATATAAGGTTCGTGTCATCCAATAGCGGTATCAAATAGGGAATGCTTTTATTTCCTGTGGCCATCAGGTGTCGGCCCAGGATTTCTCTACCAGCATCGCCCAGTTCATCATCGTGATAGAGAAACCCCCACTGGTTTCCCATCAGCTTAGAAACAAGAACATCATTATTGCCCGTCATGCGTAATGCCTGGGAATAAACGTAGGCTAACGCATCATCATATTCAGATGGGGGATAGTCGGGCTTCTCTTTATATAAAATCTCCGACGCCACCACGCGGGCAATATCTTCAAATTGCTTGTCCTGAACGATACGCTCAAGGTAAGCGCGATTATTGCCATCACGCCAAATTGACTTCAGCGCGCTTTCATCTCCCAGTAAAAATAGCTTGACATATCTTTCATGAGTTATGGCCTCTACAACCTCATTAAGCATGTCGCTATCCATAAACCATCAGGGGCGTTCATCTCTTAGATTGGCTGCATCCTGATCGCTGATCTCGCCGACCAAACCGGTATGCGACCCATCAACCACCCTTATGGTGGTTTGTAACCTCGGACCGGGCAAAACTTCTACTCGTGTTCCTGTGGGTAGTGAAATGGCGGGCATTACAGACCCCTGATTCAAGGTAATGCTGGCCGTCGTCACCTGTACATCCACTAGTGGCAAGTCCACTGTATCGGCACCAGTTGAAGACTTGGAGGCATTCCACAGTTCACCGGCTTTCATAAAGGTCGAAGACGGTACGCCATTGGACACTTTGGCAAAAGGTATCTTATCGAAGTTACCCGCGCTATCCGTACGCCAACCCCAACGTACCGAACCGTAATACATGCCGGCCTGTCGACCTTTTGTCGCAATCGCTGTGGTCTCAAAAACCTGAGCTGAATCTTTACTTACATCAACACTTCCTATTCCTGGAGCGTCAATTAATGTTGCATCTTTGTGATGAGGCCCTGTGGCGTCTGTATAATGATAACCATGTTGTCCCCAACTAGTAGAGGTACTTGGGTCATCTAATGAAGTACTTGGGCGTGTATCGACAGGATAAATAGGATTATTATATGATTTCACTCTATCTATTCTTGTCCCTTCATCGGTTTCACCTGTTGCATTATTTACAGTAATTGCATCACCTGACTGAATTGCAAGTCCTTTATAAAACTTATCGCTATTTATATAAAATCCTGGATTCTTATTGTGTATTGACCTAACCGTCTGGCTCAGACCTATTAACTCTGCATTAACATTATTATTGGCTTTAAATCGTATTTTAATATCCGCCGAACGCCTTTGGCCAGATTGATGTATCGTATATCTATCCGTATCCCATTCCCCGCCCCAGGTATCCACCTTACGTTGCATGACTGGGCGTTCACCTGACATGGATGAAATGCGTAATTGAGAACGCAAATTTAAGGCATCCGAACGATAGCCGGTTTGTTGCAGACTATGCGTCAATTCATGCGCCAGCAGTCTCTTTCCTTCTTCAGTGCCTTGAGAATACTGACCGCTCGCAAAAAAGATATCATGTTCTGTAGTAAAAGCACGCGCATTGACCTCATACGCCTGCTGCTGTGCCCGATCATAATTATGTATGCGTATATGCCCCAAGCTGGCACCAAAACGCGGTTCAAAATATTTTCGTTGCTCATCCGTTAACGGTTGACCACCACCCTGTGATTTTGAGCTCGCAATGCTACTATTGGGAACTGAACGATCAGCGCTTTTCATTGCTACAATCTGGTCAGCGACCTGATCGGCTTCCTTCTCGTAATGGTCATGACTTTGACCCATTGCGATATTACCCATGGCTCGTTGACGTCGCAGGGTTTCATCAGTCTGAGTGATACATGGTGATAGTTCACGCGTTACTTTGTTATCACCCGAAGGCCTCAGGATCAATTTGTTTTTAGGAATAAACCGTTTCCATGCCATAATAGATTTCCTCTCTTACAAATGTCCTTGTAACCAATCAACAAATAACCTCGTCATTGCCGTGAGAGCATTGTTTAATGTAGATACCGAACCAGGTGCCCCGGGTGGGATAGGACCACGCTGTAAGAGCTCTTGTGTCGCAAACAGTCCGGCAAATTCCTCGATAGACGGCAATAAATTCGCCTCAAGCACAGCACGATTCGTGATAGCCGTACCGCTGACTATACCACCGTAGGCTTCAACAAATTGACGCACGCTATTAACCCGTTCACTACCCAATTGCGTTTGAGTAAGACGATAGTACTGCAAGAGTATTTCAGACAAACGGCCTCTAGGCCTAAACGCACGCATTAATTTACTGTCCGGAGTTCCGCCAGGGTTGGCTGCGGCACGTATAGCAAATGCATCCAGATTACCCATCATATCGGTATCACTGGCAAAACGTTGATAATAATCAATTTCAGTCTGCCGACCTACTGTGCCATAAACGGTATCAAGGGTAAAGTTCGCAGCCGCAGATCCGACATCTCCTGCCCAGGTTGCCCATTCCTCATTCGCTAAACCTGTGACAAACACGAATCGGCCAAAATCCAGTTCAACATCTTGCGGGGTTAACATTGAATCAAGGCCTGTCATCAAATGACCCAGATCAATTCCCGCGACCACCTGAGAGCTCTGAAGTGCACCAAATAATGTATTACCTAATGCAGACCGTGGATCATTACCAGGCGTCCAAGGGCGATTAGGAATGACAAAGTTCCACACCCGGTTCTGGCTCGCACTCCAGCTTGCATTGCCATAATATATTTGTCTTAGAACAGAAAGCGCAGTCGTGGCGTGAGTCCGATTAGTCAGTCCAAGTTTCTGTTCCATGCAACGTACCAAAAATAGATATTCATCCAAATTTGAAGCTTGTATAATGGAATCACAAGGATCTACACCGCTTGGTGGTATTGAACGAAAAATAATTCTTACTGCACGGTTTTGTGCCCTGCCTGCTCGTGTAGTATTACTGGCAAGATAATGATTAGGATCAAAACTAAAATTAAATATAATCCTGTTTTGAACATCTGGAGGCAAAAGCGCCACAACAGCATCCGCCCGGTTTTGCCTCAGGTTAAGGTTGTGCCGCGCATCACCGTGGCAATCAGCAATACCTTCTATACCTATACGTATATGAGGATTGCCGATGATATATGACATCGCTCGTTGCCAGGCAGTAGTCTGCAGCGCGCCTGTTGGTACCTCTGCTGAATTTATACCAAAATCCTGGATTATTAGTTCATCATCACTACCTGCAATTCTGGCGTCCACTGAAAGAATACCGTCATTGTCAAGGGAGTCTGTTTCTTCGCCCATTTCGTAGGAAGGACAAGACAGCGTACGCATAATAGTACCCGATTGGGTAGATGAATTTTGTTGAATAACATGCGTCAATTCATGTGCAATCAACCTCTTACCCGTTTCACTCTGCGGTTGATATTGGCCAGCACCAAATACAATATCTTTCCTTAAGGTAAAGGCACGAGCGTTAATACCTCTAGCTAGCGTTGATGCATTAGTATCACAATGTACACGAACACGGCCAAAATCATGCCCAAACCGTGACTCAAAAAAGTCACGACTCGACTTTGGCAAGGGATACCCACCACCTCTTAGGGACTGAATTCCTCTTGCAACACTCGGCGCGATTACGGGTATTTGCCCTGCTGATTTCGCTTGAAGGGTTTCTTCCTCTTCCCCCATCGATTCCTGGCGTTGAATTAAAGGTGTAATCGTTTCATTATTTGGTTTGGTTTGAGCTCTACACTTGGAACATAAGTTATTTGAAATTACCGGGCGGCTTTCTTCTTCCGCTACGCGGTACTCGTTTGAACAACTCGCACAGGTTCGTTGTAGCCGATCGTTTAAATTCGTAATATTTGAAGTTTGGAGTTTGTTTTCACCTGAAGGAAGATTTGTATCCGGCATACACATCACCTGATCCGCCACCCGATCTGCTTCCTGCTCGTATTGATCATTTGGTGAACCGACCTTGAGTTTTGCCTGTATGAATTCATGGTTTGCAAGCATGGCCTGGTTACCTAAAACTCTAGGAATTAAATCTTTAGGAGCTTTTTTACCATTTTTCTTATGCCCTTTAATTTGACGACTTGCTTGAGCGATAGTATGACTGGAACGATGAAGGATTTGCTTAGTGTCATTCACTTTTTTCTCCCAAGGCTTATCAAATTCTATTGCTATAAATCCTTTAACTGTTAAACTTGGCTTCCTTATTTTATGTCGCTTCCGTTTACCTTTGCGATAACTCACGCCCAAAGCAAAAAGCACAATGGTCATAACCCATAGCCAACGCCTGTTCGATAGTATCGAAGTAATGGCGTCTATCTATTCTCAGCTCGGGTATCTGGCAAGCACCGGTTTCATTGTCCAGGTCATGCAGCTCTTCGGTTAAAGTATTGCCCAGATAGCGGGTTAAATGTCCTTGGATGCGAAAACGGTCCGGTGTCAGGTTTAATATGATGCGTCGGTCAATGACCAAATCTGCGGTTTTATCGATGCGTGGATGCGAAAAGTAATTAATCAGCAGACCAGTGCCTGACTCTTCCATGGCATTCAAGGCAAACAAACCGCATTCCCGTATGGACCCTTCCCCTTCGCCGGCTTCGAACCTCATGTTAATAGCCAGTAAAGATGTTGGATCTGTGGATACCTGTCCATTGGTGTCTACATAGTTAACATTATCCGCCTGCACTTGTTTTCGGAACCGTTCATCAACGAATGCTGCATTTTGCCGGTCTACTTGCGGAATACTACTATCCCACTGTATTGACCCCCTGCCGATGGCCATAAACAGAGAACCACCGGTTTGTTGTTCCCTGTTTATTAACTGTGTTAAATAGCTGTAAAAATTAACTGTCAGCATTCAGTTCTCCGATCATGGTTTATTCTTCCGCAGCATACACAATCTAAACAGTAACAGTATAATCAACGTCAGTACTGCTATCAGCCACCATATCCAGTTTGGCAAAGGACACTGTACATCACATTTCCCCTGTATTGGTGTCCCCTGCACAACCGGCGTAACAATGGGTTCACCCGCAGCAGGGTCATACGCAACGACCTGGGAATAAAAGCCGTTGTTATAATCAATGGTTTGACCAATGGGTATTGCGCCTGTTACGAAAAATTTAACCTCTGGTGCATGGCCGGGACCCAGATATTCATGTTTATTATCCATGGGCACGATGTAGTACTCTTTATGTACCAGCTTATCCGTTACGCTAATAACACGGCTGTCAAACGCGGTTGTGGTTGAGTCTACAATGACGGATTTGTGGTATGACAAATTTTTCTGGCGGGTAAACTCGCTTCCTGATGGCGCCTTGCCCTTGGCAAGAAAAGCAAAATTATAGGTACCTTCCTTGTCTGCGTCTTGGTATAGCAAACTGAAAATACCGTCACCCGCCGTGGCATCACCGTGACTACCATCGTCATACAGTTTTAAATTGTTTTCTGAGCGGTTAAAGCCGTCCTTCTCACAAATTTCAAGTAAACGCTGTACTTTGATCATGTGTGGCGGCAAGGTATCTGTCAATCTATTCTGGTCGCCGTTGGTGACCGCAGCCATCGATGTTGTATTAGGATTTACAGTTGTTGTGGTAGCAAATGAGGTCGATCCTGCCGGTTGGCTTGTAATGACGATGTTGCCCGCAGGCGGATTCTTGCCACTTATAATATCTCTTACGTTAATAATAGGCGGAATGTTTGGCGGAACCGATTGACATTTGCTGGTAAACGTCGATGCAAAGGTACCCAGACCTTCGTCAGGCCGTTCGACCCCCATGGTAACTTCCGCGTCAGGCTCTGTAATAGGCTTTCCGTTTTCCTGCAACGAAACTTGAAGCAGGATGTCTTGCCCCTGCCTCTTGGCATTAAATTGCGCGTAGATAGTAGGATCGAAAATCGCAAGATTATTGTCCGCCACTTCCGCCGTGTTAGACACCAGACCAATGCTCTGCCACGTTCCCGCCGGCGGATTATCCACGACATAATAAGCTAGTTCATAGCCTAATGTGGTATCGCGGAAATGATGATATGAGCTATCCGTGGTATCTATGATAGAATTATCCGGACGTTGTAGTCGAAATCCCCTGTCACTGGCGACCGTGCTATGCCATACCAACATAACCACCAATCTCGGCTCATTATTATTGACCGTGAACTGCGCTGTGCCGTTAAATTGCGTCTGGTTCAAATACAAATGACCAAACAGGTTCTCAACGAATGCGGCTACCAATTCTTCTTTGCTCACGGCATTGATATAAGCGCTGGCAAAACCGCCGAAGTCATTGCTAATATCCTGCATCAAATTGGTATCGGCACCGGTATCTGGTTCGTTTTCCAGGACGACAGTATTCACTTCAAAATCCGATTGAGTTAGCGAACCTGGAAACACGTATGGAGTTGCATCGTAGTTAGTGGATGGTACATTATGAAATCCGTCACTCAACAGCAACGCAATACGCTCCGCATCACCGTCATCGAGTCCTGCAAATGCGGTATTTAATCCATCTTTGATAGGTGTACATCCTGTCGGTTGCAGTGAACCTAACGTGCTGGTGACAAAGCCATCCACTGAAATACTGCTCAAGTTTTGCAGACTTCCTCCTATTAAAGAAGATTGTGGCGTAGCTCCGGAACAACTAAAAAACCCGCCCGATGCTGTTGTATACGTCACAACACCTATTTTGTCATTGAAGTAAGGCGAACGCATGGCAAAATACAACTGGCTAAAAATTTCACTGGCAATAATCGCGGAATTCCAGCGCTCGAAATTCTTTGTGCTGCCATCGATGCTATCTTCCATGCTACCGGAGCGATCCAACACTAACGCATAATTAATAGGATTACGCGTTTTGAGATTAGCCCAGCTGGCGATTGCCGCCGAACTGATGCCGGGCGGAAATACACCAGCAGTAGGTGATTCGTTGTTGGTTAATACACGTATGTGCAGCCCAATAATGCTGGGTATATAGCCAAAACCCAGGTCCGCCGCAGTGACCTTTACTTCGGCAATCCATGTGGTGTCGCCAGCATCGGAACCATCGTCGATCATCCATTGCCCCGAAGGAAGATCAACCGCGTTATTTACCGGCTCTCCCACCAAATTGAGATCGGCCACACGTACCCGGTTAGTGGCGGCGCCAGACAGTTGCCGGTAAATGACAATGGCCTTGTCGATATTCGGAGTGTTGGCATGGTCATGATTTAGATCAAGCCGAATCCTTATCTGATCATTATCCGGGTCCACATGACTGTCATTAATTTCAAAATAAAACTGTATTTCTTCGTTCCCTATGACAGGACGGTACGTTTGAATCCTGAAGATACCTTTACCGTTATCGAAGTTTTCAGTAACTACATATTCTGAAGAGCCAACACTTAAGTCAACGGTGCCGAACAAATCACGTTTCGCGGCTATCACATCTACACCATCAGCAAGAACAACAGTGTTATACCATGAGAGCAGCGTTGCAACAGTTAACAAGCTGTAAATAATCCATTTTCGACTTATCATGTTACAGACTCCTTCCTTAGTTTATTTGAATGTAGCTTCGGTGTGATTAACCAGAAATTACTACAAACGGTATATTAAACTGCGTGATCACCGGTGTTGATGGCGGTACACCACCTTCATTAAGTAGTTCCGCCTCCACCACCAGAGTACCTTCAGTACCAATAGTCGGCGCTCCCCCGGCGATGAAAAAGAAACTGGATGTTGTCGGCCTAATTTCACCCGGGGTCGTCAAGTTAATGTTAGATGGCTGTTCACCGCTGGTGGACAAGGGAAACCAGTTCGCATCTTCCCCAGCAGGAGGAATGACATGATGGCTTAATTGGTATTCTTGGGATGTCGTATCCGATGTGTTAATGAGGTTAACGATGAAATCTATTTGTCCCGCATTATCCAAGAAATTCTGTTGTGTCAGTTGTAATTGCCCACTTACCAAAGTTGGCCTGACCCATTGTAAAAATTCCACCGCAACAGGCGGCAAACCGATTTCAAACACAGGGCTGGTGTGAGTAAACCGCACACCTGATTGGTTACGGTCAGCAACAACGGTTAAGGCAAAACGGGATGTCGCAGCGCCCGCTCGCGGGGTAACCGTTAGCATGACATCTCCCTGACCACCACTGGAATCCAGGGTAATTTGCGTACGGTTTAATAAAAAATGCCATGATGTAGGCGCAACGCTCACAACGCTGATATTGTAGATCTCCTGCGCCCTTGGCGAAGAAACTGCACTTTCAATAGTGTACGTAATATTAAATGGCACACCGACCGCTAGGTTGGAAGTAGGCTCTACATTACTAATAACTACCTGCACGTTACCTTCCGGCAAATCATTGAGAGGATCACTCAACCACGCGTTGATTTCTTGTTGCGCTCTCACAGCGCCAATCAGGTCGTTTTGCGATAACTGGTTGTTTAAACTATCTGCATTGGTATTGAGCAACTGATTATATTGATTGATGAAATCGGTCATATCACCAATAAGGTCGGAATCGCTATCAGCGTTGGCAAATGATGTTATTACATTAATAAATTCCTGCTGCAGCCTGTGAAACTCAGTCAATACAATAATAGCATCGTGGTTATTGATATTACCGGTACGGGCCTGCATGGCCGATACAATCGTAAAATTAAGCAACTGCTCGATAATTAATTGAATAAACCGCTCGTTTGACGGATCAGTATACGCAAAATTAAAAATGGCGTTAATATACCGGCTATACAAAACAGAGCGATAGGCATTGAGAACATCGACAAAATCGTTTACGGACAGATGTTCTGCGCCGCGAGTAACAGATATCGGTGTTTTTAAATAACGAGCAACATTCAGATTAAGGACGCGTAAATCCACTAAATCGTCCGGACCTAAGAGATTGTTGTTAGCGGCCAAACGATTAACTGATGCCAAAGCAGCGTATTTATGGCCGGGTTGACGTGTAATTCCTGAAAGATCCGTTACGCCACTGGCGACCCTGACAGCCCATTCCCGTTTCAGTCGACGTGTTGCTTCAATACCAATAGCCTGTTGCACAATCATTTCATCTTCAACGGCATCCACTTCCCGTTCCCAGACATCTAGGTAAACAATATCCTGCCGGTCTGCAGTAACTGGCAGTATTTCACTGACAGGATCAACCCCCCATAACTGCGCCAGTTCGTTGTTCATATATAACAGTTGCGAAGTGTAGGCAATAGTATCTTCAATGATAACTTCACTGCCCTGGACCAGCATACGTCCTGCCGTCTCCAGTGTGCCGTTACCACCATTGATGAGAAAATTATTGCCATCACTCACCATTACCGTTACACCGATAAAGGTGGTATTCAAGACGTTGATCACTTCGACAGCCGTTGCCGCCGTGATATCAGAAAAGTCTGTCGATGCAAAAGTAACGGTTTGGTTAACACCATTGTTTACGCGAACGGTAAAAGTCAAACCATCCGCCAAAGCAAATGGTTCTGTAGCATTGCCGGTAAGCATCGCTGGCGAATCACCGTAGCGTTGAGATTCCGTGTAACCCGGCAAAAACCCGAGAATATTCGCAGCAGTTGATTCAGACAAGATTACTTCTAAACGGGTCAGTTCTATATTACTTGAATCTACCTGAAAAACTAGATTACTGATTCCCGCGCCCTCCAGTGGAACAATACGGAATCCATCATTCTGGTCCGGTACCCCGTCACCAAAAAACCGGCCGACAAACTCGCTGACTTCATGCTTGCGCAAATCCTCCAATTCGTTCCAGTCCGAATCTAGGATTGGAACACCTTGCTGCAGCCGGACCCCGACGTAATGCTTGGACGCGGCATCCATTAATCTGCCAAAGGGATCTCTTGAATAATCTCCCATAGTCTTATCCTTAAAATTTTCTTACATTCAGAAAACCAATCTTACCCTGCGGGTCAGTACATCACCCTGACCGATATGAATGACGCCGTGCCGGACATAGTCAATCATATAATCATTGCTATTTAATTCTCCATACAAAGCAAACTCTCGCAATGGAAAAGTTTCACCTGAACCGATAGGCAAACTATCTCCTTCGATAGTCACACTCACTTCAATCCGCGAATGCACGTCACTAGTGGTATTGCCAGAGATGTCCAGAAAACTGATACTCATTTCGGCATCGGCAACCGCAATATCATGCGGCGAGGAATCCATCAGCGACGAGGTTGATGGCACAGGCGCCTCATAAGGTAAGCTGTCCCAGCTGGTATCACCTCTGCCGAGTGATATACGTTGAATACCGGATGCTGCTTGCCCTTGCATAAACGCCGCCAATAATTGACGGCATTGATCGACTATCACATTGCAACGCCAACCATAATCCACAACCCGACCATCCGCATAAACCAGATGATCCCGATATTTACCTTCAGGTAGAGCTTTTCGAGTCATCATGAGGTGCCTCCTAAACTGTCTGAAAAATCCTCTCCATCCTCAAAGGCGCTTTCGGTCAATGCACTTACAAAATCATCCGCATAGGTTTCGGTGATATAATGCGCTGCGGGGCTGCACGAACGAGTATAGGAATAAACATATTCCGAATGATAATCAGAGTATGGAATAAACACGGCGCGATCTGTAATCGGCATAAACTCTTGTATCACGGGTCGCAGGCGTTCAATTTCCGCATTAACTTCTTCATCGGTATAAGTCTGGGACTGTAAAAACACACCCACCGTATCACGTGCTATACGATTTGTGTCATTACGTACCTCATTGGCCCCGATATCGTAGGTATAAGTCTGATAGTCCGGTTCCAGACCATATTTCTGAATACGTTGTAAATGTCTGACATCTACAGTCGTAGTTCCAGCATAACGTCTATCAAAAGTCCTAGTCGCACGATATGCCTGACTGTCATAACTGCGTTCACGATTCGAATAATAAATAAGCCAAATTCGATCAATGATAGGAATTGCTATTGGTGAACGTTGAGAGTAATCGACGCTACTGACCCGTTGAATCTGGTCCCATGTATTGGCCACGGTATCAGTTATTACACCTGACCAAATCGACCAACCACTGTCTTCACGATTGCTACTCCAAAAGACTTCCAACCCGCTACTCGTTAAAACAGGATAGGCTTCCCGGTCGTGATGATTGTCATCGACAGTGTGCTTGGGTAGCGGGTTGACCGTTCCCCATAAGTCGTCGAAATTGATATCAGTCTTGATGCGATAAACAACTTGCCAGCGGGTGGTACCGGGGGTGCTGATTTCCGCCTGGCGTGACCAAAAAACAAGTATACGTGGCGTACCCGGTGACGGATCGATTAACACCTGAAGGTCACGCATTACAACAGGATCATTACCAGCATCCAACGGGAAAGTTAACGGTTCACCCCAATCAGTGCCGTCGTGCCGGTTATAACGTAATTGCCAGCGATTGTTCACTTTCTCCAGCCAAAACAACCACAGACGACCAGTGCCATCCACCACTGCCTGAGGATAACGCCGTTGTATAGTAGAATCATAACTGCCGCCGCTAACAAAAGGATTGCGAGTTGTATCCGGTGCGCCGGATGTTAGTGGGCTCACATCAGACCAACGGGCATTGTTGCGAGTTTTAAACTGGATGGACCAAATCGGGTTTGCCGGATCGGATTCATCATAAGACGACCAGAATAGCCAAAGATCGTTACCATACTGAACAGCTGTGGGATACTTATATATATAATTACTATCACCCGAAACCACGGGGCTGCTAGCTCCTAGGGACATGGCCTCTGCCGTGAGGTGATAAACCAGCATCCGATCCTGTTGATGCTCAACCAAGTATTGTTCACTGCCATCGTCAATTAGCCAAACATTTGACGATAACTGAGTAACACTTGCAGTTTGCAAAACTGACAACTTGGCCTCGGTTAATGCCTGATACCAACCCTCAGCAATGTTACCGTTTGCCAGCTCACCAGCCAACTCAATATCCATCCGATACTGTGGTGTCGTCTTGCACCAGATCTCCCATTGGGCCTTCCTTTCGGTGTGATAAAAGAACCAACGAAGGCCATTATTATCTACTGCTGTAGAGGGTTTTCCGTCAAATCCATAGTCCAGAGAGAGCAACGACTCCTGTTCAGACCACATACCACCGACATTGCGCTGCAACGACCAGAAATTAAATTTTTCAGGCCTATTGGAAACTGCAATGTTATACACATATTCTTTAGTCTGGCTTTCTAGATCACTGATACGCTTAACTGTCGCTTCCACGGCGGGCAACAGTCCCACGGATTGATAAATCGCAGGTGCGTTTTTTACTTCTTCGCGTTGCTGTATGATCTGACGTTTAAAATCCGTTTTCCAACCTATCCAATCTCCCAGTAGAGGTAGCATGATATCACTAGTCACGTTAACATCATGGGCTTCCCTGAGGAAATGGGTATAGGATTCAATTTGGTCCAACTGTCCACCGACTATATCCAGGAAACGTTTTAAGAACAGACTTTGTTTGTCATAGCGACGATAAATCTCCGGCAGTTGTTCATACATGCCGTCACTATGGCCATTCGGCGAGGTAGATAGCGCGGATATTTTACTGGCGTTATCCAGATCAAATACTGGTGGGTTATTCACATAAGGATATAGGCTATAATAATAAACCCGATTGTCATACAAGCCTTTATCACTTACGAGGTTTTCACTTATCGCAGCCAAATCCACGTTAGCGACCAAAACACCATCACCAGGATGCATAGGATAGGTAGCATCACGACGAATCACATGTATACCAATATACGACATACCCTGCTCGAACTCCCAACGAATATCGATCTGGTGTCCGGCAGGGTGGGGTTCCGCGCTGATGGATTTAAAGCTCACAGCCTAGTACCCTCCATCCAGTTTAATAAGTTTTATTCCACCAAGATAAGTCATATCTTCCGCACTATCGTTAACATCCGAACCTGGGATACGGGCCAACTCACTGTGTTTTAACTGTATTTTGCCGTCATCGTCATCAGGCCCACTTCTGCCCTCACGTTTGAAACTGTGAATCGTGACATAGGTAACACCTTCAATATTTTCAATAGCCTCGTAAAACTTGCTCAGATATATGATCTGACCAAACCGGGTATTGTCAAAGGAAAGTATTTTACCTGCAGCCTCATATATCTTCTGCCTCATCTCGGTTTTCGAGTAATAAGGCTCAATTCCCACAGTAGCGGCAACGTATATTTTCACGTAATCCACATCACAGATTTCAAACAGTGTCGATAGCGGTCGTTTATCTTCAAAATACTCCAACAAGTCAGCATGTAATATATCGCTGACGCGACCACCGCCTTGTGGTGCCACATATAATGTCACTGTATTCCAATTGGTAGACACGGCACGCACTTTTCCCACACCGTTGAATTTGAGCGCGATACTCTCACAGTCCAGTTGGGTGACCGCTCGCTTCAGGGAACGAAAGACATTGGGAGCATGGCTCACCGCATGTGCGATGGTTTCCCGATCCGAGCCACCAGTGGCGGCATCATTATTTATCACTCTGGCCGACACCAGATTTAGCGCGGGGGAATCGGTAATGGTAGTAATTGTCTTGGCGGCGACATTTCCCATGGCTCCGCCACCAGTACGATACTGGACTTTAATCACCGCACCCACAGCCGGGATAGCGCCGACCCCATTACCGCCAAAGATCACGGTTGCCAGATCGTTTTCATCAATTTCTATGATATAGTCTTTGGCATCTTCCAGGCTGAAGGCCAAGGTACTCTGCAAACGCCAATCTTCATCAATGACCCCGCTGGTATCGGTCCAGAGTTTAAAATCTGGGTTAATTTCTCCATTGCCTTCGGTGCGCAGGATCAGACGAGGAAAATTGAGGATAAATCGCTGTCCTGCAGTTCCCAGAGAAGTACCGATTATATCTTCTTTGATCAAGGTGCCTTCCTCCACCTGGATATCAACATGCTTCCTGCCGGTCTCATCATCCACGGTCAGGGTACTGCAATCGATAGGCGGCACATCTTCAACGCACTCGAAACGTACACTGGCTGAAGTTTGACTACTCTTAGTGGCGAAGGAGTCACCCCTGGACACGATTACGACATCCGTACAAACCGCCGGAAACTGTATGGTCAACGTCGTCGAAGCCGGTGTCGCCGTGGATAGTCGATAGCCGATTAATCTCAAATGTTGAATAATGCTCTTTCTTTCTTGAGCCGTCGTTAAAAAGCTCTCATTAACAATTCGGTCTTGGTAATAACTGAGGATATCCCCCATATGAGAAAAAAGCTGTAACAACACATTGCCAAAATCCGCCTCGCGATCATAATCTGTCCATTCCGGCATGAGTTCGGGAATAAGTCGACGCATGGAAAGAAGGAAGCTATCGTAATCACGCGACATATAGTCAATGACTTTACCGTTCTTTGTATTTTTCAATTCCATTTCGTTTTTCTCTTATTTAAATTGAATACGTGTTGCCTGTTGTTGCAAATCCTCTTTATTGGTATACAATATCTCTATATTTATAAAATTGTTATCAGGGTTAATAGAAACGGAGTTAGTGATAATTTCATCTCCCAACCAGCGCGACAAAGCTTGACCGATAGTAAACTGCATAGCAGCACTCAATACCGTACTGTTGGGTTCAAATACCAAGTTAAACAAACCACAACCAAACTCCGGCTGGTTGACACGCTCTCCAGGGGCAGTAAACAGTACCTGGATAATCTTATTACGTATTGCCTCATTACCTCCTCTGGAAGTAATACGTCCCACGTGGTTCACATTCATGGGAAAAGCAAATGATCTCTTTTCCTGTAACATAATTAATCAACACTCCCGGTACCGACTACCTGATTGAATACGACATTGGTTGCTGCGCTCGATGTTGTTAAGTTATGGGTGTGCCCCACTCCACCGTTGTCCGTATCATCATTGATGTTAATAACCACATTACCATTCGTCTGTATATTCTGTATATCTAAATTATGCCTTAAATGTTCTACAACACCGCTGGCAATGGCGTAAGATAATTTTTGCCAACCCTCTCTGGCCTTTTCCAGTGCCTTAACCGCACCATCCCGGGTGTCATCAGTCGCTTCATCAACAGCCTGCTGTAGAGGTGGAGATAACAACTCATCCATAACCTGATAAATATCACTACTCATTCCGCCTAAAGTAATATTCGCTCCTACTTTTGAGCCGTAAGACATACTCATGTCATTCCACCTTATGCTTCATTGATTTAACACCTGCTTCCACAAACATGATGGGCGAAGTCGGAGGTGAAGTCGGTGCCCCCATGTTTCCCAAGTGAGTATGGGTCGCCAAAGTATTTACCAGCGAACTAAAATTTGACAAAAAAGTATTTCCTAAAAGAAACGGTTCACTGGCACCGTCACTACCGACTTTAATACCGCCCGATTCAAGGATTATCTTATTACCACTAGATTCCTCAACAGTAATGCTACTACCTTCCATGATCACTTTATTACCATTAGCATCCTCGATAATGGTGCCATCTTTATCCATGATCATGGCATTTCCGTTTGCCCCATCGGTAATAATGACACCCTCCTTATCCAGTTTAATAACATGGCCATTTATCGCTTCATTAATCAGAATCATTTCCTCATCGTCTTTGTCTTCAATCTGAATAGAATGCCCTTTTAATGTCTTGATGATCTTGCGCGTAGGTTGTTTTTGTATATCTTGTTCGGTGCCATCTGCCCCATTGGTTTTGGGTATTTCACTTTCACCACCCGGTTTGCTCCAGAAAGTACCTGCCCAGATGGGGCACTCCAGGTCACCTTCTTCGAATTCTATCCACACGCCAGCATCAACTTCTGGAATAAAAAACATACCTTGGTTGACATTGCCACCAAAAGGCAAGCAAGGCAATGCCCATCCAGTAACCACATCATTACCTAGTACACTAGGCACTCTTACCCTCAAACGACCAAGCTGTTCCGGATCCTCATTTTCTACTACAAAGCCTCTATACTTACCATAGAACTGGCGCTCCATTTTTTGCATAATACTGGCGACTGTTTGCTCAAGGTTCATAAAAACTCCTACTAGACTCCAACTAACAAGCCATTTCCCACATTAAAGTTCTCTGTACCTAGAGTGTGCAGACCGTTGCGCTTAGCCTTCATATATTGTGTATATCCACTCGAGGTGAAAACATGTGTAACATGAGTAACATAATACAAACCACTATAAACCTCACCGATACCTTTTATGGTAACCGGCTTTCTGGGTAACAATACGTGCCCATAATTATTGGCAAGTATCTCTCCTTCTGCACTGACAAACCATTCGGCCTTTTCATAAATACCCTGACATAATGCCTTCATCTCGGCATTACCGGAGGTACTATTCATACTTACATATACTTGACCAGAATCCATCCCCAAACCCAGCAGGCCATTGGCATCCGTACTACCCAACTTCATTAATGTACTTGACTCCACGTTGACTTCATAAACTTCCTTATTCAGCCTGTCGATCTGATACATGCTGACTTTGGTCGGCATTGTTGCGTCTACAGTTAATGAAAAATTCGTCATCGTTGTCTCATTGCCGAAATGCACAGCCAATACAGGTTGCGCATCGTCATCTACCGCTGGCGATTTAAAATAACCGCTACTACTCTGGACATAGACCTCATAACCATTGCGCAATGCGAGCCGCTTCAGGAATTGCATATCTGTTTCACGTTGAATAATCGTGGATATTGCCTCATCATGCACCAAGGTAGTATCTTCCACATCGGGTGTCAGACCGTAGCTTCGAAATATTTCTGTTGCGATATCACTGTCTTTCTTGTTTGGCCAGACCTTTAATATCTCAACCCTATCCAACAGCACGCTGGCGTCCATACCCCAGATCTCGATAGTCGCATCTTCAGGATTGGCCGAAAAATCAGGTTTAATTTGTGTGATATAACCGGATATCAATTCTTCTGAATTATCTTCAAACCCAGCAGTAATCGTTACTGGCTTCCAAGCAGCAATCCGATCATCATTAAGAATGGACCACTCCCCATCCAGCGCCAACATGGTCAATTTGATATAAAAACTAGAAGCCAATTCATCATCAAGTTCGACTTCCAAACAAATCAAATCCGTATAAAGCTCTTCGAGCTCTTCACCTTCAATTTCAATCTGTAAGAAATCATGTTGCATAATGTTCAACCAAAATATTTTGCTGGTATAGCTATTTTTTTGCCGACTCGACCAATGAATTCATGACTATCTACGTTGAAGCCAGCAGACTGTATATCATCCAGTAACTCCTCCGATGCAATTGAATTCTCGTTATAAATAATTTCCACCATCCAGGTATGAAAGACCGTTGCCTCAAAGAGACTAACTTCATCAGGCACAGGATCATCATTTAAAGTCAATACATAAGCATAAACAATCTGGTTCTCAAGATCATCGACATACCAGAGATTATCACCATCCTTAGTAACCCTGATTGCACCACCCAGAGTTATCCCCCCTGGACTCAGAAAAGTATCCAAAGCAGGAGAAATGGTTTGCATCCGTACGGCCTGATCAAATAACACTTCATCTGTGTCGGGATCAAATAACACTTCATCTGTGTCGGGTATTGTGGCAAAAGACGACATTACACTATATGTTAACTGTCTATGCACTTTGGTCTGCCCATTCTCACCATGCAGTATCTGTTGGACACCTATTTTCCGATGCAGTGAAGAAAACAATGCAACCCACTCGGGTTGATATCCTTGGAAAGAAACAACTACCCGCAAGTGCTTGATGGGTGATGTACCTAGCAATTCCTTTGGTGAGAAAAATGCAGGATTGGCATCACAGATGTGCCACCAAAGTTTGGACTGTCTCAAGAACTTATAAGCTAAATGATCAATTCGGTCACCCGATTCAATCTGATAAAATACCTTACCTTCAGTTTTAGGCTGAACTCTCAGCTGTTTGCCATTAATCGTAAGACCATCACTTCGCCTGATAGCCAATTTATCCAGTTTGTAATAACGAGATCGTTTATTAAACATAATTCAACCTGGCACCACCACATTGGCCACATCTGTAATATTGGCCAGGTTAAGCACTGACATAGCCTCCTTCAGTGCCTTTGAATAAGTATAAGGAATGTTATAATTGTTGCCTTCAATGACTGTCAAATCCACACCCACTGTAGCCCGAGTGGGATTCAGGATGGTATTAAATTCTGTCTCACGGATACTGATTCGGTTAAGATTCACAGGCAATATCCGTGTATAACCCCAGATAAACAACACGATAGGGGGCTTTTCTTTATTCGTAAAACTAAACCCCTCTTCGAATCCGGAAAGTACATTGGCAATCAGGCTTTCGCTCTTAGGCAGGGTCATCATTTCGAGTGTCGACAACTGCGGTAGGATACCGAAGGTGCCGGCAATCACATTACCTTCATTCATATCATCAGTAGCATCTAGACGAATATCAAAACTGATCGATTCCTCACTAAACTCTGCAGTTTGGGCATTTTGTACACCCATCAAGTGATCTTTTTCTGGAAAATTACGCTGATGCAGTGACCTGAGACTGCGACTGGACGAAGAACATGCACTTGTATTGGTTGTGGACGAGGTAGAACCATTTTGCGTGGTTTGTTGCTGCTCAGTTGTTTCTACTCGTTCTTCTCTGTCATTACCTGACAAGCCACCAAACTGCACACCCCGACTGCGAGTCAATTCTTCAGGATTAAACTGGAAGACTACGAACAGGGGCGGGATACTGATCCCATACTCGACAAACGCACCTTTCAGTATTTTGGGCCTACCGCTAAATCCGCTCATTATTCTTCACCCTTAATTTAAAATACTATTCTCGTTCCACGACTTGCCAATTTTCTGGAACTCATCTCTTGCACTTAACAACATATGTTTCATAGCTATTGCACTGTTTTCATCCGAGGCATGAAACGCGGCGTTAAGTACAATATTTTTTATATTCCCACCAGAGAGCTTTAATCGATTGGCAAGTAAATCGAAATCTATATCTTCGGAGACTGGAGCCAAGTCAGGTATTGATTTACACCAGATCTGTTTTCGACTTTCCTGATCTGGGAATGGAAACTCCACTATAAAGCGTATACGTCGAATAAAGGCGTCATCCATATTGCCCCTCAAGTTGGTAGCCAAGATTACAATACCGTCATATTCTTCCATTTTCTGCAACAAGAAACTAACCTCGAGATTCGCGTAACGATCATGGGCGTCGGAAACCTCCGTACGTTTACCAAATAACGCATCACACTCATCGAAAAACAGTACTGCATTACTGGTTTCGGCTTCAGTAAATACCTTATCCAGGTTTTTTTCAGTCTCACCGATATATTTACTAATCACATTAGATAAGTCGATCTTGTAAAGATCCAGTTTGAGTTCCGCAGCAATAACCTGTGCGGCCATGGTCTTACCTGTACCCGGACTACCACAGAACAAAACACTCAAGCCACGCCCATAACGTAACTTGTTGTCAAATCCCCAATCGTGAAAAACTTTATATTTGTTGGTTACCTGCTTACATATTGTCTTCAAAATGGATTTTGTGTCATTAGGCAAAACGATATCAACCCAAGCGTATCCTGGTGGAATCATTGTAGCCAATTGAACCAAACCTTTACTGGAATGTGACTTACACTTGTTGATCAGTTCCTGATTGGAAACCTGTTTTGTTGAACTTAGCGAATAGATGATCTGTTTAATGGCCAAAGGTGATAAGATGAATTTTTCGGCCAAAGTCTTGATAATCGACGCATCATGCAGGATAGTTCTGGTTTTAGTCACATAATAATCCCACAGTACCTTGCTCTCGTTCACTGTAGGCAAAGAAAGCTTGATATTTCTCACATTAACAAAAGTGTTGCCGGTTAAAGCCGTATTATCACTACAACTATCTGAAAAATAGACCCAGCTGTATTGACTAATTTTATTGAAAATAATCGTTATCTTATCCTTGGCATCCTCATTAACATTAGTAATATTTCTGAAATAGATGGGGATCTGAAACAGGATACTTTCAACGATCACTGAATTGATACACACCCTCAACTCATTCTGATCTAATTTATATAACAAGGACATATCAACAAACAACAAAGCGTCAACGTCCTGCTGCAAGGCACACAATATCAGAGTCTTTTTTCCATAACCATGTCCACCAATAAGGTGAATAACAGTTGGTTCAATATCAGTACTACCGTCAGCATGCTTTTGCAGAATATCTCGTATATCCTGCAACGGCCGGGAATGTATCTGCACTGCATTTTTTACATTTTTAACTGAAATTATATTCACATAAGGTTCTATTCTGTCGCCCACAATATTCACATCCAGTACATAATCCAGGATTCGTTTGTTGATTTGGATAAACAATGATAGATTACTGGATCCTGAAGGGCTATACACGTCATCAATCACCTGAACCAGATCAAATTTAATAAGGCTTGAATCATGGTTCAGCAATTTTCGCGCCTGCCAACGGTCAGCTTCGGAGACACAACAAACTTGCAACACCAAGTCCAAGCTAGGCCTTTTTCGGGTGATATCATCCTGTAGATAGGCGTAAATTTTGTCATAACGGCGTCGTAATTCCGGAGCGAGGCATATTAATATGACCTGATATTCCAGCCAAGTCATGTTGAACAGCTTGGATAAATTAATTAATGGTAAAAACACCCCGGATGTCAGACTTTGTTGAACTGCACTATCTATTCTGTCTTCAATCTCCTGCAGGTCAGCATAAAGCCGATTTAGGGTTTCATCCCCCTCTTTTTCAACACCTGGCTGTTCCGACATTAGCCAGTTCACTTCCTCATTGGATATATAGTTCGGTGATGTATAGGTCCGCTTACCATTTGAGAATTTTTTTATATTGAACTCATATACTCTAATTTCCAGCATTTTATCCAAACGCATGAGTTCATCACGCAAATGTTCAAAAATATCCTGGTATGCCGGAACCAGTAAAGCTTGATATTCTGGCTGTTCAGTCTTCATGCTGTTACCTCAAACAAAAAGGTAGTGCGATATAAATGAGAGACATCCACCCGGACCTGGTGGAAGCCCTGAATCATGTCGCTGGGTACGGTAACATCAAAACTGTTACTAGATATGACCTGCTGATCGGCAATTCGCCGCCCCCCAATAGTGACATAAGCAGCCAACCCATCAATATTTTCACCACTAAATGTGATAGTCGTACTCACAGGACCACTCTGTGGCGCCATTGCATTAATTGAAGGTGCAATGAATTCAGGAGTGACAGTAGGGATACCCAAGGTGGCTACCCGGGTCGGGATATCACGTGTCGTAGCCGGTGACTGATCCAGCTGTACCACGGAAACTTCATAAGGTACGGTTAAGCGATAAGGCTCACTGAACGTTGTCCAGATCTTGCTAATCTCATCGATATCCGTTGTTTTTAGCATAATCTTTACCTGCTCCCGTGCATCGTTGAGACCACTTACCAGATAGGAACCCGGTATAATTGGAAACTCATTCATGACACGCATTGCCTCACCCAATACCTCATGTGCGCTGGTATTTCCTGTCTGTTGGTCGTTTTGCGCATAGGCCGTCATTAAATAATGTAAATTCAGACTCAACGGAGCTGCCGTAATTTGCTCACTGTTTGTTCGTGAAACCTCCCATTCCTTGTTTTTTAAGTAAGTATTTTCCTCCACTTTATAGAGAAACAGATTAATTCTTCTGTTACCCTGCGCATTCTCATCCGGCGCCAGTACGGTGACATCCACGCTAGGCGTACTTTGCATTTCTCCTTCGAGCAGGTTAACCAGTGACTCGCCCACCATTCCAATTGCACTTGAATCACTCATTACTTGTAAATCCTTATCCTGCTATTTCCTAAGCGACATCGTTGCAGATAGTTATTTGTAGCCAAACTGTGGCTTTTTAACGGGTTTTTGATAGTCTTGGTTTTCACCTGACGGGTCAGTTTTTTAACAATATTTTCGTTTTTTTTAGCTTTATCTATCTTTTGTACCGAGGGCTTTTGATATATTAAATATTTTATATCCGCTAGACGGATATCACTTGTCTCATCTACAAATGGCTGACGAGTATTTTTTCCGTTAATCACAGGTTTACTATTGCTGGCCGAATATGAATGGATAGATTTATCGGCTTGATAGGACTTATCCTGGCGTTCTGGAGCTGAACGATTTATTTGCGTGCCAACTCGATCACGTTCAACATGTAGAACCGATTCTACAAACTCAGGCTTTAAGTTTTGGCTATAGACACTTTTGACATACTCCTTAGTCGTTTCACCGGGAATTGATATATTCCTAAGCTTCTGACTACTTGCATTATGACTTGCTGAATTTACCTTATCATGTCGCTGTATTTGCTCACTTGTTTCATCGCTGTCGCCAAAATTGTATTCTTCCAACAGCCTCCCCAGTTGCCTTAGCAATTGACTGGGCATCTGTCCCTGCTGCACATTTTTATTGACATCATGAACCATCGTCCTATCAGGGCTTGCACTATTATCGTTAGCGAGACGGACAGGTTTTCTCTCACCTGAGTTCCTATTTATTTTACTTAACGCATCCTCTTTGGTAGATTCCGGAATGCTGGCTTTATTGCCTGCATTCAAATAGCTTTCTGTATTTAATCTTGTACTTTGATTCTGGTGAATGATGGCAAACTGTTGCTGAGGTTCTTTGGCCACACAACCTGCAATTTCCCTGGCGGTTAATGCTGTTGGATGTTGAAATCCTGCTGGGGATTGAACCGGCTTATTGTCATTGCGACCAGTAGCAAATGAAAGTGTTTCCCATAAAAAATTATTGTTAGATTGGAAATATCCCGTGTTAATAGGTGGTGAACTCAATCGAGTGTCATAGTTATAATATGACAAATATTTAAAGTTGCCTATAAGATGATATGCTCCACTTTTGTGACCCATTTTGCCACCACCTACCCGTCCCAGTAATCGCCAGGCTTTGGTGCGGTAATGAAATGGTCGTACCGCCCCCTGAGCAACAGATGCCAGATAACTCGAACCCCTACGATGATTCCTAACGGACCGTATCATTTATTGCCTCTATTTCATCGGCAAGTACATCTATATAGCGACGACGACGCTCTCGTGGCATACTCATGATTTCACTTTCACTCCAGTGATAATGAAACGCTAAGTAATGAACCTCGCGATACAAGAGCTTGATATTGGTCTTTACCTCACCAAAGAAAAAGTCCTGTAACTCAAATGGCGCAATGAATGATCGTTTACACTCAGGGCAATCCACTTCCATGGTCAAATCAATGTTCGGAGCCCTTTCCTCCATACTGGTTTCAATTCCCAGTCTGATATCCGCATGCAGGGACTGAATATCCTCCAACTTCGGGGAAGGGATTCCATCGATTTGCACAATGCATCGCTGTAACAACAAAGTAGTCACATCTGCCTCACTAGTTTGCGGTAAAGAAGCGATGATTTCCTGATCAGCCCCGTTAGGTAACCGAAACATTACTCTATGGGAAGCTATCTCTGCTTCATATACGGACACGATGTCGTCCAAGCGGGTGATTGGAATACTTGATATATCAAAATCAACATCAATGTTTTTCCTGCAATTTGGCCAGGGACAGAGCAACGTGGATTCAACCCTATCACCAAATGTCACGCGCCTTAACATGAGCAGGATAAATTCCCGATCCGCCACCAGTAGCGCTCTTGCCACATCAAGTGGAACTGGTTGTATTTCACCGATGCGGGCTACGCAACGTGTTATCAGCTCGGATACCAGTTGGGCGCTAGGAGACTGATTTCCGGTAAGCAGTTCCTCCTCACGACCAGACAGTGGGAACAACATGACTTCCTTCTGTATTTTCCCATTGGCATCAAGGTATCCACCTGGTAATGTATAAGTTTGCATCTCCATTTACTTGACACCAAAATGGTTATCTATCAGGTTTCAGTAGGTTCCGTGACACTCAAATCTCTTTCCCACCCTTCATTCTCCAGCTTCAAAGTCTGGATAGCTACTGCATTGGCACTGGCATCCAATTCCGGCAAAGCTTGATATTCTGATACCCAGCAGCGATGTACGATATACGACATAACCACCTGGCCAGCCAGATTAAATACATCAATAGTGATATTGTCCTTTCGAAAGTTTTTCAGTGACATACCTGGATCACCATCCTTGAAATTGTTCACCAGGTTGGCCCAATCCTCAAATGCTGTATCGTGGGTCACGCCTGCTTCCAGTGTAATCGACTCATACTTGGTCGTGCCAGGCAATTTGCGACCATGCGAAGGGTCACCTCCTTCGCGCCAGTCCACCACATCCGTGGTTTTCTTGAGCGCACTGCACTTACTTAAACCGGCCACATACTCATTATCCCATTTCACTTTAAATTTAAAATTCCTATATGGATCTTCACGGTGTGAATTTACAGAAAACTTTGCCATTGTTTGATTCCTTTATATATAGTTAGCTAACTTGATTATCCCGCCTGACCAGCTTTTTGACTTAGCAATACCACAGCAAACTCCGCCGGTTTCAATGGCGCAAAACCTACCCGGATATTGACAATACCTGCATCGATATCGGCCTGCGTGGTTGTTTCGCTGTCTACCTTA
Source organism: Nitrosomonas marina (assembly GCF_900111605.1). Classification (GTDB taxonomy): domain Bacteria; phylum Pseudomonadota; class Gammaproteobacteria; order Burkholderiales; family Nitrosomonadaceae; genus Nitrosomonas; species Nitrosomonas marina_A. The sequence continues at coordinate 6,885 of NZ_FOIA01000032.1, read as the reverse complement.
ACAAAGAATGCCTCCGAAGGCGTTGCACCCTGGAATGCACCACGACGAAAGAGCGTCATCATGAAAGCAGTAATATTCAAACGTAGCTGGGACCACAAGCCAACGTCGTTGGGTTCAAATACGGCCCATTGAATTCCGTTATAAATACTTACGCGTATTAAAATCGCCATACGACGGACAGGAACAAAGTTCCATGATGCGTCACTGGTTATCGTCCTGGCACCCCAGATCACTCGTCCTGCGGCAGGGAATTCCCGGATCACATTCACATGATATGGCGTTGGATTTAACAAACCCTGTTGCACATTGGTCAGGTTAACAGTAACACCGTTGGCTCCGGCAACACCCGCAGAGGTACCCGCAGGTGCCTTCCATACACCACGTTTAGCATCAGTTTTAGCATACAACCCCGCAACAAAGCCTGATGGTGGAACGACGATTGGCTCTGAACCACCTAAGGGATCATTCATTCTCAACCAAGGCCAATACATGGCTCCATATGAATTCTTGGGAGAGATACCACCCACAAAAGCCTGTGCTTCGCCAACCTCGTCATAGATTTCAGGCAAATCACCGATAAAAAAGCAATCGCTCAGATTTCGATTTTCACAATAGTTCATAGCATCACCAACCAAAGAAGGGGAAGACACTCCGGGTATAGTAATAATACTAACATCGTCTTTATTATCTAAACGATTTAAAGCATCGATATAAGGTTGGTCGTTGGCTAAAGCTGGACCATCCGAACCGCGTGTGACACTAGCTACCGGGTTTGTGCCTCCAACATCGGCATGATCACCTAAAAGATAACGCGGTAGTGCACTAGTATTGTTAATCGGACGTAAAACCGCCGCACCGATAGTTTCCATACCCCCGTTTAATCTACCTAAACGCAGATAACCGGTAATATCTCTCGCCCGATCCGATGGTTCGGCCACCACGACCGATGAGAAAGGGGTGTTTGAACCTGATCGCAAAGTTATAATCCCACTTGACTCAACTGCACTAAAGTTGTCATAAGCCGCATCGGGTGTAGTTGAATGGTTTTTGCTAAGCAGGTCACGCACAATGTGCTGCAATGCCGTTACTACATTGGCTGCAGTACTTAAGTCCGTCACAGTTCCATCAGTTACCGCAACATTAAGATCAATATCCTGAAAACCATCATTATCAATATTGATTCGCATTTGCACTTCATTCACAGGATCGTCGACAGGCAGATTAGCAGCACCTGCAGCCACACTAGTTCCAATTGCGTCGACACCAGTTGAATTGCTATTGGCAAGCACAGTAACACTGATGTAGTTTGAGTTACTAATAACATTAGTAATATAGTTACTCGCCGTACTCAGCATGTTTATATTTTCAAATGTTTCCACAGGCCGATTACTGCCTTCTTCATAAACATTGAGATTAAACTCATTCGCAGGATCGCTAGTCCCGGCAGTAATTTCGATTTCCAGTGCGTTACCCCAAATGCCAGGACTGGCAGCCTCAATCGTGATGGTCGACTGAGCATTTGAGCCGCGATCCATGAGTGTCATACTCGCATTGGCCGGATTATTAGTATTGGTCGGATCACTACCGACTACTCGCACGATATAAGCGACAGAACCACCGTTATTAAAATACTGGAATACTGAATGCGCTAAGAAAGAATCAGCACGGTATGCTCCATACAATTTTTCAAAATCACTGAAACTAAAAATACGCACTGCTTCATCAATCGGCCCTTTAGTTGCAATGCCAACAAAAGCCGCAGTTGATGTACTAGCTATAGTAATAGGACGAGAACTGCTAGGCACTTCTCGAACATATACCCCAGGATAAGTTGGTGTTACCATGTTGATCCTCCGTTCGAACTAGCTCAGTTTATGTTGCTGAAACAAATTACTCCTTAGCCGTCTCCTTAGCTTTTTTCTCAACAAAGGCCGACTTTGCGCTTACCTTACTACTTAACCTGGTCTCTGTTTTAGAATCAGTACACCTAATTAACTTTTTGTCAAGCATTTTCTTTATCATCGGATTGACTTTTAGGTCTGTCTCATTGACTTCACAGCAATAATCAGGCGCCATGTGAATCGCTTTACCACTATTGCAGATAATCGTCAGTGGACGTCGTGAAATGTTTTGAATAGTATGTTTCATGTCAGCGCTCTCTTTGAAGTTAATCAATTTACGCGATAATTATACTTAAAAACCCTACAGCAAATGATGGAATTAAAAACTATTTAATTCAAAAACACAAACTTTTATCTGTGAGATCAGCACCTCCCGCTAATTCGAACAATATTTGCTGCAAAATCAAGTTGATGAATTTTTTGCGAAATTTATATTTTGAGACAAAGCAAAACCATCTGACTCAAGTCAGTTTTCAAAATTGGCTACTTTTCCCTAGAAAACGCTCTTCGAACATACTTCGTCCCGAACAGTAAAGTAGTTTCTCACTGTTGCAATCCATTGTTTCAATATTTCATTATTAAATTATTCCAATTTTTCATCTTTTTAACAATACGTGTTAATACGTATATGCACTGTTTTAAGATAATGATATCTTTCAAATATTATTAAATTTGATTTCGACGCCTTACGTTTCATTCCTATGTAAGGTGCAATACACAATACCTGTTGCTAACAAAATATTCAAAGTATTTATATTTCATGTCTGCTATTCAGAAGATTTTTTTGAAGAGAGGGCTAAAATGACGATTGAAGCAGATTGCAAAAAAATTCAGTTATCCGTTACAGAACGCCAAGCAATAGCAGAAAAAAAAGCGACTTGCCCATTCATAGCAGCTGCAGTAGCGACCGATGATCTTCCCGTTCGCAATAGCATAACCGAGCCGCTGGCAAGTGTTGATGATGTTACACATCTTGGTAATTCAGGCGGTGGTGATTTAGGTGAGATTCTAGAAATTTTCGCAAAAGGGAACCACGTACGTTTCTTCGATGATTCTGGAAAACCGAGTGCGCTTTTACCCGCTGGACATTTTAGTTTGGATTTTCCAGGTTCACAAGGCTCACATCCAGGACATAGTAGTATTTTTTAAGGCAATCCTGCAAAAAGGGATTAGGAAGATTCAGTCAAAGTGACTTTGATCGATTGGTTAACTATGCAACGGACGGCTTTATCAAACATCCGACGTGGCCGCATTTATTGCTGAAAACTTAGCCAGAGACCCTGACTCGAAAGTCGATAGTAAAGAAGCTGCAAAATTGGTGCTTCAAGATATAAGTGATTTGCACACACAAGGTGGAGATTTTATAAAAGAGAAAATAAAAAGCTTTTTTACAAATGAGTACAGTACCGAACAGTCTGATCAAAAAGGAGAATTCGCTGAAGCGCTGACAAAAGTTGCAGGAGAGAATAATCTGGTGGTGTCTGCCGGAGAATTTGGACTACTGTTTGCATTTTTTGCTAATAAACCTGATGCAAAGACTATAGACTCGCAACCAGTACTGTCGGTTGCGGATTTAACATTGATGTTCAAAGATAAAAAAACTTCCGCAGGGTTAGGATGCCTGGGAAAAAACAAAATTTGACTGGATTAATAACACTACCCATCTTTTAGTCTCTGCTGCTAAAGCATTTGACGATATCAAAGATGGTGATTCATAAGAAGATAATGTTTTACTATGGAAAGCATGTATGACCTGAAAATTGCTCGCTCTTTCCTTTCTTGGTCTGTTGCTGAAAATTATAAATTTAAGTTAGTGTTGCACAAGTTTAACAACCGGTATTTGATCTAACATGCTTAGACTCATGATCTACAAAACTAACTGTATACCATATCATTTTAAGGGTGATAAACAGTTGGCAAGAGGTTGAATTATAAAATGTTAAAGGACAGTGAGAAATAAGCATCCTTTTCTAGCTTCCGCCCTTTTCTCTCTTTTCCTGTTGTAATATTTTTGGTATGAGCCTAGCATGATCATGCAGTTTGAAAATAGCTTTTCTAACGAGTAAAGGAGAAGGATTATGGAACTCTTTAAAGTTAAAATGCATTTTGATCAACATAGAGCACTATTATTACTAGCAATTTTTTTCATCTTTTTCGTTAGTACTGGCTGTACGCGGAATGAATCACAGCCATTTGGGGCAGATCGTTTGATACCACCCGATAATTCACACTCAACATTTACTCAAAAAGTAACCTCTGAGGAAAAAATACGTGTGTTAGAGGTGGCAGAATATCTCAGATGTACACACCCACTGGGCTGCAGCTGTAGTCTTGATAGTGTACAAGCCTCGTGTAGTTTTGTTTTTGCCTGTATTGATGCAGGACTATGCGAATGTGAAAGTGGCTGCGAAAACATTGGCGATTAGTGATGTAGTGGAATGGACGCCCCCCCAAACGGCATCTAATGTGCCAAAGTAGTGGTGTATTAGCCACCAACAAAGAGAGGAGCGTCCGACATGAAGATTACAACATTGCTAAAATGCGAATTAAGAGCTAAACAGTAGCCAGTTCATTAATTCTACTTTGTCAGATTAGAAGGCCTTCTCTGCGGCAATGATTTATTGTATAGTAACACTTTGTTTAATAACTATTAATCACGATCATGTCGTGAAAATACTAAACGGTCACTCCAGTTTGCCCTTCAGGGGCTTCCAGAAGTGCTTAGCGCGCATTTATCGTCATTTTCATCATTTTTCGTGTCCTCGACACGTGATGCGACAACAACGTTTTACGGCTATTTGCGAGGGTTGTTTCAGTCAGAACGAGCGAATATGCTGCGCATGGGAGAGGTCAACGAAGTTAATCATCAGGCTATGCAGCATATGCTAACATCAGGAGCGATAGACTGGAATGGTTTTGGCGAACAGATCGCGTATGAAACGGATGCGCTGCTGGGTTGCCCTGCTGCTGTTTTAATTATTGATGAAAGTGCTTTTGCGAAGAAAGGAAAATCATCGGCGGGCGTTTCCTGGCAATGGATTGGTCATCTTGGCAAGGTAGACAATTGTCAGGTTGGCGTTTTTGCCAGCTTGTGCCAAAACAGCATTGCCAGTTTGATTGATGCGCGCCTGTATTTGCCGGAACATTGGGTGAGTGATTCGGATCGTTGCAAGAAAGCGGCAATACCTGAGGCATGCCAGCATTATCAAAGCAAATGCAAGATTGCATTATCGATGATCGAAACAGCCAAACAGCGCGGCGTACGTTTTGGTTATGTCGGTATTGATGGCGGTTATGGCAAGGATCCTGCTTTCCTGCGTGGTGTTGATAAACTTGGCTGCACATTTGTCGCTGATGTTCACTGTCGGCAGATGATTTATCTTGAAGACCCAATGCCGAGTATTCCTGCCAGGAATGGCCGTGGCAGGCAACCGAAACACCTGAAAGCACAATCTGAGGCGATACGTGTTGATCAATGGGCATCTGAGCAGCCGGATACTGTATGGCGGCGCATTAAACTGCGTGAAGGTGAGAAAGGTATGCTGGAAGCGGAATATCTTCATGCATTTGTATGGGTATGGGATCGCAGCGAGAAACAAGCGCATCGCTGGCACTTGCTGGCCAGACGGGAGACCGGCGCTAACGAAATATCGCATTATTGCTTATCCAACGCGTCACTTGAAACGCCGTTACAGGAACTGGCGCAAGTACAAGCACAGCGATTCTTCATTGAACATAGTTTTCATGAAGCGAAAAGCGAGTGCGGCATGGCCCGATTATCAAGTACGCCGGTGGGGTGCATGGCATCATCACATGGCGCTGGTCATGTTGGCAACGCTGTTCTTGGTCAAGCAAAAGATGCTTGGGCGCAAGCAATGGCCGATGTTATCCTTCAATGACCTGGTGACCGCATTAGCGCACATGATGCCGCAAAGACAACTTACCACCGAGGATCTGGCTGATATTATTCATAAGCGACACCGACGACGGCTCAGCGCTAAAAAGTCTTCTGCTAGGCAAAAAGTGGCTTTTGAGTAATCTGACAAAGTAGAATTAAACTAAAAACCGCAAATCCCGACATCAAACAATCGATCAATGAGAATCCTTTGCCGTTTCCATTGTCTTCTATTCTTTCAAAACAGGCACGAACTTCTTTGATTAAACCGGGCGCACTTAAATGCTTGTGAAAGGAGGATGTTGACATGGCGCTCACCTATCACTTTAATTTATACTCCTATGATACTTTAATTTAGAAAAAAGTTTACGAAAAATTATTTTTAAAGGCCGCTGAATGCCTTTATTTTCCTTGTCTTGGATTGTGAGCGGGAATGGCTGTACAACGACTAGGTTTTAATGACGTATCACAACAACTTATTTCACACGTATTACAAAGCTAGATTTGTTGTCAAGTCGAATTTGTTTTACACAAGAGCTGTTGATCTACTAGTCTCGACAGGTGAACTCACCCTGCCGTGTATAGATATCTATTGGATCACACCACCGAATCCATCAAACTGATAAATTTGCTAAGCAAACCTCAAATGCCAAGCGATAGCAGTCCTCATTGTCACGTCGCTCACTAAATATGAATCGTGGTAATCCTGATTTATCAAAGAAAGTTGCTATGATTTTATTAAAATCTGGTGATGGCGTGCTCTGAATTAGGCTTGAATCAATGGTACTTTCAAAAATGCATATTCCGGCCCAACCTGAACAGCTATTCTGGCCCAACGTGAACAAGTATTCTGGTTGAACGTGAACAGCCATTCCGGCTGAAGCTGAACATTTTTGCTGATTTTCCGGAATTGGCGTTCAACATGCCGGAATCGCTGTTCAACATGACCGGAATTTTTTCAACGCATTGTTTTTAATTTAGTTTGCTAAGCTGCCTGCCTTTTGGGGGGCAGACATTGGCAGCCAAGAGGATAACAATGCGCAATATCAGAGAAGTTTTACGCTTGCGACTGGGCGCCAGGTTGAAATA
>NZ_FOIA01000039.1 GCF_900111605.1 Nitrosomonas marina | reverse complement strand
TAAATCAAATTCTTGAACAGAAAAATAGTCGGAAATCCAGCTAATCGTTCCCTGGCTTGGAAAGATTCGCTTTAAGTATATTTTTAGAGATTCCCAGTAAAGAATTCGAGTATTTTTGGTCCGCTGTAACATCTAACTGCCTGATAGTCATTGACTATGCGGAGTCTAGGCCTTCAGAAGTAAGTGCATTGCTACGAAGTGTTATTAATCGGCACCGCAGCTCCCTTATTAGAATCGTGTTTCTTGCACGCAACACTCAAGGGTGGTGGTATGAACAATTGTTAAAAGACCGCCTTGTTTTGGCTTTAGCTGAAAGCCACAAATTCTCTGGTGAGATGATTGTTAATGCTTTTGGTGCACAACGAGATGATAGGCAATCAATCTTCCTTCAGGCGCTTGAAAGTTATGCAAAGAAACTGGGTTGCTCTATACCGGATGAAAGACTGATAAAACCACCGGAATTTCTCGAGGAAACAAACGGCGAACCTTTATATATACACTTGGCGGCAATTGCCTATTTGCGAGGCGAAAATCCAAAAACATTGCAGGAACTATTGCATTTCACCTTGTTAAGGGAGCGATCATACTGGGTAAAAATACTTAAAAAGTATGGCCTCTTTGAGTCTTATTGGAAAGGTTTTTTTCAAATCGTGGCAGGAATAACTTTATTGGGTGGCGTACAAAATGATGCAAAAGTAATAGAGTTAATTGGCGAGCTTTCTTCTACAAAAGCATTCACATCAGAAGAAAAGCAAAAGATTAGAGAGATATTGTCATACTTCTTCCATCGCGGTAGCGGTGTTGATGCATTAAGGCCAGATCGGCTTGGTGAAGTTTTTTTGCTAGAAGAGTGTGCTCAAGATCCACATTTGCTTGATACTGTCATTAAACAATGTCAGGGAAGGCAAAAACAGCTATCTGTGTTGGCAATATTAGAACGCGTTAGTTCAAAATATGTTTACAAGAATGCTGATAGTACTCTGGCACTGTTAAATGAACACAAAAATATGTTATTTAAAGAATTACGCCCATTAGTAAGCAAAGTAATAGAAAAAGTAATTCAGTCAGCCGGGTATAACAAAAAACATATTTTGGATAAAGTGGTTACCCGTATAGAGGAGACTTTTCGAGATGGCGGTATTGGATGCACCGTGGAAACGACAAAGCTGACTCCATATGATATTTACAGCCAGATGAAATCAAATTCGCTTTCCTTTTCTGAAGTCTTAGATATCCTCAAAATTTCAATTACAGTTGAAAACGAGTCAGATTGTTATAACGCACTTGGATTGGTACACACTACATACAGGCCTATTCCAGGTGGTTTCAAGGATTACATAGCTGTACCATCAGCCAAGGGATATCGTGCATTGCACACGGCGGTTTTAGTATCTGATAGGCTTCCTTTATCTTTTTCTATTTTTACGAAATCAATGAAACATTTTGCCAAAGAATGTCCTTCCTCATGGTTACCGCTACAATAATCTTTTATTCCTGTCTCAGGGCCTAAGTAGCCAATCTGACAAAACTCCATAGTTTTCCTAAGATAATAAGAGGCTTGCTTGGCATTACCAACCCAAAACTCAATATATGAAATGCCAGATAATCCTATTTTTTCTTTTGGCATGGCGTTCATTTCTTCTGTTCAAATCACTTTAATTCATAGCGATGGAAAATAATAGGAAACATGCTAGATACTCTTCAATCTACCCACTATCTAAAATATCTATCACCGAATTATACCATTGATGTAATACGTCAAAAAAACCATCCCATGTGTTTAAACAAAACACTTTGGATTGGAAATTTCATAGATAATCGCCGTATACCATTATTTGCTGTCATATCTTAATTCTCACCGGCATCCTCGCTTCAAGTTGGGCTTTTATTCGAGAATACAATCTAGCTTCTTCGTTCTCCCTATCACGCAAACTAACCACCAATGCATAGTCCTCCTCACTGTCACATAAACTTTCACCCCAAGGAAAATCATTTCGTGTAACTACGACAAATAGTTTTTGGGCTCGTAGTTTTGAGTTGATATTAAATTGATAGAAACGCCAAAAATCGGCTTGCACTGTGCCTTTACTGCGCGCCTGCTGGCCAATTGTGGCGGCCTTTAATTCTGGGATGTTTTCATACTCGTCTTTTACGGTAGCTTTGTTAAACATAGTTGTAACCTGTTCCAGGTCTGACGCGGTAACCAACCGAAAATCGATACGACTGGCACGATACTTGATTCTGGTCGAGCGAATAGCAGGTGTATAGGCAAGTGCTACAGCAATTTCCCTTTTGCGGCGACGGCCACCACTGGTGAATTCATCTGGTATTGGAATTTCATAAAAGTGATGACGCTTGTTTTCAATTGTACTGTCAGCGATAAGATTGACCGCATTCTCAAGTGAACGGTAGAGACTTGAAGCATCCACATGTCCATACCCACAAACTTTTCTGAATGCTTTGTTCCGGTGAATTAACTCTTCACAAGCTTCTGGCAGTACGGCGTTTATACAAAGTAACGCACGTAAAAGGTTGGCACTAGCATTTGGATGTTCACGAAGAATGGAAGCAGCCAAGTGTGCAACATAAGGTGCAGCCATACTTGTGCCAATATCGATGGTAAAGGGATTCCCACTTGCAAACTTATTGTTGGTTGATACAACCCCCAAGCCTGCCACTCGTTCCATAAGCGAATGTCCAGCTCGCATATTGATGGCCCAATTCCCGCCATGCGCTACTAGTTCTGGTTTAATGGCTCCATCCACAGAATTTCCACTTCGCGTGAAGGGCGAGGGTTGGTCGGGTTGAGCTATGGGCACCTCTGCCGGATCCAATGTGTAATATTGACTATTGTAAGTAAGATTATAGCGCGCCAAGCTACCTACAGTGAGTACATTCAAGGCTGGAGCTGGTTCTATGATTCGCCATGACTCGTCTAACAAATAATTGGGATAGTTGTCGCGCCACTCTAATCCGTCAGGAGAGTGTTCCCCGACCCGATGGTTACCAGTCGACACCACAAATAGAACTCCAAGCTTTCTTGACAAGATATCCAGTGTCAAGGAAAGTCCTTTCAGATGACCCTCAAGATAGGGCTTGTTCGAATCACCAAATGATAGATTGAAGACCCGGCAGTTGTATTCTTTGGCAAAATAGCGCACTGATTCCTCAATCTGTTTTTCGACAAAGCCGGTAGTGTTCTCATTATCCTTATCCAGGATTCTGCCACTAAACAAACGTAATGTTGGAACGAATTTTCCAGATCGCAAACTGTGCTCAAAATCTCCATATAAAGCAATACCGGCGACATGAGTTCCGTGACCATTTTCATCATTGGAATCTTCGCCGGGCAGGAAGCTCTGTGCATCACCTACAGCAGCTCCCAACAATGGGTGGCCGGTTGCCAGGCCGCTATCTAAAACCACAATGCCAGGCGCATGGTCACTTGGATCAGAAATGTTTGGAAAATTCTGGATATCCTGAATGATAATAGAGCGCTCCAAACCAAAGCTAGGTGGCAGATCAACAGAGCGAATATCACGGTGTTGAAGAAGTAGGTTGGCCTGATTTAAGTTGCAAAGAACACGGTAGAGCGTCAATTCCTGTTGTTTTACCTGATCTTTCTTTTCAATACCTTGCTCAGTCAACCACCGCTCAAACGCGGCCTGTTCTCTATTACGTTGTTGATGGTTATCCTCTAGTGGCCAAAGTTCAATATCCAGCAAAAACTCATCCTTTTCAGGGTAACCTTGTTTTTTCAAAGCCCACCCTGTTCTATCCTTGGCGCTCCAGCCATCAATACTTTGCAAAGCATAAATAATTTGCTTATTTGTTACATGACCACCACTGGCCATGGTTGTGAGGCGAGCCTCGAATTCTGATAATGCACTATCACTAGCAAAACCGATGATGATTGCTTCATCCTCTTGACTAACAAATTCTATTTCTTGTGAGATTTTACGGATGTCTTCCGGGTTGAATCCCTTTTGCACAGCAAATTGGAATAGTCTGCGATCATCGAATCCACCCACACCTTTGTCTGCCTGTTCTTTTGCATTAGCAAGCTTTTGCTGTAATCCGTTGCAATGACCACGAATATCCGCAGGTTCCACTATCCCTGAGAAGCCTCCTCTCGGTCGTTTTTCATTGATCGGTGCTTCCCGTTGTATAGTGAGATGGGGAAAAGTTTCTTCCATAAATAATTAACCCCTTTGGGTACGCGCTCTCCTCGTATCCTCCCGGCAAATAGCTGTCTGCAAATGTCTTTCAGAGAGAAATTCTTTACCTGAAAGAACCATATCTTTTGCAGCACGGCGCAGTACCCTTTCAACATCGGCATGGCTCATACCTTTGAAAAGACCTGCTATGCGAGAATCTTCAATTTTAAATTCCCTACGCAAGCCGCGCAGCTTTATTGATAGTAGGCGTCGCAGCTGTTCTAGGTTCGGTGATTCAAAAACTAGAACTTCGTCAAATCTCCTCCATACGGCGGAATCGAGAATTGCTTCATGATTTGTCGCAGCCACCAAAATGCTCTTCCCTTCATAAGCGTCGAGCATTTGAAGGAAAGCATTCACCACACGCTTTAATTCCCCATGTTCAGCTTCATCGGCACGTTCCTTGGCTAATGAATCAAATTCATCAAACAAAACCACCATCGGTACAGTAGAGATAAAATCGAAGACTTGCCGAAGATTAGCGGCCGTTTCGCCTAAAAAAGAGGAAATCACACTATCAACCCGCACTATCGCTAGTGGCAAACCAAGTTCACTGGCCAGAACTTCGGCAGTCAAAGTTTTTCCACATCCTGGAGGACCGCAAAAAAGCAACTTGTCTATTGGATAAAGACCGTAGCTTTTCAGTATTTCGGAACGATGATGTTCTTGCAGCAATTCTTCTAAAAGAGAGGCATTTTCATCCGACAATACAACGTCTTCCAAACGCCTTACAGGCTCTTTAATCTGCAACAGCGGTAAATTTCGCTCTTTGTCTTTCGGCAAGCGCTCGCTTAATTCAGAATGCAATGGCATAGCTGACCTTGAGCGGCCATAAAGAATCTTTTCAAGATCATTTGCTAACAAATGATGGTTTTTGGCACGCTCTTCTCGGATCAGTTGCTCGGAAATACGCTTAAATGCTTCGTGGTTTCTTTCCGATCCGGTTTTAATTAACTGCCTAAGTAACTTCGCTGATGCCATAATTGTGCCCCCTTTTCACAATATCTCCCAACCTTTACTCCAGTCATACTTAATTAATACTCGTGACCGTAACGCTCAATCACGATGCACTTTCATTTTATTAAAACATACTTTTTTTTCAGTATGAACATTGTTATTTAATGCTAAAAAACATTCAATCAAATTTTCAAAACTTTTTTCTTCTTTAAAGCATCAGCCTGACTTAAATCCGCTTTCTCCCCATCATACTCAATAATCACATCCTTCCCAGCAACAGGTTTGCCATTAATTGCATTTAATTGGTGCACAATAAAATCTTTCCCGCTTTGCTGATAAAAAACTTCGTTTTCCTTATCGATGTATAGAATCCTGCCTTCATACTGTTTTTTATCTTCTGGCGTTTTGGCCAGATAGATATTGTAAATGCCGGGTTTGATGCCTTCTTCCACTTTCTTGATAGTACCGGTCGTCTCCCATTCATTATTAACCAGTGCCTGAATGATTTTTTGGCCGTTCATTACAATCATGCGAAGTTTCTGTGTTGTCATCTTTTTTGTTTTCTGTTTTTTGATTGATTTTTGGGCTTTGAGTACATGAATCAGTTATTAACCCGTTTCCTGATTGGCGAGTTCATCAAGGATTTTGAACAGATCAAAACTTGCCGATCTTTCTGCGCCATATAAAAAGGCGATCAATTGCAATGCGCCGCTGCCTTTTGCTGAGAAGCGTCCATCCTGCAAAGCGTTGATGGTGTATTGAATCATGTTTGGGCAGTTTCTACCTTCCTCGAAATAATCCTTGACCTTGGTTGTCAGCAGTTTTTTATCATCCCTGGATAATTCACGCATTAAATCTTGCGGTTTGCGATTGTCTTTTTTGATCAGGTGATAAATCGAGTCAAGCAGTGAAACAGGGGCATCTTGCTTTTTTGCATGCTGATCCGTTGCGGCGCTGGATTTATCATCAACCTGTTGTGACTGCTCATCCGAATCAATCGCGCCTTGTTGCTTCTTCAGTTCCAGGAACTTATTAAAATGTTTTACATCCAGCCGTGATATTTCTTCCGGTGCACTCAAGTTGAGCCAGTTGATAACTTCTTCTTTGTTGGCTTTATAAAGCCGGGTCAAATCATAAATTGCGGTCACGTCGGCACAGCGTCCTGAACGGTAGATTTCATCGATTAAATCGGGCAGATCAAGCAATGCAGCATGGGTGGTGATATACGGATTGGTTTTGCCAAGTTGTCTGGCAATATCGGACTTGGTTTTCCCGGCAGCAAGTTGCCGTCCGATAAAATCGGCAATTTCTCTCGATGTCAGATTATCGCGCTGCAGATTCTCTATTACCTGATCGGCTTCGCTGTAATCGGTATCGATAAATGCCGGGATTGTTTTTAATCCCGCATTAATACAGGCGCGATAGCGCCTGGCACCGTGATTGATGATATAGGTTCCCGGTTTATCCGGATTGGGACGCACCGATATCGGTGATTTCACGCCGCGTAATTTTACGGTTTCCGTCAATTCGCGCAGTGTACCCTGATTAAACTCCTTTCTCGGTTGATGAATGTCTTCAATAATCAGGTCAATATCGATTTCGGTTGCTCCTGTTGGTGTTGCTGGTTTTGAAGGAACTGCTGGTGTTGCAATTTTTTTAGCGGTTCCTCTCTTTTTGTCTGCCATAGAATGTACGCTTTTATTCTTAGTTCTGATTTTAGTGTGCTGTGAACGCTTATGATGCACATTCAATCCCTTTGGTGCTGCAGTAAGTACCGTTGGAATCATGTGCAATTGAATAGGTATTGGCTAATCGCTACCGATTGAATTTCTTGTATAGCGAAATTATATCGTAAAACATTGCCATTTCCTCCCCTGATAGCATTGTTTAAAAAATTCTATATTCCTGCTTAACTTTTTTCTTTATTTTCTGGTTACTTTTTTATTGTTCTGCTTTTGGTGTTTGCTGGTTTAAAATAACAGCAATAAAGCCGTAAAACAATGATAAATGTCACTTAAGCGGCTTAAACCACAAAATAAGCACGGTTATTATATGTATAACTTTATTCTGATCACAAATATTTTGCGTATTCTCGATGAAAAAGGCATGACCAAGTCGGAACTCGCCAAGAAGGCTGGGGTGTCGATTGCTTTCTTCACTGACTTGACCAATGACAAAGCCAACCCATCACTTAGAATCATCGAGGCTATCGCCGAAGCACTGGAAACACCGCTGCCGATGCTGCTCGATAGTTCCGATATGGAACTTGCCGATCTTGAAGTGCTCGCCAAACGAAAACCCGGCAAACTACCCAAAGGCTTTGTCTGGAAAGGTGGAGTATTAAGTGAATATGAGGCGTATCAGGTTGATCAGTGGGATAAAAAGAACCGCGCGTTTCTAACCAAAGAGGCCAAAAAGGCCAAAACAAAGTCAAAGCAATAACCAGAATAGAAAAACGAAGAGCGAAACTAAAAATTAGTAAATAACAAAAAATATTAAAAAAGTATTGCGCAAAATTTAGTTTCGTTATATTGTTATATTCAATCTGTACCATTTGGTGTGAATATGACAATGCAAAACACATCAGTATCACCGTTACCCGATTCTCAAGCTGCATCTACGTCAGCGATGTCGGTCAAGGAACGCGCCAAACGCAAGCTTGAGCGCGATGCCCGCGATATTGTATCTGCCCTGCAAGACCCGGATACGGTAGAAATCATGGTCAATGCCGACGGGCGTATCTGGCAGGAGAAGCTCGGTCAAAAGATTACCTGCATCGGCAACCTTCAGGCGGCCCAAGCCGAAGCGGTCATCAAAACCGTTGCCGGATATCACGGTAAGGAAGTCACCCGATTCAACCCAATCATCGAAGGCGAATTTCCACTCGACAATTCCCGCTTTGCCGGGCAACTGCCACCGGTCGTTACTTCTCCAACCTTCGCCATCCGTAAAAAAGCGGTTGCTATTTTTACGCTTGATCAATATGTCGAAAATGGTGTGCTGTCACCTAAGCACTGCAATGTCATCAAAAAAATCGTACACGATCACCGCAATATCCTGGTGATTGGTGGTACCGGTTCAGGCAAGACAACACTAATCAACGCAATTATCTTTGAGATGGTACTCAACGATCCGGATGAACGCATTTTTATTCTCGAAGATACCGGCGAGATTCAATGCGCCGCGCAGAATTTTGTACAGTATCACACCACGCTTGATGTCGACATGACTCAGTTACTCAAAACCACCTTGCGTATGCGTCCTGATCGCATACTCGTTGGTGAAGTCAGAGGGCCGGAAGCGCTTGATTTGCTCGATGCATGGAACACTGGTCATGAAGGTGGCGCTGCCACCTTGCATGCGAATGATGCTTTGTCGGGACTAACAAGGCTCGAATCACTGATTTCAAGAAACAACCATGCACCGGTTGAAATAAAACCGCTCATCGCTGAAGCGGTGGATGTGGTAATCCATATCGCACGCACAAAGCATGGCAGGCAGGTGCACGAAATACTCGAAGTCTACGGATTCAAACGCGGCAATTACCAGACTCGGCGAATGTAATATTGTTTAAAGGAGCAAGTTATGAAACCAAATCATTTTAAACACAACATCCTTTTGTATCCCACACTATTGATGTTCATGTTTCTGGCTTTGTTCCTGTTTGCAAACAACACCCTGGCAGCGGTTGGCGCCGGTGGCGCGCTTCCGTATGAATCGTGGCTCGTGAATCTGCGCAATTCCGTGACCGGCCCGGTTGCCTTTACCTTGTCCATCGTCGGCATTGTCGTTGCCGGTGGCATTTTAATCTTTGGCGGCGAATTAAACGCGTTTTTCCGCACGCTGATTTTTATCGTGCTGGTGATGGCGTTACTGGTAGGCGCTAATAATATCATGACCAATCTGTTCCAGGGTGCAGTGATTCCGGGTTCTTCGTCCATGGATATCTCAGAAATGGGCGCTTCTCAGGAACCGGAAACAGTACAAGAAACACAGCAATAAAAACTTTGGCAGTACCCACGCTGTAATTACAGCAAATGCAGTAATCATAACTTTCTCGTTTTACAGGAGGTCTGTTATGGCGTTACGAACCATACCGATCAGACAATCGGGCAACCGCCCGAATCTCTTTATGGGCGGTGACCGGGAACTGGTGATGTTCTCGATCCTGATTGCAGCCACTTCCATTTTTGCAGCAATGGAAATCAAAACCACGCTGTTTGGCGTAGCACTTTGGATTTTCGCGTTGTTTGCGCTTCGCCTGATGGCCAAGCACGATCCGCAATTGCGTCATGTGTATCTGCGCCAGTTGCGCTACAAAAAATATTATCCGGCCAGAAGCACACCGTTTACCATCAACCCGCCGCATATGGAAAAGCAGTTCCAATGATTACCGCGATAACAATCCTCATTGCTGTTCTGGGTGCGTTACTGCTGCTCATGCTGTTCATGCGCATCCGTGAAACGGAGCAAGCATTCAAGCTCGACCGGTACCGATCCAAAGATACCGGCTTTGCCGATCTGCTGGTGTATGCCGCCGTAGTCGAAGACGGCATCATCGTTGGCAAGAACGGTGCATTGATGGCAGCTTGGCAATTCTGTGGCGCCGATACTGCGAGCAGTACGGATGTCGAGCGTGAACAGGTGTCATTACATATCAATCAGGCGTTATCACGGTTGGGTAACGGCTGGATGATCCATGTGGACGCAATACGCAAACCCGCTCAGGGTTATTCAGACAAAGGACTATCGAATTATCCCGATCCGGTAACGGCAGCCATCGATCAGGAACGACGTGAACTGTTTGAGCGTATCGGTGAGTTGTATGAAAACTGCTTTGTCGTCACGTTGACATTCCTGCCACCGATGCTCGCACAGCGCAAGTTTGTCGAACTCATGTTCGATGATGATACAGAGCATTTAAATCAGAAAGCACGCACCAATAGTCTGTTGCAGTATTTCGAGCGCGAATGCGCCAATTTTGAATCGCGGTTGTCATCCACGTTTGAATTGACGCGCTTAAAAAGCAAGATCCAAGTCAACGAAGACGGCACCACTATTAAACTTGATGATTTCCTGTCGTGGTTGCAACTGTGCATTACCGGTAACAATCAGCCGATGGTTTTGCCTTCCAATCCAATGTATCTCGACACCATTCTGGGCGGCCAGGAAATGTGGGGCGGTGTTGTGCCCAAAGTCGGACGCAATTTTATTCAGACGGTATCGATTGAAGGCTTTCCGCTGGAATCAACCCCCGGCATGCTTAATATCCTCTCTGAACTGCCCGGTGTTTACCGCTGGTCATCACGTTATATCTTCATGGATACGCATGAGGCCGTGGCGCATCTGGATCAATACCGCAAGAAATGGAAACAAAAGATACGCGGTTTCTTCGATCAGGTGTTCAACCTGCAAAGCAGCCATGTGGATGAAGATGCACTCAACATGACTGAAGACGCCCAATCCGCGATAGCGGAAACCAACAGCGGATTTGTTGCTCAAGGCTACTATACCAGCGTTGTGGTTTTGATAATGGAAGACCGTGCCGCTTTGGAAGATGCGGCACGCAAAGTGGAAAAAGCCATCAATCACTTGGGCTTTGCCGCACGGATTGAAACCATCAATACCATGGAAGCGTATTTGGGCAGTCTGCCGGGACATGGCGTTGAAAATGTACGCCGCCCATTGATCAACACCATGAATCTCGCCGACCTGTTGCCGGTCAATACCATCTGGACAGGCAAATCACAGGCGCCGTGCCCGATGTATCCACCGAATTCGCCACCACTCATGCATTGCGTCACACAGGGTGCAACGCCATTCCGATTAAACCTGCATGTACGCGATCTCGGTCACACGTTCATGTTCGGCCCGACCGGTGCAGGCAAGTCTACGCACCTGGCACTCATTGCAGCACAGCTTCGCCGCTACAAAGGCATGTCGGTTTACTGCTTTGACAAGGGACTGTCGATGTATCCGTTGACCAAAGCCGTTGGTGGGCAGCATTTTACCGTTGCTGGTGACGACGAATCACTGGCATTCTGTCCGCTGCAGTTTCTCGAATCCAAGGGAGATCGCGCCTGGGCGCTCGAATGGATTTGCACCATGGTGGAATTAAACGGTATTACCGTCTCACCGCAACAGCGTAACGAAATCAGTCTGGCAATTACCAACATGCATCAGAGCGGCTCGCACACATTGTCCGACTTTATGGTGACGATCCAGGATGAAGCCATACGCGAAGCGCTTAAGCAATACACCATTGACGGCATGATGGGTCACCTGCTCGATGCCGAGGAAGACGGGCTGCATTTATCGAGCTTCACCACCTTCGAGATCGAAGAACTCATGAATCTCGGTGAGAAGTATGCACTACCCACACTGCTGTATCTGTTTCGCCGTATTGAGCGAAGCTTGCACGGTCAGCCTGCCGCCATTCTGCTCGATGAAGCCTGGCTCATGCTGGGTCACCCGGTATTTCGTGCCAAGATTCGTGAATGGCTAAAAGTCATGCGCAAGAACAATTGTCTGGTATTGATGGCAACACAAAGTTTATCGGATGCCGCCAATAGCGGCATACTCGATGTCATTGTTGAATCGACCGCCACCAAAATCTTTTTACCCAACGTATTCGCACGCGATGAAGAAGCTGCCGCACTGTACCGGCGCATGGGACTGAACGCGCGCCAGATTGAAATCCTGGCAACCGCCGTGCCCAAACAGCATTACTACACCGTATCGGAAAACGGCAAACGATTGTATGAACTAGCCCTTGGCCCGCTGGCACTCGCATTTGTCGGTTCGACCGACAAGGAATCAATTGCCACCATCAAAAACCTGTGTGCCAAATACGGTGATGGCTGGGTGAATCAGTGGCTGGCAATGAAAGGACTCAAACTATCGGATTATGGAGTGGCTACATGAGTACCATCAGTGATTTAACTTCAAAAATCAAAAAGCGTAAATTCAGTCTTTCAGGTAAAACTGATATCCGCACCGATGATGAGATTGATTCTCAAACCTTCATTGAAGGCGGACGCCGTACCGGTGAATCCGAGAATCCGTATCTGTCCGCCCGGCGCACCTGGAACGATCATATGCGTTCTGTCCAATCCTCACGCAATATGTGGCAGATGCTGGCCATTCTGTGTTTGATGATTGCTCTGGCCGGTGTTGGCGGCATGATTTATATCGGTAGCCAATCGAAGTTTATTCCGTATGTGGTGCAGGTCAACAAGCTCGGTGAAGCAATAGCCGTATCGCGTGCCGATGTGGCAGCGGTTGCCGATCAGCGGGTGGTGCATGCTTCACTTGCATCGTTTATTAACGATGTCAGAATGGTCACGCCGGATATCGCATTACAGCGCAAAGCCATCTTCAGAGCATACGCCATGCTCAAAACCAACGACCCGGCAACCGCCAAGGCAAATGAATGGCTTAACGGCACAGATACCAGTAGTCCGTTCAAACGAGCTGAAACACAGACGGTCAGTGTTGAAATCATTTCCGTGATTCCACAGTCTCCTGAAACCTGGCAGGTTGATTGGCTGGAAAAAGTCTATGACCGGCAGGGCCATCAACTGGAAGCACCGTTTAAAATGCGGGCACTTTTAAGAGTCTATCACCGGCCACCAACACAAAGTACCACCGAAAAACAAATCCGCAACAATCCGCTGGGCATTTACATCCAGGACTTCTCCTGGTCACGGCAATCGTAATGAGGTTCTATCATGAAACGCATAATCACTTTAGCCACCATTTTTTTACTCATTACAAGTGTAGCTTCTGTTTCCGCCAGCAACCTAACTGAAGCGTATTTCAGCGGTAAGAATCCGCAACTAACCCAGCAGGAACGTGAAGCTATTGCCATTGCCAAGAAGTGGCAGGCAAACAGTGCAAGGGGCATTAAACCGGTTACCGGCTCTGACGGTTCGATCCGTTTCCTGTTCGGTGCACAACAACCGAGCATCGTCTGTGCGGTGCTGCAAGTGTGCGATATTGAATTACAACCGGGTGAACAGGTCAACTCCATCCACCTGGGTGATCAGGCACGCTGGCTCATCGAACCCGCCATTACCGGTCAAGGCGCCAACGAAGTGCAGCATCTGATCGTCAAACCTATGGATGTGGGATTGGAAACGTCACTTGTGGTGACCACCAACCGCAGAACCTACCATATACGGTTACGTTCTCACCGGCGCGAATTCATGCCGCGTGTCGGCTTTATTTATCCTGAAGATACGCTCGCCAAATGGGAGGCAATAAAAGCCAATGAGCATCGTGCAGTGAAATACAAAAAAACACGCACCATTCCTGAAACCGGTGAATATCTCGGCAATCTTGATTTCGCGTACTCGGTATCCGGCAATGCCGTCTGGAAACCGGTACGTGTGTATAACGACGGTCAGAAAACCATCATCCAGATGCCCAAAGTCATGGCGCAGACTGAAGCGCCGACGTTATTGCTGTTAAACCGTGAAGGTGGTTTGTTCAAAAAAGACGACGCGGTCATGGTCAACTACCGGCTGCAAGGGGATCGCTATATCGTCGATGCGGTATTTGACAAGGCAATTCTGGTTGCCGGTGTCGGCGGCAATCAAAACCGTATCACAATTACTCGGGGGAATTGATCATGTTGCCACGATTGCATGAAATTAAACCCAATAAATGTTTCGTCATCAAACCTGTTCTGATCTGTACAGTTTTTTTGCTATCGCTGGGTGGTTGTGCAATAACCCAACCATACGGCAGTTTTATCCAGAATCCGTCACCGGCGTTCAGTCAGTACAGTGAAGTGATGGCTGATGATGTTGCAAATCAGATAGGACTGCTTTATGCGGCTGCCAGCACACAATTCGATATACAGCATCCTGCAAGTGATCCTTTCGGTCAGGCTTTGATCGACAGTTTACGCATGCATGGATATGCCGTCCAGGAAACGATAAAACCGGACAATCCGTTATTAGCGGCTGTACGCCCTGACCAGGTTGATAAGGCGGATGTACATACACAACAAATTGTACAAACCGAAGCCAAAACCGAATCAGGTCTGGCATTGCGCTATATCATCGACCAATCCGATGACTTGTATCACGTCAGCATCCTGATCGAAGATCAGCAGCTGACACGCGCATTTGTTGCCCAGTCCGGACAGATTC
Organism: Nitrosomonas marina; assembly: GCF_900111605.1. GTDB lineage: Bacteria > Pseudomonadota > Gammaproteobacteria > Burkholderiales > Nitrosomonadaceae > Nitrosomonas > Nitrosomonas marina_A. Next base: position 13,416 of record NZ_FOIA01000039.1, on the reverse strand, counting down.
AACCGGCAGGCTTGTGGGTAAGCAGACAACTGGAGGATTGAGGATGGCAACAGATAAGCTGCTATCGCCGGATACATCGCCCGACACTGTCGCCAAAGCCGTTGGTGTGCGCCGTGTTAATAATCTGCCGCTGTATATCTTTGGCGCTATCATGTTGATTTTTATGCTGCTCATGGGCATTGTGGCAATGAACCGTGCAGCAGACCGTAATAGCTTGTTCGGGCATGAACATGATCATGACGTTGATTCGAGCAGTAACTTTGCGAATCTCATTGCCAAGGATTATCTGGGTGGAATCATTGAACCCAGGATACAGCCTGAAGCACCCGAAGAACCGGATACAACTTCACTGCTTGATGGAATCATCATCGAACGGCCAGCCGATCTGGATTTGCCACCAACGCCGCCGCCACTGGATCATTCCAGTGACACACACGATGCCGAACTCGAGCATATCCGCCTGCTCAAGCGTCAGCAGCTCGAAGAAGCAATCAAAGCCAAAACCAGCGTTAATGTGATTGCGCCTAGAAGTGCGGCTTCCGCACCACAGTATACAAATACAGGCGGCACACCGTCACGTGAAGAAGCACTTCTTGAAATGGCCAGAGTACGTCAGCAGATTGATGCAAATCTGAGTGAAGACCCGACTGCAGCCTATCATGCACGCCTTGCGCATTTGCGGCAAGGGCAAGGTGGCTTGGGTACTGGCGCTGGTGCCGGTATCAGTGAGGATTATGACGATACAGCGCCGATGCTGTTGAATGATCCGGTAACTGGCAATGCAAATGACTACACACGTTTTGATTCAGCCGATGGTGATGAACGCTGGAAGCTTGATAGTGACGTTAAAAAACCGCAATCGCCTTATATCCTGCAAACCGGTTTTGTGATACCGGCAACGCTGATATCAGGAATCAATTCCGAATTGCCTGGACAAATCATGGCGCAGGTGAGTCAGAACATTTTTGATTCACCCGTTGGCAAACACCGTTTAATTCCGCAAGGCTCACGTTTGGTGGGTACATATTCGAGTGAAGTCGAATACGGTCAAGCCAGAGTACTCGTTGCCTGGCAGCGTATTATCTTTCCGGATGGCAAGACGATGGATATCGGCGCCATGCCGGGCGCTGACGGTGTCGGTTATGCCGGATTCAAGGATCAGGTGAACAATCATTATCTGCGCATCTTCGGCTCAGCCTTGATCATGTCGGCTATTGTGGCAGGCACCGCTTACAGTCAACGCGATGCAGGCGGTGCATTCGGGCGGCAAAATGCGGGCAGTATCATGAGTCAGTCGCTCGGCCAACAATTGGGATTGGTTACTGCTAATCTGATCCGCAAAAACATGAATATCTCACCGACGCTAGAAATCAGGCCGGGATACCGGTTCAACATCATCGTAACCAAGGACATGGTGTTCAACAAGCCTTACCAATCATTTGACTATGCAAGGAGTAACCACTAATGAAAAACAGTAGAAGCCAATCCAACCATTTCACTCGTTGTAAAAAATTTGCAGGAATCATTGTAACTCTCTTTGCTATGTTTAACACAAACGCCAATGCTGGCGGCATTCCCGTTATCGATGCGGCCAATATCCAGCAAACTACGGTTGCCGCGATAGAAAATGTGTCGCAAACCTTAAAGCAAATACAACAGTATCAGACACAACTGCAGCAATACGAAAACATGATTCGCAATACCCTGGCGCCACCGGCGTATATCTGGGCGCAGGCGCAATATACGATGAACAAGCTCATGCACATGACCGATACCATCCGCTATTTCGGTCAGCGCTATGGTGGATTGGATGGTTACCTGCAACGATTTCGTAATGTAAATTACTACCGCAGTTCACCCTGTTTCAATCTCGACGGCAATTGCACCGAATCGGCGTGGAGCATTTTAAAGCAGGGACAGGATGCCAGTACCGATGCGCAAAAGAATGCCAATGATGCTGTACTGCGCGGTCTCGATCATCACTCGCAACAGATTCCGCTCGATGCCGCGCAATTGCAAATCCTGCAACAGCGCACCCAAACGGCACAAGGACAAATGGAGGCATTGCAATATGCCAACCAGCTGGCCGCGCACCAGGCAAACCAGCTATTGCAAGTCCGTCATCTGCTTATCGCACAACACAATGCCATCAATGCCCAAAATCAGGCCAAAGCCGATCAGGAGGCCATGTGGCAGGCTGCACGTGAGGCAGCCACAAAACGATTGAGCCCGCAAACCTTACCGACCGGGAGAAACTGGTCGGTCAGAGATGCTTTTTGAATAATTAATGAAAGGATAAATAACGATGAAACCATTCAGCATATTTCCAATAACCATAGTCACGATTTTATTTCTGCTTCTAACAGGCTGCGAACCTACTGACGGCAAGCTTGAATTGAAAGAACCAAAAAAAGAATTGAGTGAAATGCCGGAGAGAAAGGGTTGGTTTGATACGCCCATATCTCAACAACCAGCGGATGAGTCAACTGAATAACATCGTGTCATGAGACCCATGGGGGTAATGCTATGCAGAAAATACATTCAGCCCTTTTAGTTCTAGTCCTTCTTGGATTGTTAACTACTAATGCTTATGCAGAATTATCCTATGTTGATCCCGGAACAAATCAAAGCGTTCTTGATCAAGTTGTCTCCAAATTCCAGGGAAAAGTTAAATCCTGGCAAAGTGTTATTCAAACTGCTGCCGAACGTTTGTTCTGGACGCTGGTATTGATTTCCATGGTGTGGACATTCGGCATGATGTTGTTGCGCAGGGCCGATATTGGTGAGTTTTTTGCTGAATTTACACGTTTCATCATTTTTACAGGATTTTTCTTCTGGCTGCTCACAAATGCTGTTTCCGGACAAAATATCGCCGGAACAATTATTGACTCTATGCAGCAATTGGGAGGAACCGCAGCTGGACTCCCAAGCGGCGCCAGTCATGCCAGCATTGTAGATACCGGCGTTTTGATCTGGCATCAGGCTACAAACAATATGAGTATTCTTGATCCGATAGATAGCCTCATCGGTCTGATTCTGTCATTGGCCATTCTCGTTATTTTGGCTGTAATTGCGGTAAACATGTTGCTCCTTTTAATCGCATCCTGGGTGTTGCTATACGCTGGAATCTTTCTATTGGGTTTTGGCGGCGCTAGATGGACAACGGATATTGCCATTAACTACTTTAAAACAGTTCTCGGCGTTGGTCTGCAACTGTTTGTAATGCTGCTTATTGTAGGCATTGGCAGTGATCTGTTATCCAGTTTTTATACCAAAATGGGCAAGAACATTCTGAATTATGAAGAGTTGGCAGTGATGCTGATCTTTACCATAGCTTTGTGGGTGCTGATTTCCAGGTTGCCACCATTGATTTCTGGAATTGTTATCGGCAGCAGTATCGGTTCAACTGCCGGAATCGGCAGTTACAGCGCCGGTGGTTTGGTTGCGGCAGCAGGAACGACTGCAGCGATAACTGCTTATGGCTTATCCGCATTACGCAAAAACAGTCCAGTCAAAGGCATAGAACCGTTGATGAATGCGGTTAAGGCAGGACAAAATGCCGAGAATAGCGGCAATTACATTTCCAAAGGAGGCAAATAAATGAAAAAGTATTTCATAAGCTTTATAGTAATGCTGTTTTTAAGCGCGCCGGCTCAGGCAAAAGACTCCTGCAGTACTGTGCTCTGCATGGTAGGAATGCTGCAAGGTGTGGGGGTTGTTTCCGAATGCAAGGGATTTGTTCAGGATTACTTTGATATCATTCTGTTTAACAGTCATGGCGGCATCAGTCTGAACAAGACTTTCAAGGCACGCGGCAAGTTTCTGGGTAAATGCACATCGGCAGGCGGCTGGCCGGATATTATTAACAGCAAATACGGCAGACAATTGGGGTTTTAACAGTTGCTTGAAAAAAAACTATTTAATTGATTTAATGGGCATACGTGAAATTGTTGTATACAAACAGTAATTAATAGTCTGCCATTGAAAGGATAAGCATATGGAACAACTTGATCGCATCACCCAGCAACCCGGCACCATGGGTGGTAAGGCATGTATCCGGGGAATGCGTGTTACAGTCGGTATGATCGTGGGACAAATTGGCGCGGGCCGCAGTGTCGATGAAATACTAACCGACTATCCCTATATTGAACGTGAAGACATTATGCAGGCACTGCGGTATGCGGCATGGCGTTCGGAGGAACGTGAAGTCATACTGGCTTCCCAATGAAACTGCTCATCGACATGAATTTGTCGCCACGCTGGGTTGAGGTGCTGGTTAACGCTGGCATTGAAGCAGCGCACTGGGCTTCAATTGGCGCATACAATGCGCCGGACAGTGAAATCATGGCTTACGCCAAAACGAATGACTATATTGTTCTGACACACGATCTCGATTTCAGCGCCATCCTGGCTGCCACGCATGGTGATAAACCCAGTGTAGTGCAAATCCGCGCAGATGATGTCAGCCCTGACGTTATAGGCAAACAAGTAATCGGTGCGTTACAGCAAATGTCTACGGATTTGGCAGATGGTGCCTTACTAACCATTGACACAAACCGTACCCGAGTACGGCTGCTTCCACTTCGGCCCAAGCCGTTGGAAGATAAATGACTCCACCAATGATCATTGCCAGAAACATACATATCCGCTTATGATGGATTTACCGCCAGACATGCAGGAACGAATCGTATGTTCCATTATCGCTGCGGTGAAATATGAAATTCCGGCCAACATTTTGTTGGCCATCGCAGAAAAGGAAGGCGGCAAGCCCGGTCAATGGGTAGAAAACAGTAACGGCACGCATGATATTGGCGCGATGCAATTTAATACGACGTACCTTCTAGATTTATCCAAATACGGCATTACCGCTGACCTTGTTGCGCAGGCCGGATGTTATGTCTATGACTTGGCTGCTTGGCGCATTCGCCAGCATATCAAAAATGATCAAGGTGATATCTGGACAAAGGTGGCGAATTACCATTCAAGAACGCCAGAATATAATGCACGGTATCGCGCTGATTTGATCGTTAAAGCAGTTAAATGGGCGGATTGGCTGGAAAACACTATAAGTTTCTCCAAAACTCAGTGATCAGTAATATTATCCACATTTACTGTAGAATGTGTCACCGTGATGTCTACAAAAACCTCGACATTCTTGAATTCGAAGACTTTGCCATGTTTACAGTAGGCTTCATCGCGGCATTATTCACTTTATCAGCAAAACTATAGTGTTAACTCCACATAGTTGTGCGTCAATACATTAAAAAATGACAGGTACATTTTATAAAATAGTTCAGTTCCTTGAAATTAGATTGTTGCTTTGTAATTGCAAGTCATTAGACCTGATTGGATAATAAATTTGTAACTTTCTGGTTCGCCACTCCATACCAATACTCAATTTCTTGAGAATTTGGAAAATTATTAGATAGATTGCCTATACATTCAATATATTTTAATGCTTTAGAATGTTCTGCCTTATGCAAAAACGACACGCAAACATAGCAACATGCTTTTGCTCCTTGTACTGCAATATCTTCAGTTGGCTGCTCATTCAATAAATTCAAAATTTTTAAAGCTGCAGCTTCAGCGTGAATAGCGCCTGATCCTGATGGAAGTAAACCATTAGCAGTTGCCGCATAAGCCCATCCTGTTGCTTTTGAAATATTTGACAAAACATTAACATCATCTGCTTTATCAGCAATCTGGCTTGCCATATCAGCACATAGAGCAGCCTGATCCAAGCCACCTCCATCTTTAACAAAAATGTATGAATAGACAGCTCTTTCCCATGCATTAACACAGCTAACATGATGAAAATCTATGTTTAAAGGATGTATATTAAGTGAAATTAAGTGCTTAGCTGCCATCTGCACTATATCAGCTCCTTCACCCATAGGACAATTAGAATGGGATATAGCTACATTTCTCCAAGCATTAATGCAACTTATCTGTAGTTCTATGTCATTTTTTTGTAAAACCAGGAGTTCATCAATGCGCTTAGCAGATTCTAGAACGCGTGGTGCACCGACGCAGTTAGGCGCATCGCCATGTACTTTTGATATATGTGACCAGCAAGCTCCCAGCGCACAAATAATATTGATGTTAGTGCTATGTAAATTAGCAAGTTCTTCAGCTTTCGTTACAAGTTCGTCAGTGTACTTCCGGGTTTGTTCATCATGCATTTGACTATACGAACTGATTACATTGCTCAATGTTCCGATGTGAAGTATTTGCATGCCTACATCTACCCCCCAACGTCGTGTAATACCAGATATTTTTTTTAATGCATTTTCAGCAATATCAATTTTATTTATATTACCCGCAATTGCTGCGAGATTAGTCCAACCAAGTCCACGCACATACTGAATTGCCCAGCTATCGGCGTGAGGTGCAGATAGGGATTCTATAGTTTTGATAAGTTTTAAAATATCTTCTGGTAAATCATCTATCGCACTTTCATCATAGTTGTGTATATTCAAAATATTTGAGTATAGGGTCAGCTGGTGAAGCAAAATCTTTAGTTCATTATCAGCCGATACACGACAAAAGTTTTTTATTTCTTCTGTCACAAATTGCAGGACAGCTTTTCTTCTTCTTGAGGGAATATACCTACTCCCTATTTCCTTCGTATAATTTATAAAAGCTCTTAATTTACTTCCTACAATTATGTTGTTGTTCGGAAATAACTCTAAAAGATAGTCAAAATCTCTAGTGAAATGAGTTTGGAAAGTTTCTGGCTCTAAATCACCTAAAAATCCTATGAGACTGGAAACCCGAGCTTCGATTACATAGGTTACATTTTCTATTAAGTATTGATTTGAAGGATATTCCTCAACTAGCCGTTGTAGTTTCTCAATTATTGAGACTGATTGATTCACATCAGTATAAACTACTGGGATCCATGCTCGGGCAATTTCTGCAACAAGATTCGGTGGTGCATTAGGATTAAGGAATTTATTTTCAATAACTTTTGCCCTATCTAACGTCCAAACTTTAAAAGATGGATCTGTCTTCTTTTTTAAGATTTTGCTTATTGCAAACGAATTGTGAATGCTCAATAGAACATGAGAGTTTTCTATTGAAATATCATTAAACTCTACTGGCACATCGGATTCAAAATGAGCAAAGAAAACGGGGGAGCTTAAACTCAGTTGGTTAATTATCAATGACCCCAGTTTTGAAAATGAAGTAAGGAAATCAATGTCGTTCCAGTTAGTCTCAATTGCATCAAAATATGCTTTTAGTGCAGCACCAAAATTATTTGCTGGTAAATCAAGATCAAAATTATACACATCGTATGTTGGTATCTGTTCAGAGAATTTGTATAGCATCTCAAAGATACGATTTGCGTCAATGTTATTTGATTTATCGAATTTTGAAAGCTTCCATAAAATAGTTGTTATAACTTCAAGCGCGGGTATAGGCCTTGTATCAGGTGCGCATAGGGCAAAGGTAATACTTTCAAGTGTGCGATCCAGTTGATTGGGATTCATTTGGTCGAACAATTTTGTTAACAGCTGACAAGAAGCGTTGTAGCGCAAGGAATAACTTAATCCATATGTAATCATCTCCTCAATTTGGGTAAAAGAATCAAGATCAAGGTCTTCTACCAAGGCAAGGCCAATTATGCTTGGTTCACCTCTAGCGCGGCGAAATGCATTTTTTATTACACCTCTGGGATTAATTTTTTTTGCTATGTGAATAAACTCATGTGCGGTCTTCTTTTCTACAAAATTTCCCGATCCCTTTATACATAGATCAAGAAACCTGTCGCCAATTATTTTTGGTTCGATAATAGGCACCAATGGTGAGTGATCATAATTCTTTTCTATATTTACTTCGAAGCTGTTTTTATTGTTTATACCATCACTGTAGGATCGTAGTTTTTCAGAACGCTCACTGTATGGGAAGGCATCTACTACTTTTTTTATTTTTGGTACTTTAAATCCATTTAAGTTTGAAAGATTCTGCGTCCAGGTTTCCCATGGGGCCATTTCTGCGATATTTGCTATTGCTAGTGCATTAATTTCTTCAGTGGAAAAGTGTTGTTCTAATTCTTTTAAAAGTTTTTCCGCATTTTTATTAATAATTTTATCAAACGTTAATGCTTTAGCTGGTGTTCCATTTTTTACTTCTTCTACAGCTAGTTCCACAAGTAAGGGATTTCCTTCAGTAGCTCTGGCTAAATGTCGAAGGCCTGCTTCAGAATTAAGGTCTTTTTCTGTAACTCCAACTTCCATTAAACCTTTCATATATAACCGTAGCTCAGATTCCTCTGCCATATCAAGATTTGCAGGCAAGTTTAAATTGAGTATTTGACCCCAAAATGCTTTTGAAACATCATCTGAAGTAATATTATTCTCAAGTCGAGTTGTTAATTCTGCAGGAACTACTTGACTAAGTATTAAAACTCGTATAGGCGCCGCAAAGATTCTTTTCCGTGCAGCAATTGTTTTTAAAGCTTCAATAGCCTGACCTGGCGAGGGATCATCAATGATAATAAAAATGGGTTTTCTTGGATACCAACTGGCGAGGATATTAATCTTTTCTTCCGTTGGGGTAAATTTTACAGCGTCCCAAGGATCGTCATCTAATTTTCTTGTGTTAAAGGGGGATTCTTCTCGCCACCAAGTTTTTATCTGACTCCAAGTGCCTTTTTTGGGTTTGCTTCCACCAAACAAATCTCGTTGCGCAAGATCGCGGGCAGCTTCGTTTGCAACCCGGCTTTTTCCAACACCAGGCTGTCCAGTAAGAAGTGTCCAAGTAAATGAAATTTCGGCAGATTTTCTCCTAAAAAGACCTCTCTGCTTTATGGGATCATTTGCTCCTTCAAAAGCAAACTTTAAAATCGAGTCATATATTTGTGCTGTATTTGAGCCTTGAGGCGCATGAAACGGCATTGCTTTTTTGTTTGGAAATACAGTGCTCATCGGGATACCAATACGTTCAAACAAGTCATCACGAAATGCAGCTAGAAAATTATTAGAGATTGAGCGAGAGATTCTTCCACTAATGACATAAAACAATACAAATACCATAGCCCAAACAATAAATTCCTGAGCCCACATAGGAAAGTTTCCTAAACCAACATCACCTAGGAAATCAACGACTCCTGCTTCGAATCTTTGGCCTCGATCAAATGAAAGAAAGAATACTCCTAAGATATTTAAAATTTTCGAGCCAACTGGTGTTTTAGAAAGAATCCATGCTATCGTCAACAAAAGCGTTGCTGTAGATATGCGCACTATATTTATACGTCGACTCATAATTTTTTCAAAAGTGCTTTCTTCGAAAGGTTTCCTGTTTTCCATAAAAATCGAATCTCTTTTTCTGCAATTATTTAAGATGTTTTTAAGAACTTTCTTGTTCGCTTAGAGTATTGCAAGTTTTTGCCGTTTGGTATAGTAGGATTCCGAACAATTCACAGAGTTGAAAGAAAAAAATGTAATGAAAAAATCAGAAAAAGGATATGGCAATCTCACACTTGAAAAATTTAAGCAGCTTATCGGCGAATTGCCTGATATCCGCAACCAAATGAAATAGTTGCCTGGTTTTTTAAATTCTTCGCCTAAAGATAAAATTAAAGAAGGAACAAAAAGTACCTGTCAATGCATAGGGCATTGACACACAACTTGTGGAGTTGACGCTACAGTTTTACGATAACTCAGACCATCCCACAAAACCATGACACCTGTATAAAAACGGTGACATTACATTTTGTATGCAATCAGAGAAATTCGTTGCTATTATGCACCATGCCAATAACCGATACTTTTTTACCGGCCACATCCCCGGCGACTTCTTTGTATAGTCATGTTTGTTTTAGTTGTTTTGGTTTTGAGGTCATTCAGACTGTTATCTTCTGTAATCAACGCCCTGGATTTTCTGTACATTGCACTGATTTCACGACTCGAATCGGTTGCAATGACACTTTCTGTTCTGAGAGAACGGTAATCGTTGTTATTATTGGTGTCGACACCAATAACATCGCGTAAAATTCCTGTTTCACAAGCTTTCAATAATACCGGGTGATTTAAGTGTTTGTCAGGCGTGATGGCGAACATCGAACTCACGCCAGCATTGCGTGTAAATTTTTGCAGCCTTGCCAATAATATCTTTGATGATCGTTTCAAAACTGATACCGGCAATTCGCTGATCGACTGTACTGCGCCGGTGGCATTGGTGCCAATCAGGTTGAAGTATCGGTCTTTGTGTTTCAACGCCATACCGATTCTTGCCAGATCATCCGGCATGGCAATGTTTTCCAGCAGATAATCATGTTGCTTGTAAGCATCGTTTTGATAACCACCGGCCTGACCGCCCATCCAGTCGACGAAACTGACTTCAAGTTTCCGGTTGATAACGCTGTACTGGCTGGTGTTGATAATGACATGGCCTTTAAATCCCGGTACGAGAGATGCCAGTTGTGCAGTAAATCGTTCATCCAGCCGGGACGCGGCGGCCCTGCCGGACGGGTGATTATGCAGTAACCAGTAACCATCGGCCTGCACTTTAAATCGGGTATTGATCACCCAGTCACCCAGATGATTGTCGGTGCCGTTGATCTTTTCCAGATACACCGATCCCGGTAATCGGGAACTGATGGCCGTGTGGTGAATAATGCGGTTTTTGCGCGTATAAAATATGCGCAGTGTTTCAAAGCGCGGATCACGTAGAATCTGTGCCATTACGGCAAGTTCATGGGCGGATTTGATTTGCCGGTTTAAGAGCGTGGTTCCGCCCTGTTCTTTAAAGTCTTTCGGGAAATTACAACCCAGTATGGCGCCACCTGCCCATCGAGCTTGAGATTCGAGCAGTTCGATGTAAGCGTTTCTACCGATTTCTTTTTGTGCTTCGCTGGTATCGGGACGAGTTTCAATATTGTCATAGAGATCACCTGTATTGGGCCTGGATGGATTTAAAGGAATAGCTTGTTGATTGGCACGCATGATTAATCCTCCTGTCAGTGTTAAACCAAAGCCCGTTTTTGTGATTTTGCTTTTGTTTCGGGTTGTGGCTGGTTTTGGGTTTTGACGTGTTTAAGTTGGGATTGGTGCTTTTGAATCGTATGTTTCTGAATCGTCTTTAGCTGAATTGTTTTTTCAATTCCAGCACCTACCTGCCGCTTGATGGCTTGCATGCCCAATGCGCTTTTATTGGCCAGATCGTTAAAATCGCTGAGTTTCTGTGATGCCTGCTCATTAAGTGCGAATACCGGAAACACGGCAATACCGTTGACCGATTGCGCTGCTTCCAGTGCTTTTTCCCTGCCGGTGTTTTTGCCGTTGAGTGCAACCAGATGTTGATCGTCATCACCGGCGATAATAATCGGTTTGTTTGGATACTTCTCATGTAAGATTTTTGCAACCGGTATGAGATTGCCCGAATCGAATGCCGCCACAACCGGACAATTCATGGCCTGCGATACGGTATCGGCGGTGGAATAACCTTCTGCGACGATGATGGTTTTAGCTTTGTTGAGTAGCGTTAATCCTGCCAGTTCCTTGCTGTTACCACCCACCACATGGAAGTGGCCTTCCTTCTGGCTACCTGCAACAAACAACTTGGTGCCGTTCGGCTGTATCGTCTGCGCACTCCAGATGTTTCCATTCACATCATAAATCGGCAGCAGCAGATCACCGGCAACAAATACAAGGCTTTCGGGATGCTGCTCACGCACCGTTTTGACTTCCTGCCACTCCTGGCAGATTCTGATCATGGAATCCTGTGGTAAACCATCCGGTGATTGTGGCACGACTTTTAATCCGTTTGGCCTCGTGTTTTTATCTTGCAGGTAAGGATGATCGGCATTGGCAGGCAGTACAATGGCCAATAGCTCTTTGACGGCTTGCGCCACTTTGACATACTGTGCCTGTTGTTCAGTTTTGCGTTCCTGCTGCTTGCTCGCAACCTGTGCGGCAAAGGCCGCCTTCTGCGCTTCGGTTAACGAATAACCTTTTGCTTTCCAGCGTATCTCGGCTTTCGTGCGGTGATTGTTAAAATATCCAGCAGGATGACCATCCATATGCACCACATAAAAACCGGATTTCTCACCAGGTCGATCTCCTTCAACCTTGATACGGTGTGACTGTCCATCCATGACCGGATGATTGCCATCCACAAAGCAACCGTTATCACAAAGAAGATTGGCGAACTCGGTTTGCGCATCGATGGCGGGACTCTGTTGTACGGTAACATTTTCCGGCAGCCAGCGCTGCAATGCGCGGATATCTGCGTTCTCGCCGACATACCATGCTTTGGCTGCCTTGTCCCAGCGTGCACCGGCGGCTTTGGCCTGATCTTTCTCGCTATACGGTACGGCCAGATATTGGCGAGATGTATGTGATGTATGTGATGTATGATCACTTTCTTGACCAGTTTTCTTACGTTGGTTTTGGTGAGTATCGATTGTTTGATCGGCTTCCATATCTTGCCTCCTTTTGTTAAAGTCCGCATCGTTTTGCATGGCCAGCATTTCAGCCTGTTTGCGCTGTTCTTTTGCCTCTGTAATGTCATCTTCAGTGCTGTGCGGATTGTTACAAATCCGCAATTCATCAATGCGTGCAAGTTTCACGCCCTTTTCATATTCGTTACGCTCGGACATGGCATCAATCAGTGCAAGTTTTTCCGCTGTATCGATGGCTAGTTGTTCCACATCGAAATCCGCTATCCAGGCCCAGGTTTGATCATTGCGCTGTGCATAGGCACCCCAGAACTCAGGAGCGACACCCATCTCTTTTGCAGGTATCACATGACTGCTGCCCGTACCGTTATCATCCTCATTCGCTTCCAAAACGTTGCCTTGAATCTGCACACGCCCGTTCCAGTCGGCTGGAATGGACAATCCCAGCTTGTCCTGTGACGTTTCTTCAAACTCGAGATTGTCGATACTTAAGTTTCTGCAGAATTTGAGTGCATCGGCCACCAGATGCAGGGCATTTTGTTGTTGCGTTGGCAAATGCTCGATGAGTTTTTGCAGTTGCCGATTGTTTTGCTGCGCCACCGTGGCAAGATCGGGTGCAAGATTGGCGGTATATGTTGCGATGTTTTGTCTGATCTCATCCATTTTGATAGCCTCCTGTTCAACCAATTCCTGTTGCCTGGCAAATGCCAGTACATAGTCCTGTATTTTTTCTGCATCGGCTGCAGCACGGAATATTTCCGTGGGATCTTCTTCGAGTGTCTTGATCCATGATGCGACATACGCCGCATGCTGGCCGGGATCGTGACCGATACCCAATTCATGGCCGAACAGCATACTCGCAATCTCGGCACGCAGTTCTTCGCGCGCATAGCCTTCACTGCCGAAGGGATGCGCCAGATCGCGGTTCAGGCGTGTTTCATGTCCCGTCCAGTGACCGAGTTCATGCAAGGCTGTAGCGTAGTAGCGATCCGGTGTTTCAAACTGGTGTTTGT
>NZ_FOIA01000074.1 GCF_900111605.1 Nitrosomonas marina | reverse complement strand
CGACCATCTATAATTTTTCTTGTTTTAATGCTTCGATAAATTCCGGCGTTAACGGCAACAACTCATCAATACGGCTATTAGGCCAGGTTGGAAGTTTTGTGAGGATATCTTTGAGCCACGCGGCCGGGTCAAGACCGTTGAGTTGTGCGGTGCCGAGCAGGGTTTGAATGGTGGCAGCACGTTGACCGGCACGCTCAGACCCTACAAAGAGCCAATTTTTCTTACCGACAGCGATGGGACGAATTGAATTTTCTACTGGGTTATTGTCGATCGGCAGATTGCCGGTGTGAGCATAGCGTACCAGCGCTAGCCAGCGTTTCAGTGTATAGTCCAACGCTTTGGCGGACGCGCCACCGTTGGCTGTTTGCAGGCGGGTTTGCATCAGCCAGTCATGTAATGCATCGAGTATCGGCAGGCTTTTTTGTTTCCGCAGTTGCTGACGTGCTACGCAATCAAGTTGCCTGCCCTCAGCCTCGACTGCGTACAGCTCGCCGATACGCTGCAATGCCTCGAATGCCATCGGACTGTCGTTGGCCTGATGCAGATCGAAGAACTTGCGCCTGGCATGCGCCCAGCATGCCAGTTCAATGCAGGGTGATGCTGCTCTGGAGAACAATGCCTTGTACCCTCCATAATCATCGACCTGCAGATGGCCCTGCCAGTTTTGCAGAAAGTTTTGCGCATGCCTGCCACTGCGGCTGGTTTGATAATCGAAGACAACAATGCGCGGCCCGGGATCAAGGTCGTTACTGCGGTAGGCCCATAGGTAAGCTTTGCGGGTTTTGCCGTTGCCGGGTTCCTGTTGCGCTACCGGCGATTCATCCGCATGCAGGGTGTTTCCCTGCAAAAGATGCCACTTTAATTGATCTGCCAGAGGTTGCAGCGCTACACCGGTACGGCCGACCCATTCAGCCAGCGTGGAACGCGAAAGCGTGACCTGCTCGCGCGCAGCGATCTGTTCCAGACGATAGAGCGGCAAGTGATTGAGATATTTGCTGATGATCACCCAGGCCAGCAAACCAGGTGCGGCCATGCCGCCGTCGATGACTGCCGGTGGCACCGGTTCCGCGGTGACGGTTTCGCAGGTCTTGCACGCATACTGCGGCCGGATGTGACGGTGGACAAAGAACCTGGCTGGTTCAACATCGAGCTGTTCGGTGACGTCTTCGCCGATTTTGACCAGTGCCTTGCCACATTGTCCGCACTGGCAGGATGCCGGTTCATGACGGTGTTCGATTCGCGGCAGGTGATCGGGCAGTGGTTGACGGCCTGCACGGCTGCGTGTCGATCTGTTCGTTGCAGTTTTAGCAGTCGTATCGATTTGCTCAATTTCAGCATGAACGGCCGCGATGTCGACCAATACGGATTCTTCAAACAGGCTGGGTTGTATGGATGACAGTGATTCGTTCTTTTTACCGAAACGAATGCGGCGCAAATGCGCCAGTTCCATAGTGAGTGCCTGGATTTTGAGTTCCTGTGCGCGGATTTCTTGTTGTGCTTGCTGAGCCTGATCCAGCAGCGTCTGGACAATACCGGCTACCTGCTGTTTGGTATCGGCATCAAGGTTCAATTGATCGAGTTGCGCCAGGGGTTTCATGCCCGTTATTATACCACGGAACGACACTAACCGACTGTTAATAATAGATTATTAATAAATTTTCATGCCCGAAGATGGGCAGGTGGCAATGCCGACAATCGTTGCCAGTCCACGCCCGCTGTCAGCCATTCCCAATGTGATTGGGTCAATTCAAAACAACACGCTTCAAGCTGTGGCCACACAAACCGGCCCTGATGCAAACGGCGATGACACAGCCAGACGCCCGTACCATCCCATAACAGTACCTTGATACGATTCCTGGCGCGATTACAAAAAACAAACGCAGAACCCGCGCAGGGTGAATGGCCTAACGTCTGCTGCACAATCATCGACAAACCATCAATGCCACGGCGCATGTCCACCGGCTCAACGACCATCCAGATTTGTCCAACATGAGCAATCAGTCCAGACATTTCAGCAATTCGCCCAGCCATTGCGGCGATACATTCGCCGGTACTTCGAGTGTATGACCGCCTGAACAACGCAGCCTCAAGTAATCTGTAACCGGCACAGCTGGTGTAATCGCCACCGGTACCATTGATCCCGGTTAACTACGCAATTGCGTTCTCCGGTAAGTACGCAGCCAATTACCAAAGGTCTTGCTGTTCAAGCCATGCTTGCGACAATAAGACGTCTGTGACAATCCGCTCGACTGCCACGCCCTGATATGACGCAACTGTTGTTCCTGTGTTGTCACT
>NZ_FOIA01000076.1 GCF_900111605.1 Nitrosomonas marina | reverse complement strand
ATCAAGTCACCAAAAAAATGTGCGACCTCTTCCTGCCACCTTCCTCTCAAGTTTCTTTCATGATCAGGGGTGGCGTCTACCGAAATGATCGTTAGACCCAAATTAAACGCTTCTCTCAATTGGACGCAGAAATTTAGCCGTGCAGCTAATACATATCCGATAGTCTATGCCATCTCTTATTATTTAAAAAACAAAACCGGGGTCAGGTTTTGCATCCACACACAACCAGTGCTTTACACGTTAGGGCTAAATTTATGAACCAGCTATCTGCAATTGATTTTCGAAATACTGTTGCCGTAGGATACAAATTAATACTACTTGTCATGATTCGATCCATAAACGCTACAAGATTATTGAGGTCATGTTTAATGATTTCAACAACCCGGTTAACCGTTTCATAATGCAACCCAAATTCGTCCACGATGGCTTTCATCGTATAGCTGCCGGTTTGATAGGCTGCCGAAATCCTTTCATTTCTGTTACTAAGTGACGAATAATACGAAAGCGGCCAGGCCTGTGTTCTTCTCTGCGCGCATGGAATTTCACTAATGTTTTGATCGGTTTGCACATGTTGCTGTATTGTTTTGTCAAACACTTCTTTGCCAAGTTAATCTGTTCACACAAGTTATTTCAAATACGCGGCAAGCCTGCATCCACACGAACAAAATTCATATACTCGGCAATAGTCCGCTTCCATTGTTTACCCAACTGCCCCAGTAATCAGTCTGTTTGCAGTCACCCAGGGCAACTGCTCCAAAATCATTGATCAATATTTTTACAATATCCGCCTGCACAGAATTCAACACAACATAGCTTGAGCAGTTCGATTTCGATATATTCAGGTATCGGCCGGTTCGAACGGGCTGCGCAGAATGACGCCAGTATGCATTAAATCACGCACATTGCGTGTTACCAGGGTGAAGCCGAAGCTCAGCGAGGTCGCGGCAATCTGTTTATCCAGTGAATTTTCCGGATGAGGGACGCGCAAACGGCCCCAAATCTGAGCTTCTTCTTTACCAAAATCCAGAATGTTTTCAGCGTATTGATCCATCAGGATTTGCAACCAGGTCTCCAAAACCCTGACCTGATCTAGATCACCCCTGTGCCTGATCAAATCGATACCACGACGCAGTTCGCCGACGATTACCGCGCTGATATAGGTTTGCGCACCCTTTTAACAAGTTGATGTACGAAGCATCTGAGTCCTAGATTTACTCTGTCTTGTTTACGCAGCTCACTGATATATTGGTGTCAAGCAAGTGCATCAGTCGAGTGGGTTTGCTGCGTGTTGATCCTGTATCCGGGCAAAGTCTTCATCGGTTCCTACATCAGGAATCTGATTTAACACCTCGAGAAATGGACGCCTCTGTGGGCGCATCAGTACCTGTTCCAGAATCCGCCGGCGTTCAGCCTCGGCGCTGATGCCATGGCGGCTTGCTCTCATCTTCAAGGCGTTTGCGATTTCATCGTCGATATTACGCACGATCAAATTGGCCATTGTCAGTTACCCCATAAAAATTCATAGTTATTGAGATGAAAGTATTGATAGCATGCCAGTCAAATGTATTGCTTTGATTGAGCAGATGCCTTTGCAGCATTGCAGCATCAGTTTTTACCACATTAGCGTCATTCTGGTTGCGCCTGCAGGCGTTAATGCTCATGCATTCACACCGAACACTATAAAAACAATAAGAAGACAAGAAAAGGCAAAAAAATGTTGCATTGCAAGACCTGACGCCGGGTTTCACGCTGAAAAAAATATTTTTTTTCAGTAAAAACAATATGGTTGAAGCGTACACAAGTGTAAAAAATTTCGACAAAAAAGTTTCAATATGAAATATTACATACCCAATCAATCCGTGTTACAGATTCGACTTGACCAGAGCAATGCAAGACCGGACCCTGAGCAGCATTTACCAAAAATTAGAAGCACATTTTAATAAAATGATTTATTAATGCTAGATAGCGTCGTCACAAGTTAGAAATTACTGTATAATTATGCTGCAAGTGATTATTATACATGGTAATAGTATGTCAGAAGCTTATCGTAGACATGATCTTTCAGATCATGTGTGGTCGTTACTGGAACCCCATTTGCCAGGGCGATCAGGCAAGTGGGGAGGTGTTGCAAAAGATAATCGCCAGTTTATCAACGCGGTGTTCTGGATTTTACGCACAGGCGCACCCTGGCGGGA
>NZ_FOIA01000028.1 GCF_900111605.1 Nitrosomonas marina | reverse complement strand
CGAAAGAAACGAAGTAAAGTATTCGTTCATCACCCGAAAGAAGAAGACCTACCCGGTTGGCCTCATGTGCCGGCTATTGGGTGTGGGTCGTAGTGTAATGGTCAACTAAAACCGGACTCTATTTTAAGCATTCTTCTATAAAGTACACGTTTAAATTCCAAAGTTGATTGGTAATCTAATTTTGAGTGTGTACATTTTCATTATAAAAAGCCGGATAGTCAATGATACTCAGCTTTGCTTGTTCCTTGGTGCTTAATTTTTTGTAGTTCAATTGCAAGTATCTTAGATTCAATGGCCAAGTTTGATAGGTGGGTTTTCGAAGATGAACATTTAGCTGAATTAATACACAAAGCAATGAAAATAATGAACAAATATAAAAAGTTTGACACATTTTGATGAATTTGGTGTGCACTATGGGTTAGCCGGGATTGTTAAAAAGGTCGGAGGCTAACGTATGTTGAATGGGGAGAGTAGCAGCGGGAATCCCTTTCGGTACGTCCCGCCGCCCTCGCAGAACCGGACTTGGAGTGTTACTGTGGTTTCGAGCGTCCGCTGGAGTCATTCGTCAGCTGTCATTTTTCCAAAAAATCAAAAATTATTCTGTTGATTTCGGATGATTGATAGCAAGATCTTTGCTTTCGTCCGACCACCACTTTAAATACTCCTCCGCACATTTTTTTCCCGAAGCAACAAGATCCTTTTTTAAACTATCGCTAAGATCGAAATCTGTTGTACCAACGCCTAGAGAGTCTATATACACGGTTCTATGCCAATCGTCATTATGGAGATGCTGGCTGTCTTGAGCCGCAAGAACCGTTTTTATCAGTTGCATCGTATAATCTAAAAAATTATCAATTTCTGCGTGCTGAGGTTCTTGTCCGTCACGAAACACTCCTATTTCTTTTGCAGAATCTAGGCGAAAACCCAACGTTTCTTTATTATAAATATACTGACTGCTTTTTGGAGATTTTTCAGCTAAAATCAAATTTGCAGATTCATAGTATTTTGGAATCCGTTTTAGATCATTATTTTCGAGATACTTTTCTCTATCAAACAATTTAACAGGATAGTTATTTATAGCCCCGCCATCGACAAACACATCTTTCCGATCGTCTCTAATGGCCCTGAAAAACAAAGGTATCGACATTGACCTTCTGACTGCATCTACAACTCTCATGCGTGGCGTATGCTCGGGAGAATAGACCTCTCCGAATTGTGTTGATAAGTTTGAAGCATAAACGTAAAGATCTTTTCCGGAATGTTCGCTGATGGCCTTAAATGTAATGTTGGAACTCCCTGTCTTCTTCTTTAACAGTTCACCAATCCATTCCCTGAAAAAATCGCCCTTATACCAGCCATATTCTTCTCTCAAGCGATTCATGTCGCGAAGAGTACCCCAGCTATCATCTTTGAAATCATTAAAATCAAGCGTGCTTAATACGTTTAGTATTTCTTGATTGCCAAATCCGGAGGCGAACAGTACGGCGTTGATTGATCCTGCAGATGTTCCGCCGACTCTTTTTATGTTTTCCAGAATTTTCTCTTTTTCTAAAACCTTCATTGCACCAACATACGCAATTCCTTTTACGCCACCACCTTCGAATACCAAGTTTTTGAATGGATATTTCATATTTGCTCTCCTCAAATAATCAATATGTGACATGAATTAAGCTTTATTAAGATTGTCTTTTACCTTCCTATCGTCTTCCCTCAGTTTGAGCTGACGTGCGGCACGTACTTCATCCAGACGTCCGACCGGCGTGGTATGTGGTGCGGAATGCAGTGTTTCAGAATGATCGACTGCTTCCAGCGCAATCGCCTTCATCGCATCTGCAAATGCATCGAGCGTTTGTTTGCTTTCCGTTTCGGTGGGTTCAATCATCAGCGCTTCGGGAACAATCAGCGGAAAATAGATAGTCGGCGGATGGAATCCGTAATCGAGCAGCCGCTTGCTGATGTCCACCGCGCGCACGCTGCTGCCATCGATTTTGCCCTGCAGCACGAATTCATGCATGCAGGTGCGGTCATGGGACAGTGGATAGATGCCGCGCAGCTTTTCGCGCAGGTAGTTGGCATTGAGTACCGCATGCAGTGCATTTTGCTTCAAACCTTCGGCGCCATGCTGCAGGATGTAGGCATACGCGCGGACAAACACGCCGAAGCTGCCGAAGTAGCTGTTCATCCGTCCAATGGTTTTTTCCGGTGTAAAAAGCATATAACCGGGGTCTGGTTTCTCCGCGTTATCAATCCGGCGCACCATCGGGCCGGGCAGATATGCGGCCAATTTATCGCCCGCACCCAGCGGACCGGAGCCAGGACCGCCGCCGCCATGCGGTGTGCCGAACGTTTTGTGCAGATTGTAGTGCATGACATCGATACCCAGATCCCCCGGCCGCACCACGCCGGCAAGCGCGTTCATGTTGGCGCCGTCGCCGTAGACCAGTCCGCCGCAATCATGCACACAACGAACAATGGTTTCGATGTCACGCTCGAACAAACCCAGTGTGTTGGGGTTTGTGAGCATCAATCCGGCAACGGTATCGTCGCAGGCCGCATTGAGCGCGGCAAGGTCAAGGTTACCATGCTTGTCTGACGGGATTTCAAGCGATTCGAAACCAGCCATCGTCGTCGACGCCGGATTGGTGCCGTGCGCCGAATCCGGAATCAGTATCTGGGTGCGTCCGGTTTCACCGCAGTTGCGGAAAAAAGCGCGCATCATCAGCAGCGCGGTCAGTTCACCCTGCGCGCCCGCGGTGGGTTGCAGCGAAACGGCGGCGAATCCGCCGATTTCCTTCAGCCATTCCTGCAGATCGTACATCAGTTTCAGGTTCCCCTGCACCGTTTCATCCGGCTGCAACGGATGCGATTGCGCAAAACCTTCAAACCGGGCGCATGTCTCGCTGATTTTCGGGTTGTACTTCATGGTGCACGAACCCAGCGGATAAAACCCGCCATCGATGCTGAAATTGCGCTGAGACAGATGGACAAAATGCCGCACCACGTCAAGTTCGGAAAGCCCGGGAAGTCCGATAGTTTCAGTATCTTTGCGCAGCAATACGCCCGGCAGTTCCGTTTTGGGCACATCGCATTCCGGCATCAGGTTCGTGCCGCGACCCACGGCACTCAACTCATACACTGTCTTTTCAGAATTTCTGTTATCGATTTCAGGCATGATCAGCGCCCTCCATTTTCATCGCGTCACAGTAACCAGCGCATCAACCAGCCGGTCTATCGCTGCTTTGGTATTCATCTCGGTCACCGCGATCAACATCTGCCGCTCGAAGCCGGGATAGCAGGCACCAAGGTCAAAACCGCCGATGATGCCGTATTCCTCTCGCAATATCCGGTTGACCTCATCGACCGGGCGCGGCAGTTGCACATAGAACTCCTTGAAAAAAGGTTGATCCGGCGCATGTGTATTGATATTCAGTCCCGCTTTCCCGGCCAGCTGTTGTGCAGCATAATGACTTTTGTGAAAACACAATTCTGCCACCTTGCGCAAGCCGGATTCACCCACTGTTGCCAGATACGTTGCCGCCGCCAGCGCCATCAGTCCTGAATTGGTGCAGATATTGCTGGTGGCGCGAGCGCGCCGGATATGCTGCTCACGCGCCGCAAGGGTCAACACATAGCCACGCCGACCGGCCTGATCGACCGTTTCGCCGACCACCCGTCCGGGCATATGACGCACATAAGCCATTCGTGTAGCAAAAATCCCGAGAGACGGCCCGCCGAATGAGAGCGGTATACCAAGCGGCTGTCCATCGGCTATCACAACATCGGCGCCATAGGAATCCGGCGATTGAAACAGGCCGAGCGCGATGGGATCTGCTACTACAATCAAAAGCGCCCCGGCCTGATGCACCTTCTCAGCAAGACCGGAGATATTTTCAAACTGCCCCAGAAAATTCGGATTCTGAATCACCAGTGCGGCTACCAGATCATCCAGCTGCGATAACAGACTGTCCAGTTTCCCCGGTGCCGTGTCTTCACCGACCAGGGACGCTTCGCTGCCGCACAGGTAGGTCCTTACCGTTTCACGGTAATGCGGGTTGATCGCGGGCGACAAAACGACTTTCTGCCGGTTGCCTGAAGCCAGATCAAGCGCCATGCGCACTGCTTCTGCCAGTGCGGTCGCACCGTCATAGTGACTGGCGTTCGCCAGGTCCATTCCAGTTAACTGGCAGATCATGCTCTGATACTCGAACATGGCCTGCAGCATCCCCTGGCTGGCTTCTGGCTGGTAAGGGGTATACGCGGTAAAAAACTCACCACGGCGAATAACATAATCCACCGTTGCCGGAACATAATGATGATACGCGCCCGCACCCAGAAAGCATTCATGACTCGATGCATTTGCATTACGACCAGCTAATTTGCTCAGGTGTGCTTCCAGTTCCATCTGCGACAGCGGCGAAGGCAAGGTTAGGTCCGGAAATCGCACATGTTCAGGAATATCAGCAAACAGTGCTTCCAGCTGCGACACTCCCAGCGTGCTGAGCATTTCGCGGCGTTCGGTTTCAGTATGCGGCAAAAAATTCATTTGCTGTACCATTCTTGCTAAAGCATCGTTTTCACCAGCGTTCTTCGGCGGTAACCGGTAACAACACGAATATAACCATCATCCGCCAGTTCCCGGTCAAGCATGGCGTCGCCGGTATCAAACCGGAGTACAGGTGTTTTTGCGAGCTTGGCAGGCGTGGCAATTACAATGATATTGTTGCAACCTATTTCCCGAATAACAGCAGGACTAAGCTGCGAATTCCCCCTGCCCAGCACGAATCCCTGCGCACCGATTGGGCTGAGGATCAGTTTACGCGCTTTGAATCTGCCGAGCAATTCAAGTATCTGCTGTTCGTTCAGATCGCTGCCGATACATTCTCCATTGACAACAGCATCAACGCCCAGCAGCGTTTTATCGATACCCCAGCGATCGCCAACCGATTTGACCGTGCTCCCAGCACCCAGAAATACGAGCGCCGGTGTTTCATGCTGAAATTGTTCCAACAGATAGTCCGCTATGCCCGCCCTGACCGCAGTATCGTCGACGTCTTCGATCAAGGCCTTGGATGATTGCATATACCTGGGTTCGAATGGCGTCAACGCAGCATGATACAGCTTGACTTTCCATTCACCAGCCCGGTAGCTTGCCTCGTCCAGATCCAGCACTTCTGTCTGCACAGCCGTCAACCGATCCTGCAAAAAAGCGAGCATGGTTTCGGCACAACGCACGGGATTGATGGCAAAAACTCCCGAAAACATTTTGACGCCCGAAGGGATGCCCAGAATCGGTACGCCATTTCCGGCAACGCTGCAAATATCCCGCGCGGTTCCGTCACCGCCGCAAAAAACGATCAAGTCCACTTTCTGTGCCATAAAACTGCTCACCGCCCGCCGCGTATCTTCCGCCGTGGATTGTCCAGTTACGATATGCACGATTTCTATAACGTTCATAGGAATGCCGGCTGTTTTCAACACCGCTTCGCCCATTTCCCCTGAACAGGTCAGCCATCGTAACGGAAAAGCCGTTGCATGCGACATCAGTTGAACAAACCGACACAGGGCATCCATCGCACGAAGGTGTGCGGCAGGCCGTGCACCCAGCGCCCGAGCCTGATTCTCCATGCCATCCGTACCTTTCAATCCAACCCGGCCGCCCATGCCCGCAATTGGATTAATCAGGAATCCGACGCATTTTTTATCACACATACTCACGCACCCTGTTCATCCGTCTTCACATACCTTCCTTATCCGGCACTGGAAAGCAAATAGCTGGGTTTATACACAGTGCAATGCCGCCTGCCTTGCATATGCATTCTCACTTATCTCAATCAGGTACATGACTGGTTAAAAGTATTTTTAAACTGACTTGAAGACACATGTATGGTTAAATATAACGCAGACTGGAGAAGCACAGAAAACAATTCGATTTTCATCGTCTGTCTGAATTTATCAACCAGCCCGGCATTGAACATGAACCAGAACAGTTATCGAATCATCAGTATTATTGTGTCTTTCTGCTTCGCCGCACTGTTATCCGCATGCGGTAATGGAAATGTCGGCACCGGGACCTGGTCTCAGTTTCATGCCGATAATCGAAGCCAGGGATTCATTGCAGTCAACAGTTCACCGGCGATCACGCCGCTTTGGAAGCGTGATGTCGGACCGGTCGCTCATTCATCCCCCGTTGTTGCCATGGACGGTTCAATACTTCTCGGTACCACTGAAGGCAAACTCGTTATCGTCAATTCGAATGGCACAATCAAGTGCTCAGTCGATTTGTCAACCGGTGTTATCCTCTCAACGCCTGCAATAGCTTCAAACGGAAATTCCTACATCGTATCAATCCGGGAAGTGGGTCCCGATTCCTACCTGAGTACATTGCACAGTATTACACCGGAATGCGAGTCCCGATGGTCGTATACATTTCCCGATATCAATGAAGTCATTCGCGGCCATACTTCTGCATCGCCCAAGGTCATGGAGTCGAGCCGTGGCATTCATATTTTTCTTCCAGTCAGATTGTCGCGCCAGCGGGATGGCGCTGACAACGACGATTACGAAGATGGGTTAAACGAACTGTTTGTTTTCAATGACCGCGGCAGCGTGATTGACCGCCGCACGGTAGGCGGTTGTTTGCGCGTTAGGGGTGGAGGAAGCGACATCAGTGGCCTGTTGAGTGATATCTGGGACATCATCAGCGACTTTCCAAAAGGCACCGCAGTTATCGGCGATGCTTTCGGTCCCCTGTATGAACAATTTGGATGGCTGGACCCGACACCTGCCCTGGTGGATTTATCAACGATAACACAGCCGGAGCGTCCTTTGATTATTGTCGCCGACAATTGCCTCGGACTGCGCATGACCGGATTTCACTGGCGGCTCGATCTGGCCACGCCCCAGTTAAACAGAATCTGGACCTATGACGACGACAGCGACAAAAATTATTTTTCGTCACCAGCTGTTTTTAGTAACGGCCTTCTGGTTATTGCCCGGGAAGATGGCTTCATTCAGGGTTTTGACCCAGAAACCGGCGCTAAACTGTGGAACCAGAATGTTGGTGAGGCGGTCATGGCCACACCCGCCTCTATTGGAAGACAGATATTTTTAAACTCGCTCCACCGGCTTCATGTTCTGGAATCGAATGGAGCATTTGCCGATGTGCCCATTGTCTCGACTTACCTCGGTGGCGGACAGACCATCGCCTCGCCGGCTGTTTCAGCCAATTATGTTTACTACAGCACGACAACAGGTCTGCGTACCCGTTCATTCGATTTCTTTACCCGCGCCAACGACAGTGATGCCATTGGCGGGGTATCCTCGCCTGCTATTTCTCCGGACGGAATTGTTTATAACGTGATCATCGAGAATGGTACAAGTTACCTGATGGCATATCCGGCCGGAGCGCAGCCGCAGGTTCCCTGATTGCCCTGATTCTCTGGCAGGCCCGGTATGAAAGGCTACAATACCATCAATGATCCCTGATTTCCGCCACTTCCCAGACAGGTGCGGTTCACGATTGTCAGGAGTTGCAGCAGACTGAAAATGAAGTCTGCTACACATTGAACCTGAAGTGCATTACATCCCCATCCCTGACGATATATTCCTTTCCTTCGAGGCGCATTTTACCGGCTTCTTTGGCACCCTGTTCGCCGTTGCAGGCAACAAAATCTTCATAACTGATCACTTCGGCGCGGATAAAACCCTTTTCAAAGTCGGTATGAATAACGCCTGCGGCCTGAGGCGCGGTGTCACCTTTGTGAATCGTCCACGCCCTGACTTCCTTGACGCCTGCTGTAAAATAAGTCTGCAGTCCCAGCAAGTCGTAGGCGGCACGCACCAGGCGATTGAGCCCCGGCTCTTCCAGGCCGATATCCTCAAGAAAAACCTGTTTGTCTTCATCTGCCAGATCCGCGATTTCGGATTCCAGCGACGCGCAGATTGCAACAACCGGCGCGCTCTCCTGCGCCGCATATTCCCTGACACTATCAAGCAACGGATTGTTTTGAAAACCGTTGTCATCAACATTGGCGACATAGATTGCCGGCTTGGCAGTCAGCAGACACAATGGTTTAAGCAACTGCTGCTGGTCATGATCAAGTTCAAGTGAGCGTGCAGGTTTGCCCTGGTCCAGATGCGCCTGCACGGTTTCAAGAAAACCGCACAGTTTGATTGCCTCCTTGTTACCAGACTTGGCTATTTTGGATTCACGCAGCAACGCTTTCTCAACTGTTGCCATATCGGCCAACACGAGTTCTGTCTGTATCACTTCAATGTCGGACACGGGATCCACACGGCCCGCAACATGCGTAACATTGTCATTGGAAAAACAACGCACCATGTTAACAATACCATCCGTCTCCCGGATATTTGCCAGAAATTTATTGCCCAGTCCTTCTCCCTTGGACGCGCCTGCCACCAGCCCGGCGATATCGACAAACTCTACAATGGCAGGTTGAACTTTCTGCGGTTTGACAATTTCCGTCAGCTTTTGCAGACGTGGATCGGGCACCTCAACAATACCGACATTTGGATCAATGGTACAAAAGGGATAATTTTCAGCAGCGATGCCCGCTTTGGTCAACGCATTAAATAAAGTCGATTTGCCAACATTGGGCAAACCCACAATACCGCATTTCAGGCTCATAATCGGGTACTCATTCGGGTTTATTGAATTGCTTAATCGTTAAGATACAGGGTGACTTACTTGGTATGCAGTTTCAGCATGGCCGTCTGAAAATCGCCTTGTGCGATCAGCGACCATATCTGCAGACTCCGGTCAATCGCTTCATTGATCAACCTGGATTCTTCTTTTCCGGGCGGGTGCAGCACAAACCGCACCACATCACTGCGGTCACCCGGATGCCCGATACCAATCCGTAATCGCCAGAAATCCCGGGTTCCCAATTGAGCGGCAATATCCTTAAGGCCGTTATGTCCACCCAGACCGCCGCCCCATTTTAGTTTAACCGCACCAGGCAATAAATCGAGCTCATCATGAATGACGAGAATTTCATCGGGTTGAATCTTGTAAAACCGGCATAACGCGGCAACTGACTGGCCACTGCGATTCATGTACGTCTGCGGCTCAAGCAACCATAAATCAGCCGAATTCATGGTGACACGCGCGCACAATGCGTTAAAACGCGCCTCAGGTCTCAGCGTTACTTTCAGTTCATCCGCCAGGCAATCAATCCAGACAAAACCGGCATTATGGCGCGTATGCTCATATTCTTTTCCCGGATTACCCAGTCCGACAATCAGCTTCATCGCAATTCAAACGTGTTCCAGTGTTCACAAGTCCTAAAACAAAAATCTGCTGGATTATAATCAAATCCAGCAGATTTTTTAGGCCACCATTTAAAACGGTTTGTTACTCCTCTGACGCCTCAGCCTCTCCTTCTGCTTCCCCGCCTTCTTCTGCAGACCCGCTCGACAGAACAGAACGCGGTATGGTAATTGTTGCCACGGCCTGATCATCGCCTTTGACCAGTGCCGTAATTTCAACATTTTCCGGAACAATGATATCACTGAGATGCAGGGTATGCCCTGCTGAAAGATCAATCAGATCAACGGTAATAAATTCGGGCAGGTCTTTCGGCAAGCAAGTGACATCCACTTCAGTTAATACATGGCTGACATTACCGCCCGATGTTTTAACACCCGGTGCAATATCTGCATTGATAAAATGCAACGGCACTTTCATGTGAATTTTCTTCTTTTGGTCCACACGCTGAAAATCCAAATGGAGGACCAGTTGTTTATATGGATGCATTTGCACATCACGCAACAACACCTGCTCTTTTGAGCCACCCACACTCAGAGTCAATATCGATGCATGAAACGCCTCCATCTTAAGCTTGTAATACATATCGTTATGATCCAGCTCAATGGCCTGGGGCGCATTATCTCCACCATAAATGATCCCCGGCACCTTGCCGGAACCACGCAGGCGGCGGCTCGCACCTTTTCCCTGCAGCGTGCGCTTTTCAGCACTGACTTCAATCTTCATTTAATATCTCCACAAAAAATGATTTGTCCGCGACCAAACAAATCGATGACACATGAGCGAAACATTCACTCCATAAACAACGAGCTGAGGGAACTTTCATTACTGATACGCACCATTGTCTCAGCCAGCAGATTTGCAACACTTAACTGACAGATTTTTTCACACGCTGTAGACTCTTCCTTCAGCGGTATGGTGTCCGTCACCACCAGTTTATCTAGATTCGAGTTGTTGATGCGCTCAACGGCATTCCCCGATAAAACCGGATGCGTCGAATAGGCGATCACAGCAACAGCGCCCTCCTCTTTTAAGGCATCCGCTGCTTTACACAGCGTATTGGCCGTATCGACAAGATCGTCAATAATGACGCAGGTTCTACCTTTCACCTCGCCGATAATATTCATGATTCTTGCCTCATTGGGCTTCGGCCGACGTTTATCGATAATTGCCAGATCGCATTCCAAACGTTTTGCCATGTGCCTGGCCCGGACAACACCGCCAACGTCGGGAGAGACCACAACAAGATCCTGATAGTCATGTTTCCAGACATCGCCCAACAGAATGGGCATGCCATAAACATTATCGACGGGAATATCAAAAAAACCCTGAATCTGATCAGAATGAAGATCCATCGTCAGCACACGGTCCACACCGACACTGGTCAGCATATTGGCGACCACCTTGGCGGTAATCGGCACCCTTACTGAACGCGGCCTTCTGTCCTGGCGCGCGTAACCGAAATAAGGTATGGCCGCAGTAATTCTTCCTGCAGATGCACGTTTAAGCGCATCAACCATTACCAGAATTTCCATCAGGCTGTCATTGGTTGGAGCGCAGGTCGACTGCAGGACGAAAACATCCTTGCCACGCACATTCTCGAGGATTTCCACCATAATTTCACCGTCACTAAAACGCCCCACCGTCGCACGTCCCAGATGGATATTAAGGTGCTTGACAACATCATGGGCCAGCTGCGGATGAGCCGTGCCGGTGAATACCATTAAACTGTCGTAAGACATTATATTGATTTAGGCATATGTTAGACGCGCATATCAGGAATGCTTGCGGCTCCCGTCAACATAGACCGGCAAATAATGCGGTTTGGTATCAGTCTGTCCGCCAGCATTTTTCTGAATGTTCTGGAAGTCTTTATAATGGCTGGGGAGGTAGGGATCGAACCTACGAATGCCGGAATCAAAATCCGGTGCCTTACCACTTGGCTACTCCCCATTCTTTTTCAAAGCAGTGTACATCGGATGACAATCCAATCCACGTGCCACAAACCCTGTCATATCATCCGGCAAGCTGGCATAGGCCGCACACGCTTCGCGCTCCGTCGCAAACTCGGCAAACACGCAGGCACCAGACCCACTCATGGCAGCTATTGTAGTATTTTTCAGCTGCTTTAGCCACTCTAATCTAACCGCCACTTCCGGATAAAGACGGCATACCACAGGCTCGAGATCATTATGTCCCTGCCATATGGAAAAGGGCGGTATTTTGATAGGAATCGTGTTTCGTGTCAATTCTTTACTTGAAAAAATTTCTGCAGTCGACACATGAACGGGTGGAATAATCACAAGATACCATGCTGCAGGCAGTTCCAGGGCAGACAATTTTTCACCGACGCCTTCGGCGAAGGCATTTTGCCCGAAAATGAACACCGGCACGTCCGCACCGAGCTGCAGCCCCAGTTCCAGCAACGTTTCCCTGTCAAGGTTCAGATTCCATAATCTGTTCAACGCTACCAGAGTCGTCGCCGCATCTGAACTCCCGCCACCGAGGCCACCACCCATGGGAATTTTCTTATCCAGGGATATATCGACACCCGGACCGCTTCCACTCATTGCCTGCAGACATTTTGCAGCACGCACGCATAAATTCTGATCCGCGGGCACGCCCATTGTTTCTGCAGACAGTTTTATCTTGCCGTCATCACGTAATGTAAAACTTAACTCATCCGAGAAATCCAGCAGACGGAAAACTGTCTGCAGCAAATGGTAGCCATCCGGCCGCCGACCTACGACGTGCAGAAACAGGTTAAGCTTGGCCGGGGCGGAACAGGTCAGTGTCGTCATTGATGGCATCACTATCGCGAAAATATCACCACCAAATCAGATCTCGGTCCAGTTATCCACGACCAGTCGGATCGTTAAATCTTCAATTTGCAGTTCAACAATTCTTGGCCGCACCGTTTGGCGGTTGAATGATTCATCCTCGTTCTGATAATACTGCCTATATATAATCTCCCAGCCATCCTGCCTGATTGCGATTATACGGTCTTCACTGTCAAAATCGACAGTTGCCCGACTCAATGGTGAATGCATCCCCTGAACCCAGTATCGCAAACCATTCAGAGGCAAACGCCACCCGAGCAGAGCGGCAGTCAAATCTTCCACATTGTCCGCATAAAATGTTTCCTGTTTGGACGTAGTCAACGTGACACCACCTCGTTTTCTGACGATCTCGGCAACTGCCTGACCAAGTGGCGACAACAGCATCAGCGTATCCTCGATGCTTGTATGCTGCCAATGTACATTCCCGGAAAATCGCTGTTGTTCGTTACGTACCGCCACCCTGCCAAGCAATTCAAAACCATCTGCCATTGCGGCAACACGATCTGTCGCAGGTTCAAAAATTACCGTTCTGGAAACCTGATCTGTCTGAATTGTCAATCCGGCACAACCAGCAAGCATGGGCAAACAAATAAGATGTAGCCACCATCTGCCGTTTCCTAAGTATCGGCTAAAGGTGCCGAAAAAGAAATAACATACCATTTTCAAGTCGGGTCGTTCGATGATGGATGTTTGATCTTCAATGATGCTGAAAAAAATGTAAACAGAAACCCGATCGCCAGTTTGTTACTTTAAAGTATCCTGCGTGTCAGATATTGACACGTTTCTCTTCCTGTTGAAAATCGGGCAATACAATATTCAGTTCCAGCGTTTCCTGGTTTTCATCCTGTTCGAATTTTACCGAAATGGCTTCCTGGTCGACGTGCACGTATTTGCGTATCACTTCGAGCAGTTCTTTTTGTAACTGCGGAAGATACGAGGGACGATTGCGTTCGGTTCGTTCATGCGCAACCAGAATCTGCAGTCTTTCCTTCGCAATGGCTGCCGATTTTGGCTTGGACGCTCTGAAATAGTCCAACAAACTCATAATCTGCCTCCGAAAAGTTTCCTGAAGAATCCTTTTTTATCATCAATAAAACGATGCGGACGATCTTCTCCAAGATAACGCGCGACCACATCCTGGTATGCCAGTCCTGCTTCGCTTTTTTCATCCAGTATTACTGGAATACCGGCATTAGAAGCCGTTAAAACAGATTTTGATTCAGGAATAATGCCCAGCAGTTGCAGTGATAAAATATCCTGCACATCGTCGAGCCCAAGCATCTCACCAGATTTCACCCGATTCGGGTCGTAACGTGTCAACAACAAATATTCTCGAACCGGCTCCTCATTCCGCTCGGCCCGACGCGATTTGCTGGCCAGAATACCCAGCATGCGGTCCGAATCACGTACTGACGAAACTTCAGGATTGGTTACAACAAATGCATCATCCGCAAAATAAAGCGCTAGATTCGCGCCTTTCTCGATTCCCGCAGGTGAGTCGCAAACGATATACTTGAATTCTTTTGCCAGCTCTTCCAGAACCCTACCAACACCTTCCAGCGTCAACGCATCCTTGTCCCGGGTTTGCGAAGCCGGCAGAATATAAAGCTGGTTGCAGTTCTTATCACGGATCAGAGCCTGATTAATACTCGCTTCCCCATTGATTACATTAATAAAATCATAAACAACACGACGCTCACAGCCCATAATCAAATCGAGATTGCGCAATCCCACATCAAAATCGATTACAGCGGTTTTATGGCCTTTTTTTGCCAATCCCATGGCAATCGCCGCACTTGTTGTTGTTTTACCAACACCACCTTTTCCTGATGTCACAACAATAATTCTTGCCAATTGAGTCTCCTTAGCTAAAATTTAGGCAATTTCATTAATAATTAACGCGTGGTCCTGCAAATAAATCTGTACCGGTTTCTTTTGTATTGCTTTGGTAATATGTTCGCTGGTCTTGTAATCTCCAGCGATAGAAACAAGTTCAGCCTGCAAATCCAGACAGAATATCCGTGCACTGGTATTACCCTGTACACCCGCTAACGCACGGCCACGTAAAGTATTATAGACATGAATATTTCCTTCAGCCATAATCTCTGCACCGGCGCTAACCTGCGACATCACCACTAAATCCCCTGGCGCATATATACGCTGCCCTGAACGCACAGGCTGTGTAACAAGCATAGTCCTGACAGGCTGAACAGGTACCGCGGATTGAGCCGTTAGGCCCGCAGTTGCTGAAGCTGCAGTTGCAGCTGCTTTCGGACTTTTGTCTTCCCCATTCATTGATTCTGCAGCCGGGTTTTCGGCACCGGCGTCCGTAGCTACAGCGGCACGCCTGTCGTGCTGTGCAGCAGCTCCGGCATCATGATCACGTCCGGCATCAACTGGTATCGATAGTTTTTGTGCCTGACTGTTTTGCTGCTCAGTGCCGCCGCGAAGACCAATCGGAAACAAGCCGATTCTGCGCAGCGTTTCAACAATCTCGGTTACACTAAAATCCAGCTCTGATTTATTCAGTTCGCGCACATCGATCACTAGTGGAGAATGTTTAAAAAAATCCGGCGCCATACTGATTTTTTCTTGCAATGTCTGCTCGATGGCAGCGATGTCATTAGTATTCAAAATCAAGATAGGCGTAAAAAAAGTAGTACTTTTGAATTCAAGGACAGACGATGAATTAAGCATTTTTTGTGGACTCGTCGACATCTTTCATCAATTGTTGGATTGGGATTGGCTCTCGTAATTATACAGATAGATCAGAATTGGTCATATCGATGCCATCATTAATATTTAGTCCGCAGAATATTTTCAGCAAATTTCTCAACAATAATCCATACCCTTGCATTGCGAGCCTGATACGGTCTTTTCACGACTATTTGATACGTTCATCAATTATTTGATGTCTGGATCCATTCAGGCGAAAACATGCCACTTGACCATACGTGGGTAATTATAACTTGTTTATAAACCAGCAGTACGGATATCAGAAAAATGTAATTTTCCCACAATACAGTTTTAATGATATTGTGGCGTTAATACACAATTACTGTACGAGTGATTTATAACGACTATGGTTCGAAAATTGTTATTTTTCCTGGTCGCAACTGCCTGCACCGCATCATTACTGTTCGGCTTGTTGATTTTTTTGATCATTGACGAAAAACCGTATGTCGAACAACAGACAAAAGTTTCTCCTGAACATATAGAACGCTTTAGGCAAGCGTTTGATCAGCACCGCCAGCGTATACTGAACAACCGTATTGTGACAATCAGTATTCATCCAGAAGATGCAGATATCGCAGCAAATTATCTGGTAAAGCATCTGGCTAACGGTCAGGCACAAATGCACATGGCACATCGCCAGGCAAAAATCCGGGCCAGCCTGCCACTACCTTTCAATGCCGTCCCGGGATTTATTAACCTTGAAGCCACCTTTGTGGAAAGCGACTGGCTGCCAAAACCACACGCGGTCAGTATC
Organism: Nitrosomonas marina; assembly: GCF_900111605.1. Lineage (GTDB taxonomy): Bacteria > Pseudomonadota > Gammaproteobacteria > Burkholderiales > Nitrosomonadaceae > Nitrosomonas > Nitrosomonas marina_A. Next base: position 32,106 of record NZ_FOIA01000028.1, on the reverse strand, counting down.
GGTCACATTTCAATACCGGATTCTGTCAGCCAGTTTTTAGTCAATCAGGCAATCAGCTGGCTGCACAATTATTCCAGCTACGACACGATACTATCTGCAGTCAAACACATGCGCATTTCAGCCACCGCGCTAAGAATCCGGTATCAGTGGCAAGGGGGGCTCAATTTGTCAAACGGCCATTTTCCCGTACTCCGCAAATCTGAGCAACAACGCGTTAACCGCTATTACAATCTGCTTGCCCAAAGCAACCGGCACCAGACTGAACTTGACCTGTCGCAGATCTTACAGCCGCTCATGCAAATGGCTGCACGATATTCAGTTAATAATTCTGCACAAAAGGAAAATCGCGCAGCCATACTTGCAGCAACATTTTACATCATGGGTCTGCCCCTCAATTTTCTGGTTCCTGAGACAGCACCCCCCTCTTTTCTCCATCGTCCGGTCGTAACCCTTGATGGTCGCAAGGATTTTGCCCAGCATTTTATTATTTCAGCGGCTATTACTGCTTACGCTGACACGGCTTTGTCTGACGCCATCGGACTTTACAAGGAAATTGAAGATAAACGCAGTGGCAGCGGTTTCTCATTTAATGATATCGCGGCAGACCGTGCCGGCACCCGGTTCGGGGAAATTGCCACAGCCAGTCATACAGACGCGGTTCGATTACAGCAATTGATCAATCAGGGAATTGATGACAAAGGTCTCATGCCGAAATGGGACGACCTTCCCGAATCATTGTCCAAAACCGTTTTCAGGCAACAATACGGTAACTTTGATACACCGGCATATCAACAGCTGGTCAGTACGATTGAACAGCGCGTGGAATCATTGCCCTTTGTATACTGAATCCCTATGACGACTATCCTTTTTACAGCCTGATAGTTATTGCTTTATTGAGCATAAATCACTGTTTCAGCCGTTTAATAGTTTCCAGCAGTACTTCATTGTCCGGGTCTTTTTCGAGCGCGGATTGCCAGACGTCCTCAGCGTCTTCGCGCGCACCCTGAACCCATAGCACTTCACCCAGGTGCGCAGCGATTTCACTATCCTGACTGATTGCAAAAGCACGATTTAAATAATTCAATCCGTCTGATATATTCCCCATCCGGTAATAAACCCAGCCCAGGCTGTCCATGATATACGGATCATCTGGCGACAGCTCGACTGCTTTTTTAATTAGCTGCAGCGCCTCGGGCAAGTGCAGACCACGCTCAGCAAAACTGTATCCCAGTGCATTATAGGCATGCGCATTATCCGGCTTGAGCTCGATTAATTTCCGTAAATCTTTTTCCAGAATTTCAAACTTTCCGATTTTGTCAGCCGCCAGCGCACGGTCATACAGCAATTCCGGGTAATTGGGCAATTTTTCCAACCCGCGATCGAGGATTCTGAATACTTCCTGATGCGAGCCCGCGCGACGCATAATCTGAGCTTCGGCCAGAATCAGATGTGCAGTTTGCTGATCGTTTGCTGCCGGTAACTGTTGAATATGCGAACGCGCATCATCCAGTTGTCCTTTTTGCGCCAGCAGGTCAGCATAACGAATCTGCGCGGGTAAATATCGCCCGCCTCGCTTGACCTGCCGGTAAGATTCCATCGCCAGGTCGGACTGTTGCATTTCCTCATAAACTCTGGCCAGATGAAAATGTATCGCACTGGCGTCCTTATAGCCCAAAGTCAGGGCTCTTTTCAGGCTCATTTCCGTCATATCAAAATCATACAGTTCCGTTGAAATCAGCCCAATTGCCACCATGATTTCCGCATCCTCGTGATTCCTGTCAAAGAGAACCCGTAACTGCTCCCGTGCCAGTTCTTTCTCGTTCAGTTCAACCAGAAGCCGTGCATAAGCAATTCGCACTTCGGTTGTTTCCGGATATTTCTTAAGAAAGGCGCGGTAAAAATTGGCGGCATCAATATTGGAATGCCGTTGCAACATTCTGCCGTTCTGTACGGCGGCAATCTCCCAGTTGGGGCGCAGTGAAAGCGCCTGTTCCATCTCAGCCTGAGCCGTCTTATATTCCCCTGCAAACCAGGCCGCCTGCGAAATAGCAAAATGCACCTCCGGCAATTTTGGATACGGTACAGCCAGCTTTTGGATCAATCGCTGTATTTCACTTTTATTTGGATTACGGGACAATAACTGGTTGAGCTGCATAAACGCCGCGCCGACATTTTCCTTGTCTGAGGCCAGTAGTTTTTCCAGGTGAGGAAACGCTGCATCAAGTTTACCGAAATTAACCAGCATCGCAGCGTATGTCTGTCGTGCATCAAGTGAATCCGGATCGAACTCGACCCACATCGATGCAGCTTTTTCGGCCGCAAACGGCTGGCGTGCATGCAGCGCAATTTCACTGGCACGTTTGGCAATACGCGGATCGCGAGTCATGTGCGCCAGCTTCAGATAACGACTGACAGCAATCTCAAGATTGCCACGCTGCAATGCAGTTTCGGCAAGCAGAAAATCAAATAATATCGGCGCGGTCAGTTCCTGCCTGGGCAACTTTGTTTCATCGATTTGTTCTTCTGCGTTGTCATGACTGGAATTATCCGAGTCAGCGGCTTTTTCGGATTGGCTGGATTTTTTCGCTATCTCGCTATCTTCCTGTACGGGAAGCTGGGCGCACGCAGTCAGACCAAATATCAACAGAAGAACAAGAATGTTAAGTTTCATTAAAAATCCAGAGACGATAAAAGTAAAAAAACAGTGCGCTGACAATGCTTGAACCTTGACAGGACAGATGAACAATCTCGTTGTTTCCTATTATTTTAATAGATTCTGTTTTACTTTTCACTGAATATAACCCGGCAAAACCGTGCATTTCTAACACACTGGACAATCAGAGCAAATCGCATTCAGCATATGTATAAAACGGGCTTATAATTTCCAATTGATATTATTGTTCATACACTTTGTCTGCACAAACAGGTCATGACCGAAAAAATCTATGGACATTCATCCATGATCACATTAATTGTATTTGAGAACACCGTTGTTCCACAAAAGTTCATTGAGATGAATAATTACAAAACAAGTGGTTAACGTACATCGAGTATGATTTCAACCATATGCACCTGCCCTTCGCGATGATAGTGCAGTTCGACCGACTGTCTCGCTTGCAGCGTTTTCAGAATCTCGGAATATGAGGCCAGATCGCTGATTTGTTGATCGGCCAAACGTATCAGGATATCCCCAGTCTGTAGTCGCGCATGATGCGCGGGAGTGCCGGCTATGACGCTGTCAACGCGCACGCCCTGTCCGCGGTATGCAAAATCAGGAACGGTACCCAGTCGGGCGCGGCGTCTGGCTTTTGGCTCGCCTGTCTGTTGTGCACCGTGAGCCGTGCCGGATTGCAGCGTCACAGTCAACGGTTCGATACGGCTGGCCAGATATTCAGCTGTTTCTTTAAGTACAGCCGCAACCTTGACAAGTCCGGCACCATCAATTTTATCAACCGTATCGCCAGGCGCATGATAGTCTTCGTGGGCGCGCGCGAAAAACTGCACTGCCGGTATGCCCGCTTCGATAAAGGCTGCCTGGTCACTGGACCCAAAGTCGTCAAGCACCGCATTTACCGGAACGCCTGTCACAAAGCCCGCGCCGCGAAAGACATGCACCAGTTCCTGCGCACTGCCTGCCCCCAGTATAGTGACCGGGTGCTCACCCAGACGCCCCACGGTATCGAGATTCAGCATGGCAGTTATTTTTTCAGCCGGATAATCTTTCATATGATTTATATAATACTTCGATCCCAGCAATCCGGACTCTTCACCGGTAAAGGCGATAAACACGATACTGCGTTCCGGCTGCCACTTAGAAGCGGCCTCGCGCGCCAGCTCAAGCATTACAGCCACACCGCTGGCGTTATCATCTGCACCATAGTGAATTTTTCCCTGATTACCTGTACGCACATCCGGCCAGCCCGTACCAAGATGATCGTAATGTGCACCGATCACTACACTCTCCTCGGTCAATTGCGGATTTTTACCAGGCAGAATACCGACTACATTGCGCAAGGCAATTGTCCCCTTGGCCTTGCCGACATTCTGCTGCCAATTCTGGAAATAACTGCCACCGTCACCGCCTGGTTGCAAGCCTGCCTGCTGAAATTGCTGTGCAATATAGTGAGCGGCTTCATCGAGCTCGGCGCTTCCCAATTCGCGCCCCATCAATGCTTCGCCAGCCAGATAGGTGATATCCTTCATCATACGGCTGGACGAAAAAACCGGTGGCAATTGCGCCAGTGCCACGCGTTTTTCCAGTTTGGCCGTATAAACGGGATTTTCTGATTCATCGTCCGGTTGCCGGACAACAGCCGATAACGGCGACTGAATAACCGGCCATTGACCTTTATGGATATTCACAAGGTCGTCGCCTTCAAAAGCCAGATAACTGTATTTGCGATAATGCGGCAGCTTTCGGGCCAGTTCGGCAACAGCCAGCGGATTATGTGCTGCCACCCAAAGGATCGTCTTGTCCGCATGCGACGGTTGACGCGCGGTCAATGCTATCGCATGGGCATCATCTGTAAACGTCTGTTCGTTCAATTTCAACCGCCTTCCTTCAAATCGCACAGCATGTTCTGTCAATATGTCTGCAGCTTGTTCGGCAAAGCGGTTCTGCCAGCCCATGATCCAGACCATACGGTCCGGTGGCAGGTTTTCCAGCTGATCATCGCGCTTTATTTCAAACCGGCCCGGTTGCGACCGCTGCCAGGTTTCAGCCAGTTTTGTATATGCCTGCCGCATGTGCGCGCCTTCACCACTGGGCAAAATCAGCAGCGGTGACTCGGCGCCAAATCCCTGCGAAAGCGCTGGCGGTATTTCACGGCTGTCCAGACGTCTGAAAACATCAAACTGCGGATCGATCTCCACACGCAACGGACGCGTCTGAAAATCCATTTCAATGGCCTGCTCACGCTGTTTCATGTTCACCTGCGTCTGATATGCCTGCGCTTCACCCTCCAGGTGGACCGCAACAGGCACCTGTAGCTGATACACCTCGTCTCGCTGTGATTGTTCGAGTTTGATTTTAAGTGCGTAACCATGCGGTGTTTTTTTTGCGACTGCATCCTGCAAAGTCAGTTCAGGTGCACCGGTGCGATGTACCCATTGCTCGAAAAATGTGGAAAAACCGCCTGGCTCCAGTTCACCAAACAGGGTCTGCAAATCGTCAAAACCAGCCTGCTTGAATTTATACTGATCATACAACTGCCGCAGCATACGAATAAACGTCTCGTCGCCAACCTGCCTTCGCAGCATATGAAAAAACATCATGGTTTTGCCGTACCCGACCGCTTCAGAACTCGAACTGTGCCGTGCAACAAAACGTGCAATAGGAAAATCTTTCTTCTTGCCGACGAAATCGGCGTATTTTTGCAGCACGTCGCGCCGATACTCCTCGCCTTTGCCGCGCTGTTCGTTAACCAGATGATCGGCTAGATACGCCGTGAGTCCCTCCGCCCAGTTGCCTCTGGTGTAATCAACAAACACACCATTACCCCAGTAGTTATGCAGGATCTCATGCGGATACGACGAATGTAGAATAAACGGAAAGCGAATCACCTTTGGCCCTAGCAGAGTGAACGAAGGCATGCCATAACCGGTTTCCCAGAAATTCTCGACCAGCGCGAATTTGCCGTAAGGGTAAGCACCGATCAACTTGCCATACATACCGATATATTGCGCCGTGACATCCAGATATCGCTGCGCAAGCAGCTCATCCGTCTCACGCAGATATACCAGTGTCTGCACTGCGCCGGCAGGCTGACTGTAACGCTGGTAACGACCTGCAACAAGGTAAATATCATCCTGCGGATTCAATTCCTCCCAGACAACTACAGTACCGGATTCATCAACATGTTCGCTGATCAACGAACCCTGGCTGACCGCATCCCATTGGAACGGTAATCGCACATTCATGCGAAACGACACCATCGGTTCACTAAAATGAGGATACCAGACACTCGAACTGGCAAGAAATACCCCTTCAGATGAAATGACACCAGGCGTATAACTGAAACTGCGCGCATATTCCTGCCCTGGTTCCTGAACAGCATGATGAATGGTGCCGCTGTAATGCAGCGTAACCGGTTCGGACAAGGATTTCGGTATCAACGTATAATGACGCAATGGTACAGATGCGCTTTTTAGCGTACCTGTTTCAGCGGGGACCACCTTGCCGCCTCCTACGGCATCGATCGTCAGATGCGCATGCAGACTGAATTGAATCGCTGTTGAAGCGCTCTCGAGGTAGCGTTGTGGAATCTTGATCCGGTCGACAACTTTGATTTCTGCTGAATCCGGTATGATTGACACATCCATCTGATGATGAAATCTCTCACCGTAGCCCACTGCGGTCATGCTGCAAAACAGCATAGCAAGACCGGCTATAAGAACAATTAATAATTGACGCGCTTTATATACATTCATGTATTCAGATTTATCCAGGTCATATCAAATTACAGAACCGCAGACGGCGGCATTGAATTGCAGCAAGGCTGTTTGGCGTTCAAGCATAACCCATATATTTTGGTAAATCCATCCGCGCGATAAAGCCTGGTAGCTGAACATGCATAGCAAACTCGGAAAAACAGTGGCCTCGGCCAGATTTGCTACCGCGCTTACGCTACTGGCGCTGATTTTTTTGTCCGGCTGTCAGCAGCTTGCGAAGCAAGTACAACCAGCCGACGGTATCCAGGCAGCCAGTACTCCCTATCAGCGCAAAGACTGGCCGCACTGGATTGATGCGGACAGGGACTGCCAGAACACCCGACAGGAAATGCTCATTGCAACCAGCCGTATACCTGTTCAATTCAAAGACGCACGTCGGTGTACTGTCAAGACTGGTGTATGGGTCGGTCCATACACCGGCAGGAAATTCACCAAAGCTTCCGATGTCGATATCGACCATATCGTGCCGCTCGCGCATGCCCACAGGCATGGTGCAGACAACTGGACGCGCGCGCAGCGCCGCACATTCGCCAACGATTTCGACAATCTGCTCGTTGTCGATGATGCCACCAACCAGGCCAAATCCGACAAAGCTCCACATGAATGGCTGCCGCCAGACAGATCATTCTGGTGCGAATACGGCCGCCGCTGGCAACATGTCAAGGACAAGTACCGGCTGATATACAGCAGAGAGGAACGTACCATTCTAAAACGGCTAGCTGCCGATTGTTCGCCTAGATAAAAGCATTGATGACACGGCGACGTCGGTCAACAGACATGTCACAGGACAGCGTTATTTGCAATAATTCATTTTGCGAATGGCGCACAGCTCAGCCTGATTGACATATTGTTTGCCGAAAAATCGATAAGCAGCGTTAGGCTGAAAAAAATGATACGAAACTGAATCGGACGAAAACATGTTATTCAACCAATAGCCAAACCTGTTTTCGTCCACTGCAGACATGGCAGCGGCTATACAGACTGTTTCTCAGTTACCGGCTAATAATTCCACTGCAATTGAAACCGCATCAAATTCGCATCTTTCACATGGATCAGGTTTTTGACGTTGGTTCTGTCCATGTGCGAATAAGCGATAACGAATTCAACTTCCGGCCGTATCTGCCATTCCAGCCCCGCTTCGATTTCCCGGACGCGGGCAAATGGAGCATTATCCGCGAACTTCTCCGCACCATCATATTTTTGCCACTTGAAATACGGAATAAGGGGACCCCACGAACTGTCGTATTTATACATCGCCTGTACGTAACCGCCGTTGATGTCGCCGGATACGATGCGCGTCCTGTCATCATTCAACTGTGGTGACTTGCCCCAGTTCCATTCAGCCTGGAGACCAAATGGCTGCGGATATAAAATCGCATGAAGCCCGATACGTGCATCACGATAACCTTTTTTATTGAAGACCGGCGCTGCGAGAATGCCGGCATCGGCGTTTGCCGCGACAGTCGGCACAAAACGACCGGTGTAACCATACACGCCAGCTTCGAAAATCTGCCCGTTACTGAACTGGAACGGATATGTCAGCCGCGCGGCAAAGTGCAGGTTGTCGTTCTTGTCGCGTTCGTTAATACCCTGGCCAGTATACGCGCCCAAGCCGATTACGCCATAATCTCCCGACCCCTTAAGTCCTTTTCTCAGGAAACTGAAACGCTTCTGGATATGTTCGGGCGTCCAGTAAAAGAACACACCCGTGTCCCGTTCGTTGCGAACTCCAGTACTGAGCGCGTCGGCGCGTTCGAAAGCCAGACGGTCACGGCTAGACTGCAACAATTCGAAACTGTTCGGAATCTTAGACATACCCGGACGCACGCGAAACTCCTTTTTCTTATCGAAGTACAGGTCGCCATACATATCACGCACCGAAACATCGCCGCCTGCAAATTCTGTCTGCATATAAAGCTTCAAATGATCAGTGATATCGCCCTGGAATACCAGGCGTGCACGACGAATGAAATAATTGGTATCCTCTTCGATCGATTTGTCACCGGGCGACGACAGATTTTCCAGATCACCACCTAGGCCGGCACTTTGACGAAACTGCGTATATCCGCCAATCTTGATTTTGTCATACCATTTCGTTTCTTCTTTGGCTGCAGTTTTTTCCGGCTCGGTTTCAGGCACCAGAACCGGTTCAGGCTGTTCAGCTGCCGCCTGTATTGCCTGCTGTTGTTCTTCCAGCCTGGCTTCAAGCGCTTTGAGCTCTTGCATCTTATGATCGATTCTCGCCTCAATCGCCTGCGCGTTTTTCTCATCAGCCTGAACAGTTGCATTTTCGGCCTGTCTCACGGGCTCGAAATCGCCCAGCTTTACCCGGTTTTTGCCCGGCGTGGTATACACCTGATTGGTCTTCGTATCGACATAGAGCGTCAATGCCGACAACACATAGGTAGCATTTGTCAACAACAGGATTGCCGCAGAGCACGACAATATTTTTCGTCCCGAACCGAACAGACTTGCCCTTCCCTTTCGTCCAAAAATGTTCATGTTTTCTCCAGTGAAAATTCCGGAGAGAAGGTTATTACAGTAGTGTTACATTTATATTACATTAACAAATTAGTAATATTTATCGGGTAACAAAGACAGAATCGACTAGTAATTCAGTCAGCACTCTGGACACACCGTGCTGCCATTCAGGCAGATACAGGTTGAACGTTTTCTGAATCTTTGCTGTATCCAGCCGTGAATTTAATGGACGTTTTGCCGGTGTCGGATAATCACTACTGGGAATCGGATGCAAAGCCTGCGGCAGTACGTTCAAGGGCAAACCGGTTTTGGCCGCATGAGCAAGAATAAAATGCGCAAATCCGAACCAGGATATGCAGCCTTGCGCGGTCAGATGATACAGTCCGCTGACAGAAGATTCTTTTTTTCGGGTATGTAACGCGTGAATAATATGCGCAGTCACATCAGCGATCAGTTCAGCGCCCGTTGGAGCGCCGAACTGATCGTCAACAACTCGCAGTTGATCGCGTTCTCGGGCGAGCCTGAGCATGGTCTTGACAAAATTGTTGCCATAAGTGGCATATACCCAGCTGGTGCGCAAAATGATATGCGCACAACCTGATGCGATGATATGTTTTTCCCCACTCAATTTGGTTTTGCCGTATACGCTCAGCGGATTTGCCGCTGCAGTTTCTGTTCGGGGCTGGTCACCACTACCGTCAAACACATAATCAGTCGAATAGTGAATCAGCCATGCTTTTATCCGCCGGGCTTCATCGGCGAGCACAGCCGGTGCCTCGGCATTGATGATTTGCGCCAGTTCGGGTTCCTGCTCCGCTTTATCAACCGCGGTGTACGCCGACGCATTGATAATGATGTCCGGCCTGACAGTTTCTACTGTCTGGCGAATACCCTTGAGTTTCGTCAGATTACCGCATAAAACAGAACTGTCCGATCCCAGAACAATCAACTGAACCGGCGCAGCCAGCGGCGCCAGGCTGCGCTGCAACTCCCAGCCAACCTGGCCATTTTTACCGAACAGCAGTATTTTCATGAACGCTCCGACCATAATGCTGGTCAATCCACTGACGGTAGCTGCCGGTCTGAACACTGGCTATCCAGTCCTGATTGTCCAGATACCATTGCACTGTTTTGCGAATACCACTGTCAAATGTTTCAGCGGGCTTCCAGTTCAATTCACGCTCTATTTTGCGGGCATCAATGGCGTAACGTGTGTCGTGACCCGGCCGATCCGCCACATACGTGATCAGTTTGTGATAGTCACCAACTGGGGATGGCACGACCAATTCCTGCAACAATGCACAGATGGTTTGCACAATGTCGATATTTCGTTTTTCGTTCCACCCCCCGATATTATATGTTTCACCCGGCCTTCCGGTCTCCAGCACACGACGCAGCGCACTGCAGTGATCGGATACATATAGCCAGTCGCGTATTTGCCTGCCATCACCATAAACAGGCATCGCCTTGCCAACAAGAGCGTTAGTGATCATAAGTGGAATCAGTTTTTCCGGAAACTGGTATGGCCCGTAGTTATTGGAGCAATTTGTCATCAGTGTCGGCAAACCGTACGTTTTGTGATACGCATTGACCAGATGGTCACTGGATGCTTTGCTGGCTGAATACGGGCTGCTCGGCTGATATCGGTGCGTTTCCGTAAAGGCCGCTTCTTCCGACTCCAGAGAGCCAAACACTTCGTCAGTCGAGACATGCAGAAAACGGAAACCGCATTTTGCCTGCCCATCAAGCGTTAACCAGTGCGCATGAACCGTTTCAAGCAGCTGGAACGTGCCTACAATATTAGTCTGAATGAATTCACCGGGCCCGTGGATCGACCGATCGACATGGCTCTCGGCCGCAAGGTTGATCACCGCTCTTGGACAATACTGCTCAAGCAGCCCTGATACAAGCTCCTGACAGCCGATATCCCCCTGTATAAAAATATAACGGCTGTCATTCGATATCGACGCCAAATTCTGCAGATTTCCCGCGTACGTCAATTTGTCCAGATTGATAACGGTCTCATTTGAGTGCATCAACCACTCCCGAATGAAATTTGAACCGATGAAACCCGCCCCGCCTGTCACTAAAATCATATAATCTGCCTATAGTTAACCACGAAAAAATTATTCCCCGGGATTTTCCGGTAGCCATTCGGGCACAATTCCCATCTCTTGGGGCGTAGCCTGCAATTCACAATCTGCGCCAATACCCGGCACCCACGCCAGCTTCTCGCCGCAGAAAATTAATGGTATGGAACATCGCTGCCAGGGTGGAATAGCGGCCTCCTGCATCAGGTTCTTCAAACTGCGTCGCGGCCGCTTACAATCGGGTGTAAAGTGTTCACCGCCCTCTCGTACCCGGATGCACACCGTTTCCTGCCTTAATTTGAACGCGCTCAGCCCCCTGCCCTGTATCGATACAAAACGTAGCGAGCCACCCAGTTCCGCAAGCTGCATGCACTGTTCCCCTTGCCATGTATGCTGAAAATGTCTGGGTGGCGGTTTTTGCACAGGCAGGATATACATACGGTCCTTAAAATATCGAATTTCGGCATTGTCGATCACTACCCGCAATTGTGTGTCTTTTTTGGCGCAACGCAGCTGGTTCAGTATCTCGTCAAGCTTGACCGTTGCCGGCAGTTGGATATTATGTCTGTGTAACATAAACCGTATCAGATTTCTGGCGCGCGGCAGATTGAGTTCACGCAGTGCAGGGACATATAGATTGTCGCCATTCAGGCAGCTTTTTGCATCCATTGCTGCCAGTTCGTCGAGCAATAGGGCCGCCTCGGCCATATGCCGGCTGGATCGCAGCAGCGTCTTCGAATAAGCCGGAAAACGCCTGCGCAAGACCGGCAATAACTCATGGCGAAGAAAGTTTCGGTTAAAATTCCGGTCATCATTGCTTTCGTCATGAATCCAGTTCAGTCCATGCCGGCGCGCATAGCTAACAATATCAGCGCGAGGCACGTTTAGAAGCGGCCTTAAAATTGTTGGCGCCGTATGTTCAGCCTGCTTGCGCATGACAGGCATGGCGCTCAATCCCCTGACACCCGCGCCGCGTAGCAGTTGCAACAGCAGTGTTTCCACCTGATCGTCCCGATGCTGCGCCAATACCAGATAGTCTCCATTCAATTGACTGAAAATGCGATATCTTTTTTCTCTCGCAACAGCTTCAAGACTCATTCCCCGGGGTTTCTCAACTTTCAGGTACGCAACCAAAACAGGAATATCGTATCCATAGCATTGACGACAACAAAAATGACTCCAGGCTTTACTCTGTGAGCTGATTCCATGATTCACGTGCACTGCAGATAATTCAAACGGCATGCGCCTGGATACTATCGATAACACATCAAGCAGTACGATTGAATCGACACCGCCGCTCAGACCGACAGTCAGGCGATCTCCCGGCTTGGTGGTTGCCCGTAATACTGTTTCGACATCGTCTACCAGATAATCTGTATTATTCGACTTTTTCCTCCTTGAACGAACCATACATCATCAATCGTTCCAGACGCTTCTCAATAAGCGCATCACCAGAATAACCCTGCAGCTTTCTGAGTGAATCCTGTATCACAGATTTTACAGATTGCATCATAGCGGGATAGTTGCGGTGTGCACCGCCAACCGGTTCGACAACAATACTGTCAATTAAATGCGCTGCTTTAAGCCGCTCGGCAGTGATGCCCATTATTTCTGCCGCCTCTGGCGCTTTATCCGCGCTTTTCCAGAGTATCGACGCACATCCTTCAGGTGATATGACTGAGTAAGTGGCGTATTGCAGCATATGTACCATGTCACCGACGGCGATCGCCAGTGCACCACCCGAACCGCCTTCACCAATGACGATGCACACTATAGGCACGTTGAGTTCAGCCATCACATACAGGTTTTTTCCGATCGCCTCGGATTGCCCGCGTTCTTCAGCATCTATACCAGGATATGCACCCGGGGTATCAATAAAGGTAATCAGGGGTATGGAAAATTTCTCGGCCAAACGCATTAATCGCAATGCCTTACGGTATCCTTCCGGTTTTGGCATACCGAAATTTCGATGAATCTTCTCTCGCGTATCCCGCCCTTTCTGATGGCCAATCACCATTACTGCATGACCATTAAAACGTGCCAGCCCACCAACAATGGCATGGTCGTCAGCGAAGTTACGGTCGCCGTGCAACTCCTCAAAGTCTGAAAAAATATGTTCAATATAATCAAGTGTATAAGGCCGCTGCGGGTGTCTTGCAACTTGCGAAATCTGCCATGGCGTCAGTTTCGCGTAAACACTTTTGGTCAAAGCTTCACTTTTTGTCTTCAGTCGCTCAATTTCTGCTGAAATATCCAGCGCGGAATCCTCCTGGGCGAATCGCAGTTCTTCAATTTTTGATTCAAACTCTGCAATACTCTGCTCAAAATCCAGAAAAGTGATTTTCATGTAAGCATAAAAAAAAGTTTTAAAACGTGATGATACAGGATTTAGCTTTGAATCTGCAGGCATCAATGCATTTTGAGCTGTTATTATCACTTTTCAACAACCCTGCCGTGTTTTTCCAGCGGTAAAAAACTCAAATCATTTTTATGTGTCAAACAGCAGTAACTTAATTTATTTTCAAAGCATAATGCACGGTTGCTGCGTTCAATGAGCAAAATAAAAAAGAAGTTAAATAAATAAAACCTGGCACTGCTCGCGGTGTGTACTGCACGAATAATTTCGCGTAGTTTACCCGGCAAATTTCAGCGCAAGAAGATACGGAGGAAACATGAAAAGAAGAACTTTCCTGATCGGTGCAGGCGTGACGGCATTGTCACCATTGGCTGTTTTTTACCCTTCAAGACAGGCACAGGCAATAACGCCTGCGACAGTCCAACGTTTGAAGAAACCGCATACAGCGTGGCGCGATATGATTTCACCGGAAGCTTATAAGATATTGTTCGAGGAACATACCGAACCACCCGGCAGCAGCGCACTTAATGACGAATACCGCGAAGGCACATATATTTGTGCAGCTTGCTATTTGCCTTTATTTGAAAGTCAGTATAAATACGACAGCGGTACCGGATGGCCGAGCTTCACACAACCAATTGCTGGACATACCGGCACCAAAAAGGATTACAAACTTATCATTCCACGCACTGAATATCACTGCGCACGATGTGGCGGGCATCAGGGGCATGTATTTAATGATGGCCCCAAACCACGTGGCGAACGCTGGTGCAACAACGGATTGGCGTTGAAATTTATTGTTCACACGGAATCGCTTCCGCCATTGAGGGGATAAGGACAGATGGTACGATCAAACAGATACCATATCATCAGCAGCACCGCTTTTTTCATGCTGGCGATCATAGCGGTTCTGGCAACCGCATGTCAGCAGTCCGGCAACGGTACTCTGCAAAAGTCCATTGCACGTTCAATACCTGAAGAAAACCTGGGCATCGCTATTTTTGCCGGCGGTTGTTTCTGGTGCACCGAATCGGACTTTGATAAAGTACCTGGCGTCATCTCCACAACATCCGGATTTATTGGCGGCACGGTTGCCAATCCGACCTACAAGCAGGTCGTAGTCGGCAACACCGGACACATCGAAGCAGTCAGGATTGAATACGATATGACCATCACCACTTACGCAGCGCTGCTGGAAGCTTTCTGGCCCACGATTGATCCAGTGTTTAAAGGCGGCCAGTTCTGCGATATCGGTCCGCAATACCGCAGCGCTATTTTTTATCTAAGTCCAGAACAACAGGCATTGGCCGAAGCTTCCAAGGCAGCTCTGGAAGCCAGTGGACGTTTTGAACAGCCCATTGCAACTGAAATTTTACCGGCCACTCAATTTTATTCTGCCGAAGAATACCATCAGGATTACTATTTGAAGAATCCGCTGCGCTATACATTCTACCGCAGCAATTGCGGACGCGACGACCGCCTGCAACAGCTTTGGGGAGATGAACATTAATCCTGCCACGTCCTATATTTCCCTGGGCAACCTGACACCCGATGCATTTTTGCAGCAACATTGGCAGAAAAAACCACTGTTTGTTCGTAATGCTTTACCGGGGTTTCAGGGATTGTTGTCCCGCAAGGAGCTGTTTCAGCTGGCCGCCAATGACGAGGCACAATCACGCCTGGTGATTCAAAAGGATAGGCAATGGCTGTTAAAGCACGGTCCCTTGAGAAAACGAGATCTTCCGGGTTCAACTGAAAACACCTGGTCATTGCTGGTGCAGGACGTCAATCATTTTTTACCATCGGCTAATCGTTTACTATTGAAATTCGGATTTATTCCGTATTCACGACTGGACGACCTGATGGTAAGCTACGCGCCCGCAGGTGGTGGTATCGGGCCTCATTATGACTCCTATGATGTTTTTCTGTTGCAGGGTCCCGGGCGCCGACGCTGGGAGATAGCTGCTAATTATGACAATCAGCTCGTTGCAGATGCTCCGATAAAAATTCTTCAACAATTTAATGCTGAACAGTCATGGGTGCTGGAACCGGGCGACATGTTATACCTGCCACCGAACTATGCTCATCATGGTGTTGCAGTGGATGCCTGCATGACCTATTCCATCGGTTTCCGGGCACCCAGCCATCAGGAATTGATTCATCAGTTTCTGATTTATCTACAGGATCATTTGCATACCGAAGGCTGGTATAACGACCCCGATTTAAAGTGTCAGAGCAGGCCTTGGGAAATCCATCCTGATCTTTTGCAGCAGACCGGTCAGATTCTAAACAAAATCGAATGGCAGGCGGCGGACGTGGAAAAATTTCTCGGTATCTACCTGACGGAACCCAAAGCGCATGTTTTTTTTGACAGACCCAAGGACCCTTTACCATTTGAAGTATTTAATACCGCTATCCACACAAGAAAATTCCAGCTTAATTTAAAAAGCCGGATGCTCACCGGTCACCGCCAGATTTTTCTCAATGGCGAAAATTACCCGGTCAGTCCGGCAACAAAAAATGCACTGTGCATACTCGCCAACCGTGAAGAAATCTCGATCGACAGTCCGTTGAATGACGAATCAAGAAAAATTCTTTATCAATGGTATGTTAACGGCTTTATCGAGGTAACTTCACACTCCTGAGCACGTCATGTCTCAAAATATTTTCGCTGATCTTTTTTAAAAGGTACTGGACAGAAATTTTTGAATCTGGTATTAAGGTTATGGTCCCTCGTTATTTGAAGGACAATAGAGCTGTTTAACAAAATTAATTCGTAAAAATTCTAGAATAGGAGATTTTAAGTATGAAATACTCTTTATTTATAGCTGCGTTACTGGCAATGTTTTTAGTTGGTTGTGGTGGTGACGGGGGGAAACCAGGCCAATATCCACCAAGCCTGTATGAAGATGAAACAGGCGAAAGACTGGGCGCACCTGCCGGTCAGAAATAATTGACTGATTAACTAGCAAACGGCTCCTGCCGATTGTCAGGAGCCGTTTTATTATTCAGGATTAGCAGCTGAAACAATTCTCTTTATAACAATTCAACTCAAAACTTCTCGTAACAATCACATCATCACAGTAATCATTCAAAATTGTTTCCTTCATCTACCATTCAGCGCCAAAATACCTTTGGCAACAAATAAAATTATCCACTTTTAATGTAAGTGCGATGAATCCTTAATTAGTCGCTTATCCATCAATACATCCAAGCCACTTTCACCGTATCTGTCCGTATCTGTCCATGTAACATTTAAATGTACGATCACATACACCTTGCAAACCAGTCGTCTGCGTAAAACCGCCTTTCTTCCATCTTCCACCGGTTACTTCAAATCTCATTTTCCATTTCTCCTGTTGCCATTCCGCTCGTCTCATCACACACCATCCCCGAGTTTACGATCAGCCCGACATATTATTTGCCACTTGACTGTGCGATAATATTTGAATCTGGTAATTAACTTATAATCCCTTGATATTTAATGGACAATAGAGCTGTTTAACAAAAAAATAAATTCGTAAAAATTCCAGTACAGGAGATTTTAAGTACGAAATATGCTTTATTGATAGTTGCTTTGCTGGCAATGTTTTTAGTGGGTTGTGGCGATCCCGGGCCTGGATAATATCTCCCAGGGTTCATGGATGAACGCGGCTCAGAACCCGAGTAATGATCTTTTGCTGATAATATCGAGAAGCCGCTCTGTTTTATGGGCGGTTCCTCTCGTTAACTTATCAAACCCTGCTTCTTGTTTGGAACGACACTTCGACCAGACCAAATAAATCACAGAATGGGTAGTATCTTGTTACTAAAAGATTTATACTTATGCTAGCAGCATGACTATATCGTTTAGTTTTTCCTCACTATAAATATATTAAAAATAATAAGTAGGTTTGACTCCGAGTTGAGCAGTTGAGTTTGACACTGTTGACATTGCTTGGAGCGATGGTATAAGCTGCTTCGTTTTCGGACTTTAATTTTTATACATAAATAATAGGGAAATTCAATAATGAAACAAGCTTTTCTAGTTTTGGTATTAGCATCTTTCTTTTTAGCAGCATGTGGTGGCAGACCAGGTCAGGCGTTACCTGAACAAGAGAAAGAGAATTTTGAAAGAATTCTTCAAGAAGAAGCTGCAAAAAACAACAACGAATAAGTATAAGCAGTTTCAAAAGGACGTCATATTTATTTAATGATGTTTCCATAAAAAAACCGCCAAATGGCGGTTTTTTTTATTTTTTATCATTCCTTCTTCAGTTGCCAGTAGCGGCAATTATTTTTTATCCACACCCAACTGGCTCTGTTTGGATGGGCGGTTCACAGATATCGGAGCTATTAATCCGGTTTTAAAAAACTCATTTAAGTTGCTCGTGCAGCAGTTTGAGAATACCTCCTGCTACTGCCGAACGAACCGGCGTATTATCCTCGTTTAAAATAGTCAGCGTGCTCGTACGGGTACCGGTTTCCTTGACCATTATATGGTACCGGGCAGCTCTGGCATCTTTATCATCTTTACTCCTCCAGAACATGAGACCAGACAGTAACCCATCATCGTCTCCTTTTTTATAGCTGTCATCTTCAGGATTCACATAACGAACAAAATAAATGCCATCCACGCGATTACGATCCTCCACCGTAAACCCGATACGATCTAAAGCCAGACCGACACGCCGCCAAGAACGGTCAAACGCTTCATTGACAACCAGCACATTCCCTTTCTCCTTGTCAATATAGGCTTTTTCCTGCACGTTTCCGCCTGTGCTGGCCAATTCCATTCTGGCTCGTTCTTCTTCAACGCCAAAACGCATCATTAAACGCGCCAGCATTTCAGCCTCCAAATCCGGGTCTGCCGTACGCGGCTGCCAGATTGTCCGGTTTGCGCCACTTGTCTCCAGAATCTCATCCATACCACGATGACTGATATACACCTCTGTGGTTCCCATTTCGGTACGTTCAAGTCGCGTACGGAATTTGTCACGTTCAGCCGTTGAATAGAAACTATCAAGAAATGTGGAGAGTATGTTTCTGATAAAATCCTGGGGGATTTTTGCCCGGTTTTCCGCCCAGTCTGTTTCCATGATGCCCGCTTCCGGTATTTCCAGTTTGATGAGAAAACCCAGTTCCTGCCAGAACTCTTTCACAATGGGCCAGACTGCTTCGGGTGGCTGTGGCACAACCAGCCAGCGCTGTGTACCTGCACGCTCAATATGAACACTTTGCACCGATATCGGCAGTAGTGAAGAAGTGCCAGTACCAGGCTGAGCAATACGCTCATTACTGTATGAAGAAAATGTTGCACTGCCTGAAGCCCCTCCGGGTATGGAATAACGATCATCTGTTGAAGGCGCGATCAAATCAGGCGGGACTTCAAGTGGTGGCAATTTACTAGCAGATTTATAGTCAATCTGTTTTTGCTCCGGAAAAATAGTACACCCGGAAAATGTTATTGAAAGCACCATTACCGTTGCAACAAGATATGTGCGCCACCGTTTACCTGACATGTTACTCCTTTGGAATTTGAATCTGCGCCTGGTTCATTGCTATGCGTACTCGCTGATGATATTTTTCAGATAGCGGAGTCAAAGGCAGTCGAATACCAGCCTCCATAAGCCCCATCTGCGCAACCGCCCATTTAACCGGAATCGGATTTGCCTCTACAAACAAATCGGTATGCAGACCCATGAGTGCGTTATTCAGCGCGCGTGCTGCTTTAAGATCTCCTGTTGCAGCTGCACTGCACATGGCATGCATCTGTGCCGGTGCAACGTTGGCTGTGACGGATATCACACCGTGACCACCAAGCAGCATCAAAGCCAGCGCAGAAACATCATCACCACTCCATATCATGAAATTTTCTGGCGAATTAAGTATCAAGTCACTTCCTCGGGCCATATCACCGGTAGCATCCTTTATCCCGATAATATTCGGAATCTGCGACAGCCTCAAGCAGGTGTCATTGGCAATATCAGCTACAGTTCTTCCCGGTACATTGTAAAGAATGTGCGGAATATCGACAGCTTCAGCAATGGCCTTGAAATGCTGATACAACCCTTCCTGAGTCGGTTTATTGTAATAAGGTGCCACAGAGAGACAGGCATCAACCCCGGAATCCTTTGCGTAAACTGACAAGTCAATCGCTTCACGCGTTGAATTCGCCCCCGTCCCGGCAATAACTGGAATACGCCCGGCAGCATGATCTACTGCGGTGCGCATCAATAAATGGTGTTCTTCAAAATCGACCGTCGGAGACTCACCGGTCGTTCCAACTACAACAATACCGTCCGAACCTTGATCAATATGGAAATCAATCAGAGCCCGAAAACGCTCCAGGTCTAATTTGCCATCCTCATGCATTGGTGTAACGAGGGCAACCAAACTACCTTTAAACATGATTACTTTTCCATGTGCAAATTGTGTATTTTACCTGAACTGAACATACAAAAGTGATACCCCCGTTTAAACAGCCCCAAATCTAGCCGTTAAATTTTAGTAAATTGCATAATGCCATCCCTGTAATCAACCACTACAGTATCTTTGGCGGCAAAACGACCTTCAAGAATTTCCTTGGCCAATGGATTTTCTATCTGCGCCTGAATAGCCCGCTTGAGTGGACGGGCTCCAAAAACGGGATCAAACCCGACTTGAGACAATTCGGCAAGCGCTGCATCGCTGACTTGCAAATGCATTTCCATCGCAGTCATTCTTTTTTCCAGATATTGAAGCTGTATCCGCGCAATAGATTGAATATGTTTTTCGCTCAACGCGTGAAATACAACCACCTCATCAATACGATTGACAAACTCCGGACGGAAATGTGTTTTCACCTCCCCCATGACCGAGTTTTTGATCGTCTGATATTCCTGCCCGTGCATTTCCTGAATCATATGCGAACCCAGATTGGAGGTCATCACAACAACGGTATTTTTAAAATCAACCGTACGCCCCTGGCCATCTGTCATCCGCCCGTCATCAAGCACCTGCAGCAGGACATTAAAAACATCCGGATGCGCTTTTTCGACTTCATCCAGTAAAATTACTGCGTAAGGTTTTCTGCGCACGATTTCAGTCAGGTAGCCGCCTTCTTCATAACCCACGTATCCAGGAGGTGCGCCTATTAGTCTCGCCACAGAATGCTTTTCCATAAACTCTGACATATCCACACGAACCAGATGTTCTTCCGAGTCGAACAAAAAGCCGGCCAGTGCCTTGCACAATTCTGTTTTGCCGACACCGGTCGGGCCCAGGAACAAAAAAGAACCGTAAGGGCGGTTTGGATCGGCCAGGCCCGCGCGTGAACGGCGAATTGCATCGGCAACCAGCCGTACTGCCTCGTCCTGGCCGACAACGCGCTCATGAAGCTTCTCCTCCATCAGCAACAATTTCTCACGCTCTCCCTGCATCATTTTGGCGACCGGTATACCAGTTGCTCGCGAAACAACTTCTGCAATTTCTTCGGCGCCGACCTGGGTTCGCAGCAGTTTAGGCTTTTCTGTGTCAACTTTCTGTACAGGACTTTCCTGCGATTTCAGTTGAGATTCCAATTGAGGCAAACGCCCATACTGCAACTCGGATACTTTTTGCCAATCACCTTTGCGTGTCGCGGCTTCAATCTCCAGCTTGATTTTCTCGATTTCTTCTTTCACTTGCTGTGAACCTTGAATATGCGATTTCTCCGCTTTCCAGATTTCTTCAAGATCAGCATACTCACGTTCCTTGAGTGCAATTTCTTCTTCCAGCAATTGCAAGCGCTTTCGTGAGGCCTCGTCCTGCTCTTTCTTAATCGCTTCACGTTCAATCTTAAGTTGAATCAGACGGCGATCAAGTTTATCCATCGCTTCCGGTTTGGAGTCGATTTCCATACGAATCCGTGCAGCAGCCTCGTCAATCAAATCAATCGCTTTATCAGGCAAGAACCGATCTGTAATGTAGCGATGAGATAATTCAGCAGCTGCGACGATAGCCGGATCGGTGATGTCTACACCATGATGCACTTCGTATTTTTCCTGCAACCCCCGCAGAATTGCGATCGTCGCCTCAACATTCGGCTCTTCAACCAACACCTTCTGAAATCTTCTCTCCAGTGCGGCATCTTTTTCAATGTATTTACGATATTCATCCAGTGTCGTCGCACCCACGCAATGCAATTCACCGCGCGCCAGCGCCGGCTTGAGCATATTACCGGCATCCATCGCGCCTTCTGCTTTTCCGGCACCAACCATGGTATGCAGTTCGTCGATAAACACAATCGTGTTACCCTCATCCTGTGCCAGTTCTTTCAGCACGGATTTCAGACGTTCCTCAAATTCACCTCGATATTTTGCCCCGGCAAGCAACGCAGCCATATCTAGAGACAAAACACGCTTGCTCTTCAGATTCTCAGGCACTTCACCATTGACGATACGCTGGGCCAGACCTTCAACAATAGCAGTTTTGCCAACACCGGGCTCACCGATCAAAACGGGATTGTTTTTGGTTCGCCGCTGTAAAACCTGAATAGCACGTCGAATTTCATCGTCACGCCCAATAACCGGGTCAAGCTTCCCTTGACGCGCGCGCTCGGTCAGATCCAGCGTATATTTCTTCAAGGCTTCACGGCTGCTTTCTGCTTCTGCACTGTCAACCTGCTCGCCACCGCGGACAGCAGCTACCGCTTGCTCCAATGCTTCATAGGTAGCACCAAATTCCTTTAGCAGCGCAGCTGTTTCACTCTTGTCTTTCAACAATGCAAGCAGAAACATCTCTGAAGCAATAAACTGATCTCCCCTTTTCTGCGCTTCCCTGTCCGCTATATTAAGCAGATTGGCGAGATTTCGTGACAGGTTGACTTCTCCACCCGTTCCTTCAACCTTTGGCAACCGTTGAATGTCGCGCTTTACGGCCTCACGCAACGGGGCAACATTGGCGCCACTCCGCTGCAATAACGACACAGTCGCGCCATCTTCCTGTTGTAATAAGGCGAGCAATAAGTGGCCGGGTTCAATATAGGCATGATCCTGCCCGACAGCGATACTTTGCGCATCGGCCAAAGCCTGCTGAAATTTCGTGGTTAATTTGTCAAAACGCATTCATTTCTCCTAAAAGGTCACTGATCACTACGTGGGGGAGTCGATTCAAAATTTCAAGCTGACTGTCATGTTAATTTACCACTGGTCAGTGCGGATCGAATGCAATACTGAATGTTGCAACTTCAGTGTCTGTGAATCTTTCTAGTACCAATCAAATGCAGCGAATCTTCCTTGCTCTGGTTATACCTATGCCATTTGCGCACCAGGGCCATGATGATCGACATGAACAAACCAAATAACACAATGACCACATAGATATGTACCTCATAATAAATCAGCAGCGCATACAGTGACAGCATCATGAGTATGCTCAGATTTTCATTGAAATTCTGTACTGCGATTGAATGGCCCGCACCCATTAGAATGTAGCCCCGGTGCTGTAACAAAGCATTCATGGGAACTACAAAAAAACCGGCCATACCGCCAATTACGATCAAAAATATTACCGCCAGCCAAAAGTTATGTACTAAAACCATCAGCATTACCACGAGGCCGGTAGCAAATCCGAGTGGAATAACAGACAAAGATTGCTTGAGCGAAACTGTGCGTGCTGCCATTACAGCGCCTATCGCAATACCGAGTGCAACAATACCTTGTAATTGAGCTGCTTTGCTCAGCGAATAATCAAGCGCCGTTTCAGCCCATTTTATTACAATAAACTGTAGCGTTGCTCCTGCACCCCAAAATAACGTCGTTACCGCCAGAGAGATCTGTCCAAGCTTATCCACCCATAGTAATTTCACACAATGAGAAAATTCATGAATCAGATACAGCGGGTTTTTCTGGGGCATACGATGATCAATACCGGTATTGGGAATAAACAAATTAAAAACCGCGGCAATCACGTAAATTGCAGCCACTACGAAAATACTCATTTCCGTATCGGAATGTATAAAAGGAAGCTGAAAAGCCAGCAGCATCTGGGATACAACGGGCGTGATTAGAATTCCACCCAACATGGTCCCCAGCACTATTGAAGCAACTGTCAATCCTTCGATCCAGCCATTAGCAACCACCAGTTTTTCGGGGGGCAACAGTTCTGTCAATATGCCGTATTTTGCAGGTGAATAGGCTGCTGCACCCAATCCGACAACGGCGTATGCAGCCAGGGCAGAAAACTGATGCATGGCAAAGAACAAGAGAGTACAGCCTAATACCTTGATGGTATTGCTGATAAACATTACCCTCCCTTTTGGCATTGAGTCAGCGAATGCGCCCACGAAAGGAGCAAGAATCACGTAAAACAGCACAAAAACGAATTTGAGTAGCGGTGTCAGAAAAGCCGGTGCATGCAATTCAATCAGTAATGCTATGGCCACAACCAGCAGTGCATTGTCAGCAAGAGAAGAGAAAAACTGCGCAGCCATAATGGTGTAAAAACCGCGATTCAAACGTCCCACCTCTCAGAATGTTATTGTTTTTTTTGATACGCAATAGTTAGTCAGTAATGGGGTTATACCATGAAACAATAGCAAGAAATACACCACGTCCCCTCAAAATTGAAAAATGTTCTCAATCGGCCGCAAATATAATAAGGAAAGTAGATTTATCTGATAAAAGCAGGTACGAAAACAAGCCAATTTACATTATCATAGTAGGCTTTTGTGTCACGGTCATTGCAAATAAATTCTCATCAATCAACGACCATGCGACATTTATACATTAGTCTCTATATAAATACCGCGACAAGCCAGGGTCAGTATTTTCGCATTGATTGACGTAAATCCATCGTAATAGACATACTTTTTTCTCCAGCTAGCATACCCGATGCAACGTCCCATTAAAGCTTATATCGATCTACCCGCATTAACACACAACCTATTGATAACGCGTCACTATGCACCCAACGCAAAAATTATGGCCATCATCAAAGCCAATGCTTACGGGCACGGATTATTGCATACAGCCCACGCGTTAAGGAACGCGGACGGTTTTGGATTGCTCGAACTGGAAGCTGCAATTTGTCTGCGCGAGGCTGGTTTTCGACACCCTATTTTATTGCTGGAGGGGTTTTTTTCGACGCGCGAGCTGGCATTACTGGAAAAATACAGGTTGAGCACAGTCATACACCATGATGAACAACTTGCTATGCTAACAGGCTGCAACCACCGGGAATTGGATATTTTTTTAAAAATCAATACCGGCATGAACCGTCTGGGCTTTGCATCTGAACGGTTCCCGTCAATCATCAAGCAGTTATCAGGCAATCCTGCCGTTTCTCAGATAACGCTGATGACGCATTTTGCAACCGCGGACGGCACTACTGATAACACACAGTTTCACAAACAATTACAGGTTTTTGATCAAATCACCGGATTGACCGCAATGCCCTGTACACTCGCCAATTCAGCCGCAACCATCCGTTACCCGGAAGCACACCGTGACTGGGTCCGTCCGGGACTGATGTTGTATGGTGCCTCTCCATTTGCTGCACACAGGGGAGAGGATTTCAAATTGAAGCCTGTGATGTCTCTAACCAGCAAAATCATTGCCATACAGCATTTAAAACAAGGCGACATTGTGGGCTATGGCGGCAATTTCCAGACTGACAGACCAATGCGTATTGGAATTGTTGCCTGTGGTTATGCAGATGGGTATCCACGGCATGCGCCAACAGGCACGCCAGTACTGGTTAACGATCTCAGAAGCCGTTTGATTGGTAAAGTTTCGATGGACATGCTTGCCGTTGATTTGACAGAGTTGCCCAACATATCGATCAACAGCACAGTAACACTTTGGGGAAACGGATTACCCGTTGAAGATATTGCGCGCGCAGCTGATACCATCAGCTATGAGCTGCTTTGCGCGCTGCCAACGAGGGTAGAACTGGAGATTTCGCAAGAAGAGTCTCAGAGCAGCGCTACCCGCATCTGTGTGGAATCAAAATAATTTATTCAACTTTGGCCTTGCTGCGCAACTCCTGCACATATGCAGCAAATTCGCGTTGCAATACCCGCTGCCGTATGTTTTCCTTAACTTCATTGAAAGGCGGGACATCCATCGGCCGCGTATCGATCAGTTGTATAACGTGCCAGCCGAAATTGGTATGAACAGGGTTGTCTGTGAGCTTTCCTTTTTCCAGTTTAGCCAAAGCTTCTGCAAAAGGACGGACATAAGCAGCAGCCGGACTCCAGTTCAACTCCCCACCATTAACTTTGCTACCGTCATCAATGGACTTTTCTGCTGCAATTTTGGCAAAATCACCGCCTTTTTTTAAATTTGCAATAATATCGCGGGCTTCGCTTTCATTTTCCACAAGTATATGGCGCGCCTTGTATTCCTTGTCACCCATTTGCACCTTCAACATATCATACTCGCGTTTCAGTGTGTCTTCGCCTACCGCGTTGTTCTTGATGTAGTCAGCCTGAAGCGCGCGAATCAACGCTGCCTGCCTTGCAATCTCTATTTGAGATACCACTTCAGGGTCTCTGTCCAGCCCTTTTTTGATCGCTTCCTGCGTCAGTATCTCTTCCGTTATCAAATTCTCTCTTAGCGCCTTTCTCAATTCCGGTCCGTCCTCCTGTCCCTGGGCGCCACTTGCCTTGACCATCAAATCAAGTCGCGATTGCGGAATCGCTACACCATTGACAGTAGCCATTGTCGAAGCTGACTGGGCATGAGCCGTCATGACCATGAAACCAAAAGAACCAACAATTAAATATTGCGACAATCTAGTCAAACGCATGAAATTTCCTTTCTGAAAAATTTGGATAGTATGGCGGCGGTAAGTATACGCTTCAATGTAACAAATACCAATGTAGCGGCATCATTTCGGAAAAACTTTTTTGAAGGGTTTCACCGTTACGGCCTGATAAACACCAGCAATAACGTATGGATCGGTATCTGCCCAGTCTTTCGCTGCCTGTAGCGATTCGAATTCAGCAACAATGAGGCTACCGGAAAAACCGGCCGGACCCGGATCAGCTGAATCGATTGCTGGATATGGCCCAGCCAGTAGCAATCGCCCATTCTCCTGTAACTGTTGCAACCGCTCCAAATGTGCGGCACGCGCAGTCTTCCTGCGTTCGAGACTGTCAGGCACATCCTCCGCATAAATCACATAAAACATATCAGTCCTTACTTATCCTGTTCTCGATTTTCACCAGCTTCAGCAATACCCCTTTGAGTTGTATGTAAATCAGCCTTTACAAAATCCGCGGAGCGCAGATACTTGTTTAGCAGCACAACCTGCAGTACAACAAAAAGCAACATCAATCCCATTACGCCAAACAGCTTGAATGTCACCCAGGTATCCACTGAAAAACCATATGCGACATATAGGTTAACACACCCCATGAACATGAAAAAAACAATCCAGCTTAAATTAAGTTTCTGCCATACCTGTAACGGTAGTACCAGCTGTTTTTCCAGCAATGCTTGTATAAGATTTTTGGAAAAAAATTGATTAGATACCAGCAGTATCGTTGCAAACAACCAGTAAAGTACTGATGGCTTCCACTTAATAAACGTTTCATCCTGAAATGCCAGGGTCGCACCACCAAACAGCATTATAACGATCAAATTGATCCATAACATGTTCTCAATCCGGTGGTGACGGTATCTCACCCAAGCGATTTGTATAACCGTTGCAAGCATAGCCACGCCCGTCGCGATATAGATATCATATGCCTTAAACGCTACAAAAAAAAGTATAACCGGGAATAAGTCGAAAAAAAATTTCATCGTCACACAACACTGGCGTGCAGCCCATCGGGTTATAAAAAAGCCGGTTGCGCACCACGCCCTTTCATCAGTTTAAAATCGGAGGCAACTTCGTGGCCAATTCGTTTTTCATTGCAGTCGCCTGACCCAGAAGCGCAAAACCTAGCAGACTACCGGAATTATTCTGAAATACCGCTTTCACACCTTCTCCATTCGATTCGACGCGCCATTCGCCAGCATGACCCGACTCAGGAGGTGCAACAACCGTAGGACAGGCAGGTGTTTTCACCAGAACCGGCATAGCTGGGTAAACAACTGGCGTTGGTTTCCCAGCCAATGTTGCCGCCAGTGCCCGGGCAGCATGCGTAATTGGCATCACAAAAGGGAGCACCTTGCCTTCCACCTCGGCACAATCGCCCAGCGCAAATATGTTCTTATCGCTGGTCTGCAACAA
Organism: Nitrosomonas marina; assembly: GCF_900111605.1. GTDB lineage: Bacteria > Pseudomonadota > Gammaproteobacteria > Burkholderiales > Nitrosomonadaceae > Nitrosomonas > Nitrosomonas marina_A. The sequence goes on along the minus strand of NZ_FOIA01000028.1, from coordinate 4,548 downwards.
TTGATTGACAACAATACCACGATTGACGAGCAATCCGGCCTTCTTTGCCAGATTAATACGCGGCGTCAGCCCGACAGAGGACAGGACAATTTCAGTTTCGATTTTCTCGCCATTCGTCAACCTCAGTTGCATCATTGTGTCGGTTTGATCCACCGATTCCACCGTCATATTGAAATGAAAATTGACGCCGACAGCTTCCAGTTTCTGTTGCAGATAAGCGCCTGCTTCAGGCGGCAGTAGCCGCCCGAGCGGCTGGGGCGAAATATCAATTACGTCGACCTGATAGCCTGTCGCAGAAAGATCATTGGCAAATTCGCAACCAATCAGTCCTGCACCAATGATAGCGACCCTCTTTTTATCTACCAGTACGTCACGAAAGTGTTTGTAATCATCAACATCATTGATTGTAAGAATTTTTGACACGCCACTTCCCTGCAACGGCAGTCTTACCTGATCCGCACCGATAGCCATCACAAGTGCGCTGTATGACAATCGTTCCCCATTTGACAATTCAACCGATTGATTGCTGGTGTCTACGGCCTCGACCCGGGTGTGTGAATAAATGGTAATGTTGAGTTGCGCCGCCATTTTCTCGGCATCACCATTGATAATCGATTCCGGTGTTTTTCCAGTGGACAGTGCATTGGACAGCATTGGCTTGGAATAAAAACCACCATGATCAGCTGTTACCATCACAACGGCTTTATCAGTCGTCAACCGCCGCAATTCCCGCGCCACCGCATAACCTGCAAGCCCGCTACCGATAATGACTATTGGCTGTGACATGACTTATATCTCCACCATCTCAAAATCAGTCTTATTCACACCGCATTCCGGACAACTCCAGCTTTCCGGAATATCTTCCCAGCGGGTACCGGCTTCTATGCCATGCGCGGGATCACCCAATAACTCGTCGTAAATAAATCCACAAATATTACATTGATATTTCTTCATCTGATATTACCATCCCGTCTGATTCGCAGGTAACAAACAAATAGCTATAGATTTTTCAACAGAAGAATTCCTGTGAGTTGGTAGCTAATGTAGTTTAAACGGGATTAAATGTATTTAAGAAAAGAGAAACGCGAATCAATTGATCTCGCAAGAAAAAAACGTATCTCAAAACAGAATGTTCCGAGTATACATTGCCATTAACGATTCACAAGTTGAGTAAAAAGGAAAAAATGCCAGAAAACATCAACCCATTTGCTTAGTCTGCTAACTCAACATCTTCGTTGTTCACCAGACTGTCTCGACGCTGCAGGTAAGCGTCGCGCACAAACTCATATTTATCCAGCGCAGCCTCTTCCAGCGTTTTATCAACATCCAGTAACTGTGCGCGTGCATCAAGCGCCATACCCATTGCTACCGGAGTCCGGATTGCAGCATCAAGGGTATTGATACTGTCAAGATAAACGATTGTGGTAACGGGGTGCGCAACCAGGCTGTCGACGCCAACGCCCACTGCATCTCTCACTGTGCTCGGGCCTAGAAAAGGAATGACGAGATATGGCCCCGTAGCAATACCATAGTGACCCATTGTTTGACCAAAATCCTCATTGCGCTTACTGATATTAAGATCGCTGGCTTCACTGATATCGCTGGCAATATCAATCGCACCAAACAGACCAAACGTGGTATTGATAACGAAACGTGTCGCACTCGCTGCAGCGCTTTCAAAATTCAGCTGCAAAATTGAGTTGGCCGTCACAACGACATCGTTTGCATTTGAAAATGCATTGCCGACAACCAGACGAATTGGCTCAGGCACAAATCTTACATAATTTCTTGCTACCGGTTCGATAACGTTGTCATCGACTATCTCGTTGAATTCAAAAACAGCCCGATTCATCGATTCTAATGGATCCTGCGGATTCTGTGTTGATGCGCAGCCAGATAGAAAAACGCCAAACGACAGCAATAAAATAATTTTAGAATTTACAAGATATTTCATAGATTGAATTTATTTTTTTGATGTTTACTTCGCATGTTGCCATATTTACATATCAGGTTCAATAAAATATCAGTCAATTTCTTTTACACTGATAAACTAATACCATCAATGTAATATCGACATGTACAGCTCATACTTCAATGTAACCGGCAGGCTGATCATCTGGACACCCGGCAACAGCCATGCCAGCACATTTGAATTTAACCGACAACGTCGAAATACAGGCTGTACGTGATTAACTTAGAATACTACTAAACACCGAACATATCAGGAGACAAGCCATGCGGCCTATTTTCAATCAGTCATGTTTATTGATGATTTTCCCACTATTGCTGCTGACAAGCTGTGCGCCGATGGTTGCTGTGGGTGTCGGAGCCGGCGCCGGAACGGGCGCCATGGTGGCGGAAGACAGAAGAACCAGCGGCATTTTCATCGAAGACGAATCAATTGAATTGAAAGGTTCAAAACGCCTGTATGAACAGTTTGACAATCAGGCTCATATCAACATCACCAGCTTCAACCGAATCGTTCTGCTCACCGGCGAGGTACCAACAGAAACCATGAAAGAGGAAGCCAGCAGGCTGATCAGAAGTATAGAAAACGTCCGCAATGTCATCAACGAAATCACCATTGGCGAAAAAAGCTCGCTGGGTTCACGCAGCAACGATACATTTATCACATCAAAAGTTAAAAGTCGTTTTCTTGCATCCGGAAAATTTCAAATCAACCATATCAAAATCATTACCGAAAAAGGCGTTGTATTTTTACTCGGCGTTGTTAAACGGGCAGAAGCGGACAACGCTACAGAAATCGCGCGCTCGACATCGGGTGTTGTCAAAGTTGTCAAAGTGTTCGAGTATCTTGACTAAACGCAAACATCCGCATCATTTTCAATTGTCGATCATGAAATTATTTATTTTATTGCATTGAATACCATTCTCTATGCTACCCGCTGAACTGGTATCCGCCTTAAACAATCTGTTACCGTCAGATCGGTTATACACCGATCCCGTAGAATGCTACACCTACGCCTACGACAACAGCCGCAAAATATTTCCTCCACATGCTGTCGCATTTCCACTGACCACCGATGAAGTTCAAGCAATTGTAATGTTATGCAATCAACACAAAATGCCTCTGGTTCCGCGTGGACGCGGCACCGGCACATCCGGCGGCAGTCTGCCCGAACAGGGCGGTATAGCCCTGTCACTTGAGCGCATGCTCAACATCCTGTCTGTCGATGCAGCCAACCGCGTTATCGTTGCTGAGCCCGGCGTACTAAACCAGACAGTTCAGGATGCTGTCAGACTTCACGGTTTTTTCTGGCCACCCGACCCCTCCAGCGCAACATATTCTAGTATTGGCGGCAATATCGCTACCGGTGCAGGCGGGCCACATGCAGTAAAATATGGTACGACACGCGATCATGTTTTGGGCCTGAAAGCCGTAACTGGCGCAGGTGAAATCATTAAAACTGGTTGTTATACAACCAAGGGAGTTGTCGGATATGATTTGACACGCCTGTTGATAGGCTCTGAAGGTACACTGGCCGTCATCACGGAAGCAACACTAAAGCTTACCGCACTGCCAACCATGATTGCAGGTATAACCGCGTATTTCAGTAATTCAGCCAGTTGCGCTGTTGCGATCAAACAAATTATGGCATTACCGCAACTACCCAGCGCACTTGAATTTCTCGACGCCGGCTCGTTGAATCTGATCCGAAATCACCATCCCAGGATGCTGCCAAACGACGCTAGTGCCATGCTGATGATCGAAGCAGACGGTACAGAGAATGAAATCAGCACAACAGTTTCTTCCATCCTGAACGCCTGCAAAACAGACGGATTAATTGCGGCCAACCAGGCCGAAAACATTGCGGCACTCTGGAAAGCGCGCAAAGCTCTGTCGCCGCTGTTGCGCGAAATTGCTCCCAAAAAAATCAATGAGGATGTCGTGGTTCCGGTGAGTTCTTTACCCGATTTCCTCAATTCGCTCGAACAGCTGAGCAGGCAGTATCAACTTGCCAACGTCAATTTTGGTCATGCCGGCAACGGTAATATTCATGTCAATCTGCTGATTGATCCGGATAACACAGAAGAAGCTGCCCGTGCTGAGGCGTGTTTGGACAGGATTTTCGATCTGGTCATTCGACTGAACGGCACTTTATCGGGCGAACATGGCATCGGCAGCGAAAAAAGGGCATTTATTCACAAGGAAATCGATCAGCCAACGCTTTCACTTATGAAAAACATAAAATTGCTGTTTGATCCTAACAATATCCTGAATCCCGGAAAACTCTTTCCATAATGGCACGCGTACTGTGCTTTCAGTTAATAACAGAAAAACACTCATTTGTGCAACGGAATCGTTGTCATGGGCCTTTCTATATGGATATGATTTCAGATCTCATTATGTTCAGCCCATTTTCCGCACGCAGCTCGTTAGATTGTTTACCTGTCATGCACTGAATGATTAGTGCAGAATAACAAGCTAACCTGAATATTGCATGAATGGTTGAGGCAATTCCCCTTAAATCTTTTATAATTCAGTTACCTAGTCTGTATAAAAGAGAGGAATTGCCAGTGACAGAT
>NZ_FOIA01000027.1 GCF_900111605.1 Nitrosomonas marina | reverse complement strand
CGTGTAATGTTCATCTCGGACTCCTCTCTTCTTTGACTAGTTGATAGTTACTCTAGTCTGGCACATTGATGCCGATTAAGGGTGGAGGAGTCCATCCCATTGGGTTAGCTAAAACAGGCTAAAAAATATTAGCCTGGAGGAGTAAGCTCGCTCTAAACTCTAGTTAATTCATATATCTGTCAATACCTTACAAATATTAGAATTAATTCTAAAAAATGTGTAAAAAATTTCGACATTAGAAGTTTCATTGTAGAACTTATGTATATATTTTTAAGGAGTAAGTAGTCGAGTTAGTCCAGCGTATTGGAGCACGGAAGGTTATTGCGTTGATTCTGGATTGGAAGAGTATGACCGCCTGACCGAACTGGCCAGAATTATTAAAGGCAGGATGATTATTTCAGTTAACGATATCCCGGAAATGCGCAGAGCTTTTAATGGGTTGACTATGGATGTGGTGTCGATCAACCATACGGTAGGCGGTCTGCACGGCCGCGACAAACGCAACGAATTAGTGATAAGAAACTTCTAAATTGCCAGTACCAAATAATAAAGCGGAAAATAGTACCAAACAGCGCGGCGCATTACATTTAAATGTGACTACTAGCGGATCATACAAAGAAAGATTGATTATTGCGATTTGTTTTTTGAAAGTGCCCCAAGGCTGCCCCACAGAAAACAAAAAAGAGCTAGCGTTTAAGCTAACCCTTTGATTTTTTTGGTAGGCCGTGTGAGACTCGAACTCACGACCAACGGATTAAAAGTCCGTGTTTTTGTGTATTTATGTGGTTTTACGCTATTTTATACAGTTTCATAAACATTTACAAAATAGCGCGTTACGGGTAAATTAACATTCATAAGAATTGATAAGAATTCGTACAAATGCGTATGAATTGTAACCCCGGCGTAACCCCGAGAAAATATGCAAAAAAAATTCAACTTCACCAAGGCTGAAATTGACTCACTTCCTTTGCCTGAAAGCGGCAAGCGCGATACCTACCATGATGCAAAAACAAATGGCTTAAGTTTGCGAGTATCTTCAACAGGAGTTAAAACGTTCTGCGTTTTCAAACGTATCAAATGCGGCAATCCAGAGCGGGTAACGCTTGGCAGATATCCGGAAATGACAATAGACCAGGCAAGGCGAAAGGCCATGGAAACAAACATAGCCTTGTCTGACGGAAAAAACCCTGCCGAAATCAAGCGTAAACTGAAATCTGAACTATTATTCAAGGACCTGTTTGCTGAGTACATAGAGCGCCACTCGAAGCTAAAGAAAAAAACCTGGGATGAAGATCTGGAAAAGTACAGGAATCATCTTGAAAATACGATCGGCAAGAAAAGGCTGTCTGAAATTGACAGACGCACCATAGCAACAATACATAGCAGTATAACGAAACAAGGATGCTCAAAAAGCAAACAAGGCAGCCCGATCGCCGCAAACCGCACATTAGCATTAATATCTAGCGTGTTTGGATGGGCTATATCATCTGGATTGACAGACACAAATCCAGCATTAGGCATAAGGCGAAACAGAGAAAAGAGCCGCGATCGATTTATTCAGAGCGACGAACTGCCTAGATTCTTCCAGGCACTAGCTGACGAGCCGAATGAAACGGTAAGGGATTATGTGCTGATTTCTTTGCTTACTGGCGCCAGACGATCAAATGTTTGCTCTATGCGGTGGAAAGATATCAGCTTTGACCGTGCGGAGTGGCGTATTGAAGAAACCAAAAACAATACCCCTCAAACGGTAACATTGTCACTGGAGGCCATTGAAGTCCTGAAGAACAGAATTGGCAAAAACGAAAGTGAATTCGTTTTCCCAGGCAGGGGCAAACTAGGTCATCTGGTTGAGCCAAGAAAAGGGTGGGAACGAATCTTGGAAAGGGCTGGAATTGAGAATCTCAGACTTCACGATCTGCGCCGCACACTTGGCAGTTGGCAAGCAAAAACCGGAGCATCGCTGCCGATTATCGGCAAATCACTAAACCATAAAAACCAAAGCACGACTGCTATTTATGCAAGGCTTGATCTCGATCCGGTTAGAGAATCTGTCAGCACTGCCACAAGCGCAATGTTGACGGCTGCAGGACTTTCAAAGCCGGGGAAGGTTATCCAGATTGATAAGAAGAAGGCAAAAGGGTGATGAAACCCTCATCAATGATGATTCCTAATTTTTCTTGCCCAATACACCCAACCAAACACCCTGACTCCCGCATAGAGCAGGTACGCCACCCACCTATCCGTCATTTCTGCCCGGTAGGTGAAATTCTTATTCAGACCGTGATGTTTGATAGCCTCCCTTGCATCTTTTGGCAGCGCATCGAAATATGCCAGCTTGTCCGATAGCATCGCATCCAGATAAAGCTGGTCGCACTCCTTTCGAGTAAAATTTCTACCCTGGGTCACGCCACGCAATTCATACAGCTCATCATGTAACGCGGCGGCTGGCCGGTGCGGTCCATTCGGATTGATTAATTTCCGCAAGAACCATGGGACTGACGAAAGATTATTCAAAGAGAACGGATGCATGCTAACTACGCACCCGAACCTTTCAGATTGGAAATCCAGATAACCATCACTGATCCAGTGACCTGATCCGTCTGGAATCATCCAATACGCGGGAGCGCGTAAAAATCTTCCTTTCATGGTATTTAATTAATAGTAGCCGTCGTGAGGTGCCGGTACGCCCAATTGATCGTACTGGGGCTCTAGTTTCAAAGTGCGCGCGAGATAATCATCTTCAGCCGCCTCCCACTCGGCATCAAGCCTATCCTTTTTTGATTTTGTGATGGCTTCACCACAACCATAAACAAACAACGTGAACGCTACTACGGAAAAGATTATGAACATACAATGACCTCTTGCTTGTTATTAAAACTGTTTAACTAGGCGCTGTACCAGACAGGATTTCAGCAAGACGCGCTTGAACATCAAGCACAACGCCATTTTCCTCGACTTTGGTAAGAATATATCCAATTGCATCCTGCACTTGCTGTATCGACATGTTGACCACAACTGTTCTCGGATCCTCGAGAATTGTCCAGAAATCGTCAATAATCGGGTCGGTAGCACGCAATTCCCTTGCCTTTAACCGTTCATCGGATTTGAATAGCAGGAAAAAGCCTGGAACGTCTATAGAACGCGGGCCCTCTTCTTTGACAACATGATAAGCTCCGCTTGTATCTGTGACTCTTATACCGCCTGCATGCCAAACATTGCCAATCAAAATCGGCTCGCTTACGGATTCGGCAACGACCTCATCCGTTGCGATATCAGTCAACCTGAACATCATTTAAACCCTCCAAGAACAACACTGTTTTTCGTTAATGTGCCAGCATTCCCCTTGATATTGGTTTCAGTCATATCAAAAGCCACTGGCGACGTTCCGCTGATAGCGTTTATACGCTGTGCGCCAGCCCCCTGCCCCACCACAAACACAGCGCCCTTGGCGGCAGATGTCTCGGCGACACCTTGGATTGCTGTGTCTTCGTATTTAACTGAGATTAGGTTTGTCGCCGATGGCGAGACATTTTCATATGCCGCCGCAAATGAAAAGTCATCGCATGGGATTATTGCCATTTTCTCGCCACTGCTTGTTGGCAACGAACCAAATTCTGTTGGCTGCGTTTTTACAAGAAGAGTGTCAGTCTCAACAACCGTATACATACATTTCTTTGGCTGAAGCGCCTCCCTGTAAGCAAAGACAATGCAGTCTCTATGCAAGAATGCATCAGAGTAGATGCCTTCCACTGTATATGCAATCGTAACTTTTCTTTCACTAACCAATACGCCAGCCACATCTAGCATGGCAACGTAAATCGCAGATTGATTTCCTTCGGCTAGAAAAAGATAGAAATTGCTTTGATCTGCTAATATTTTGAATGACATCTGGTAAATGCCGTGCGTGTAAGTGCGTATATGAGTATTTTGCAATGCCCCGGCATTGTTAAACACATAGGTTTTAAGATCGCTTGTGACATATCTATATGCGACTGCAAAATAACCGTTTAATGACGATGTTTCAACAGAATGAAGTCCGCCATCTGTTGTTTCTATGTTAGTCATCGCCAAAACTTGAGCACCAATCTGGTTGTATATTCCAATATACAGCCCCTTTGTAGATACAAATTTTGACAAACACACAACCGCCACATTGCCGTCAGACAACTTCTGCAACTGTGTGCTAACTACGCCCGCTGCGCCAGCCCAAATTTGTTTTGCCTCTGGAGCCAAAACAACGTCACCGACGTTATCATAAACAGCCAATTGTTGATCACCGTCAGATGATAAATAGCAGATCATGAACCCGCCATTTTCTAAATCAGTTACATCGTAACGGTCATTAGATGTTATGGTGCCAATCTGCGTGTCGCTTTTTATGATATCCAGAGTATATGGATCCATGATCATAAATCGCAGCTCAATAAGAGATATGCTCCAAGTAATCAACAAATTACCGTTAGAAAGCTTTCTTATTTTTGGGTTTCGCAAAACTGCTCCGGATGTGGACTTGTCAACTTCATTGAAGTCGATAAGATTGCCACCGGAGTCATATTTATAGATAACAAGACCAGATCCAGATGTCCCCGTTGAATATGAGGTTAAAGTCAGTATATCCCCAGTATCATCTAACTTAATTACCGGCGATCTATCATAAGTATTACTGTGCGTAGCTTTAACTGTCGTTTCCGGGATAATCGTTCCGGTTTTGTTAGCAACCGCCGCATTGTCTGCATTCCTTACCAGATAAGATTTTCCGTCTGGAGTTATTTGAACCAAATCGCTTTTATTGACATTTTCTCCGGCCAACCCAACACCTTTAATGCTATTAGCAGATCCGCCTCCGTAACCCGCAGATGTTGAGCCAAACTCTCCTGACAAGAATCTCATTATTATTCATCCTCTTCAAAAACAGTTACTCTTGCGGCCACATTGCTTGTAGAAGCCTTCAAAACAATACGCTCACCAGCTCCGACTATTTCGCCGGTAAGCTTATATATGCCGTTACCTGGGATCTGCAGATTCGACGGCTCAATACTGTCACTCTCGGACGGCGTAGCGCTTTCTGATATATAAATACGCACATCAACTGGGTCATCATCAAGATTCACCATATTTATGCTTGCCGTGGCAACTTTTCCGACCGGTATTGCGCCAGTATCTTCGAGCACATTAGATGTCAGCATTCCGCTCCATTTCTTTCCTGATGCCATTTATCACCCTTTAAATATTCGCAAAATAAAATCTTCTGGCTTTTCTGTTATTCAGTCTCAACTGCAGCTCGCTCTCGGTAATGTACTGAGGATGTGGATCTGCTTTGGCCTCATGATCAGCTATAGCATTGGCAACATATTGATGCGTGGCCATAACTATACTAGGATCAACAAGGAGATTTATCTCTGCCGCATTTGATGTCTCTACTATAATTTTATATAGCGTCTCTCTGGTTGATCCTTCGGCCAGGATAGGCTTGTACTCTGGCGGGTGGTTTCCGATATATATCGTTTCGCCACTGCTATCATAGACGGCAATTTCCCGTACATGGAATCCGCCTACCTCCGGGGGGACAACAAGTTCGATGACGTACCATGCAGAATTAACAGGGTCCTGAGTAATCGAATTGATGCCGGCTCGATAGACCTCATTAACTAGCCGTGAACTAGGCACTGGCAATGGAACTGAGCCATTACCATCACCCAATGCAACTTCGGATAGATTAATGGGCGTATTATTGACCGCAGCAACAACCATTGCCGAGGCACCAATATCGGTAAGTAAAGTGTAGTAGTTGCTCATATTGATTGAATAGTAAATTGCCCTGCAAACATAAAAAGCGTTTTTTTCCTATAATGATTACCCAACAACAGTGCGTAACGGAGGTGGCAGATTTAATTCAAATTCAGCATGGGTAATTGACCTTTCACCTGCTGGATAATCCAGCGCAGGAGATGGCGGATTTATCGATGCTAGTTGCGCAACCCTTGCCGATATTGTTGACAACTCAAAGCGAGAATTCGCCACCTGTGGTGTAGATGTTTCAGGAGTATAATCAGCCACCACCGTACCAGAGTCTGGCCAATAATCAGCACCGACGTCCACATACAACTTGGCAAGATGCCTGTCATCAACGCCATCCGGATCTTCAAGTACAAGGCGATGCTCAAGACGGGCATAAACACATCTGATATCGTCTCCATCGATCAGATCGAACCGCTGGCATGATCCATGTACAGCGTATGGCGTGCCTGACACATAACCACCATTCTTAACACCTGACATAAAGAAAGAAACCGATCCATCAGCCTCAGTTCTCTGCGCCACCCCGCTTCCTGCTGGCGGCCAGAACGCCTGCGTCTTGCCTGAATTCTCCAGCCGCCATTCGCCGGTAGATTCACGTAACACCCAAAACTCGATGTTCTTAATGTTTACACCGGTATTCGAAGCAGCGTGACTAATCCCAGGCCACACAACAAACCAGCAAGTAGCTGACTCCCACGGGATCAGTGCCTTGAAAGACGGATCATCTGGCTCCCACCAGTTTGGCGTCATATCTCCGCGAGCCTGACTTCCCATGCCGACAACACCCTTCTTTGTCCAGTCCTGAGTAGGTGATCCAAGCAATGATATCCCGGCATCATTAACACCCATGCTGGAATACAGGCCACTGAGACCGCTTCCAAGCAGTTTTGGATAAATGGTAAATAAATTAATTTCGGTAACAGCGATACCTATATAAAGCTCGCTTCTGAATTCGGATGGACGCGAGGCGATCGGATAAACAGTGCTGTAAGCGCCAGAAAAGCAGGCGGCCCCAATGTAATTTTTCTGTCGCCAACTCGTAAGCTTTGCGAAGTACAAAACCAGTCTCGCCGGAACAATAGAACGCAAAATCGGCTCCATCTTGTCGATATCATCCCAGGTTGTTTCCGGAGATTCGATTGATATTCTGACTCGGCTGGTTGAGTATTTCGTATCGTTCGCGTACTTGAGGGGAGACAGCTTCTTTGGATACACCGCCGTTTTTAATTGAGCCATCTGCTCAATATTATGCTGGTTTGGCAGTAGCAGCTGCATATAGGTCTCAAGAAAATAGAAACCGCGACCGTTTTTATTTCGTGACTTCCACGCTTTGTAGAGGTATCTCGTAGCCGTTTCTTCTCGCTCGATATCAAGCAACGAAAGTCCGTCAGCGTTGACCATTCTGCGCACAAGATCGAGCGATCCAAGGTGCGCAACACCGAGCACGTTCTCATCGAATGCCTGTTCTGCCAACATCAATTCAAACAAATCAATGAACAGGTTACGCAGGTCATTTTCAACTTCATCGACCGCAAAACTGTTAGCAAGCGGCTTTAACTGTGGAAGCTCGGCGTTTGGAAAATCAAAACCCATTCCGCTTTACCCTTCCCATGAAGGTGGAAGTACGTTTTCAGTATTAATATTGACCGTCAGACTCGACTCGGACACATACCGCCATAATTCAGGTCGGAAATTACCGACTGGCTGCGCGATTGTGATTTTCACATCAGCATTCGCATCCGATAATGCCTGTATTTTTGATTTCAGCAACGCGTATACAGACTTGTACAAAGGCTTATTAGCGCGTCTTGAGCCAGGTTGAGACTCACCGTATTCAGCCAATATTGCTTCGATTATTTTTGATCGAACATCGCTTGCTATATATGCTGCTGATATTGTTGCCTCCACTGTCATGCCGATCTCTGAACGCACGGGCGTCATGAATTTAACGCGGTAACTGTTATCCGCGTGCAGGATAACGTCACGAATACCTTTTTGGGCGGCTGTAAGGTCAACCTCATCGATAAATGCTGGCGCAACCGGCGTATTCGGATCGGGCTCGGTCAATACCGTTTCATTACCCTCAGCAGACAGGCAAGCCACAAACAGCGTGTTTATGTTATCAACACTGGCAGATCTTGCCGATTCTTCAATCGTCTCGTTCCAGATAGACAGAAATTGCGTGTCGTGATACTTGCGCCTGACTACGAAATCGAATTCCCCCAGGAAAACAGCATTATGATTGTAAACCGTAGGGTACCGAACCATGTCCCGCAATGTCGTTATATCTGGCGGGTTTTTGCCCTTTTCAAGCAGCGAATTAAGTGACAGTTCAACGTTATTCTCAAGCGGTGATATGAGATATTCAAACGAAAACGGCGCGCTCGCATCCAGTGTTATTTCACCGGCTGCACGCGATATGGTCAGCGTTATTTCGTGACCGTCAGGCGGCTGGAAACCGATAATATCCTCTTGGCCGAATCGAACATAAATACGCTGCCTGTCATCAGACTCAACGTGGAAAACACGGTCATCAGGGCTAACGTTTACATATCGTTCCCGATATTCGTATTCTCCGTCAGAATCGCTTACGGACATCCCGCTAAGATACGTCTCATCGATCGATTGAGGCACCTCTATGGCATAGAACGGAACGCTGCCTGATACTGTATGAATAATGGTTTCTTTCTTGACCTGGGTGGCCTCAATTGTCCCCGTGCTGTTTGCAGGAACAACAACCGTTGTTTCGACAATATAAGGCAAACCATTTGAATCTATAACGATTCTGCCAGTATCTACTGCGAATGCAGAATCATTGTTGTTTGTAATAAGTATTTGAACCCTTGCTGGCGTTGCCTTTGCAATCACGCCACGCATAGCGGCATCGGCCATCACCGTAGCATCGCGCACTTTTTCAAATGGCTCGGCCATCGCCGTCTCAACTTGCTGAGAGAACATCGCCAGCATAGCGGCCATGGCGTCCAGGCTTTGCAGTATTCTCGGGTCGCCCGCCTGATAAAGTGCGGCAACAGATGGATGAGACGCTATCGAATCTCTAATTTTCTGCTGAAAATCGGCTTTAGTGAGCATTAAGTTTCAATCCTTGGAACTTCGATCGCCTGCCCCGCTACTTCTATCAACAAGTCGAGTCTGTCAGGCGGCGTCTGCACGCTGTAAATGTTTGTTGAATTCGCTGGAAGTGCTTGAAGAACCGGCACATCAGTTCGCAATTTCTGCAATTGCGCATCAGCAGTGCCACCAGAAAGCGGGCTTTGCAGTATATCTTTGAGGGATTGGCCGTAACTTGAGCCAAGATATCCATTCTCAGGCGTTTTAAGCCAGTGAGACACCATATCCTGTACTTCTGAGCCGTCAATTATGTTGTTTGCCATGTATTGAATCGTAATGACTCAACACATGGCAATTTAGCGGATTTTCCGATTAAGGCGCGTCGGTTGCTTCGTAAAAGCCGTTGGGTGCCGTCATTATGATGTCGGATCCATCTGGCGTTTTACTGAAAGCGTTAATGGTCAACGGAATAATTTCTGCATCAGTACCGCCAGCCGTATCAGGGTCATAGCAGAAAACCAGATTGCTCCAGTTATCTCCAGCAGTGATATTTGCAAATGTCTGATCAGGAACATAGCAAACCATCTTGTCATTCACATGATCAGGCGCCAGCGCAACGATATCGGCATCAGTCAGAACCTTGCGGGCATAATTGGCATTGGTCACTTCGTTGGTCGTGCCAGCCAGCACATCAGACAACGTTTCCTTGTCCTTCAGGACGGCATCGCTCTCGATACCGGTTTGCGCGAGCGCAAGAATGACAATCGCGGCATCAGCCGGGTCGTTGTTGTCGACACGCTCATAGTATGCGGCAACCTTGCCCTTTGCTACATTAAAAACAAACTGAGCCATGATTACTCACCCCCTTTCATCAATTCACAAAGATAGAACGAATCCCGTCTGTATCCAGCAGGATTCTGCGGGTCAGGCGATGTTTGACCTGCAAAATTATCAGCAACATACGCTTTCGCGGCTTGCTCGCCAGCCATTCTCTTGCCATCGAAACAGCAGTAATAGCCTGGCGAACTGATAATATTAAAATTCACGTCGCCCCCTTGCGCGTGTATCGTGACAACGCCCTTACCGATAGACAACAGCCCGTATCCGGTAAATTCATCGATAAATTGCTGGGTAATTTTTTGCGTTCTGCTTGGCTTAGACAAAAGACGTATGCCAACTATCTCCGTCGTTCCAGGCTCATACAAACGTTTTAATTGCATTTCTTCTACTCCGGATAGAAATTAATCGTAGAACCTGATTATTCCATTCTCAACAACCGTCCCTCGGTGCGGTTGTCCGTTTTTGTCTGTCCAGTTTACCCGCACCCGGTAACTGCCGGCTTCAGGTACTTTGCCGGGGTGAATGTACAGCATAAGCCGATCTTTCCCTTCTATCTGAACTTCAGCCGCGCTTTTCGTGAACTGCACCACTACGTCACCATTGGCCGCTTTCTTTGTCATCGTCAGCGTAATTTCTTGAATATCACCAGCATCGTAATCCAGTGAATTATCTATCGTAATCGCGGCCTTATGTGCCGCGCCGATGTATGCTCTGCCTCTGGTGCTCATTTTTAAAGCCTTATCACGATAGGTCCGTCAAATGTGCGGACTCTGATTTTAAAATTAAGTGGAATAAATACATAACCACCCTCAACAACAAGCGCAAGCGCCCTGTTCGCCTCTGTCGCGCTGTGTATTGAGGCAATCTTACGACTACTGATCGACAAAGCTTGCTCAATCTCGGCGGCGCTATCGATAGCCAAATTTGATGCAGCGTCAATCTGTTTGGCCAGATCACACTCAACAACCTGGACAACTTCCACCCTGCCCGCAGCACCCAACAGCGAAGCCGAATTGATCTCTGTCGCAGCAACCAGACCGTATTCGCTGGATGGGATTATCAACACGGCGGCATTCTGTTCTGTAACAGCGTTAATCATTCCAATTTTCTGCGCGGCCAATTGGCTGGCTGAATCTAACTCCATCGCAACAGGTATCACTATCGTCTCTATGACAGTCGCAAATCCAGCGGCATTGCGCTCTACTGCCTGAATGATTTCTGATCGCTTGTATGCAGACAGTAACAAAGCGGAGTCATATTCGATGCAGGCATTAATTGTCCCTACCTTATTCGCGTGCAAAAGACCGGATTTGCTATATTCAACCGACTGAGCTATGTTCAGAGAGGATGACGCGCCAAGGGACGGAGCAACGCTGCTTTCAATGGCAGCATTTATTCCAGCCATTTTTATGCCGAATAACAGATTTGCGCCATTATGTTCTGGTGACGGTGAAATGAAGCCGGAAAATGCGCTAGATAGCATAGGCGCGGAACCAGGTTCCATCACGCTTGGTATCGAACCATATTTGGCGCCAAGTATAGTTGACGCATCATTAAATTCTTTTGTACTGGCAATCGGTATTTCGTTTGCCGATGCCAAAATCAAAGCAATACTCAATTCCGAAGCGCTTTCAATAAATGACTGCTTGCGACCGGTAATTATTAAAGCTGCCGACGCCTCTGTCGACACATCTATATTTCTTATTTGGGATCCCGACAGAACAGAAGACAACCCAATCTCTTGGGACGCATCCACGAAACCGGTCTTGATCGCAGATACGGTCCCGGCCAAATCTATCTCGGATGACGGCTGCATGCTAATGCCGGACATAGCTTCGATGACATTGGCATCATTCAATTCGCCGGATGGCGTTACAGACAACTCAGAAGCGACAGACAAAAATGTTGACGCATTCAATTCAATGGATGAATTTACTGAATTTCGAGAATACTTGACCAGTATAGGCGCAATATTGATCTCGTTGCTTGTCGTTATAACACCCTGTTTGACACCAAATATGCTTGTCGCGCTACCGACCTCGCCAACCTGCTCAATCGGTATCTGATCTGGTGCAGAAAGCATCATTGACACATCAATTTCAGTCGCCCGAACGATAGATGATGATTTGTAACCGGATAACTGTAAAGCAGCATCATCCTCTGACATGACGCTTACCACACCATATAACAAGCTGCTGACCGCGACTGCCAGGCTGCCCTCTGTAGCAACTGTTATTTGCGCAACTTTGTCGCCTTCGATACCCGATGCCTCATCGATCTCTGCTGATGGCGATACTTCTCCAGAAAAAAGTGATGCCAGTATGCCAGATGCATCTGTTTCTACCGTAGTATCAATTGTTTGTGATTTAGCCCCTGTAATAATGCCTGCCGCGTCGCTTTCTGCCGTGGCCTGCACCGCGCCTAGCTTGCCACCATTGATAATGGGCGATTTATCGGTTTCCTGCGTTACACTGATATCAAGTAGTGACAGTGGCGTCAATGCAATAGCTGTATCACTCTCGGTCGCCTGGTTAATTGGTAATTGACTGGAATCGAAAAGCAGGTTTGACCGGTTAAATTCCTGTGCAACAACCAGCGCGGATGACATGGCCGAACCAAGCAAAACCGCGTTATCAATCTCTATGCCCGGATTAATGCTTTGTCTATAAGATGCCGACAGGATGGCAGCCGCATTGTGCTCTATGGCCGGGCTGATCGCTATCGGGGCAGGCCCGTAATCCCAGAAACTGCGAACCGGACCGCCAAGACCAAGCCTTGTTATCTGCATGTATTACACCAATACGGCAACCGCCGTTCCATCGACCGCCGCTGCCACCTCGGTAATCGTAGCGGTGTTGGTGGCAGCATTGTACGACTGAATTAATGCGCGCTGATCTTTCAATGCGGCTGGCGCACTGAATACAAGCGCAGCATTCTTGTAAATTACGTTGCTGGCGCCATTCGGAGCGCCCCCGCCAACAGTCGCAAGTACCGCCGTTGTGGTCGTGCCACCTGCAGCGAAAGTAACCGGCACGGCGCGAAGCGCATGTTCCTTGAGATTGGTTGCAGCACTGGCATTGCCGTCTATCGCCTCGGCATCAGCCGGAACGCGGCCATTTACGAGATTGGTCACGGTTCTTGTATCAATAGAATCAAGCACCGTTTTAATCGCGCTGTCTTCATCCATGAACTGCTGAACAAGCGTTGCCGATGCATCATCAATGCGAACCCTGCCCTCCGCGTCTATTTCATGCAGTTCGGAATTTACCGGGAACTTGTTTTTTATGGTTGTCAGATCAGCAACAATTGACGCGCCGACAGGAGCGCCCAATCTTGTGTAATTGTCGCCTGATTGCGGGTGTGTCGTAAAAACGGTTATTGATGCGGTTATTGCCGACGCATTCAGGAACTGGAATGTTATGCGGTCATAGTTGCTTTCAGCCTGGGAAGGGATGTACTGCCAGCAACCGTCGCCCTCATGTGAGACGGTACCAGTACCGGCTGCAAAAGCGCCGTTATCGCCCTTTACGTTCACGGTAGTCGTGCCGGTCGTAACCGGGTCGCCGTTTATGTCAATGAGTTGAGTTTCTATACCCTGGTTGGCAACGTTTTTTTTCATTCCAAAAATCACCCGTTTAATATTTGATACCCACGCAGCCAGAAAGCCCGGACCTCCTGGCGGAGCGGATTGGCCGCCACTTGTTCCGAGTACGCCAGAGCCGAGTACATTACTGCCGAGACTCATACATTAGGCCAGCCGGTTTTATAGTTGTAACTGACAATGGCGCTGAAATCCTGCATGGCCTCAATCGCATCCTTGTGCATGCCGGCAACACCAGCAATCTGCGCCTCCAGCCCCGTTAATGCCGCTGAATTTGCAATCACCCGGTTGACTATGCTTTGCAATGGAACACCTCTAGCCGTCGCCTCAACGTTTAATGTAGGCGCGTCTGCGGGGTCAAGCGTCAGGTTGTACGATTCCGCTTCCGCTTTTTTGGCCGGCCAACTTGCCATTTCTCCAGGCGAAACGCCATCAACTGCTTTGTTGCGCAACGTGGCCGCATACGCATCAACCTTGCGCTTGAACTCGGCAATAGTCAGCGACAGCGGATAACCGTCAATAATCGACTGTACGGCAACATCGTCATCCGATACCCACTCGCCGTTGATTTGCTTTAGTGAATGCCCTGCCATGCTTATTTCCCTGTGCAGACCGTTACCTTTTTCTGTGTAATTGATAGTCATGTTAATTCAGCCAGAAAGATGGTGATGAATTGTGCTCTGTGAACGTGTTGCCGCTCAGGTCCCCACTAGGCAAGGCACCATACGACGTATCAAGAAAGATTGACAGAATCCTCACACCGGATGAGTCCAGCCCCATGAACAGACCTGCAGGCGCATATTGCGGACCGGCAAGGTCGGCAGATCCGGTATTGGCGATCACAGCCATGTAATAAAATCCGCTTGGCAACCAGAACGGTGCCGCAGGCGTGGCCGTCTTTATACCGGTTGTATCCAGCGCTATTTCTGCAACATCGGTGAATTCCTTGAGCAAATATCCGGGCTTTCCATTCGGCGCGATTGTATAAATGCCGACTCTGGCAACACAGGTCGCAACGGACGTAAAACACCGAACAGATACCTCGGATACCATTTTTGAGCATCCCCACCAAAATGGAACGCAAATAAGGTCGTTATTCCACAGTGTATGTGATGAACTGGCCTCGGCACCTTGCCCCATGGAACACATGCCCTGCACACCGCTTGCCGGGTAGAAATTACCGTAGTGAGGTGCGATCATGGTTTGTGAAGCCGCAACGATGGAAATTGTTGCTGAAGTTGACAGGTCAAGGGCTGCTGGCGACGTTCTGTCTAATGTCCCGCCGTTAAGGGTTTCATGGACTTGATCACGCACCAGCGTTGTGGCTGCCGACAAATGCCCGACGCCTATTTCACGGTCATTGCCGTCCTCAGCGAGATACCAGAACGGATTATTCTGCCCGATGGCAGTATTTAGTGATATGTGCGCGGCATCAACAGCGCCCGACAGAGTGAGATTGCCCGTACCGCCTGCACTGATTGTTTCTTTTGCAAAATTTGCCAGCATTTAATTACGATCCAGTTTGTTTTCTGTATCGTAGTCAATGCCAGAGCCTTTTTATGTCGGGTTTTCCATATCCGGGTCAAATAACTCCCAAAATTCGCCGCTATCGCCGTCAAGCATGAATTTGTTTGTACCTATGACGTTCTGGCCGAGATTCATCGTTCTGAATTCATCGGCCATAATAAGCGTTTCTTCATCCGTTCCGCCCCGGTAAGAATCCGACACGATGGGGTCGGACTGGTCGCCCATGCTATACCCGTTCGCGTTCATCAGTTCTTTGAGAGCCCACCAGTACGGACCGTAATCCCGGTAACGAGACCGGTCATTACGCAATCTGTCTGCCACAACACCAAGGCCGAATGCCAGCAGGTTATTAATGCCTCGATTCGTAATTAGATTCGCTTTTTTCTCTTCAACCAGGGCTGAAATTTTGTTTTTGTCGAAACGGTATTCTGTAAAATTCATAATCACCTTCCTTATGCAACAATTCTGACGCTGTGAGACTCAAACGATCCGCCGTATTCTCTCTCCAGCGCTTCGTAAACACTGCGCTTGATAATCCATGAATCCCCAGGCGCCGCTGGCAAGTTAGCAGCCACTTCCTTATCCCATGGCTTAATACCTTTCTTGCTACTCACCCAGGCCGCTTTTTCGCCCATGCCTTCAGAGAACTTTCTGATATTGACCAGTTTTGTGAAACTGTATTCTGACTGTATCGCAATCCATTCATTATCGCCGGATGGGCCAGAATCAGAACCGGCTTCGGTTTCATCTATAGGCAACGCATCTATTGCCTTGTTTACAATGTACCTTAGAATAGGTCCAGCCAGATCACTTGGCGGCGTGTCTCCAAAATCGAACCATGGCGCGGCCTGCCTGAAATAATTATCAGCCTGCCCTCTGATTTCCTGCTCTGTAGATCCTGTAAGGGCTGCTTTCAGATCATCTTCTGACAACCGCCTTTGTATCTCGTCTGTCGCCCACACCCTGCCGTCAAGATCATCAATTGTAAGCTGCATTTTATTTGCAATGGCGTAATTAACCAGAGCGCCACGCTTGTTAAGTCCACTTGGTCTCACCTGCACATCAAGATTGCCCGGCACAGTAAAATAACTTCGACTTGCCGACCTGACAACCGAATTTTGTGATTCCTTTATTTTCTGCATGACTGGCGTATCAGCATCATCAATCACGAACGGGAAATACGGTTGCGGCAATATGTAATCGTATGTCGAATATTCAACCAGCACCTCGGTTTTACGACGCTGCGCAACTTCAGGAACAACCTTGTTGAATTTATTGTTAATATTATCTGCGCTGTTGATCTTGTCCTCAATAGCCGCCGCATCGGTTATACACTTATCATACTCGGGCATGCCAGGATAGATTAACTCGCCCTTTTTCAAGAAAACATCAACATTCGCTGAGGCGATATTTTCTCTTTCAGATGAGTATGCAATAGCGTACAAGCCCTGACCACTGAAATACAGCAAGCCGAGATTACCATCGCTAAACCGGCCAAAAGTGCCATGCACCACAGGCTTGCCGTCAATTACTGAGCCCTTGCCATCGGCAATCAGGCGAGCGACTTCTGCCGGTATTCCACCTTTTTCAGCGGCCTGTCGCGTGAAATTGGCCTTTGATTCTTCAATCATGGACTTGGCCATTTCTACTTCTTCTGACCATTCGCGCGCTATATCACTATCTTCATTGACTTCAATTTTGAACGATGGAGATTTTTCGCCGCGAAGCATTTTTTCAAAGTCACTCTCACGGTTAGATACAGAACTCAAATATGCGATCATTTCTTCAAGAGAGTAGACTTTTTCAGGATATCCGCCCCTGAATGTGGAAGATTGCTCTATCTGATTTGTCAGGCCATTTATACGCGCCTCAACTTCAGACAGTATCTGCTCATTTCTAGCCACTGCGGACGCAGTGGCTTTAGGATTGTTAATGCGGGCATTAATTGATGACGCCTGTATTTTCAGTCTTCTCAGCCCCAAAATGCGACCGACTACCATGTTCACAGGGCTAGGATTTTCATCAATGAACGATTTCTGCTTGCGGATCGTGTCAATGTTGATCATCTGTTTATCACGATTCGTTGCTGCGCGCGCCTCGGCTTCTTTGGCTGCTATCGTTTCCTGCATCCTGCGCATTGCATCGGAATCGCCAACGGTATCAATCAACGCTTCCATCTGCTCTTTCGACAGTCCGCCTGTGACGGCAACACTCTCGCCACCGTCAATGTTCATAACGTTACCTATCCAGTCGGCTTTTTTATTGACCATAGACCGCTTGTTAGTGTCAAACGTGCCATCCGCATCATAATGATAGATATTAACGCGCTGCGTCTTGTTACCCTGGCGAACGCCACGACCGTTACGCTGTTCAAGACTGTCAGGGGTCCATCCGATTGTTAGGTGATGGATGGCTTGCGTGCCTTTCTGCAGGTTAATGCCGACTTCGGCCTTTTCATTGGCAATAATGGTGCGGTACTTATTGTCACCTCCTTGCGCATTAAAGCCGTCCTGGACCTCGAGAATTTCATCGGGTGAATTATTGGTTTTCCCGGTAATGATTGCTATTGCACCGGTCGGAACACCGGCACGCTTGGTCAGCAGCCGTTTAATCTTGTTGTGCAACGGCAATATGTCACAGAAAATGATCTGTTTGACGATCGATGAAACGTTTCCATCAGCATCAATACCTCTTGGTGTTGCCTGCTCATTCTGGAAATTCTCAAGCATGGCAGCTAGTTTTGGTGGAACTGTAACGTCGAGATCCAGCCCCGCTTTTTCGGCCATTTTTTCAAATGCTGTTTGCGTGTCTGAATCGATCGTATCAACGACTATGCGCGTGCCTTCAGTGATTCTGGCGCGAACGTGAATTTTAAGCAGTTCAATGCCGTCCCCACCGGCATCCTTGACTATCTTCTTGCCGATAATTGCATCATCGGTAGTCATAGGACCAGGCCGCTGGCGCTCTTCAGTGTATTTTTTCTTGTTGAACTGGTCTATAACAGTTTTTGCCTGACTATCCTGCGCCGGCGCAAAACTATAAAAGGTTGCGCGCTGATCCAATTCAGGGTCGGCGATCAACATGGTCATCTTATTGATCAGGTTGAACGGATGCCCTATCAGGTCCATCGGTTCACCGAAGTGGCTTGCTACAGTCTCGAACGCATCAGGATCGCCCCTGTTCGGCTCTTTCTCGGTTATGTAGTCAATCGCATACCTGAATGCAGCTTTATACACTTTTAATCTGCTGACGATGTCAGGCGTCAGCGTAACCTGAGACTGCTTTTCTTCACGGTCCGGAACAACGATTTGCCCGCCGACGTCCTCAGCGGTTTTGATCGTAGCCACTTCACCTATGGATTTTCTCAATATGCTTACGTTAGTCAGCCCGACAAAAACATCTGTCGTTCTTGACACTCCGTCCATGGTTACATCATCCTGATTCTCTTTCTGAACAAAGATATCCATGAAATTGTCAGAGCCCCGTATGCCCAGGCACATGTCATTTACGCGGTCATGTCCAACGGCCAATGACAACATTGAATAAATCTCAAGCGGGCTGTTAGTAATAGGTGTGGCGGTCAGCATCATAACGCCGTCGCCCAATGGCGATTTGCCTCGTATGTACCAGGCTTTTGCCTGCGCATCCAGACCGCGTTTGGATGCGGGCGACAGTGACAGGAATTTAGCGCCCTTGAAGTCGAATACCTGGCTTGAATTCTTGAAAACATGCCCTTCATCGATCACGATACTATCAACGCTCATATCCTCAAGGTATGGCGCACTACCAGTCTTGCTGGACAGGATAGCCATCAATCCTGATTGTTTGCTCTTGTTGCGCTCATCTTCTTTTTTATCTTCACTTTCCGCGAAACTTGCATCGACTCTGCGCAGATAGCGCTCGTAATCTTCAATTGTTTCATCGCGTAACCGGATACGCTCAAACGCTTCAAGCGTCATGAAAATCTTGTTGTGCCGATTCTCCATAATCGCGGTCAAATCCTCATCAAAATTCGATGATTTAACAACCGCATCGCCGTTTTTGTTCTCTCTCAAGCCGACAAACAGAGTGCCGTCCATGCTTTCATACGCGCGCGAAGCTTCTTTTCTCCAGTTCGATAGAACTGAATTTGGAACAACGAATAGGGTTTTCTGTTTTACGCCTATGCTTTGCACGTATTGCACAGCAGCAAGAGCCTGGAAAGTTTTGCCGAGCCCGACGCCGTGACCATTGATGCCGCCAAAATCACGACTCATGCGCCTTACAAAAGCATTCTGGTACCCATGCAACTTAATTTCATCACCCATTCCAGGGATGGGCACTTCAGATTCGTCATCAACAGACCTGAAGCGCAATTTTGTCGGATCTGACGCGGTTTTCTCCATGCGGTCCATGATTACCCGGTTCCCACGCACCCACCCGTTAAACTGCTCATTCGCAGTATTAATCATCTTGCGCAGTTCTCGCAGTGCTTCGGCGTCGTTCATATCCAGCTTGACGCCGCCGAGCGTCATCGTGCCGTTTTTCAGATAATCACCGATACGGTTGAGTAGCTTTTCATTGTCACTCAACTTGCTGCTAGGAACGTCAATATCAACACGTTTTTGGCCTGTTTTTTCATCGAAAACTACCGCAGCTGACGAGTGAACAAACCGGCGCAGAAATTCTGCTTTTTCTTCATGCGTCACATAAGGGCTGAACAAATTAAAAGTCAGTTTTGTGACGTCTACCTTGTCGACACGGCTTTCCGCGTCCATCTTCTGACGTAACAGTTTCGCGCGGACCTTATCATCGGTAGCCTGAGCAATTTCGGCATCCACGCGCCTTATAAAGTCGGCATAGTTACCGACATAGTAATCATCCGCCTTGGTAACTGAACGACCATCAGCCGAGACACACCATGCCGGATCTTCAATCGGGTTAAAGTCATCGCCATATAACCCCTTGGCGTCATCAAGCGACACCCAAATTGATTTTGTCTTGTAGCGAAGTCCCTCAAAACCGGAATCAGCCGTAATTTCTACCGGTGTCACAGACTGTTGCACATCACCGCGCCATATAGCCGAGAAGCCGGTTTTCTTCTTGTAGTGCGTGCCGATCAGGTTCAAGCCGTCCTTAATCTTTCCACCCAACTGAGACGGCCTGCTTTTTGCGACACTAGATGTAACTTGCATGGCGTCTGACAATGCGGGGTACTCGTCAAGGTAGTTGACGCCTACCTCGTCACCAAGCCGCTCTTCAAGGACCTGCGCTACCGACAGCCCCACAATACCAGCGTTCCAGTATTTACCACGATCCCCAACATCCGCCAGCCTTCCAAGTTCTGCCATTGCGCCGCGTAACCATCCTGGAATATCGAGCGATTGTGACGTTTCCTGCATGTGCGATATGAATTCAACAGCAGATTTGTACGTGACTTTTTCTGAGAATGCGGCATAAGGCGAAGCCAGCTTGTGAGCCATATCAAGCATCACCGTACTATTCTCGCTGCGTTGCAGCGGCACCCATTGGCCGTCTTTCATTTGCAGAGTCTGGCCTGACTGGGTGATAGTGTCACCATCACGGTAAATGATCATCTGTGTTTCTGTGGTGTCCAGCATTCCCCAGTCAATCCGGGAATCAGGGAAGCGCTTCAGCATGCGCCCGATTTCTGCAACACTGGCCGGATTTAAAACCCGGTCAACGTCACGGAACTTGTTCGGGTCCTTTGGAACGAATTCGCCAAGGATGAACCTCTTGCCGTCAGTATCGAAGTAACGGCCATCGATGAACGTCTGCCACTGTACGTTTGCATCGATCAATGTTTGTGGCGATTGCTCTCGCAGTTCAGAGATTTTGTCCAGTGTTTCTCGGTTAAATTTACGATACACGACAACATCGGTCATCGTATCCGCACTGGCGGTACCAAAAACAGAATTTGGCAGCCGGTATGCGCCCAGGAATTCGGCCATGTAACTTGATTTAAGCCGCAATTCCTCTTCTTTACCACCTTTGCCTGAGACAACCCTTGGCGGAGTAATAAAAGCCGCCAATCCGCCCGGTTTTAGCTTCTCCAGTGATCGTAAAATAAAGTAATTCTGCAGCGGCTCTTTCTGGTACCGGTTGTCGTGCAACTGGTTCCCGCCACGGTCAGCAACGCCGCCAAACGGGACATTGGTTATGATCGCGTCGTACTCTTCATCCGGCGTGTTTGCGGCCACTTTTTCAAACGGCGACACCATGGCCTTGTATCCGGGTCCGCCGTTTACAAGCTGGTTAATACGACCGCTTGTTTCGTTCAGTTCAATGGCGTCAATGGCGGCATTCTGAGGCGCAACAGCACCGAATATGCCTACTCCAGCGCTTGGATCAAGGACCTTGCCGCCACTGAATCCCAGTTCGCGCATCAGATCCCACATGCCCTCGGCCACAGGCTTAGGTGTGTAATACTCATACGCGCTACCTTTTTTGCCGTCAGCACCGATTAATGCGCCACCGGTACCGGAATACTTGGCAAGGGCTATTTTCTGTTCTTCAGTAAGCCTTTCGCCGTCGATTTCGCCAGAATCTATCTTATTCAATATCTCGATAGCTATCTGGTTATCTTTTTTGCGCTGCGCCGGTTTTCTGTTCGGGTCGAAGTCGTAAAAATGCGATGTTTTCGTGCGCGGCGCCTGCAGATCGCCGTCATCAGAGACCGGCTCGGGGCTCTTGTCCTGCGGCTTCGGTGTTGACACTCCAAGGCGCATCAGCAGGGCATTTACCTGACTTGCGGCCTTTATCTTCTGCATCGGACCGGTTGCCGCTTTAAGTTCTGCATTGGCTTTGGAAAGCTGCGCAGTCAAGCGGATACGCTCAATTGGCGATAGGTTTGCATCATCAAATATTACCGACAAAACGCTCATTATTTATTATTCCTTTATTGCAATAATTCTCTTGATTTTCTGGCAACGTATTCCCCATAGGCATTAGCTGCCTGTATGACAAGTTCGTCACTTTCTCCAAGGCGATTCGCGGCCTGTTCGATTTGTTCTGCGAATTCTTCTGAGTCCATGTCTGCGGTGCCGTTGATTACGGATTGAAGAAACGCTCTAGCAGAATCGGTATCTTTGTTGCCGTCGCCATTAAGGTCATTAACAACAGTCCGCTGAATGTCTTTGTACATGTCGCCGGATTCTTGGTCATCGGTACTGCCCGAGTTTTTAATATCACCAACCGTTTTAGGCGTCCAATAGAAATCCAATTCCACGCCGCTATCAATCAATTCCTGAATGCTGATATAACCAAGTTCGCCACCATCACCATACAAATCAGCCAGACCAAATGCCTGCAACTGCTCATCCTCCATATCCTTTTCGGTGATGTACCAGTCAGCCGATCCCTTGAAGTAATGTAAATGAACCACCGCCTCATCGCCCAAGCCGTCCTGACCGTAGGTTTGGGGCATATTTTTAATGATATTGGCGATTTCGATCAGTTTGTCTTTGATGAACTGCCCCTCTTCACCGCGAATTCCGGAAGCAAAGGCAGCCAATTGGGATTTGCCTATAAATTGTTTGAGTATCGGCATTACTGCGTTTACGTCGGCCAGGGTACTTTTTGCTTCTGGTTGCGGTTCTGGCTGCGGGTCTGCCTCCTTGCCTTTCTCGCCAGAATTCAGCGCCTTGTTAAGCATTGATAATGCTTCAGAGTATGGCTTGCCGTTGAGATCGCTAATTTTTTGATCCAAATATTGCTTTCTAACATCAGGCTCAAGCTCCATATATCTTTCACGCAGCCTTTCAGGTATGGCATTCTCAACCATGGTATCCAGAACTTCTTTGGGTTGCTGAATGATTATCCACGCATCCAGGCTGTCATTATTTTTTGCATTTGACTCGGCAAATTCATCCGTGGGGTCGATGGCCGCGTAGAATCTGCCATGTATAAATTCATCCTGGAAGGTCTTTGTACCCATAATAGGGCGCGGCGCGTTCATTAATACCCATCCATCAGGGACGCTCTCAGATATAACCCCAGTTTGGATAAAGTTTGTTTTGATATTAGATACAGCAGACTCAAATCCAGAGCCGGATGGCGTGGTTTTTGTTTCTTCTGGACCATCATCGCCATCAACATTTTTCGCTGCAACCCCCAACAATTCACGAATCTCCTTAATTCTTTTAACAAGTCCAAGCTTCTCCATCCCGGACTTGGCCGCTTCCATGGCCATCCGCAGCGATCCAAGTTCTCGCACATGCCTTAGCTTCTCAGCACCGCTTATCGCGTCAAATATCAGCATAGTGTCAGTAACAGAGTCGAACTCTGCAGGCTGGTTATCAATGTACGGGTATTTCTTTTTCATTTCCGGCGTGCGTAGCAGGTTGCGAGATCCGGAACTACGCGCACGCTTGGTAAAGTAATCATTGATTACGCGCGCATCGTGGGCAAAATCGGCAAGCCGCTGCCTTTGCTCTTGGGTGGCATCTGGAATGCCTGCTTTGCGATTTACGGCCACATCAATTAATCTACGCAAGATTTGCTGCGCACTTTCTTTGTTCATTGTCATTCTGCCGCCAGCAAAGCCCATTAAATCTTGCGGGACTTGGGCTGTAGTAGCATCTGACCTTATGAAATCACGGAAGTATTTGAGCAAATCTGCCGTGGCTGACACGGCATTTTTATCAAGGTCCAGGTAAACACCGCCAGCGGCGTCATAAACTATGCTGTTTTGTTCCATTTCAAACTCCTTTTCTTTGGCTTCCTGTTCAAGAAAGGCGTTTTCTGCCTCGTATTCAATCAGGTCATCGAATGGCGGCTTAACCGTTTGCTTGCTGGTCCAGTTCAGCCCATTTCTCAGCGGCCTTGCCGATCAATTCGTCATATTCACTGCCCATACCAGCATCGATCAGCGCTTTGGCTGAGGCATCGATCTCGTCAAGCAAATCCATCAGGTTTGCGGCATCTTTCGCACCGTCTATGACTGATTGCAGGAAGGCTTTGGCGGCGGTTATTTCTTCTGATTCATTGCCGCTATTTCCATCATCAACCGAAACAGCGTCATCAATCTCTCCAGCTATCTGTTCAGGGGTTCTTGACAGGTCATCAACTATGGTTGCAATCTGGGCGATGCCGCCTTCTCTGCTATTTGAATTAACAGAAACGGTAAAACCAACAATGTTGGCGCCAGCCCCGACTTGCTTGTAACTAAACGATGCCTGATAAACAACACCACCCAACGTTTTACTTAAAGACGTGGCGCCATTCTCTCCATCCCAGTCTACATAGCGAAGCGCATTGCGTACCGCAACAATCCGTTCTTGGAAAAACGAATCCAGCACATCCTGATACTGAATCTGCAAAGACTCATCGGCCATGATTGTGGCGTAGCCTTCGGGTGATGTAGGGTTTAACGATCCAGCACCGCTATTTCCTGATTCATCAATCAGATCAAGCAACTTGTCTAGCCTGGTGGCGTGGTTTATTTCGTGGCCTGCGTCATTAACCGCCTTCCAGCCGTTTATATACTTATGCTCTACTTCTGTTATTTTGTAACCCTTGTACCCGCCAGCATTATTTATTGACTCGAATAGCAATTCTCCGCGATTTGCCATCGTGTCATTTTTTCTAAAATATTTAACAGCCGAATTCCAATCAGGGGTCCAGTCATTTTTAAATAACTCAACCATATTTGTAAGGATTTTCGGCTGATAATCCAGGAAGCTATCGTCATCAATGCCACCCGGTATTGCATCGGCCTCAAGAAGTAATAAATACCTATGCGCCCTACCTATACCGCGCCATTTTTCTTGAGCAGAATTCAGGTCCGCTTCATACTGCTTTTGCAGTGTATTGCCTTTGCCGAAAACAACCCGTTCAATCTCTTCAGCAATCTGTTCTGCAGTCTTGCCAAGATCGGTTTTAACCCTTCCAAAGTCCCCCCAAACACCGGAATCCTCGTCCAGAAATTCAACTGTGAACAGATCGCTACTGCTTCCAGATACACGATAATTGCCCATGGTCATGGCTGAACCATCCTCAAATCCATTCCAGCCTCGCTTGGAAAGTGCCTCTCTGACCGCAATATGCATATCCTCAAGGCTTCTGTCCCGGTCTTCAACTTCGATTTTGAGTGCGTCGCGTTCGTTTTCAGCCTTTTTGAGCTCCGCCTCCAGCGACGCGATTTCATCTTTCAGGCTTTGAATGTTTTGCATGCACTCCGCACGTCTCGCGTTCGCGCGCGCGAATCCTGCGCTGTTTTTCTCGGCCAGCTTCATGATTCGCCGCGCAACCTCTCGAACGTTCAGATCCTGCCCGCGCTCAGGTGCCACAACGATAGTTATATCTTTTTTATTCAGCATCCACTTCCAGGAGATAACCTCATCCGTTGCCGCCATTTTCTTGGGCGTAACATCCGGATTGTGAAGGTAGATAGTTATTGTCTGGCCGTCAGACAGTTCGTAAACAACCGCCACATTTGCGACATTGTTACGTTTGAACGGCTCGGAAATCTGCATCGATACCGGCTTCAGGTCCTTGCCTGTGCGCTCCATGATTCCCTGCAGTATTTCCATCTTGCGCTCGAGTTTCGCGTATGGTGTAACCAACGCATCGAATGCCAGAACGCCTTCAGAGTCCTCGATAATTTCCTGTATTGTTACCGGGTCCATAATCAGCTTTTCGCTTGAATCGGATCTGCGTATTTCATACAAAACATGGTCAAGCGTGCGGCCATTCAGTGGCATGGCATCGTTATTCCAGTAGACTCTTTGTGTCATGGCTTCCAGTCCTTCATGTGGTAAGTCGGTTTTGTTGATAGGGCGGCTTTTATCACCGTTTTTAAGCCACCATTTAAGTTGTGGCACTGTCATCCGGACAATGCTGCCTAAGCCGTTCCAGCCGCGCTCATAACTGCCCATATAGGCGTTTACAGCGGATTCCTGATCATAAAAAGCGATAAGGATCTTATGCTCATCAAAACGGCCATTGATGTGTTGGTTGACCGCGTACACGTACTCGGCATCCGGGAAAACGCCCACAAAACAGTCAACGCCGTCACCGTCAGCGCCCTTGGTACCGCTCAGGTATCCATAATGAGCCGCAAGCCGAGAAGTCCAGCGTTTGCCGGTTTTCTCGTCTATGCCTGTGCGGTACGTGTTGCGGGGTTGTTCGATAGCAATCGGTATGCCGTGAAGACTGAAACGCCCTTTCTTGTAATTACCGGCCTTGCATTGGGCGTCAGTGGGTGTCGGGGTAGAGTTATTGCCGAAAGCGCCGCTATTTGCCATTTCTTCAAGATAGTCAAAATGCGGCTTGTACGGCTTATAACGCTTGGATGCTTCCTCTAATTCGGCATGTGATATAGGCATAAGGTCAACATTCTAAATTTGCAAATTCAGTGTTGAATCTTATGCTCTCGGGAATGGCTAAATGGCGTGGTTTTCCTATTCGTTGAGACTCATATTTGTATCGATATGAGCCTCAAAACCGGTTTGTTACTAATAGTTAAGCTGCAAGCTTCGATCTTAATTCAGCGATTTCCCCATTAACAATGTCGATCGCCTCTTTCAACGCATCGCGCTTTTCGGTCAACGTTTGTTCCATTTTCGGCGCTGCTGTGCGAATTCCAGCGGGCGGCTTGACCTTTGTTCTGGCAAGCAGTTTCTGGAATTTCGCCCGGCCAGAATCCAGCGCCTTGACGATCTCATTGACCGCCGCCTCATGGTCATCCTGATTTTTGATAGGAAGCGGCTTTTTGTTCAGTAACACCTGAAAGATATCGCCGGTCTGCTTTACCCTGAGCACTACAGTCTGCGAATCCGCGAAAGTCAGCATAATCTCACGATAACTCACACCAGCCGCACGTTTTACGCTGGTTGTAACGTCACTCTGCACGACATTCGCTCCCTTGCGCGCGAACTGCCTTTCGATAATCTTACTGGCCTTGTCGCCGGTCGCCATGTCCTGAAAACTGAATAGCATCTTTTTCATCTGCACCCCCTTATTCTGGTAATAGATTGTTGTAAATAAATGACAGCAGCTTGTTTACATCTATCATTCCATTGACTATTAATTGTTCTTTCGGAGGTATAACTGGCGGAGCAACATACTTCACCCAAACCTCCGAATCAAACCATGAATTCGGTGAATTAACGTAGATATCGTTGGTTGATGTTATGTGAATGTTGTCACTAACGTTCACAACCATATCCGTTCCTACATTGAATTCAAGTTCTGTATTAGTCGTCATTACAGCGTCACTCAGGGATGTCAGATCAATGTAGTGGTCATGGTTAATGCACTTGTCGACAACCAGAACAAAACCCTTGGTGACACTTGTGCAAGTCGGGTAATTAGTCGGATCACCCGGCAAATCAAATTCGTCAATACTGCCGGTCATATTATTAATAGTCCTGTAGCTGATTTAAGAACAATCTGCGAGTTGAGTGACCAGATAAGTATCCGGTTATTACTTTTTATTTCTGTTCTGTTGCCAGTCTGCGTATTGAAGTTGCCACCGGACATGATGAAGGTGTTTGATCCAGCCTGGCACTGCAGATCATCGCCAGCTTTCTGCCGAATATCATTTCCGGCAAGATGATTGATCAAAATATCGGCAATCGCTTCTATGTTTTTATGATGCCACCGGCGCCAATCAATCGAATTTCCTGCCTGCGGGTTACGGTACCCGGTAATAACCGGATATCTCGAATCCCCGCCGATAAACTCAATCCAGACAGTATCTCCCGGCAGAATCTCTATCTCGGTAGTAAATTCCCCTTCACGAGATTTGTCGCCAATGGAATACTTGATTTCCGCTTCCGGCAAAACATCGCCGCCATCAGTTAAGCCTGGTATTTCAATACGACATGTACGGCGCTCCTGGTTATATGAATTGACTATTCCCGGATAGATACCGGGCATGTATCCGTATTCATTCATCATTCCTGTAAATCCCCAAGCCAGAGTTTTGTGTACTGATCGCTTCCACTGCCATCCGTGCCACTGAAAAAGGCGTGTGCTGCCGTGATAACGCACAGCGGATCAGCCCCCACTATATTGACCAGATCACCGGCCACAATCCCGGCAGCAAGGTTTATTTTCGATGTTTTACGCTGCACCAGGCACGTTGACATGTTGCGCAACCGCTGAATATTCTTGAAAGGCGCATACCGAACGCTCCTGGCATCCTGACGATCGCCAAATACAAAACTTGCATCGTCTTTCAGCGAATAAAACCAGGGTATTTCATGCCGCTCGATAAAGCCGCTATCAATGTCATCGGAAGCATTGTCCGGCAGGTCCATTTCTGCTTCCTGACTGAACAAATCGGCAAGCCTGAAAAAAGCCAGTCTGCCATCTTTCCAGCGCACAATGCCACCCTCTTCTTGCAGCACCCTGTTGATATGAAAACTCGGAGTATCACCTGCCAGGCAATAAAAACGCGGCACAGGGAAGTCACCATCAACCGACTTGATTGACGCGCCTGCAGCGCGATACAGCGACGACAGGGATACGTTTTCCTTGATAATCGCCCTGCCACGGACAAACGAAACGGTATGGCATGCATTCAATAACGCGGTTATCTGAATTGCATCCATTTCACGCCTGCCTTGCGACACCCGGTTAAGCACTTTGGTCGATTTGATAATGCGCAGTTCATCGCCCTGACCGCCCAGGGTGATTATTTCACCTTCAGCCAGACGGTCGGCCATGTCTTCATCTATCCGGATCTCGGCTTCAAGCGTTACCGGTATCGGCGACATGTCAGAACGAACGACGGCTGACTTTATGAGGTCGCCTCGAATCTGATTGCCGTTATTAAGATATAAAATCACCAGTCTTACACCGTAACAACATGCTGCAAAAACGCTTTTTTTGGTAGATCCATTTCATACTGCGTTATTTCCTGCCCGATCTCGCTTGACGACCTGCCGAACGTGCTCGGACCAAGACCTACGGTTGACTCAAGGTGCAGCGCAGTTTCACGCTCCATGTAGAGCACGAATAATGGCCGTATTAACGCCCATTCAGAATCATTTAACTCGGTATCAGCCGTGATTTTTGGAACTGGCGACGCATCGACATGCGCTTTAAGTTCAGCGTAACCGGCATAGAACACCGTGGCAGCGACCGCTTGAGCAAGAGCAATAGGTGTATCCAGCATGTTGGATATCATTCGCTCTTGCAGCAGGTAATGATCAACGCGATCCGAGATCGATTTCATTAGGTGTAGTCAGAGCTATTGCCAGGTATGATTTCACCAAAGTAGTGGAAAAAAAGAGTCCCGGTAAACATCAACGGTTGCGCTCTGTTCTCCCAGTCACGATCTGGATTATCAACTTGCATGAAGCAGTCCACGATGCGTTTAGCTTTCAAAAACCGTTGCGGCGTGCCCTCATATATTGTTGCGTTGAAGTATCCACCTGATGTCAGCAGATTGATCAGCATATTATCAATGTGACCTTGAACGGTCTCAAACATAGAGATAGCGCCCTGACCGGCTACTTTTGCTTGTTGCGCCTGCCAGCGTGTAGTTCCTAGCGGCATTGGGATCTCTATTTCACCGCCATGCGACAATTCAGGCCACGGCACTTGTTTACATAGCAGGTAATTCTGCTCAAATCCTTCGATTTCAAACGCAAAGTCGCTCGAAATAACCTTGGCGCCATGCGCCTTGGTTACATCGTAATATCCTTTCAAATACTGCGCATTGTTTATGGCCATGATCTGTTTTCCCTATCAGAATTTCACAAATATCGATAGGCAAACTTTATTTCACCGGACTTTCTGCAAACGCGTGGTTTTCCGGTTTTGGATAGCAAAAACCGCCCGGAGGCGGTTTGGATCTACATTTGCAATTTCAGGTCGCTAATTTGTTAGCTTGATGGTGTTTGGCTCACCAAGGCGGACAAAACTGGTAACTGGATTTTTGTTACGAATATTTCTTAGTGTTGCTAAGAAATTGACGGTCTGCAATTGCTCTGTATATAGACAGTATCATGTTACTGTGAAGTGTAGACTTTTCCTCTTAAAGGTAGCAAAAAATTAACTAGTGTTATAGACTTATTATACTTTCTTTCTAGAATGTATGGTTGAAATACAGAACCCTTATAATTGTTTGTTATGTTGGATTGAATAAAGAACCCTTTGGTTGCGATAGGTTGTATATGCGACATTGTTAAAGGAGTGACTAATGAAAAAATTAGCGGTTATTTTTCTTCTGGCGATATCTGTAAGCTCAGCGGAAGCATTTGCAGAAATAGATAACTGTCCAGAATATCCTGCAAATGTGACTACTGATTGGGATGGAAAAGTTGGCGCTTTTATAAAACAGTTAAAAGGCAATGGGGTCGGCGCAAATATAGAAAGCAGCAAACGTAGTTTGCTGAGCAAAGGAAATGAAGAAAACTATCGAAATCAATTATATTTGGCGACACTTTGTCGAGAAGCAAAAACAGACCCCAAATTTAAAGAGTTGTACCGAGAGTTTTTAGCTTCCGTGAGAGAAGAAGGAAAACCAGAACAGTCAAAAATATCTTTCGAGCGACCAACAGCAGATTCTCAGACACAGATTTGGCCGACCCATGCTCCATACTCAGAGATAAAAGAAAATAATGAGTGTGACTATAATAACCCA
Source organism: Nitrosomonas marina (assembly GCF_900111605.1). Taxonomy (GTDB): domain Bacteria; phylum Pseudomonadota; class Gammaproteobacteria; order Burkholderiales; family Nitrosomonadaceae; genus Nitrosomonas; species Nitrosomonas marina_A. The sequence goes on along the minus strand of NZ_FOIA01000027.1, from coordinate 17,858 downwards.
GGCACATTTGTATGTACATCGGCTGTAAGTAGATGGTGTAGGAAGCAAGGGTTTGCAGGTGGCTTCGCCCAAGAGTTCAACAGCAATATAAGTTTCTATGTGATTTGTGTTAAGTAATTTACATGAACCGACATGCTAGTGTTAACGAACTGCACCTTATATATAAAATCATTACGTGCCTTATCCGAGTAAGCTTGGTCGTAACGATGCCTCCGTCCAAGTAACACGAGGGGCTACAAATACAAACTGTTAATCATTCGCTGAAATATAAAAACATTTTATTTTTTAGACAACGAGTTAATTCCTATCAGCCGCCTTGCTAGCACCCGGCGGCAGAGCGGAACACAAAAAATATGGCGCTGATTGGTATCATGACCCAACCAGCGCTTCAAATCTCCAAACACCCGCTCAAAAAATCACCCGTTCACCGCCACTTCAGTAATCTCCGGTGGAAGCAGCTTTGCCAATTTCTCAAGACCTTCAGGTGTTACTCTGGCCTGTGGCGTAACTTTCTCTGTTCCGTCCGACCTCAAAACGGTGGTCGATTTATGCTCCATCAACCCCCTGTTGAGTTTGTCCTGATACGCACAGTAATACGCACATCCGATGCGCTTGTATATCCAGTGATGACGCTGTAGCCACGAAAACAGACTCTTAGGCTTGACCTGCAGAGTCTTGGCCGCATCAGTGATACACAATGAACCCTCAGCCTTTGAAATCCGGCTCAATGCTTCGGAATCCGCCGTCAATTCCTTGTTCTTTTCTTCCAGCGCCAGAACTTTCTCCGTGTAGCTTAACAATAGACCGCGCATCGCCGAAGGATCATTTAATACTTCATGCACATCAACCGGCTTCGGTTCTCGCGCAATACGCTCGCACTCAATGAAATATTGCCGGGCTTGTTTGCCTTTTTCGTTGCGTTCGACCATTGATAGTTCTTTGGCCATGTCCAATGTAATATGATATTCGGTGATTTTCACATTTTTACGCTCCCCAATTTTGGGGAACGTTAAAACATAATCTCTATCTTCAATAAAATCATATTGATTGATTCTGTCTTTGATCCACGTTGAAAAATCTTTCCCAACTTCCAAAAATTCATGCAACTCCCGCGCCTTCACAGTCTGAATACTCTCACCGTTAATTTCTGACCGCGATACTGGTATCAATGATTCTTGATTCAGTTGATTAGCATTCATTTTTTAATTCCTTTATCCAGTTCAAGAAATGTAGGCTCAATCTTGCCGTTCCGGCAGAGCGCCAAATCAGCGTTTTTCCGCTTATGTTCTTGCGGGAACGGAATGACTTTGCATTTCGCCATGGACTCACCGAGCAATCTGCGTATTTCTTGCATCACGGCTTCAGGGCCAATACCCACTTTTACATGCCTGACAACATTTTTTTCTGCTTCGGTAGCGGTGGCAAGAAAATGATGAAATTCGTTAATGGCTCTCTGAATGCGCATTTCATGGGTCAGGTATATTGTCTTTGCGCTTGGTTTTCTCTTAGCCATGAGGCACCTCCCCGAAACTGAATGCCTGACCGTTCACACATAAACGCTGGATTGCATCGACCGGTATGGAGCGATAACCGCCCTTTTCCATATCGAAGACGGTTAACAAGTTGTGATGCTTCGCGTTGTACGCTTTATCACCGCCGCGCAGATGTTTTTTGACACCTAGCCGACAAATCATTTTTCTCAGTTCGCCATTACTGCGTTTGATAAACTCGACTGAAAATATGGTGCCGTCAGATACGAGGTTTTTTAGGTTCTTCAGGTTAAGGCGAGTTGGAGCAGCAGATTGTGATGCTGAAACTTCAGTTTCAATCTTCTTGATTGCGTCTAGGCCGGCCTGAATGCCGTTGTTCTCGTAATAATATCCGGATGGATTCGCTGTATTGCCTATCGCTTCTACAACGGCGTTTTTCTCTTCCCGAGTCAACGCACTTTCGTTGACCAAAATCACAGCATTGGAACAAGCAATCGCGTTTTGAGATTCAGAGTTACTGGATGACTCAGCCAGCAACACTGACAGCTTATTGGATAGTTCTGTATACTTTGTAGCAGCCATTTTCAACTCCTGAGTAGTTGGTTTTGGTTAGAGCCTGATTGGTGTTCCCGCACCTTTCAGGCTTGTTTTTTCCGTTACGGAGTAATAATATTACGCTTAGACGCAAATTAAGTCAAACTTTATTTACGCTATAGCGTATAATTATTACTATGACGCCAAAACAATGTAAAATGGCTCGCTCTGGATTAGGTTGGACAGTAAGTGAGTTAGCTCAACGAGCAGGTACAAGACCAGCAACAATTAGCAACTTCGAAAGAGGTGGCACTGCTCTAACAACGACTGCAGAATTATTAAAAAAAGCCATTTTATCTACTGGCCGAGTTACATTTAATGGAGAAAACTGCGTTTGCGTGGAGGAGGAGTAATTTTTAAATGACGAAGTCAGACTGTTTCAATAAAATCTCTGCGTATTCTGACAATTTTTGATATTGAAACGCCCACTTACGACCCTGCAGGGACATTCGTCGTGATCAGTCGCCTTTTGAGTATTAATTATTCATGCCAGCTAGTGCTCCTTCACGAATCCAATGATTTAACCGGGACAAATGTTAACGATATATTGAGGAGTCACACCTATTCTATATATCGACCAGTTGTTGACTTACAGCAATGGACAAAATAAGATTTTTTAAACAGTATATCCTGTCGGGTTCTGTGTTTATTACAGGCATCATCGTCTCAGTCGTCATCCATACTTTAGTACTTGAGAACAAAAGCAATCAAAGCGATATTGCGTTTAAGGCCCTAGCCAGCAACTGTGCCAGCGCCATAGTCGAGGGTTTCTCTCATACTTTGTTCGCTATTGAATCCGTAGGTGCCCTGTATGGCTCTTCGCAGAACATTTCCTTTAGTCAATTCGACGCGTTCGTTACACCGCTACTTGAGCGTTTCCCAACCATTACTGCACTGAGCTGGGTCCCTTTGGTCAAGCACAACGAGCGCGAAGATTTCGAACGGACCGCCCGACAGCTGTTTCCCGGATTCCGCATTACTGAAAGTGACGAGCAAAACGAAATAGTAAACTCAACCACGCGACAGATATACTTCCCCGTATATTTCATTCGCCCCTATGAGGGCAACGAAGCTGCGCAAGGCTTTGATCTTTACTCGAACCCTGTTCGGCGTGCTGCTATTGATCATGCGAGCGACAGTACGAAAACTACCAGCACTGCACGACTTCGTCTGGTCCAAGAGAACGGTGATCAACATAGCGTATTAATTATCCATCCCGTATTTCATCATAGTATTTCTGCCAAAGACCAACGTAAGCTCATGGGCGTTGCGTCTGCCGTGTATCGTATCGGAGACGGCGTGGAAAAAGCCTTGTCGCATGTACACTCTGATGGCCTGAATATCTGGTTGTTTGACCGTTCTTCCGAACCTGACAAGCAATTTCTATACTTACACACACCGGAAGATCAGGAAACAAAAAAGGAAGAAATGGAAACCATGCTAGCTGATAACACTAGAAAATACGTACATGAATTCAAACTAGGCGAACGTAACTTTGAATTAATATTAACCCCAGCATCTGACTATTTCACGCTCGATGAAGGCTATGATATTTGGTTGCCTTTGATCCTTGGACTGGGATTCACTAGTTTGCTTGCCGCCTATTTGTCACTCATACGCCGTCGGTCCCAGGAGCTAGCAGCCGGTCAACAAGTCCTTGAACAGCAAATAAACGAGCGGGTTAATGCAGAAAAAAAACTACGGGAAGCAAATCAAAGCTTGGAAGAGCTTAGCCGCAAAGACCACGTAATGGGGCTAGCGAATCGGCGTTATTTCGACGAGCACCTTCAAAATGAATGGTTGCGCGCCACTCGAGATGGCACTTCTCTATCGCTGCTTATTGGAGACGTTGATTTTTTCAAAGCCTATAATGATACATATGGCCATGTCGCTGGAGACAAGTGTCTTCAAATAATAGCAAAGATTCTATCCGATGTAGTTGATCGACCAGGTGACCTTGCGGCACGTTACGGCGGGGAAGAAATAGCCGTCATATTACCGTCCACATCAGAGGCCGGGGCCTACAAAATTGCCGAGAGCATACGTCTCGCAATAGCTGAAATGGCGTTGCCCCATGAGCAATCCCCGATAGCCAAGGTGGTATCGATGAGCATAGGTTGTGGAACGGCTTTACCGAAACAAGGAAGCTCGATGGAGAACTTTATTCGGGCAGTAGACGATGCTTTATATTGCGCCAAACAGAAAGGTAGAAACCAAACAGTAGTCGCTGAGTAGGCAAAAATGAGGTTACAGGTCCAAATATTTTTGCTTTAACTTCGGTGCGATACCAGACACTCCGCCGATATAGAACTCGAAGGTTCGCTTTTGGCCGAAGGAGACTCTAAGCAGTCGGCGGGTGAGAGAATCCATTTTCAACAGAAATAATGCCTCAAATCACCAGCAGACAAAGCGTAGCGTGTTTTTGTGAAATAATCGAGCGATAGCGAGTGCACAAAAAGGCGCGTAGCTTTGACTGTCTGAGTGAATTTGAATTGTTAGGCTTCTTTTATATGATACATTTTGTATCTCAACAAACCAGCAAAACCAATACCAAATAACATCATCGTTGTTGGCTCAGGCACTGAAACAATAGATAAATCCTGATCAACATACGTGCGGAAATACATATCTCTTCCTCCAGCACTGCACCACCCACAGTCTTGCCCAGTATTTTGATCCCATGTTGCAAAGTACCCCCCGCCAGTATAAAAATCACCTAATGAAGAGTGTGGCCCCCAAAACACAACGGATACATCACCAGTTGACCAAGGATCGTCTGTAGAGGAGAGAACTAATGCAAGCTGGTCACCTGCATTTACGACAATATTGCTGGCCAAAAAATCAAAGTGCCAATCAGTTGGGGAGGATGTAATTAAACTTGGACCACTTAGTGTTGAGGAACCTAATATATTAGAATCATCTGGAAAACCGTTAGTATCTAAAGACTGGATAGATACAGTTATATCTGGGTCACTTCCTAAGCCTTGAGCTAGTATATCGATCCCAGTAAATAAGCCAGACATCCCTACCGTGAATGTTTGTGCCAACCTATTTACGTAAGTAATATTATTAGTGCCCCCACCATTGACAGTTTGCGACTGATCAATTACCGGTATAGCATTACTTGGTATTGGTAATAGTAATATCACTCCGAAAACTGCGCTTATTAAAGCCTCTATTTTTTTCATTTTACAATTCCTTGTTTAATGTTCTTTGTTTATTTTAATTGCCTTGTTCTTAAATCTAGCAGTAATTTATCCTCCGTACCTAATCGAAAGCCTAACAGTAAGTAACAAAGAAAACACCAGCCCCAAACGGCGCATTTGCAGTTGAGCGCAGCAAACGAAAAAATGCGTCCGAATTCACGGCCTTGTTAGGCCACGTTTGACTAGGGAGTTACCTCGTTTGGCGAGAAAAAGCCTATTCTCGTCAGCGCCTGAATGCTTCCCATTGGAATTTCAGTATAGCCTGTCATTGGGTCCATCATCAAAAAATCGATCACACCGCGCCGGATTCGAACGCCGTAAATCACGCGCGTATGCATTACAGCCCCTGTCGAATTGTCTACTATGATAACTGGCTTACGATCCCTCAAGAGTTTCAAAACATTTTCAGCGCGTACTTTCTTTCCTACATGCACTTCTCTGAACCGAAGGTCTGTTCCAACCGGACTCATTAAAGCAGCGGTAGAAATATCGCCAGCCGGTTTAAGGTGAGCCGCATACTTCTTCTTGAGGTCCGCGACTGTTAGCCGGGGGCGTCCAGGCCAAGCCCCTTGTAAAACTGATTCAAGACTTGCCGCCCAGCAAAGGTTTAAGATTCCCTGTTTTACCCACGGCGGTTTCGGAAGCTCCCAACGATATGCACCCCTCTCCATAAGAACAGAGTATGTGACAGGTCCGACTTTGCCGTCGTCGATGAGGTTCATCAATCTCTGAAACCACTTGACGGCTTCCTCAGTTTTTCCTCCAAACTGACCGTCCGGGTTGAGACGTGGTGTATGACCATAATCATTGAGAGCACGTTGGACGCGTTCAACATCTGGGCCTGAAGAGCCTCGTCCAAGCAATCGATGTGTCTTCCACCACAGATTAGACATAATTCCTCCAGTCGTTTGTTAGGTGCAATAACTCTTTCTCAGGTTCCATCCCGACACCGGCATTCCTCGGCCTAATTAGAATTTAGACGTTCGCAATATATTACGTCAAAAATGAAATCCGATATCATAAGTTGCATGCTATCTCCTAAATTTTGGCTTAAAGACATAAAATCTAATTAAGACACCGGTTTTGTATACCTTCCCTCTGCACATCTGACAAATCCAGATGATATTTGTCCACGATATAAAGAAAACTGTCTACGTATGTACAGTGATACTCAGTATTATCTGGCATCCAGTCAATAGGAGATCTGTCGCCCTTGCTTCTATTGGCGGACGCTGATACGGGCAACAAGTTTTCAATATCATTATAGAATTGGTGCTTAAGTGTTAACGACCAGTTTGCAGCACCATGCTCGTGCGCAAAACCAATTGGTACTATATGGTCAATATCCAGATCGGATGAATCAGCAAATTCTGTTGCAGTATACGGATCTAGCCACAGGCCGGCGCTTATATCACATGAATCGTTTGTGCCAGAATTTTGATTAAATATTTTTAAAACCTCATCCCTGGTGTCACGACAATCTCTATCCTCATCAATCCATCTACCCCAGAGATCTCTATCGTACTCAACTGAAGCTTGGTGGTTCTCTGCTTTATGGCGTGAATAGAATAAATTGAAACATTTAGAAGTACTGTCGAGCTCTAATCCCGCTTGATAATTTGCAGTGCCAACATTTATATCGAAAACAGTCAGAATTCGCGTTATAAATGAAAACTTGCCGCTATATTCAGTACACTCTTCTGCAGATAATTCCAGCGCAGTGATACAAAACTTATCACCGCTTAAGGCTACCTCTAGGTCATATGCACCATTAATAGTATTTACGCATTGTAAATTTGCAGTTTTATCTATGTAATTGCTTGGAATCTCATTAAATTCACCGCGCAATATTTGCGAGTTCTGACTTGCAGCAGGATAATTTCTTGGCGTTGTATCCGGTTTTGGCTCCGGAACAACAGGTACTGTAGGAGTCGATGGAGAAGAAGGCTCTGTATCATGGCAATGGTATCCGGTACCGCCCACATTATCGTTGTGACAGCCTTCTGAATTAGTACGCCCACCGTGTGAGTAAACAGAGGTTGAAAATAGAAAAAGTAATATTAATACCGAGAGCTTCATATTTAGACTTCGTTTCCTGTCTTATTTATTATCTAAACCAAAAACCCTCTTTGCCTCAAAGGTTTTAATGATATGAAATCAGTATATTACATTGAATATTGATAAAATCGATAGAAATATTTGTGTGATAGTGCGCAATTACGGCCGTATCGCCTGATATTGATCCGGCATGGTGGCTTTTACAACCGCGGATGTTACTTTGGCGTATAACGATACACTGTAGATTCATCTTATGTTGCTAACTATGATGTATTGGCCACGTTCCCGCTACGGTAGAAAATATCAGAAAAAAATAGAATAATTTCATACCCCAGAACAGTGAGGAATTCGGTGTTCGGTTAAAATGCCCTATAGATAATGATCAGATATTTTCTTCTTCACTTTGTGCGGCATTAACCGGTAAATGATATTCAGCAAATAAAGATTTGTCGCAAAATCCATAATACGACAGGTAAATTAAGTGAATGATTAAAATCATAATTTCTTCCAGCCATAATATAAGCTAGTATTTATGGAATATCCAGATAAGCTATATAAATTTTTATCTCCAGAAAGAATCGATATTTTAAATAATAAACTAATACGGTTCACCCAACCATCCGCGCTAAATGATCCATTTGAATTACAACCAGTATTTGGCGAAATCTTTTCTGACAAAGAGATGGATGATATGCTTAAAATAGATTTTAAACTTGTTGAAGAAGAACTAAATAAGAAGCTTTCACACCTTCAACGAAGGGAACGAAAAAAATTAGTAAAAAAACTTGTCTCTCAGGCCCAAAAAAATCCACAGACTCTTCAAGAAGAAATAAAAAACATAATTCCAATTATAAAAAACGAAATGACCAATTTTACTCCTAGAGCTAAAGAAATGTTTTCTGACGCTCTTCAGAAAATTGGAATATTAAGTTTATCAGAGAAAGCAAACCACCCACTTTTATGGGCGCACTACGCCAATTCACACAAAGGATTTGCGATAGAATTCAACACAAATCACGAATTTTTTAATAGACGACGATCAGATAATGACGAGTTATTTCATTTAAGAAAAGTCAAATATATCGACAAATTACAGGGCGATCGTACACTCCTGCAAATAAATGGTGATGATATCTTTGCAACCAAAGAGATTTCTTGGGAATATGAATCTGAATGGAGAATACTGGCACCATTAAAAGATGCAGATGTCACAGTAGATGGTATAGACAAAATATTTCTATTCTCACTTCCCTTATCTTCTATTTCATCAATTATCATAGGCGCATTAACTTCGGACAACCTTTATAATGAAATAAAAAAGATTCTTCTATCAGTGGATTTTAGTCATATCGAACTGAAAAAAGCTAGGCTAGATCATTCTACTAGAATGATTCATATAGTGAAGGATGGACTAATACAGTCTTAATAAGACAGTCTCTTTAATACACGTTATTTCACGCCCTACTCGCGCTTTATATTTTAGTAAGCCAGGGATTTTTCTAAATATCCCACGTCAAACTAATATTGATCCCAATTGGAAAACCAATGCTAATTGTTAATGATTTAGCTCCTAGTTTTTTTCCAAGCATACTTGCATGAAATTGATATTTCTTTATAGTTTTTTGTAAGTTTGTAATTATGCCGGGAACCTTGCTTCCAGCAGCACTTAGAAAGTTTGTCATTTTAACCAACACGCATAAACCAGCTTCAGCATCATTTTTTTTAATAAATATCGCAATTTGTTCAAATTCATATTCAAGATAAGAGTCAAGCGATTTAAAAATTAATTCTGCTTCTTCTTGGGATATTACACCAGCACTTTCCCATTTATTGGCAAGCTCTGCAATGCTTTCCATAGTCGTCCCTCCCATAATTTCTAATGAAGAAAGCTATATGTTGCCACATATCTTCCACATTTTTGCCGTTATCCGCAACAGGGTGGTTTTGTGATTATTTGGTATTACAATCATTCAAAAAAATGATATATAAACTGAAGATCAAGCGGCTTGAATTATTATCCGTGTTTGGTCAGCAGCAGCCGATCTAGGAATGCACAGAATAGTCACGATAATCACGGCACACCATGATCATTCGACAACCTCAACAACACCTTCCAACTCCTGCTTGACGGCCTTAAAATAGGCTTTCAACGTTTCCCGTTCCCGGTATAACTCCCACAGTTTATCGCTCAGTTCTGACTCTGAGACTCGTATGTCTTGAACGTCTTGATAAACTCCTTGGGTGACTCGTACTCCAGGTTTACTGGCGGGTTTAACACCGACGCCGGTACTTTCGGCTTGTCCACGCATGGCGTTTTCATTACAGGCGGTGCTTTTGGTACGGAACTGCACCCTGCGAGCATCAGCAAGATCACTATTAAGCTGATTAAGTGTTTCGTCTTTTTCATTGATTGCCCTCAATAGGTTGATTTCGTTCTGCTCATTCTGCTTTGCGACACGATCCATGGCTTCACCAAGTTCTTTGGCTAGAACTTCACGTTGCTCCGCATACATTTCAAGCCACTCCGCTTTTTCCAGTTTTTTGCCGTGATTGATACCACCAATCCATGTACCGCCGATTGAAACCAGAAAAGCGATTATTCCAATTAACCATATCTGCATTTATTGCTCCTTCTCTTTGGCGTCTTTCCTGTCCTTTGAATAGTAGCGATACAGATAACCGAGCAACGCTAACGGCAACCCGTCTTTGGATGCGATAACGGTAGCAACCTGAGTGGCAGTAAAATCGCTATCCAGCGCTTTCATGGCAAACAGAAAAGACTCATGCGACGCCATAAACAAGTACCCCATGATGATAATCATGAAGATTCTCCTGAACAGCATCTTGTTTTCAAACTGATCCTCAGCCCATCCCATTTTTAAATCCCTCCTATGGGTTTTCTACTGTTACCCTGAAACCACCAATCCGGTGCATGTCCTCTTCATCCAGGATGAATACAACAATTTTATATACGCCAGGAGTCGAATATTGGTGCGTTGTCTGACTATTCGCTACGCCGTCACCCCAGTGAACGAGTATTGACTCGATTGTGTCGTCACCCGGATCGGTTGAATCGATTGTTATCGTGTAATCAACGCCTGCCGTGGCCGTTGCAGCACCGGTAATCGTGCCTTTCCTTGGCACATCGCGCGTTATCAGCGTGAAGGTATCCGTAGCTTCATCAACGCCCGCAACGTCGACCACAGTAACGGCCACATCCATTCTTGATGTTTTGTTGCCATCAGCCATGAACCTGCTGATAGTGAATGATGAAGATCCAGCCGGAATCGTGCCGTTTGTGGTCTCAACCCCTCCCCAGTCAACCGAATATGTCCAGCCGTCGCTATTCGTGTCTTCACCGTCAGTCAGGGTGACAACGCGCTGGAATGTATTACCCTCGTAGACGAACGCGCGACCACCGGCATCAATGCTTAACGGGTCGGGATCTCCGCCACCACCTGCAGGGTCAATCGTGATCGTGAATGTGTCATTATCCGTATCGCCCACATCATCCGTGATTGTCACGGTCACAGCACATGAACCGGCTGTACTGAATAGCCTGCTAATGCCGAATGATGATTGACCAGCCGCGACCGACACGCCGTTTTCCGGCGTTCCGCACCAGTCAATATCAACCGTCCAGCCGTCAGAGCCAGCATCTTCACCGTCCGTAAACGTGATTGTTCTGCTGAAAGTATCGCCCTCGGTGATGGTTTCGTTGCCACCTACGCTGATTGACACCGGGTCCGGATCTGGAGGCGGCGATGTATCACCCAGGCCCATCAGATAGCCAGCTGTAAATTCAACGGTACGAGAATTGGTGGCTATGTCGCTCACCGTTGCCCTGATTACCTGGTTCGGGTCTGATATGGGCGTGCCGAGCGTGATTGATGTAATGCCGTTCATACTTGCCGGTCCGGCAAGGTTGGCGCCGCATGAGGCACCCGACATAAGGCACACATTAAGCGAACTCGGATCTATGCCTGAACCCAAATCAACCGTACCGATAATAATGTGCGTTATTTCATCGCTGACGTTCTTTGTTACGTCCACATGGATGGTTGGCGGCATTTTGTCTGCGGTTATTCCTGGTCCTGCCTGCGCCCCGGTATCAATCCAGCGCGCTATCCACCGCAATTCTTCATCGGTAATGCCTGTTGCCGGATGCGCAGCGCCATAATCAAGGTCGCCTGAATATTCCCCATCCGTGTTGTTGTCCGTCCTCTCGCCCTTGGCCTTCCAGTACAACGGGCTACGGCGCGAATTGAACGCCGCAATGTATTTTGAAATGTAAGGACGGTTAAGGCGCGTATCGCCACCATACGAATGCTTGTAAATCTGCCATGGATAAGTATCTGGATCATCTTCATCATCCAAGCCCGTCTGATTTCTGTCATAAACAAGTCGCCAGTACGTCGATTTTATCGTGTCACTAATATTATCGGCAGGGTCTACCGGGTTATGATCCAGTACTAAGCCTTTCTCGCGCCCGGATGAGAAAGTGCCCGATATGGAATGACATGATGCGCACCTGTTCAACAGGATCGGCTTGATATGATCGTCATAATTGACGACAACTCCGTATCCGCTGACATTGTTATACACCGGGTCTCCGTTACCGTCAGTGCCAGCCAGTAGTGGCACCGTGCCACGGCCTAGCTGGAAAGGCGTATAACCTGGTGTTGCAGCATGGGATGAAGCGAAAGTATTGCGCGGCGGATGCTGTGGCGAATGTCCTACGTGACAGCCTCCACAGGTTTTAATCTCCCCAGGTTTAACGTGTTGCCATGTCTGGTCGACTGCAAGGTTTCTACCCTCGCAATCAATCGCCATCATGGTGTAAGGCACGTTCGCCGGGATCTCCACAAGAAAGCTTGTGTCCTCATGAATACCGTCAGTTTCCATGATCGGATCACCTAGCCCATCCTTGTTACGTGTGTACAGATCGCCAATAATCGCTACGCGCTCGCCGGTCGTGCCGAATACCTGATAAAACGTATTAGCAGAATCATTGTGGTGCATCTGGACAAACCGAACACCGCAGAAATCATCATCGGTAATGCCTTCAATCGTTTGCGTTCCCTGGAGGTTAAATGCATGCAAATCTACGTCCACCAGACTAGGAACACCGCCAGCCGGCTCAATCTCTCTATCCGTGATTGAAGCTGCACCAACAAAGCCAAACGGCGCTCCCTTCGGCAAATCAGGGCTCTTGATTGGATCTAAAACGGCGGGCTCAGACACACCGTAAATGTTTGTGTACGGCACCACGGCGCGCGCACCGAACTCGTGATTATCCTTGGTATCTACAAGCATTACCAGGTCATCAGGGTTTGTTACCGGTATTGATGTGGCTATGTAGATCCCTAGATTGCAACCCGGTATGTCGGATGTGTAGCCATTACCATACGCCTGCAACGCCTCACCTAACGATGTGATATGGTTGATTGTTAGATCATAACCATTATTATTGACAGAAAACTGTGGAGGCGTAGCGCCGATAGCTGTAAACGGCGTATCACTATTACCAACCACGCTGCATGCGCCTTTACCCCAGACAAGACCTAACTCACCATCCCCGGCAGGTATTGCAAACGGCCATCCAACCTTGCCTGAGTACGGCAGCCCGGATGTGTAATTGGGATGAGTAACCGGGGTATTTGGGAAGCCGTACATTACCGTCGACGTATCGTCATGGGTAGTCGCCCACGGCGCGACATCATACCCAAATTTAGGCAGATACTGATCTGCTTCGTTTAAAACAACGTGTGGGTCTTCACCTTCCTCACCGAAATTGCCAGGCAATGGATAGCAAGGAATTACCCCTAACCCATTATTCCCGCCCCTATAATAGTCAGCAAAACAAATATCCTCATTTGGTCGTTGAGCAAAGAAATGTAGTGCATTGAAGTCTTTGCCGGCACTGGTTACAGCTGCCTGCGGCGTATGCTGGCCGATTAACGGGAAATTTCTCGAGCCATCCGGGAACTGGGTCCATATTTTGAATAAATTAATAACGGTATTAGAGCCGCCCGGTGTGCCTTGCGTCTTGCTAAACGGGATGCCCATGCCAGTTTGCCAACTGGAGTAAGCAACGCGGCCATCTTTCAGAACGATAGGATGTTGCTCTTGAGTCCTTGCATGAGCCGACGCCAGTTCCATGTCTTTGCCGCTCGCGCTCATCGTCCAGATTGCCATAACCGGCTCTGATGCCTGGGTGTGCTGGATTACATTAGATGTTATGTTCGGCAGGCTAGTGCCAGACCGGGTAGACACAAACCCTATTCGACCATCAGGACCAGGTATAGGGAATGGCGACACATCCCAAATGCCCGGCGTGTAGGTTGTTAAAGTTGATGTTGCCCCGCCAACGACATGCTTTTTGATATGAGCGCCCTGAGACCATATAGACGCATTCGGAATCGGTTTAAATCCAAAGCCGCCTTCAGATCCCTCTTCGTCAACCCCTAATTTCGCATCAGGGTGGTAGATCTGATCGTTGAATTTTTCGCGCCGATAATACACAGTCCCATGGTGGACCGCGTAATAGATCGCTGTCCCGTCAAACGACACATGCGGATCAAGTGCGGTACACGTATTCGTCCCTTCGACACCACTGCCGGCGTTGAACGTTGATGAGCAGTCTTCAATTACAGTCTCGACTCCAGCAGCGTCACGATAGATCAAATCGCACGGAGTAATAAATGTAAGGTCGATCGTATTTGACAGCGGGAAATTAACCTCGTTGAACCGGTCCAAAACGTCGACCTTAAACGTTCTCTCCGCGTACACGACGCTATCGTCAGACAGCGTGACATTGCGCCCGTCCGTCCATTCAGGCGTGGCGGGGCAACGTGAAAACGCAATCGGCACCGCCGAGAACGCCTCGGATGCCACCAACAACATGAAAAACGCAATAAATAGTCTTGCTAACATGGTATCTACGCCTACGTGATAATCTGCTTAATCTTCATTACAATGCCTTCCCAAACAGCCAGGATCACTGCCCCGGTTATAACCGTCACAGCGACAATCATTCCGCGCTCAGTATATTTACGCATTCGCCCGCCAAATCTCAGGTCTTCCCGGAATTCATTTACGCTTTTCTGGTCGTCAACATCAACCTCAATAAGCTTGAATACTTCCCTCACGGCCTTGTCAGCAGCCGCATTTGACGCCATCTTGCAATGGTCCGGTATATCGTCGGTTTTCTTGTTACAATCACTCATAAATCACCCTTTTGGTAAAGATTTGGCCAGCACCCCAATCGATCTGATTACACCGTTGAGCCGCGAAATAATCTCTGCCTGCACCTTGGCTTCTGATTCTCTGGATTTTTTCCAATCCTCGAACGACTTGCTTTTAAAAAAATCCTCGGCCAGGCTTGCCGGCATTGATAGTGCTTCAGTCATTGGTGTATTTGCGTACAGGCTCAGACTGAACGCTATGCTCAATAGGTTTTCGCGCCAGGTCATGCGCGATTCTGGAGATGCATTGACGTACCGGAAATCGGGCGGGCGACATACTTTCTGCCACCCCCTCCCCTTCTTTTGGAACAGGCAATGCGACAATGCCTTCGTTACTAAAATTTGTTATGAATAAGTGATGCAGATCATTCCGGCCTTCCATGTACATGAACATCAACTGTTCAAACTCGCTTTCCGGGTATGCTGAAATGATCTTTATTTTTTCAAGGATGAATGCATCGAAATCGTTTTGCTTTTGCACCGGGTCTGGCATCGATTCTCCCTCACGCACAAGCTGGCACGCCATGCCGCCCAAAATCCAATGCAGCCGCCCGTCAATTCCATCTATCTGGCCGACCAGCCGCTCAATCGACTCCGCCATGGCGCCGGTCAGGTGCCTGATATGCCATTTGTCTTGGTGTAGTTCACCCAGTGATATGCTTTCGTCTTGTAACGCGGCATCCTTCGATGCGTCCAGGTAATCCGTTAAATGTGCTCCGCCCTCTAACTGGAAATCCGGACCGGTATCGGATGTAACCGACAGGTAATGGCACACTGCCATGATGCGCTCTTGCACGGTCCAGTTCTGCGGGTTGTCCATGCCCTCAATCGTTGACTGGACACCGGCTTTAGTCGAATTCAGGAATGTTGTACACAAAGCCTCTTCAAGATGCGGCGGCGATGATGCAATGGCGATCGACTCGCCTATGGTGAGCTCGCGCATTTGTAACGTCATGCGACGCAGGCGCAAAGGTTTGATATTCAGCATTTTTCTCGGTGAATTAATTCAATAGAGAAATTTTGACCTCTCCAGAACTTGAATTCTGTCTGTTTTTCCGACTGCGGCGCATGCTGCAATACATGCGGGCGTGAATTATTTTATGATTGCCATAACATAGGGTAACTATTCGCGTATGGAAACGACTGAAGAGAAACCGAAAAAACGCAAGAAAAGAGCGAGCCCGAACCGGATTAAGCACAACAGGATGGCCGCGCTCATTGCGAAAACAGAAGGCTTTGGCTTGCTGAAAAACAAAAGCCAAAGATCAGAACTCGCCAGTGAGGTAATGGCCAGGTACGGTGAAGATATTTTCCACAAACGCTATTACGGCATCATTGAAACCGCAGAGTGCATTTACTGGTTCGGGATATTGCCCCGAAAAGTGAACGAACTGATTGATACCTATGATTCTGCGAAAGATATAGCGAAACTGCTAGGACACACTGAATTACGCATTCAAAGGGCGATGGATCACGTTGTTTCGGACAATATTAATAATATTCTTGATGATGCCGATAAATGGACAGGTTAAGCATTCAGATCATTTTGGAATAATTTATGGAATATTTTGCAGGATGACCACGAGAAAACCAAAAGAATGCAGCAAGTGCGGAGGCACCGAGTTTTACAAATGCGGCGGCTGCAAACAATGCAAAAAAGAACGAAATCGTGAATGGGTGGCAAAAAACAGGGATAAATACCTTGATTACATGCGCGAAGCGAATAAAAAACATGCGGCATCCAAAAAGCGATACCACGAAGCCAACAAAGCGGACCGTCTAGCAAAAGACAGGGTACGATATGCCATTAAAAAACATATCTACAACGGAAATAAAAAAAATAAAATTTATGACGGCAAAACGTACCGAGAACACTATAACGAACTGATGAGGAAGTGGAAACGCAGAAATAAACACAAAACATGCGCCAACGAAGCATACAGGCGAGCAATGCTTATTCAAGCAACGCCACCCTGGGCGAACAAAATTCTTATAGAAAAGGTTTATTCAGTATCAAGAGCCAGGACTGAAGAAACAGGAATAAATCATAATGTTGATCACATCGTGCCGCTTATCTCAGATATTGTATGCGGTCTTCATGTACACGAAAACCTGCGGGTAATTACCGCTAAACAAAATATCAATAAAGGTAACAAATTCAATACCACGACGGTAATCACAACAAATCAATAGTCTTATACCCCACCCAATCATCGCGATCAATGAGCCCTAAAAAAAATTCCGGCACATCATTTTTGACCAAATAAGGAAGGAAGGTCGATGAAAGGATGTACGAGACATGATGCGCCGGAAAGTGTTTCCTGCATAACTCTTTCATTCCAACCATCCGACTACGCAGTCACGGTGCGCTGGTTGGTGCGGTAGTTTCGTTTCACATTTAAGGGCTTAGAAAAGCTAATTATACACATCCCCACCAATAATGCAAATGATAATAGTTCGTATTATTGTAAAATCTTATCTTTTGCTATAACTGGTAAGATCAGTGATTAATTCAACAGGGCAGCAATAACGATTGACGTTATTAACGCGTTACGTTAATATACGTACATGATTAAGAGTTACCGCAACATAGAAACCGAGCAAGCGCACAAGGGTATTTTTTCAAAAAAATTTCCAACGGAAATCGCCAAACGGGCAAAAATGAGGCTTGACAGGATCAATGCTGCTAACGAGATTGATGATTTGAGAGTACCGCCATCTCACAACCTTGAAACACTCTCAGGTGACCGTAAAGGTCAATACAGCATTCGCATAAACCACCAATGGCGTGTTTGCTTCAAATTCGAGAATGGTAACGCTTACGATGTTGAAATAATAGATTACCACTAGGAGAAAACACCATGACAACCATAATCGAACCAATCCACCCAGGAGAGCATTTGGCAGAGTTTCTTGAAGAATATGGTATTACTCAATACCGTCTTGCAAAAGAGATTCACGTGCCAGCACGAAGAATTAATGAGATCGTTAAATGTATTCGCAGCATTACTGCTGACACTGCCATACGCCTTGGCAGATACTTCGGTAATAGTCCACAATTCTGGCTCAACTTGCAATCAAATTATGATATCGATATTGCCAGCAAAACTATAACCGATACTATTAATCCAATTTCGCCATGTTAATTTTTCGATTTGTTAATATTCAACTAGAGTTTAGAGCGAGCTTACTCCTCCAGGCTAATATTTTTTAGCCTGTTTTAGCTAGTCGCCCTATGTTTTTTCCTTTTGTTACGCAGTCTT
>NZ_FOIA01000024.1 GCF_900111605.1 Nitrosomonas marina | reverse complement strand
CATGAAGCGAAAAGCGAATGCGGCATGGCCGATTATCAAGTACGCCGGTGGGATGCATGGCATCATCACATGGCGCTGGTCATGCTGGCAACGCTATTCTTGGTCAAGCAAAAGATGCTTGGGCGCAAGCAATGGCCGATGTTATCCTTCAATGACCTGGTGACCGCATTAGCGCACATGCTGCCGCAAAGACAACTTACCACCGAGGATCTGGCTGATATCATTCATAAGCGGCACCGGCGACGGCTCAGCGCTAAAAAGTCTTCTGCCAGGCAAAAAGTGGCTTTTGAGTAATCTGACAAAGTAGAACTAGGTTTAAAGTACTTAAACCGAATACCACTTCTTGCTTACATCTCGACTTATTCTCGTGCTAATACACAGGCTTTCAGAATACCAAATCAGCAAACTGCCAATCGATACAAAGTTCCAGGAATCACAGCCATGAACACGCACGCAGACAAAAAACCGGAAAATGAGAATACATCCGCTGTAATCAATACTGCTAAAAAACTGAATGTTAATAGAAGCAATCCCCAGTTTGTCGATAACCGATCTGAAACCGCTGCCCGTAACGCACTGCGTGAAACAATCAACAACAGCGAACAGGTAAAGCAGCTGTCTGCTTTTCGGGAAATGGTCAGCGGCAGCACCCGGACAAAACAGCAGTGCGCCATTTCGAAGTTTTCCGCGAGTACACGGCCTGCAGTCAGGAATGGAAAAACCAGCCTCCAGGCGAACACAAAAACAGACGTCGTGCAGCGACATGTCATTCAACTGGAATACGATGCCGATGCGAAACTGGAATCTGTCAGAACGAAAAAGGATGAAGCCATTGAAAAGCTGAAAAGCGGCAATTATTTAGATGCCATAAATCTGCACACCGAGATAAAAGAAATTACCCAGGACCTGAACGAACGCAGAGCCAGCGGCCGGGACAAAGTCTATAACAAGCACGCCAACGGTTCGGTAGATTTTTTAAAAGCTGTGATCAAGGCTTTTCAGGAGATCCCGCAACCGAAAGTGGATGAATTGACCGAGAAATTTGAAAACCTTTTCATAGAATACAAGGCATTATATAACGATGCGTTCGATCAAATTGCCAATGCCATTGCAGCTAAAAATGATCTCAAGGAATACAACGAAAAAATAGAGCTGGTTGGAAAACAACACCGCGAAAAATACGGCAAACTTGAAGAATTATTTAAACCCATTTTCAGCTTCAACGAAGCGTTAGAAAAAGACAAAGACATTCAATACAGCCTGGAAAAAGACCGGTCTTCTTCAATATCCGGTTCCGCCTTAAAAACGCTGGACTTTGCCAAAATAAAAAAGCCTTACAAAAAAAATCGCAAGTTATTATTTACCCAGCTAAAGCAAAAGAAAACAACTATTAAAAACTATGAAAAGGACACGGAAAACGAGCCGCTGCGAAAAAATACCGCACTCACCTTGCTGGCCGGCACCGAGGAGCGGAAAAGCAAAATCGTTGAATTGTTTAAAAATGATTTCGGCAAGCAATTGCAGATTTTCAACCAGATCAACAAAAAACACCGCAAAGATCCGATTGAAGATGTCGTCAAACTCTTTGGCGATATCGGGCTCGAACATGTCGCCAATACGCTTCAACTAATCGACAAGATCGGCGGCAAAGGAAGCATTGCCGAAATCAATGATTATCAGAAAAAAGCCAGGGCCACCAAAGACAAACCCAGTCTAACGGGTGCGACCGGCTTTCTGGAAAGTCTGGAGTATGACTTTCTGGCCAGGCTTACCCGATTCATGATAGAGGTTGGAAAAATTTGTAACTTGGGGGACATCAAGAGCCTATGGGAAAAAGCAGCGAAAAATAATCACACCGACGAAACCATTTTACTTTTCTCAGGCGCGTACATACCGGAAACTCTGGCCGGTTCCGAAGCAGATATCGGTATGGCATTCGCCCAGAAAACCGGAAACAGCACACCGGCAGACTGGGGGAAACTGTTAGGCATCAACGCTTGGGAAAAAGAACATTTGCTTGCACTCGCAAAAGCCTTCGATGAAAACAACGGAAATGCCACCGCTGAGCAATGGGTCAAGACTGCGAAAGCCGACCCTGCGCTTAAAACCAGACCGGATGAAGTGCGCGCCACAACCAGGTTAAACATGTTTGCCAATGAAGATTGGTACGACAACTACGATATTTCAATAAAGGGCTCTTCTGCCCGGAAAGCGCAGAAGAAATACACCCAGCTTTTATATGCGCTGCTGGGCGATAAAAACCTGACAGGACTCGGAGATATCAGTTTTGATAATATCAAAGATGACTTTCTGTCCATGCTGATATTTTTTCACCGGCATATCGCTTCGTTTGATTCCGGCACGGGTCAGGGTTTCGACCGGGAGAAAACGGGTGAAGGAAAATATGCCAGAAGCAACAAAGATCACCCTCTAAATGAGCAGTACAAGGATTTATTATCCCAGGAAGGCGTCAATACTAAAGATTTGCTCCAGCCTTTGAACACCGCTTTACTTGATCTTCAGGGCGGAGGCTGGGTACAGTCAACCGGAACCAAAGGTGCAGCCACCTACCGAACAGGACGAAAGGGAGTCGCTTCGGCAGGACTGCCTACTCACAACCTTAAACTGTTGCAAGACCAGCAGGAAATCATCGGCGTCTCCAGCGACAAAAAGAAGGCGAAAGGAACGTTTTTCAAAGACCCCAAACTGACCACTGTTCCCAAGATCAGCCGTTCCGTTGATAATGACACGTCCATAACAGATACCTTAATTGAAAAGCAGAAAGAAGCGCTAAAAGATAAAATCAGCACCACATACGCCAACAAGAATTTTCATGACGGGCTATTGCAGGACAGAGGTGCGCTGGTAACAAAAATAAGTACGGTGATCAATTCGATTTCGGGTGGAGACCAGGTATTAAACGCCATCGGCTCGGAAGATCATCCCAGCCTGATCCTAAAAGTGCCCAAACCCGCCAAGTACAGGTACAAAAACACTGATTACGACACGACGAAACAAATCCTTCCGGATATTGCTACTGATTTTAACTCGGCACCAGGACAGGAAATAAAAATAACCGAAAGAGGCAGTTTCGGTTTTCAACGACCCACCATAGCCGATACCGGAGAATCTGTCAGATTATGGCCGGGTTATACACCGGTAGAGTCGCTTTTGCCCGGCCTGAAAGCGTTGGTAGAGAATCTGGCCAGTAAAAAAACCGGCGTCCCTTTAACGAAAATCGGCGATCTGGATGCATTAAAAACCGACACCAAGCAACCGGTCTTGTATATCGAAGCCTTGAAAACAGCCATGCGGCATGCTTTTATTGTTTTACAACGTAAAATAGACAGTAATGCGCCGAACGAAAAGAAAAGAGTTTATGAGTGGCTAAAATCCAGAATGCTTATCAAGCTTCAGCAAGCAGGTATTTTATTGGCAAAAGGCAACACATTGTTCGATGGTGTCTCAACACCAACTCAAAAAGAGAAAAACAAGCACTTCGCGATAACTGCAGACATGACCGACAAACTGCAGGAATATGCCATGCTGCTATCGGCCACCACACTGGATAACACTACCAACCCCAACAGCGACCACACCACCCCTGGAAAATTTAAAGACACAAACGACGTTTATGAGAAAAAAGTCATTTCCAAATTAAGCGCTACCGATTACCGGGTCTTCTATCTGGACAGCGGCGAGCAGGCGTTGGTTATAGCGGGAATGCTTGCCAACAGATTTCAGCAAGGCAAAGATGAAAGCAATTCCAGAGTTAGCAGAAGTCAATATATCAGTAAAAACCCATACTTTGAAATCGGCGTTTTTGGCGGAGACAGGCGTTCCAATCTCGAAAAAGACGAATCGGGAAATTCAGGAAAAATCGTTCACGCAGACTTGTCGCCCGTGATTACGGAAGGCAGAACCAGGCCCAAACCCAAATCCGAGACTCAAACGGAAGTCAAACGAACCTGGCAGGACGCAAAAGGCGATGTGAATAGACGTGACGTCATTCCGATTATCGATATTACCAACAGCAGCATTGACGAGGCGGTCAATCTAGGCAAAATGCCGGATAGTTTCATCATTGTCGAAAGCTTGACCAAGCACCAGCAACTCGGCGCTGATAAATTTATCATGGGCAGGCTTATCGCTGTTAGCAACGCTGAAGGCACAAAAGACCCAAATAAGCTCGTCAAAACAAATTTTCTGGATCTGGCACAAAAAATTGTCGGACCGGTCGCCAACGAAGCCTATAACCCGCTGTTAGCAAAAATCAGAGCCAATATGGACAGGGCGCTTTATTCGAATGACCTGGCATAATCACCCGGCCATTCGGTTGGGTGCAATAAAATCAAGCGCTTTCCGTTTTGCTTTCCTGCTCTTGCGCCTGTTTTTCAAGAATCTTTTGAAACGGCACGATGATCTCCATAGGCAATGGAAAAACAATGGTTGAATTTTTCTCTCCGGCAATCTCGGTTAGTGTCTGTAAATAGCGCAGTTGCAACGCTTGCGGCTCCTTGACCAGCACCTGCGACGCTTCCAGCAGATGCTGTGACGCCTGCAATTCGCCTTCGGCATGAATAATTTTGGCGCGCCGCTCGCGTTCGGCCTCTGCCTGCTTGGCGATGGCGCGGATCATGGATTCATTGATGTCGACATGTTTGATTTCGACATTGGCTACTTTAATACCCCAGGCTTCCGTCTGTTCATCCAGAATTTTCTGAATATCGTCGTTCAGCTTGTCACGACTGGCCAGCATCTCGTCGAGTTCATGCTGACCCAGAACCGAACGCAAAGTCGTCTGTGCCAGTTGACTCGTGGCAGCGTCAAAATCTTCTACCTGAATAATGGCGCGCTCGGGATTAACCACACGGAAATAAATCACCGCGTTCACTTTAACGGAAACATTATCACGTGAAATCACATCCTGACTTGGCACGTCCATGACGATGGTTCTGAGATCAACACGCACCATGGTCTGGATAACAGGCACGATAATAATGAGCCCCGGGCCTTTGACTTTCCAGAACCGGCCCAACTGAAACACCACGCCGCGCTCATATTCTCGCAGTACTCTAAACGCACTGGCGAGAAAAAGAATGACGATACTCAGAATAATCAATACGATTTCCATCAGACTAATCCTCCATGAATTGAGTAGCTTTATTTGAATAGGGCTCAACCTTTAAAACCAGTCCGTCTATCGCCACCACACGAACCCTTTCGCCGCGCTTGAGTGGCGTACTTGCCTGCGCCTCCCACCGCTCACCCTGGACTCTGACCCACCCCTGTCCAGAGAAATCATTCAACACCTCACCGGTGCAGTGGATGATATGTTCAGCTCCACTAACCACCGGACGCTGCCGCGCCTTAATCGCCATACCCAACACCAGCAGGAAAAACGCGGCTGACAATAAAGCGAATGTCACAATCAGCGGAATCGATACGCCGTATCCGGGTACCCCCGTATCCAGCAGCATGACGGAACCGATAACGAATGCAATCATGCCACCGATGCCAAGGGCACCAAAACTTGGCACAAAAACTTCCGCCAGCATGAAAGCAATACCGAAAAGCAGCAGCGCAAGCCCCGCATAATTGATAGGCAGTACCTGGAACGCGAACAACGCCAGCACCAGACAAACAGCACCCACAACACCAGGAAAAATCATACCGGGGTTGGAAAACTCGAAAATCAGTGCATATATGCCGAGCAACATCAGTATGTAGGCGATATTCGGATCGGTAATAATCGCCAGTAGCCGGGTACGCCAATCGGGTTCAAAATGCTCAATAGAAATATGCTGAGTGGATAATGTCCGAGAATTACCCAGAACATTGACGGTGCGGCCGTCGATCTTGGCCAGCAAATCCGGAATATTTTCTGCAATAAGATCGATGACACCATTTTCCAAGGCTTCTTCAGCGGTCAGGCTGGCTGCCTGGCGCACTGCTTTTTCCGCCCATTCGGCATTACGACCGCGCATTTGTGCCAGACCGCGAATATAAGCCACTGCATCGTTGATGATTTTATTTGACATGGGGTCTGCAAGTTGTGTTTCCTCCTCATTGCTGTCCCGGGACCGGTCAAACATGTCTTTATCAGGCGAACCTGGAAAACCACCGATCTGTACCGGCGTTGCCGCTCCAAGATTTGTGGCAGGCGCCATGGCGGCAATATGACCAGCATACAGAATATACGTACCTGCACTAGCCGCACGTGCGCCACTGGGCGATACAAAAACAGCTACCGGCACGGGCGATGCGATTATGCTGCGAATTATTTCACGCATGGAAGCGTCGAGTCCGCCCGGTGTATCCAGCTGCAAAATAATCACCTGACTGTTCTGTTCGATCGCTTTGTCAAAACCGCGCTGCAGATAGTCATTGATAGCTGGACCAATGGCACCATTCACATTCAGCCATAACGCCTGACCGGTATTCTGTGCGGTCAATATTGGTGACCAGCAAATAAACAGGAGAAAAATAATAGCACCGCTTATATTTGAATAGCGCATGTTTATAGTCCACCTCAGGAGCAGTTCATACGGCATTGCTTACCCCATCCATTGCGTTCGAACCTGATCGCGATTTAACGCCAACCATTGTAATGCAATGATTGCGCTGGCGGAATTGATTTTGCCTGATCTCAGATACTGCAGCGCAATATCGTAAGCAACAACGTGTACCCGGATATCCTCGCCTTCATGCGCCACACCAAAAATACCGCCCGCACGTGCTGCGTCCACCCGGCCACAAAACAAAGTAACTCGCTCGGTCATGCCGCCGGGACTGACCAGGTAATCATACAAAGGAATCAAATCAGCGACAACGCAACCCGCTTCTTCAACACTTTCACGTTTGACGACTTCATCCGCCTGTTCACCATCTTCGATAATACCAGCAACGATCTCAAGCAACCACGGACCGCCAGGCGCACTCATGGCACCGACACGGAATTGTTCAATCAGAATGATTTCATCTCTGTCAGGATCGTAAGGTAGCACTGCTGCCGCATGTCCGCGCTCGAACAACTCACGTACGATAGGCTGACTCCAGCCACCACTGAACAGGCGATGACGCAACCGAAACCGGTCTATGCGAAAAAAACCCTGATAACAGACTGCTTGTTCGAGAATCTGCAGATCCTTGTCGTGCGCCATTGTCGCTTCCTTGTTCCTTCCTTTTCTCATCAGTGCTTTTACTGAACAGTATAGTGTGGGAAGATATCATGTGCAAAAATTAAAAACAGTCATTCCAATATAAAACCCGAACAGATGATCAGTTCAGTCTATACCGCACGGCGATGGTTGATTCAGACGACAATACCAATGCGCAATGTCAGTGCTCGAAAACTTACTGCTTATCGCCCGGCTGGCTGAAACATCGTGTCTATCACCCCAATTTTATTGCGCAATTCAAAATCCCCTGCTAGATTTAAGGTTGTTGAGAGAATGGATAATGGGCTCAATAATATCCAGACTTGGCTCTAACGAACAGAATTTATTGACAAACAATACGTTATGGATACAGCATTACCACTTTATTGTTTCCGAACGCGTAGCGCTCAAAGAAAATATCATGCATAGTGCCTCCCAAATAAAAATTCTAATAGTCGATGACGATACTTTCATGTTGAAAATTCTGACCAAAATGCTGAATAACCAGGGTTTTGAATCAGTAGAAGCATGTGATAACGGAACCGACGCACTGGCCAGGATTGACCGGCAAGAGACGTGTCCAGATCTGATTTTACTTGATCTCAATATGCCAAATATGGATGGCATCGAATTTGTCCGCTACCTGGTCGAACGCAAATTCCCTGGCAGTCTCATATTGGTCAGCGGCGAAGATGAGCGAATGCTTAAAACTGCAGAAAAACTCGTGCACGCGCACCGGATTCCCATGCTGGGCTATCTGCATAAACCGGTCAGCCCCGATAAACTGAACGCACTTATCACAAAATGGGCGCCGCCCGAGAAACAGCAGCAACCGGTATCCGAAAAAAAAACGTATAGCGCAGAATCGCTACAAACAGCAATAACCAACCGTGAACTGGTCAATTACTATCAACCCAAAGTAACTGTGGCCACGGGCAAAATCATTGGAGTTGAAACGCTGGTACGCTGGCATCATCCATCGGACGGACTGGTAATGCCAGGTCAGTTCATCCATATTGCCGAACAGTGTGGACTGATCAACGATCTGACTTGCCTGGTTCTGAAACAGGCACTTACCCAAGCCAGAATCTGGCAGGAAAATGGCATTGTGCTGCGCGTAGCCACCAATGTTTCAATGGATAACCTGACATCATTGGATTTTCAGGATCTGGTTGTAAATCTTGCCATTGAAAACGGATTGTCACCGCAGAATATTGTACTTGAGGTAACAGAAAGTCAATTAATGGACGCCGACTCCCGCGTGCCACTCGAGATTTTGACCCGATTGCGTTTAAAGCGGTTTCATCTGTCGATCGACGATTTTGGCACCGGTCATTCATCGATGGCACAGTTACGCGACATTCCTTTTGACGAGCTCAAAATTGATCAGAGTTTTGTACATCGTGCATGGTCGGATGAAACGTTACGCGCCATGTACGATGCCAGTCTCTCTATGGCAAAGCAACTGGGTATGGAGGTCGTAGCAGAAGGTGTAGCGGATGCTGAAGACTGGACGTTCTTACGCAATACAGGTTGCGATTTTGCCCAAGGCAACTTTATCTCAAAACCACTCAAGGCCGAGGATTTTGAACAATGGATGAGCGATTGGGAAAATCGTTTGCATAACGGCCTGATCGCGAATACTGCCTGATTTCCAGAGCTTTGCAGACCAACGGTTTAGTAACAATTCTTTATCAAAACCAATTACAATACAGCGTACACAGACAACAGCGTACTATAAACTTTGCATTAGCGCTGATTTTCCGTGCAAGAAATGGAACTGAAACGTTTATGCGCTGTTTAAGCTTTCGCCGTTTTCGATTTATTGAGAATTTCTGGTTGGACAATCTATCCAGCTGTTTCTTTTTTGGCATTCTGTTATTTTTGGTGGCCTGCTTACCGCTCTCTGTTGTGCACGCCAGCACGCCGGAAGTTACCAAAAAACAAATCGGTATCGGCGCACTGGGTTATATCGAACCCCGTTCCAGGGTAATCAGGGTTTCTCATAACGCTGGCCCGGAGGGAGCCAGAGTTGCGCAGCTTTTTTTTCAGGAAGCGGACCAGGTCAAATCAGGCCAGAAACTGGCTCTGCTTTCCGATCACAAAAAGAAATTTGCCGAAGTCGATGCTGCCAAAACCCGCATCAAGGCACTGGATGCACAACTGGCTGCCGAAAAAGCCACTATGGCTTTTAATCAAAAAGAATACCAGCGTTATGAATCGCTTTCACGCCAATCGATGACGACGATCTCTCATGCAGAAAACAAGCATCTCGCGTTCAAGCAATCGCAATTAAACGTTGAGCGTCTATTAGCTGAAATTGACAATGCAAAATCCCAATTATTGATTGCTGAGGCGGAGCTCGAAAATACAATTATTTATGCGCCGATTACCGGTACGGTGTTAAAAATTCTAACGCGCCCTGGTGAACGCATTGCAGATGCCGGACTACTTGAAATGGCCGATTTATCGCAGTTGGATATTGTTGCCGAAGTATACGAATCTGATTTACCTAAAGTCAAAGTCGGACAGCAGGCACGCATCAACGCTCTTGGCTTCACACGCATGTACAGCGCCGAAGTCAGAGAACTCGGTTTTCAGGTCAAAAAAAACGATTTGAATGATACTGACCCCCTGGCCGACAGGGACAATCGAATCATTGAGGTGCGTCTGACACTTGAAACTGACGCCATTGTCGACCTGAAACACCAGATTTTTCGTCAGGTACGCGTGCATATCAAGCCGTGAGCATCGTGAACACATGGTATTTTCCAACGCGACTTGCCTGGCGGCAGTTGATCCATGACCGGCTAAAACTGGTTGCAGCCATCAGTGGTGTATTATTTGCCTGTGTTCTGGTTTTTATGCAACTAGGCTTCAAAGATGCGTTGTATGCCAGTGCGGCTTCCATGCCGCTGAAGTTCGATGGCGACCTGTTTTTGATCCACCAGCAAAGCGAAGCCATGTGGCGGCCAGCGCAGTTTGAACGCAGTGAACTGATGCGTGCACTGGGCCATCCGGCAGTTGCTGAAGTTGCGCCGTTGTACCTGTCACTGGCAACATTTAAGGCACTGGACACCCAGGTTAAGCGAACATTGATGGTCTATGGCTACGATCCGGATACCGATTTGCTGAATGTCGATGCCATCAAAACCAAGAAGCATGAACTGCGGGTTAAAGACACTGTCCTGTTTGACGAATACTCCCGCCCTGAATTCGGACCGGTAAGCAACATGTTAGAAGCGGGTCAGAACAGAACAGAGGTTAATGACTACAAAGTTACCATTCTGGGTGTTTTTCAATTGGGCATTTCATTTGCAGCTGACGGCAATATCGTCACCAGCGATTTAAATTTCCTGCGCATCTTTCCGAACCGGAGTGCCGAAGAGATTGATGTTGGTGTCATTCGATTGCAACCCGGTGCATTCATACCGGAGATAAAAGAAGAACTACGTGCTCATTTGAACGACTTTGTAAAAATCTACACGTATGAAGAAGTGCTCGAACATGAACGACTGTACTGGGAAAATGCCGCACCGATCGGGTTTATTTTCAACTTCGGCACCATCATGGGATTGATTGTCGGCATGGTGATTGTGTATCAGATCCTGTTTACCGAGATTAACAATTACCGTTTTGAATTCGCCACGTTGAAAGCCATGGGCTATCCACACAGCTATTTTATCCGCATGGTGTTTGCCTCAGCATTCATTCTTGCTATTCTCGGTTTCGTTCCAGGGCTGGCACTGTCCAGCAGTCTGTACAATCTGGCTGAATCGCAGATATTTATACCGATGCCAATGACACTCGAAAAGGCCGTTACTGTTTTCGTGTTTATCCTGTTTATGTGCACTACAGCCGGTTCCCTCGCGATCCACAGATTGGATTCAGCAAGCCCCGCCGACATGTTCTGAGCATCATGGTCATTGACGTCCACAATCTGAATTTCAGTTTTGGCAGCGGTTCACTTACCCAACCTGTACTAAAAGGCATTGATCTCGCCATCCGAAAAGGGGAAATTGTACTTATGACGGGTCCGTCCGGCTCGGGTAAAACCACGCTGCTCACAATTATCGGTGGTTTGCGACAAGCTTCAAACGGCAGTGTGGTGATTCTCGGTGAGCAGCTGGTCAACAGTAATGAGCAGACCAAGGTGAAAATTCGTCGCCAGACAGGATACATCTTTCAGCAGCACAATCTGCTTAAATCACTTACAGCACTGCAAAATGTATGCATGACGCTGGAGTTACAGCGCGACCTGACTGAATCCGAACGACAATACCGCGCTCAACAGATGCTCGCCGCAGTCGGACTTGAAGACAGGATGCATTATTTTCCGGAAGCACTTTCCGGCGGCCAGCGACAGCGCGTCTCGATTGCCAGAGCGCTGGCTGGGCGACCCAAAATCATTCTGGCTGACGAACCGACCGCATCTCTGGATAGACAAAGCGGACATGACGCCGTCGAAATTTTAAAGCAGCTTGCCAAAGAATTGAATACGACTATCCTACTGGTTACACATGATTATCGAATTCTTGACATTGCCGACCGCGTGGTTGAGTTGGAGGACGGTTTTGTTAAAGCCGTTGAGAAACAAGAATAAGAGGCTTGTTGTTTTTAATACTTGTCTCTGGTTCGTGGTAACCGTCAGACAAGGCCAACAATTCTTTGCATCCCGTTTCATCAGAAACGATAATCGCCAGTAAACATAACCGGCCATCTATTCGTCGTACCGTACTGTAGACGCTATCAGTCCAGATGTATACATACCGCCTGCCGCTCAGGTCACGCGAGACCCGTTATGACAACTCTGTTCCCGAACGATCCTGTATTTTTGGTACTTTGGTTTCAATATCTCATAGTCCGGATTGAATCGTCCGATCGGAAAATATCCATTTCTCAAAACTGCTGATTTATCTTCATCAGTATTTAAATTGCCATGCCGCCCAATAAAGCTGACCACCTCTGATTCTATTGCCACCACCAGTATTTTACGCGCACCTTCTCGCAACACTGCCTGTAACGGATCATTTTGTTCTAACGATTCAGCCTGAAAATATTACTATCTCTCATACGGTGTTTTCCTCTTTTTACTGATAGATCTACCGAGATCCTTACCAACAGACTACACCGCTTTTTCTTACCTTGTCATACACTAGAAATAATCCCAGATTTCCCGTTCGGAAAATTTCGCCGCCATAGAACGGCCAGTTACCTGACCGCCCCGGCACAGATCCCGGCGTGCGGAATTACCGCACCGGGCTCTTCTGACCAGATGATTGAAGAAGCCTTTAATGTCGGCCTCTACCATATAACCGTAACCATTATATTGGAGATTGAACGTCAAGCTCTTTACGGCCTCTTTGGCTCCCGTCATCGGACGGTATCCAAAGCTGTTGGGCAAAAAGTCCTGTTCGTAAATCGCCTCCAATAACTGGCTGGCCGCAGTCTGCACCAACTTGTCTTCCAGGGCGGGTAGCCCTAGTGGACGCAGCTTGCCATTGCTCTTGGGTATGTAGTGTCTCTTAACCAGTTTGGTTCGATAGCGTTTCTGCTTGAGTTTGTTGACTACAGCGATAATATTATGCTGCAAATCCTTTTCGTAGTCTCGGGCTTTCACCCTGTCTACGCCTGCAGCAGCGCTTTTGTTCAAGCGCCGCCAGCTATCCGTGAACAGCACCTCGTTCAGCTCTCTGTATAGATTGCCAAACCGATGCGTACGTTTGGCTTTCGCCTTGTCGGCTATGGCTTGCAGTGAGGTTGGCTTAGTATGTTCCAGTCCTGCAATGTCCGGCATAAGTTTCCTTTACAAGCTGCGTGATATTGTCAGCCGCTTCCCCATGTACATGGCTCTCCCATGCGCAGAGCACTATCCGCTGATCCGACTCCCCATGCATCGTCGTTCGTTTCACCATTTCGGTTAACTGCTCTACCTGCAAGGCTGCCAACACCCTTACAGGAACGCATGGGGCCTCCCAAGTTCTTGTGTACATCTCTCATTGCATGCCATGGCCTGAGGACCCCGGTAGCCTTCCACTGTCTCGCCTTAACTACGACAGTTTCATGTTGGCTTCGTGTTCATTAACACACTCGCCAACTACCACAATGGATATTTCGAGGCTGTACCAGCGCTTCAGGGTGCGCGATCACCCTTTTGGCCTACAATGTTCTCTGTCTACGCTTCACCTGTATTGTTCGCCGAGGATCACCCAGCACTGCCCCAGCCGCAAGACTCGATACGGGCGGCGGGCTAGGCCTTACCCGACAGGGGCTTTCACCCTGCAAGATGCACCAAGCTTCGCTTGGCGCGATAATGAAAGTCATTAGATAAACTTGTTGAATATAAAGTTGTTTCTATAAATTTGAGTTGCTTAAATCTGCAAGTTTTCCTTCCGGGAGATTTCGACAAAAGTTGTTTATTTGATTGGTTTTTCGTTATTGGGAAATCGCTAATGGAAAATCTGGGTTAATCATAGCTCTAAAATGTTCGAAGTCGGCCTGATCTGACTTGTTGATTTCGCCACAAGCTGAGCAAGCTCATAATTCTTCAAGTTTGACATAGATCAAGATACGGCAGGTGTATTACAGGCACCATTACGAATCGCATATCATCCAATGATATCGTTTATTTCAATTTTAAAGGACTATATCTATATGAAACAATTAGCACTTGTTTTTGTTTTGCTGTCTTCATTCATGCTTATGGCATGCTCTCCATCTGCACCGGACTCACCCAATCCGGACAGTTATGGACAAACCATTAAACCTGATCATAATGTGCCAGCAGATCATCAATAAACAAGTAATTTAAACGTACTGAAAGCATTGTTAACACTTCATTAACTTGCTTTCAGTAACAATTTAACAAAACATTTTCATCAACTCTCAGACAGATTCTTCATGAACGCGCGCGGAACGTTCTTCAGGACAGTTCATGCGCACAAAAACCCATATTCGCTTCCGACATAACAAATACGTTCACAATTCTCGCGTGTTTCCTGGGTTTTTCGAGTGTTTCATTACGCTCAACACTGATTTCCACTTGATATAAAACAGCCCGGTGATGATCAAAATTCTGCCACTTACAAAGAATGATTCTGTCACTATCTCTATTCTGGCCAGAGAAATCTGGTTCAGACAATACTGTGACATGCTCTCGAACGCACAAATCTACTATATGCTGGCACAACGCTATTGTCCTGTGCTGATTCAGTCTCAATTATCAGAAGAAAATATCTGGTGGAAAAAACTGGTTATAAACGATACTATTATCGGATTCTCCTGCTGCATACGCGCAAGCATGCCGAATGAATTGAAAATCGACAAATTGTATATACATCACGACTATCACCGCAGAGGTTATGGCAAAATACTCGTAGACGATGCGATAGAAACTATGCGCGGGATTGGCTGTAGCAAATTGACACTGACTGTCAACAAGGGGAACCATGGCGCTATCCACGCATACCGACATTATGGTTTTGAGATCATCGGAGACAGTGTCGTCGATATTGGCGGCGGCTTCGTCATGAATGATTACCTGATGTCGATGACACCTGACATCTCAATTTGAATCATTTCATTTCAAATGAAAATAAAATTCACCAAGATGCACGGACTTGGCAATGATTTTGTGGTTTTTGACTGCATCAATCAAAACGTTTCATTGAATCGCGAACAAATACGTTTTATTGCCGACCGGCACTTCGGCATTGGCTGCGATCAGATTTTGCTAGTAGAAAAGACCTCCACTGGTGCAGACTTTTTTTACCGGATTTTTAACGCCGACGGCGGCGAAGTGGAACAATGCGGCAACGGTGCGCGCTGTTTTGTTCGTTTCGTACATGATCATGGTCTCACGAAAAAAAATCCGGTTCGAGTCACAACACTTAGCGGTGAAATTACACCGGTATTGCAGGAAAATGGTGATGTCATGGTCGATATGGGTATTCCCCTGTTTGAACCAGAGCGAATCCCCTTTGTAGCTGACAAACAGGCCATAACTTATTTACTTGATGTGGAAGGAAAGACTGTTAAAATTAGCGTATTATCAATGGGAAACCCACACGCGGTGCGTATCGTTGAAAACGTTGAGACAGCGCCTGTAAACAGTGAAGGTGCATTCATCGAGACACATCCGCGTTTTCCCAAACGCGTCAATGTCGGCTACATGCAAATTGATGACCGCCATCATATTCGGTTACGCGTATTCGAACGAGGCGCGGGAGAAACACTCGCTTGCGGCACAGGTGCCTGCGCAGCAGTGGTCACCGGTATTCGGCAGAATCTGCTGGACACACCTGTGTCTGTCAGCACACGCGGTGGCAAACTGTCTGTCAGCTGGGATGGAGAAAATACGCCCGTGATGATGACGGGACCTGCCGTGAGCGTATTTGAGGGCGAGATTAATCTGTAAGACGAGAATCCCAGACGAACCGGCTTGCTCAACATGCATTTACTCACATCAACACTAGTACTCTATCAATATCATATTGATAGAGTACCAGGTATCAAGGAAAAATAATGAAACCGGAAGATGTTGCGCACTATCTTGCAAATCACCCTGATTTTTTTAACGACCATATGGATTTATTAGCCGATCTGCAAATTCCGCATCCGCACCAGAAAAATGTGGTTTCACTGCATGAACGGCAGACAATCGCCCTCAAAGAA
Organism: Nitrosomonas marina; assembly: GCF_900111605.1. Classification (GTDB taxonomy): domain Bacteria; phylum Pseudomonadota; class Gammaproteobacteria; order Burkholderiales; family Nitrosomonadaceae; genus Nitrosomonas; species Nitrosomonas marina_A. Next base: position 37,209 of record NZ_FOIA01000024.1, on the reverse strand, counting down.
AAAAATAAAATTCTGCAGGACAAGCTATTGGAGCTAATCAGTTTTGGAGAGGAAAATGATGCTATCAGCGAAAAAATGCACCGCCTGACGATAGCATTACTGACTGCATATAATTTCGACGATCTCCTAAACGGGCTCAGCTACAGCCTGCGTGAGGATTTTGCCATTCCTTACTATGTTATGCGGCTATGGGAACTTGAGTGTGAAAATATGCAATATGATGAATTTGCATCAACCAGTGAAGACATTCATGCGATAGCCACAAGCTTGACCCAGCCATATTGTGGCAATCATGTCGCTGATGGCATCAAGGCATTGTTTGCTGAAAATGCCGAGCAGTTGCAATCCTTTTCCATGATACCACTCAATACCACCCGTTCTATCGGCCTGCTGGTCCTGGCCAGCCCGGAAATTGAGCGCTTCTATGCCGACATGGGCACACTGCATTTAAAACGGCTTGGTGAGCTTGTCAGCGCATCAATTGCACGTCATACAATGACTGCAACCAACCCACAAAATCAGCAACCAGCGCCTAACTGATGGACACTCAGTCTAAATCATTTGCAACCGCTTTCAACCGGCATCTTGCAAGTGAACGCCGACTCTCGGCACATACCTGTAAGAGTTACGCCCATGACATACATATTCTGTTCAGGGAAATCGCGCCTACCACAATTGCCCAGGCACAGTCCCAGCATATCCGCCATGCAATCATACGGCTGCACGGCATGGGATATTCAGGCAGGAGTCTCAGTCGCATGTTATCGGCCTGGCGCAGGTTTTATCATTATCTGATACGCGATTTCAGCTTTCACCATAATCCGTGCATAGGCATACGCGTGCCCAGGTCAACCAAAAAGCTGCCACACGCGCTGTCTCCTGATGAAACTGCACAACTGCTAACCTTTGCAAGTTTGGAACCCTTGACGATTCGAGACCGCGCCATGTTCGAGTTATTTTATTCTTCAGGACTGCGACTGGCCGAGCTTACACAACTTCGAATCAATGATATAGATCTGTCGGAAGGAACGGTCAGAGTTACCGGAAAAGGTGGTAAAACGCGTATTGTACCGGTTGGAAAAAAAGCGATTGAAGCACTGCAGATCTGGTTGGATTACCGAATCAAAATCGTTAGAAACGATACCGACACACTGTTTTTGACTCACCACGGCAATGCTATCAGCGCCAGAACTGTCAGCCATCGACTGAAAATTCACAGCAAGCAACAAAGCATGCACAAAAATGTCCATCCACACATTTTGCGTCATTCGTTTGCATCACACTTACTGCAGTCAAGTGGCGATTTACGTGCCGTACAAGAAATGCTGGGACATGCGCATATCACATCCACCCAGGTATATACACACCTTGATTTCCAGCATTTGGCGCATGTGTACGATGCTGCACATCCACGCGCCAAAAAGAAGCAAGACAATTGATGCAAAGCGAATAGCATCCTTTCTCTTTTATCGTCGTCGCTTTCTCTCAGTATAGGTCGGCCGTAATCAGGTATAATTCAGGTTTTGAATCATCTCGGACATAAAAACACGTCATGACAACAATCGTATCAGTAAGACGGGGAAATCGAGTAGCACTCGGAGGGGACGGACAGGTTACCCTGGGCGCAGTCGTTGCCAAGTCGAGTGCACGAAAAGTTCGCAGACTTTATCATGACAAAATCCTTGCCGGATTTGCCGGTGGCACGGCCGATGCTTTTACATTATTTGAACGTTTCGAAGGTAAGCTTGAAGCGCATCACGGCCATTTGATGCGATCCGCAGTTGAACTTGCCAAAGACTGGCGCACCGACCGCATGCTGCGTCGGCTGGAAGCCATGCTCGTAGTCGCAAGTGAAGATTCGACATTGATCATCACCGGTGCAGGTGATGTTATCGAGCCCGAATACGGTCTCGCAGCGATCGGCAGCGGCGGCTCTTATGCACATGCAGCAGCACGCGCGCTTCTGGAGAACACGGAGTTGCCGCCCAAAGACATTGTAAGCAAGGCATTAATAATTGCAGGTGATTTGTGCATTTATACGAACCAGCAACATGCCATCGAAACCATAAACTAATCTGCGGCACCTTGATATTTTGCCGCTTTCACCAAATAACTTTTACATTTACTTTTTAGAATCATGTCTCAAATGACGCCACAGGAAATTGTCCACGAACTGGACAAGCATATTATCGGACAGAATTCAGCCAAACGCGCGGTGGCCATTGCGCTCAGAAACCGGTGGCGAAGGCAGCAGATTGCCGATCCACTGCGTCAGGAAATCACACCTAAAAATATTCTTATGATTGGCCCAACAGGCGTTGGAAAAACCGAGATTGCCAGGCGTCTTGCCAAGTTGGCAGACGCACCCTTCATTAAAATCGAAGCAACCAAATTTACCGAAGTCGGTTATGTTGGTCGCGACGTGGATTCCATCATCAGGGATCTGGTTGAGACGGCAATCAAACAACTGCGCGAAAAGGAAACCAAAAAGAAACAACCACTTGCAGAGGACCGAGCAGAAGAACGGATTCTTGACGCCTTATTACCGCCCGCACGGAATCTTGATTCTCACCTCAGCTCAACCGAAGAAGACAATTCGACACGGCAGAAATTTCGTAAGAAGCTACGTGAAGGTAATCTTGACCATAAAGAAATCGACATTGAAATCGCGACACCGCGCGCCAGTATGGAAATTTTCGCGCCACCCGGTATGGAAGATCTGACTTCCCAGATACAAGGGATGTTCCAGAATATGACCGGTGATAGAAAAAGGACCCGAAAGCTTACGATTCGAGAAGCAAAAAAACTGCTTCTTGAAGAAGAAGCCGCTAAAATGGTCAATGATGAAGAACTGAAGCTCAATGCGATCCAGAATGTTGAACAGAACGGTATTGTTTTTCTGGATGAAATTGACAAAATAACCAGCCGCTCCGGCAATGTATCGGGGGGCGACGTGTCCCGCCAGGGTGTGCAGCGCGATTTGCTGCCACTGGTTGAGGGCACTACAATCTCTACCAAGTACGGCATGATCAGAACAGACCATATTCTTTTTGTTGCAAGTGGTGCTTTTCATCTGACAAAACCGTCCGATTTAATCCCCGAGCTGCAGGGTCGGTTTCCGATACGTGTAGAACTGACCAGTTTGAGCGTCAGTGACTTCGAACAGATATTGACCAATACCGATGCATGCTTGACTCGCCAATACGAAGCACTACTGAAAACAGAGAGTATCGAACTAAAATTTTCATCAGACGCAATCAAACGACTCGCCGAAATCGCTTATTCCGTTAACAACAAAACCGAGAATATCGGCGCCCGGCGCCTGCATACCGTCATGGAAAGAATGCTGGAAGATATTTCATTTAACGCGCCCAAACACAGTGGAAAAACGATCGAAATTGATGCTGCGTATGTAGAGGAGCGACTGGGTGAATTATCTCAGAGCGAAGATCTTGCGCGTTATGTGCTCTAGTCGTAGAAAGGTAAAAAAGCATCTCCGGAATAGAGATGCTTTTCAAATATAATCACTAGCATTATATTAGTGCTCGCTATTTTTATTTACATAATAAACCGGTAATTTACCGTCCATTTATCGCATTCTTACTCGGATATTAGCTTGCACGTACTAAATTACCAAGTCGCAATCACTATTATTATTTCAATCGAATACCATTGAAAATACTTGCTGCTGCCGTGCTTTACAGAAGCACACTACGCATTCCGAAAACGTGAATGCTTCACCAGAACAATGGACAAGACCGGTAAAACCAGACCAACAATGGTTACCGTTATCAGTAAATGGCCCAATTCGCTGTAGTCCGCAGGAACTGTGACCTCACCTGTAACGGCGTCCTTCACTTCACGCGTTACTTCGTAAATCTGATTCAGATATTTGGTACCCAGTTGAGAAGCTGACAACGCCAGATTTGTAAATGAGGCCATCACTGCAAAGAATGTAGCCTTGAGTTTGTCCGGAGCAGAGTTGGCAATCCATGCCAGCATCGGAATCATGGCTATCTGACCCAGCGGGGATTCCAGTGCCGTGTCAATCAATGCAATAAAACGTGCATCTACAACACCACCGGTCAATGCTGCAGTCCATTCATGCAATCCAAAATACATACCGATTATGGGTAGTGATAAGAAAGTACCGGCAATTGTCAAAAACCCGATAATATAGGCGATAGAACGCTCTGCCATAAAACGGCGAAAAATAAACATGCCGAATAACGTCAATGTTGCGCCAACCAGTGATAACACCGCGAGAAACTGCTGGTCAAATCCCAACTCATCTATCATCCACCAGGTCGAACCGGCACCTGGTCCCGGAATAGCGCGAAAAATGAACACCAGAAACGCAGTGCCTACCAGAACATTTCGTGCTTCAGGCTCAAGTTCATTCGTCAATCGCCACATCAGAAACAGCACAATCGACATGGATATCAGAAAAATTACTTCTTCTGCACCTGGCATACGACTCAGGCCTACTGTCAGTGAGGTGATCGTGAAAATCAAACCGCCACCCAAGATCCACCAGTTAACCGGCGGCGGGTCCGCATGTATTGTCAGCAGGTTGGTCGCTTCGAGTTTGCTATATCCCTGGGACATAAATCGCTGAATATCGCGCCGGCGTAGCCAAGATGCCAGAACCACGCCCAAAACCGATACCAAGGGAATAATGAGCGCAAGTTCGTATACCAGTAAATACACTGCTTCTTTTTCAGCTTCCGGTAACGCAGCGGCATCCCGCAACAAGAAAACATTCGCTACTGATACAAGAATTCCACCACCAACTATAGCCACCCGACCCAATGTTTGCATCGTAACGTGCATCAATTTGCGTGTCTGTGCATCCAGTGCCATTCCGTTTTCGTCGACACGTGGCACAGCCTCAACAGTCATCGCATCGGCGACAACATCCTGCAACACATATCCAATTGGCGCCAGCAATGCTGAAACAACGTACCAGGTTTCTACAGATGCCATTGACGTCATGACTTCTGTATGACCGAGTAATCCGATCATGATCAGCAGGCTTATCATAATCAGACCAGCTCCAAGATATACGAGCAGGCTTTTCCAGCGCCACATCAGATCAACAAGATGGCCAAGCGGCATTTTTAACGCCCACGGCAACATCATCCAGAAACCAAGCATAGCCAGGAATTCAGCTGACAATCCAAGCTTTTCCTTGACATAAAATGTCCCAACTATACCGGTCAGACCCGAGATACCGGCGGCTACATAGACCATTAGCGGTGGCATGTAGGAAAGCCGCATTTCGCGACCTAGCGAGACTATGTTTGCGCTGAACCAGTGACTTGCAACTGAAAAAAAACCCGTAGCAGAAGAAATTTTCATGGATTGTTATTATTAATAGGAATTGAGCATGCTGACATGCTCAAAGTCAAAGTACAAATTTTCACAAAAATAAATTTCAGCATCAGAAACTGGCTACACAACAGCATGAAGCAAGCACCCTTCCCCCTGTTAAAACATATTCACGATGCAAATCAAAACAGTAGAGCGCCAATGAGTTTATGTATTCGGATTGTTTCGACAGCCGAGAATGCGAATAAAACTGTTCGCATTACACATGACGGGAAAGACGGACTTTCGATTTTTGAATAACGTAGCTTCTCAGAAGATACTCTAATAACGAAGCTTGCAGAAACCTGTGTCCGTCGATTAAGTAATATTTTCTGTCGAAAATCTATGCTTTCGGCAATGGGAACACCACTGACTCCACGACACCGCTTAATTCTTCCACGGAGACTTCCTCACCGGTCTGTTCCGCACCAATTTGCTTAATCCTGGCGATGACCTGCTGGACCAGTATTTCAGGTGCGGACGCGCCCGCGGTGATGCCGATCTGGTGTTTGTTGGCAAACCAGTTATCTTTCAACTGCTGGGCATTATCAACCATATAGGCTTCTACATTGGCATTACGTGCAACTTCACATAAACGATTCGAATTCGAGCTATTAGGTGAACCGACTACGATAACCAGATCACATTGCTTTACCATCTTTTTTACCGCATCCTGCCGATTCTGCGTAGCGTAGCAAATATCATCTTTCTTAGGACCGGTAATCTGTGGAAAACGCTTTTTCAAGGCTTCAACTACCCGGGCTGCGTCATCAACCGATAGTGTCGTCTGGGTTACATAGGCCAGATTTGATTCATCTTTAACCTGGAGTTTCTCAACGTCATCTTCAGTTTCGACAAGGTACATACCCTTATCATTTCCTTCGGCCTGTCCCATCGTCCCTTCGACTTCAGGGTGTCCCTGGTGCCCGATCATGATGATTTCCTTACCTTCCTTGCGCATCTTGGCCACTTCCACATGTACTTTGGTTACCAATGGGCAAGTCGCATCAAAAACCTGAAGCTCCCGTGCAGCAGCTTCTCTGCGGACTGCATGGGAAACACCATGGGCACTGAAAATCAAAATACTGTCTTTTGGCACCTCATCCAGTGTCTCGACAAAAACAGCACCCTTTTTTTCCAGATCTTCTACAACAAAACGATTATGCACGACTTCATGACGTACATAAATCGGTGCACCATGCATCGACAATGCACGCTCTACAATCCCGATTGCACGATCAACCCCTGCACAAAAGCCTCTGGGGTTTGAGAGTAATACTCTGATCATTTCATTTTTCTCCATGAAAACATGCGTACAAAAATATCATTCAATTAACTATTTTAATCCTGTTCCTGACGGTAACGCTTAACCAGTTCAACACGTTTCAAATAGGCTTCACGCGCTATTTGAATATCCTCAAGATACTGCGGCAACTCTTTCATCAATAATGCCTGTGGCCCATCAACCAGTGCCTTACTGGGTACCGGATGAAAATCCACCAGAATCATATTGGCGCCCGCAATAACACCCTGAGCCGTTGCGTGCATTATATCGAGTATGCCGTCGGGAGAATCGGCCCGGGTACCAACCGAATGTGATGGATCGATACAAACCGGCATTCTTGTCAACCGCTTAACCACCGGCACGTGTGCAAAATCGACAAAATTGCGATGCGGGTCACCCATATTCGTTTTCATTCCCCGTAAACCAAATATCACCTTGCGATTACCTTCAGAAGCCAAATATTCTGCTGCGTTTAACGATTCATCCAGCGTTATGCCAAATCCTCGTTTAATCAATACCGGAAATGTCTGCTGCCGACCAACTATTTTCAGCAGTTCAAAATTCTGGGTATTACGGGTTCCGATCTGCAACATGACACCTGTTGCGTTACCTGTCTGATGAAGCGCAGTTCGTATTTCCTCCAGATGACCTTCATGGGTAATTTCCATTGCGATGACTTTTATGCCATATTTTCCTGCCAGATCAAACACGTAAGGAAGACAATTCTTACCATGTCCCTGAAATGAATAGGGACTGGTTCTGGGTTTGTAAGCACCCATCCGGGTACATACCTGCCCCTCAGCACGCAATGCCTTCATCATGATTTCTACATGCTCGATTGTATCAACAGCGCACAAACCCGCAAAAACATGTAACGAATCCTGGCTGAAAAGCACACCGTTATATTCAAAACTGGAGGAGCGACCGTCATTCTGATGCCGTCCCAGCACGCGATATTCTTCTGAGATACGCACCACGCGTTCTACGCAGGGAAGAATACTGATTTCTTCTGTAGATAATGCCTTGGTGTTTCCGATCAAGTACAGTTCGGTCAGTGTTTGCTCTGCTCCGATTTCGGTATGAATACGCGTTGTGATACCGGGCAGATTGGCAAGATATGCTAACAACTGTCTATATTCCGGGCTCTCAGGCCGAGTATTGGGAACTAGTATTAGAATCATATAATAGCTTTAAAAAGTTTGTGCTGACAAACCAGACACAAATCAATGGGTATTGAATTTTAACTGAAAATACGACCTGTCGCCATGGCCCCGCTAGCGCTCCGCCATGCGATATCTTTCAAATGCCTGCAAACAGGCATGTATTAAATCACCCACACGTACAATACCCAAAAACTGCCGTGTCTGACTGTCAATCACTGGAACAGTTGCATGCCGACAATTTTTCAATAATACATACGCCTGATAAACACTTAAATCACCTGTTAAAACTTCTGAGGGTGTTACAGGCATGTATTCAGCCCATTGACTCAGGACTGTTTGTTCGTCTCTGGCAACCAGCATCCGCGGATTGACCTGCCCCTGTAACACGCCTTCTTGATCAACAACATAGACCACTTCTGCCGATGATACAAATGGCGCCACCCTGCGGTACGCTGTTTTCAATGTCATATCGGCAGTCAATACAACTGGTTGTTCTAACATTAATGCGCTCACTGGTTGCTCTATCAGAATCTGTTGTATCTGGGAAGTTTCCGGCTCCATACCCCGCAAACGCAATTGATGGAAAAAATAGGATCGGTTAAACAGATCTCTGGTTACAGTACTTCCGACAACCACCGAGACCATCACAGCTGTCATCAACAGGTAGCTGCCCGTCATTTCAAAAACAATCAGTATTGTCGCAATCGGCGCACCGATCACACGACTGACGACCGCACCCATACCTACAGCGCCGTAAATAGCCGGGGATACATCCATACCGGTCAATTCCTGCACGCCGACACCGAACATGGTGCCCATCACAGCACCGAGAAACAGTGCGGGTCCAAATATGCCTCCCGAAAAACCCGCGGCAAAGCTTACAGATGTCGCCAACAATTTTGCCACTAACAGCATTATCAGAACATCTATTGACAGTTCGGACTGTAAAACATCGCGAATCACCTGCTCACCCAAACCAAATGTCTGTGGAAAAACAACTATAATGCCACCCAGCAACATGCTCCCTAACAGGGATTTGATCATCACAGGACAGGGTAACCTTTGCACGACAAGACTAAAGCGGGCCATCATAGCCATATAAACGATGGCCAGCGCACCACCACTAACACCTACCAGCGCAAACAGCAGATATTCCCAGTTCGCGAATTCCGGCAGATCTGACAGTATAAAAATAAGACTATCATACGCATGCAGCTTGACGACCGCCGTGGCCACCACAGACGAAATCACAATAGGCATAACAGATCTGCTTCCAAACCGGCCCAGCACCACTTCATGCGCAAACACAACTCCAGCCAGGGGTGCAGAAAATGAAGCTGAAATAGCACCCGCCACACCGCATGCAAGCAGATTCTTTTTGCGCTCTGCCGTGAGTTTAAACACTTGCCCCAACCACGAACCTATAGAAGCCCCAAGATGGACCGCAGGACCGTAACGCCCGACTGATGCACCGGTACCGATTGACACAATGGTGGCTATCGCGCTGTTCACACCTGCTTTAATCGACATTTCCCCCGTTCCCAGCCGTGTTGCTTGAATGACATCAGCCGGTCCTTGATTTTCGTGTCCGGGCATTCCATATCGAATGATGAATCGAACGACAATCACGCCAATAACCGGCAGAAAAAATAAATGCCAGTTGGAAACTTCATCCAGGTGCTCATAGAGTTCGACACCCGCCTCCCCCAGAAACAGCAGATGCAAACGGTCAATCGCCCATAAAAAGCCCAGCGAGGCGTAACTTGTCACTACACCCACAATTATGGCCAATATGGCCATGCGTATGGTTTCACGCCAATTGTTTACGGAATCATCCATGGAATATCAAACTGTCGCTAAGAAACATGATTAGCAGTCAATGTCAGACCGGGCCGCGACAAAATGTCGCATGGTCATGCGTATCAATTTAAACTAATGTAATATTTTCTACGTCAACGCCGACTGATCAAACGGAAAAACTTGAGGATATGCGTCACATTGAAAAGATAATAAGCTGAAAAGATAACATGCATCTTGAAACAAGCTTTAATAAATAGGGGCAACCACGGCTTTACCGGACTGAATTATGCAACGATACAAAAAACCTTACTCACCGTCATTCTACATTTTGTGCACTCCCTGAGTTTTTTCCACACTGCAATATCCGTCCGGTTACGCCACAACTATTATAACTAACGTACTATGTTTAACGATCTAAGCAAATCTCCGCTCAGCAAAAACCTGCAGCGACTGTTCATGCTCAGAAATATTGCGATTCTCGCACAATGCCTGACATTCAGCCTGGTGTATATCATCATTGATCTTGATATTCCGTGGACTGAGATGATTATTGTTGTCATTTTGCTGGCAACACTCAATTTATTGACATGGATACGGCTATATCGAAAATGGCCCGTATCACATCTCGAATTTTTCGCTCAATTGCTGATCGATGTATTCGCGTTAAGCGCGCTATTATATTTCAGTGGCGGTTCAACCAATCCATTTATTTCCCTGTATCTTCTGCCTCTTACCATTGCAGCCGCCACACTTCCATGGCGCTATACCTGGGTTATGGCCACTATAACCATTGGTTGCTATACTATCCTGCTGTTTAATTATATTCCACTTCCACATGACCACAGCAAACATCTGATCGAATTCAATCTGCATGTTTCCGGCATGTGGCTGGCGTTCGTACTCAGCACTGTCATTATTGCCTGGTTCGTTGTTAAAATGAGCATTTCTATTCGTGATCGTGATCACGATCTTGCCCTTGCTCGTGAACAAGTGCTACGCAATGAACAGATTATAGCGCTGGGCACACTGGCAGCTGGTGCTGCGCACGAACTTGGCACTCCGCTCTCAACCATGGCCGTCATCACCGGAGAATTGCAAAAGGAATATGTCCACGATAGTGAATTTCAAAATAATATTCGCATTCTGCGAGACCAGATCACGCACTGCAAGGAGACTTTGACACAACTTCTTGCCAAAGCAGGGCAGGCACGCATCGAAGGTGGAAGCCAGTTACCCGTTAATGAATTTTTAAACTCCCTGCTGGAAAAATGGGAGCTCATACGGCCGGCTGTAAAATTCAGTCATCAAAGTAAAGGTCCATTGCCAGCACCAAAGATCATGGACAATCAGCTTGTTAGTCAGTCGATTCTGAATTTACTCAACAATGCCGCCGACGCATCGTCGAAACAAATCGAGATCAAGAGCCACTGGGACGAGAAAAACCTGCATCTGGAAATTATTGACGATGGCGATGGATTATCAGATGAAGCCACACAACGTGCGGGAGAAGCTTTCTTTACCACCAAAACACCGGAACAGGGATTTGGTATTGGTCTGTTTCTGGCCAATGCAAATATAGAGCGATTAGGCGGAAGCGTGCATTTATTCAATCTTGAGAACCGGGGTGCATGCACACAAGTCACTTTACCATTAATTGAATCCAAATCATGAACTTATCAGAATCAATAGATGCCAACGAACAGCCCGATCTGCTCATTGTCGATGACGATGAAATATTTTCCGATGTTCTGGCAAAAGCAATGGCCAAACGTAATTTCAATGTCCACACCACGCACACTATTGAAGCCGCACTGAATCTGGCTGAAAACATTGCTCCGGAATATGCAATTGTTGATCTCAAATTATCCAGCGATTCGGGACTAGTGCTCGTAGAAAAATTAAAAACCCTGGATCCCGGCACCAGAATAGTCATGTTGACCGGCTATGCCAGTATCGCAACAGCTGTTGAGGCAATTAAACTTGGCGCCACGCATTATCTGGCCAAGCCTGTCGATGCAGATGAAATCATGTCCGCATTTGAGCGTACCATTGGCGAAACCGATACACCCATCAGTGCAAATCCATTATCGGTGGGCAGGCTTGAATGGGAATATATTCATCGCGTTCTGGCCGAGAATGATTATAATATCTCGGTCACGGCGCGGGCATTGAATATGCATCGCCGTACACTGCAGCGTAAGCTTGCGAAAAAACCACACCGCGAATAACTTCAAATCTACACATCCATTGTTTACAACGGAGCACAGAGAAGCGGAACTTTTATCCTGTTTCTGTTACCTACTTTAGACCCTAAGTATAGAAGATCAGGCAGATGAAAAACTTTAAACCAGGTCAGCGGTGGATTTGTAATGCCGACTTGCAACTGGGTCTTGGCGTTGTACAAACTGTTGAAGATCGTGTTGTCAGTATCGCTTTCATGGCATCAGGCGAAACTCGCACCTATGCCCGCCAATCAGCTCCACTGACACGCGTAATTTTTGGTATTGGCGATACTGTTACAAACATGGAAGGTGTTGCCATGCAAATTTTAACCGTACAGGAAGAAAACGATCTTCTGATCTATTCAGGCAAAGACAAAGCCGGCACTGTATTTACACTACCGGAGAACCAGCTGGCTGACCATCTGCAATTCAGCAGGCCCACCGACAGACTGTTCAACCTGCATCTTGACCCGGATAAATGGTTTCGATTACGTTATCAAACCTGGCTGCAAGGCAATCAACTCTCAAATTCACCCTTATTTGGCTTACTGGGCGGACGCACCAGCCTCATTCGACATCAGTTATATATCGCATATGAAATCGGACGGCGGTTTGCACCGCGTGTTTTACTGGCCGATGAAGTTGGTTTGGGTAAAACAATTGAGGCTGGCATGATTATGCACCAGCAACATTTAACCGGCCGCGCCAAGCGGATTCTGATCGTGGTTCCGGAAGCGCTGGTTCATCAGTGGCTGCTAGAAATGCTGCGCCGTTTCAATCTTCGCTTCAGTTTGTTCGACAAAGAACGATTTGCAACACTTGAAGCAGACCATACCTACTCAAATCCTTTTCACAGCGAACAACTGGTTTTGTGCGGACTGGATTTTCTCTGTCACAACCGGAAACACATTCAGGCAGCGTTGGAAGGTGACTGGGACCTGGTAACTGTTGATGAAGCGCATCATCTGCTATGGACAGAAGCTGAGTCCAGCCCGGCATACCAGGTAATTGACCAGTTGGCGACATGCACACCTGGCCTATTGTTATTGACAGCCACACCCGAACAGCTGGGAAAAACAAGCCACTTTGCCCGTCTGCGCCTGCTAGATCCAGACCGCTATTCAGATTTCCACCGTTTCGTCGCTGAAGAGCAGCAGTTCGAACCGGTCGCTAATGTCGTCGAGCGGCTGATCGACGGTCAAACATTAAATGATGATCACAAGCACACAATACTATCGACCGAAAATACTACACAAACCCGGTCACTGATTGCCACCCTCGAGAACCCAGAGTCAGGGGCCGAAACAGATTCACAGACACGACATGCACTCGCGTCGATTCTGTTAGACCGTCATGGTACGGGACGCGTACTGTTTCGAAATACGCGCGCGAAAATTAATGGTTTTCCAGAAAGAAAACTATCGATTGTTCCATTGCCGCTACCCGATTACTATGACGATTGTTTGACCAGTTTCGAAACGAACTTATTGTCGGAACCGCAACTGTTGCTTTATCCGGAACTGCTTTATCAGGCCAGCGCCGATAACAATGCTCCGGAATGGATAGAAATTGACCCGCGAATTGACTGGCTGAACAAAACTGTTCGGCAACTCAGACCTGAAAAAATTCTGGTAATAACGGCCAGCGCACAAACAGCGTGCGATATAGCATTTGCGCTCAAAATGCTGACAGGCATTCACACCCCGGTATTTCATGAGCAGATGACGCTTTTGGAGCGGGATCGTGCAGCGGCGTTTTTCGCCGACAAAGATACAGGTGCTCAAATTTTGATTTGTTCTGAAATCGGCAGTGAAGGACGCAATTTTCAATTTGCACATCATCTGGTTTTATTTGATCTGCCGTTTAATCCTGATTTACTGGAGCAAAGAATCGGCCGACTCGATCGCATAGGCCAGACAGATACTATTAATATTCATGTACCCTGTTTACAAAACAGCGCTCAGATGATTTTGCTCAACTGGTACCATGAAGGACTGGATGCGCTGCAGAAAAACTGCCCAGCAGGACAAACTGTCTATCAGCAGTTTAAACAAGAGCTGATATCGGCCATGCATCAACGAGCACTCGAGTCAATCACCTTTGCTGATTTAATCAAGCGTACCCGGCAGGCAAATCAAGTGCTTGGCGAGGCTCTTGAGCGCGGACGCGACAGACTGCTGGAATATAACTCATTTCGTCCGCATATTGCCGAACAGCTTTACACCACTGCTATTTCTCAAGATGAGGACAACAGCATACAACAGTATATGGAATCTGCTTTCGATTGCCTCGGCATACATATCGAATCGCATCGCGCTGATAGCCATCGCATAGAGCCCAGCGAGCATATGACAGCGACTTTTCCAGGATTACCAGACGATGGCCTGATTATTACTTACAATAGAAATACAGCGCTTGCTAACGAGGACATGCAATTTCTGACCTGGGAACATCCCATAGTCATTCATGCCATGGAGCGCATACTGAATACCGAAACCGGCAATGCTACCGTATCGAGCTTTTCACATCGCGACGCCCAACCTGGAACGCTGTATGTCGAGTGTCTGTTCGTACTCGATATTACGGCGGAAGTTTCTGTTGCTGACAACCACAACCTTCCGTCTATCATGGTTCGTACGATCATTGATGAGCATGGTTGCTCTGAGCATCCAACGCTTGATCATGACAGCATCAATCGGAATCTGACTACAATATCACCACATGTGGCCAGCCAGGTCATTGAATTAAAGAAAGACGCTATTAAGGATATGGTTGCCGACAGCGAAAAACTGGCTCAAATACAAATTCCGTTCATTACTCGGCAAAGCAGGAACCGATTACAAAAAACGCTTACTTTGGAAATAGAGCGACTGAAAGCATTACAGAAAATCAATCACAGCATTCGTGAAGCAGAAATTCGATTTTTCGAGCGGCAATTGAAAACTATAACCCGGGCGCTGGATTCTGCACAAACCAGACTGGATGCAATACGAGTGATTGTTGCAATTTGAGTGATTGTTGCAATTTGAGTGATTTAAAGGATTTTTGTGCGCACACCGCTTTTACTGCATTTATTTCACAGCAACCGCATATATTTTACCTTTTTTTGTCTGAATTTAATCATGAACGAATCACGTATTATTGTTGCACTGGATTTCAATAATGCCAAACAAGCATTAAACCTGACCTCACAGCTTGATCCACAGCTATGCCGTTTAAAAGTTGGCAAAGAATTATTTACCGCAGCAGGACCAGTTCTGGTTGAACAGCTGGTACGAGGCGGGTTCGATGTTTTTCTTGATCTGAAATTTCATGATATTCCCAATACCGTTGCAGGAGCCTGCAAAGCAGCTGTCAGTATGGGTGTATGGATGCTGAATGTACACGCTTTTGGCGGAAAAAAAATGCTGCTTGCCGCACGCGAAGCGATTCCGTCTGGTACGGCCAAACTGATCGCAGTGACGTTGCTAACCAGCATAGGACGAGATGACCTGGATGATATTGGGCTACATGAAGAGCCTGAACAGATCGTACGCCGTCTCGCCGCATTAACTGAAAGCTGCGGACTCGACGGCGTGGTCTGCTCAGCACAGGAAACCAGCAGTCTAAGACATCACGTAAACCCAGACTTTACCCTGGTTACGCCCGGTATACGTCTAGAAAATAACAATCATGATGATCAGATACGCATTGCAACACCATCTGCTGCAATAAAAAACGGTGCTGATTACCTTGTCATCGGCAGACCGGTTACCCAGGCGCATGATCCGCTATGCATGCTACGACAATTGAACCAAATCGTAGAAAATGAAAGACCTGTTTCACCACCCGCTTTATAAAGCGGGTTCATATCCTACCAGTAAATTGAAAAACATAATCTTCAAACTACCCGATCAACGGACAGAAATTGTCATCTTCTCACTTACCTGTTCAATTCTGAAATGGCGCAACACATTCATACCCAGCAATGCCTCGCCTGACAAATCAGGTAAAATGGTGACGTCAACGTGAACCAGCCGGTATTTTCCAAATGTCAAATCAGACACCGTTGCAGAACACGCATTTACCAAACCGTTTGCGGTTGACACAATGCGAGGCTGGCATTCTTTGATACCAGCCCTTGCTGCAATCTCGGCGGAAATAGAAACGGTTGTAGCCCCTGTATCAATCATGAACACGACAGGTGAACCATTGATGGCGCCCGAACTGAAATAATGGCCTGCTGGCGTTTGCAGCAATTCTAACGCACCATCACCGATCACCTCTGACGGCAGTTTTATTTGCTGAGGGTCTACCGGACGCGCCGTGCGATATGCAAGCGCAAGCTGTATCGGGTCAAGGCTCGCACCATAGAACTCAAGTAACGTTGTCTGACCAGCTTGAATAGCGATGCCACCTTCCACTAGAGCAATCGCACCATCAGCAAATCCGCTATCGAAATTACACCAGCGCGACCCAAAATAAACCTGCATGGCATATTGCCCGATTGGAACACTAAGCTGAACAGCCTCTGAGGATGCAATCGAAACGGCGATAAATTGCTTCATCCCCGTCTTGTCAGATAATACAACCACCATTGGATATCCATGTTGATTATGAATTTGCAATCCGGAATAGAGCACATCAGTCCGCTTCATGAAAGCCGGCTCAATGGCATAAACGGTCCCATGGGCGGGTAAGGATTGGCAGTGGGACGGAAACAGCACGGCATTATTTTCAAGTTGCGCCACAGCAGGATAATTTTGCTGAGGAAACCATTCCTTTTCCCAGGCCACCAGGCAGATTAGACCGATGGCAAATCCAATTATAATTGCCCTAACGATTGATCCAAATGAATAATACGGAACCTGTAATGCAGAATTTGCTTTATTTTGCCTGCCATCAAATCGGTACGCCCGTGCGTTGTCGCGCTTTTGAATAAACATTTGCCAGTCTGCTCTCTGTTTAATGAATTAAATTCCCAGTTAAAGATACATTGCCAGGCCGTCTTCAAAATCCGCTGATTAAAATTTATGACGGAACGACACACCCAAAGTTTATTAACGGCAAATTGCTGATCAATTTATATTCAGTCAGGGTTCAGTTCGACCACCCTACAATTCAGTCATAAGAATCGAAAGTGACTGAATGCACGATCCTAATAACGGAAGGAAAACCAGAATTGCTTTCGACTAAACACTGCGGGCAGGACTGGACATGAAACTGTCATCTGCCACGTTAACTTTACAATCAGGCTCAGGGGATTTATCCATATGTCTGGTTATTGATGGAGGTGTATCATGAATTCAAAAAAATTCTTAATCATGTCCGCTTTACTCACACCATTGCTTTTTAGCGGATGCGTAGCCCCACCTTATTACAATGGAGCCGGATATTATGGAAGCACAAGCACCGGCTACGGCTACGGCTACCGACCGGCATTCTATGGCGGAGCGAGCTACGTAGGTGGCTCCAGCCACTTTTATCGCCCTTACAGGATTCATCGTGGAGGACACGGACACATACGTGGCACTCATTCGCATTTTCGCAGTGGGCACAAGCATTTCCGAGGCAGCCACGGGCATATCGGACGTGGGCATTCATCCTTCAGAGGAAGTCACAGAAGCGGCAGTTTCCGACACGGGCATAAGCATTTTCGGAGCAATCAAGGACATTCCGGACGTGGACACTCGCGCTTTAGAGGCGGGCATGGAAGAGGCGGTCATCGTCATTAATTCACGCAGCATCCAACTTGATGCAATACATGCCTTGCACATGCGTTACATGATTACCTCTTCAAACATCGGAAGAAGAATCGACATATTTGCTGTAAAATACCCAACAAAACATACTTTATCCAGTAACTTCATTGCAATAATAATACACCGTGACCGCGCATCATTCCGACGACAACAGTTCCTCACACAAGTTAACAACTTCTCTTTCCTATCGTGACGCCGGCGTCAATATCGACGCCGGTAACGATCTGGTACAGGCAATCAAACCACTTGCCAAACGTACACAGCGTCCGGAGGTATTAGCCGGTATCGGCGGATTTGGCGCATTGTTTGAATTATCCGGGAAATACCGGAATCCGGTACTGGTATCGGGTACCGATGGCGTGGGTACCAAGCTAAAACTTGCTTTTCAATTGCACCGGCACGACACAATTGGCATAGATCTGGTAGCCATGAGCGTGAATGACATTCTGGTCTCAGGTGCGGAGCCGCTATTTTTTCTCGATTACTATGCTTGCGGCAAACTTGACACAGATATAGCATCTGCCGTTGTCAGTGGCGTCGCTGAGGGCTGTGAGCAAGCTGGTTGCGCCCTGATAGGCGGCGAGACTGCGGAAATGCCAGGCATGTATCCTGTAGGAGAATATGATCTGGCCGGTTTTGCTGTTGGGATAGTGGAAAAAGACAAAATTATCAACGGCTCAGATATACAGGCCGGTGACGCCGTGATCGGCCTGGCTTCAAGCGGTGCGCACGCAAATGGTTATTCGTTGATTCGCAAAATCATCGCCACAAACCACATCGATTTGTCTCAGGACTTTCAAGGAAAACCACTCAGCGATATTATTCTGGCACCGACAAAAATTTATGCAAAACCAGTACTATCGCTGATGAAACAAGTATCCATCAAAGGTCTTGCACATATAACCGGTGGCGGCCTTACAGAGAATCTGCCGCGAATTCTTCCGGCCCACACCACTGCGGAATTGAACACAAACGCATGGGACTTACCGATACTCTTCGATTGGTTGCAGCAACAAGGCCACATTAGCGATGATGAAATGTTTCGTGTATTCAACTGTGGTATTGGTATGGTTGTAGTTGTCGCTGCAGACCAGGCAGATAAAGCTATTCAAAGCCTACAGCACGCTGGTGAAACGGTTTTTCTGATAGGCAAAATAAAACAACGTACGCCCAACCAGCCAGCAGTCATACTGAAATAGAATCCTTCAGGTACGTTTGTCATGAAGACACTGATCATTCTAATTTCTGGTCGTGGCAGCAACATGCGCGCCTTACTTGAAGCCAGGCTACCAGTTGATCGTATTATCGTTATTAGTAACAATCCAGCTGCTGAAGGACTACAAACCGCTGCCACTAAGGGTGCGCAGACGATATGTATCAATCATCATGCTTTTTCAGACCGGACAACCTTTGATAGCGCGCTGGCTGACGAAATTGACCGTTATCAACCCGATCTGATTGCACTCGCCGGGTTTATGCGTATACTCACAGACGATTTTGTTTTTCGCTACCATCGTCGTCTTATGAACATCCACCCATCTCTGTTACCCGCATTCCCGGGGTTACATACACACAAGCGTGTACTGGACGACGGTGTAAAGATTCATGGTTGCACGGTTCATTTCGTAACACCAAAACTCGACCATGGCCCTATCGTGATTCAGGCAGCTGTTCCGGTATTTCCCAATGACACTGAAAAAACGCTCGCAGACCGTGTACTAAAACAGGAACACCGAATTTACCCCCAGGCCGTTCGCTGGTTTCTACAGGGCCGGATCAGGCTGACTGAAAATACTGTATTCATAGCCGATACCTGTGTTCACGATTCGGTAATTTACTCTCCTGGACTGCAGGAATGAAAAACTCTCTAATTTTTCTGGTTCTATGGTGGGCGAATTCAGCCATCCATGCGGCTGAAAACAGTCTGAATGCTGAAGCAAAAGATACGGCAGGTTTACCGGCACGTATCCATATCAGCTATACCGTTAGAACGGGTATTGGTCATGGTGAACTGAATGAAACTGTTGATATCAACCAGGAAAGTGATTCTCATACGTACAGTATTAGCAGTAATGCACAAGCAACCGGCGTTTTCAAGCTGGTTAATCCCGGCAATATTTTCAGAAACAGTCAGGGTATCGTAACCGAACTGGGTTTAAGGCCTGTCCGTTATTCAGACGAAAGAACAAACAACAACTCAAGCATGGCACTGTTTGACTGGGAGAACAGAATTCTGACATTGAAACACCAGAATGAAGAAAAACAGACAACTTTAAATATCGACACACAGGATCGATTGAGCCTGTCGTATCATTTTATTTTTGCACCCGAACATATATTAAAGACAGGAAATCTGCTCGCTATCAATGTAACCGATGGACGCAGTCATCATTTAATGCAGTTCGAAGTCAGCAGAGAAAAACTCAGCACACCACTGGGTGAGATGGAAACGATCGTATTGACCAAACAACATAACCAGGACGACAAGATGCAGAGAAAAATATGGCTCGCACCCAAGTATCATATGATTCCTGTACAAATTCAAACCATAGAGGAGGATGGTTTGAACGTTGATAAAATGATCGCCGAAATTCAGATTGATTACACAGAGAATAATACCTGCTGCAAAAAATAACACTACAATTACGATGCAATTGACACTTGTTCAACTGAATAAAGCGGCTGACGCCCTACAGAAACTGTTGCCACTTGAGTATCCGGCAGATTCAATACTAAGACGTTTTTTTCAACAAAACCCCAAGCTCGGTGCACATGATCGCGCATTCATCGCCGAAGCAACATTTGGAATTTTGCGCCACCGATTCTTTTTGCAACAATGCACTGATTCGGCTGCACCCCGCTTACTACTGCTGGCATACCTGGTCCGTTTCCATAATATTGATGTGCACGAGCTGAAGAGCTGGATTCGAGACTCAGAAATGAGCATATTACAAACCATTACAGCAACCGCACTAGAATCGCAGCCATTGAATGTGCAAGCTGAATTTCCGCTGTGGTTGATAGAAAAGTTAAGGTGTTTCATGCCCGATGACGCTATTCTCAGTCTCGGACAATCACTGCAGAAAGCTGCGCCACTGGATTTACGTGTAAACACGATGCTTGCCAAACGCGAGCAGGTTCTCGAGACACTGTTGAAAGATGGTATTCACGCAGAAGTTATGCATTTTTCACCCTGCGGTATTCGTTTGCACAGCAAACCAGCAATCAACCGTCATCCGCTTTTTTTAACCGGAAAAATTGAAGTGCAAGACGAAGGTAGCCAATTATTAGGTTACTTACTGGCACCAAGACGTGGAGAAATGGTAGTCGATTTTTGCGCAGGCGCAGGCGGTAAAACGTTATTGATTGGCGCGCTTATGCATTCAAAAGGTCGCGTGTACGCTTTTGACATTGATGAGAAACGGCTAAACAACCTGAAGCCCCGCCTCAAACGCTCAGGATTATCCAATGTTCACATTCAGCGCATCGCGAACGAGAATGATCTTAAAACAAAGCGCCTCTCGAAAAAAATCGACCGAGTGCTCGTTGATGCGCCATGCAGTGGTCTGGGAACCTTACGCCGCAATCCCGATTTAAAATGGCGGCAATCGCCACAGAGCATTAAAGAATTACAAGCAAAGCAGTCATCAATTCTGGATTCGGCAGCTGGTTTGGTCAAACCTGGCGGGCGATTAGTATACGCCACTTGCAGTTTTCTGCCTGAGGAAAACCAGCGGGTTATCGACACATTTCAGTCAATAAATGCAGATTTTGATTTACTAGACAGCTCCGAACTGATGGCAGAACAGAAAATTGCAATTAATACTGGAAAATTCCTACAGCTCTCTCCCAGCATCCATCAAACTGATGGTTTCTTTGCGGCGGTATTACAACGTAAAGTACGTTGAACAACAATTTATCATACGGAAAATCAGAAGAAAAGATCAAGTAGACGGCTTGTGGTTTGCAGCATGCAACAATACGGGCAGAATGATTAAAACACATACCAGTGTCAACACAACACCGATCAGCAACAACAGTCCCATACTGGTGGTGCCCTGATGTTGCGAGAAGATCAGACTCCCAAAACCCGCCATTGTCGTTAAAGCACTATAATAAATAGCACGTGCTGTACTGGTATATAGTAAATTTTCATACGCTTCCCCGTTATTGCGGCTTCTATGCACCATATGAACGCTACAATCAATACCGATACCCAGAATCAGCGGTAAGGCAATCACGTTGGCAAAATTAAACGGCAATCCCATCAATACGGTTACAGCGCCAGTAAATAACGCAGCGAGTATCAACGGCACCAATACAAGCACAGTCGATTTTAAACACCTGAGTAATACCAGCAATGCCACCACAACGCCGATAATCGCCAGTGAGAATGCATGGATAAATGCGTCAACTACCGCCTTGCCCGCTTCCAGACTGATAACAGGTACGCCAGTTGCTCCGGGAGTCACATCCTGAACCGCACGCACAAACATTTTCAATGCATTATTATCACTAATATTATCAGCAGGGTAGACTGCAATACGATAAATGCCCTGTTTGCTTAACCAATGCATTTTAACTGATTCAGGTATGTCCTCCAGGGTAAAGGTCGATGCGCCCAACGCAAGCTGCAGACGTTGCAAGGACACTGGCAGTAAATGCAACAAGTCATACTCGACCTCGAATAACAGACTCTCCCGTGCTTCGCCTTCAGACAGCGCATTCAATCGCGACAGCAGATTACGTACTGACGCATGCAGGTTTTTTGCTGCTTGGCTAGCCTGATGTGCAGACTGTTCATCCAGAAAACGTGACAGTTCTCTCTTCAAATCCACCAAAACGATACGTTGTTCATCAATATTGACCCGTTTCTGAGAAGATGGGACAAATGAGATTGGCCCGAGAGTCATTGCCATCTCTTCAATCAAGCGGATCTTCTCTTCCTGATGCTTCGGCACAAAATCCAGCAAGGTGACTGCTTTGTCCACTTCCTGTAAACCGGATAACTGTTGAACGAGCCGAACGGTTTCATCACGGTTATCTGCCAGAGCAATGATATGCCAGGGTGAATCATCTGAATTTTCCAGCAACTCACGAAAAGTTTCCACAGATTCCGCCCTTGGATCGTTCAGATTAAGCAGATTGTAATCAAACTTTATCTGCGGTAATGCGAATATCGAAAGTAATGCGGCACATATTGTCAAAATAAAAATGCTTTTCCGTGCATGAATCGGCCATTCCAATACAGTATGCACAGGCTTAACAGAAATCAGCGGTTTGATCGGTTGTATTGGAAAAAAACGTTGCAAAGCAGGAACGATTGTCAATGTCACCAACAAGCTGATAATCATTCCCGAACCGGAGATCAGACCTAGCTCCGCTACACCATCATACGATGTTGGTATAAAAGCATAAAAGCCAATTGCTGTCGTTACCGCACAGATTGTCAGGGCACGCCCGATATCACCGCCTGCCATGGGCAGCGCTTGAATAACCGGAGAGCCGTTTTTTCTGATTTCTTCGTGTCGTAATAAAAAATGTATTGCGTAATCCACACCCAGCCCGATATACAGCACCGCAAAGGCAATTGAAATCAGATTCAGATGACCCACTGCAAACGTTGCAAATGCTGCAGTTAGAATCAACCCTAATATAAGGGTTAACATCACTGTCATGATTGCACCGACACTGCGAACCGCCACAAGCAATACCACGATTACCAGCACCAGCGCGAGTATTCCGGCACTTTGTGCACCATGCATGGCGCTATTCAGTTCATCGAAGGCAAGCGCCGCTTCGCCCGTAATGCGTAATTTTACTGGTGAATCATGAGTCAGTCCCATATCCATTGCTGTTTCACGTACAGCATTCATCGACTGTTCTGCAGCAAACAACTGCGCATAATCATGCTTGGGCCTGGTCAGTATCAATTCTTGATACAAACCGGTCTGCCGCTCACCATTGAACAATATTTGCCACGATAATGCGCGCGGCTCTCCAGCGAGTCTGGCGTCCAATGTTGAACTAACACCATTGAAAACAGTTTCGAGTTCCAAATTTCTGCCGCTATTGATCTCAACAACAGCTTCGGATAATACTGATAGAAATGTCTCGAGCGTCGGATTTTCAGCAAGACGTGCAATCAGTGGTTGAGCAGCAGCAAGCTGATCTGTGATATTTTCCAACTCGGAGAGATTTTTGTAGAGCAAACCATTTTGCTCAAAAAATGAGTCGCCGCTTAAGTAGCTCGCCTCGTAAAAATGAGCGTCATCGTTCTGGAGATAGTAGGTCAGTTGTTTAGCAGTCTCATGCGCCTGTTCGGGTGTTGGCGCATCCACTACCAGAAGCAATGCATCCTCATATTGCGGAAACGCTTCTTTATAGCGTTTGTGATTAATCCGGAAAGGAACATCCTCTGATAGCATGTCCGTTGTATCAGTCTGCACACCCAGGTTATTAACAGTGTAGGTTATGCTGAGTACAGCCGCGACAAAAGCTAGAATAATGATCCAGATGGCTTGTCGGTAGGAAAACGCTGTCCAGTGAGCAAAAAAATGACTACCTGCACCAGTTAAAATTTTCACATAAAATCCTTCTGAACAGCTATTCGCTATGCTCGGCTTCAGCAATTTTGACATTCAGCATGTCTATCAATGACTGAAATCCTTCGCGTTGCAAGATTGATCGATATTCGCTACGCTTAATCGCCAAATCACTTACGCCATCAAATAATATGTTCACAATTAACCAATGCTCTTCTGGCCGGTGGAGCACGTAATCAAAATTCACTGCGCCACCATCTCCCTTGTTGAGCCGACTACGCACCAGCTTTTGGTTTCTTGGCAAATCACGCTGTTCGATAAACTCGAATTGTTCGCCATTATATTGTTTAAATCGACCGGCGTATGACGCAATACTAAGCTTTCTGAATGTTTCTATGATCAGATTTTGCTGCATTGTATCAAGCTCGTGCCAAAGACTCGCTCCAAGGATAGTTTTTATAATTAAATCAATATCATGCGTCTTGTTGACAACGGGCGTTAAGAATTCAACCCGCTCTGAATAGTTAAGCTGCTCTCCCTCACGCATTACATGCAACAAAGACTGCTGCAAAGAATCAATCGCACTTTGTGCACTATTAAATTCGGGTTCATCTGCGTGTGTAATACCGATTGGAACAATAATGAGTAAGGATAGCAGCACAGCGGTAATTAATCGCGACGCCAAGCTTATTTTCCTAGTAGTCTGTTTTGCTTTCATATCGGCGGTCCTTCCAGCGAGCACGTTCACCGCGCCAGTAACGTATTGCTGAGGTCCATGTCATGGCAAGATACAGCATACCAATAACTGGTAACGCAAATACCCATATTGGTGAACGATGAAAATAAACCAAAGTCGGCCTGTAAGCCAAGTACATGGCCAGCCACGCTGCTGCACAAAGCATATAAGCTTTTTGATCATCAGGCAGCAACAAGAACACGAAGGGCCCAAACCAGAACATTGATACCATTATCACAGTACACAGGACCAGTAATGGCAGCGAGTAATTAAGTTGTGTATAAGCCGTTCTGGATACCATTTCCCAGACAGTCTCCAATCCAGGATAACCACGCTGACTGCGCACTGAGTGACTTAAACCTAACCAGATCTTGTTTCCTGCATGTTTGATGTGTGCAGCCAACGTACAATCATCAATCAATGCATTGTGCAGACTGGTAAATGCGCCCACTGCACGCAATGCTTGCGTTTCCACAAGTATACACCCTCCTGCAGCAGCAGCCATGCTTGAAGAAGGTTTGTTTGTCAATCCGAAAGGATACAACAACTTAAAGAAAAAAATAAATGCGGGCATGAGCGAACGCTCTACAAGATTGCTTAGAGGTGGCTCGGCCATTATTGACACCAGGGCACATTGCTCTTTTGTTACTTTATCCAGAAGCGCGGCAATAATTCCTGGCGACAAAGCAATATCAGCATCAAGTAATAGTGTGTAAGCGGTACGCACTTCCCGCAAACCTTGTTCGAGAGCCCAAAGCTTACCGCTCCAGCCGGCCGGCGGCGCGGTGCCGCTAATAACCCGCGCTCCATTTGCTCGCGCTAATTGTGCTGTCTGATCAGTAGATTGATCATCTACGACAATGATTTTTAAACCAGTTCCCTGGATATAGACAGTTTCGAGTGTATGACGGATATACTCCGCTTCATTACGAGCAGGAATCAACACCGTGACGTCGTTTAGATTAGATGCAGAATGCGCACTCTGTTTTGGTTCCATCTGCTCATATGTACTAGCCGGACGCCAGGGAAGTATGAGTATCAAAGACCAGCCAAAAACTCCAATTGCGCCTAATATAAACCCCAATAAACCAATCAACGAAGGATTAAACATAAAATACTTATAAATCTTTCGTTCAAATAACTATCCACTGACTCACCTTGCATGTAGAGCCGCAGACGATCATTCAGTGCAACACTGCTACCGTGTTGATGTGATTTTTGTCTATTTATTTGATATCGTAACAGGAATGTCTGCCAGTTTTTTCCCTTTTTTGTCAGTTTCAGCAATCCACTTGGGTAAGGGTTCCGCCACCATCTCACCTGTTGTTCTGGGACCTTTAACTGAGGTCACAAGTGCTTTCCAAGGATGTTGCAGCGTATCTTCCACTGCAGTGGCTTCGTAACCACAATGCGCCATGCATTGAGCACATTTTGGGTTGCTTGCATTACCGTATTTTTCCCAAGGTGTTGTATCGAGCAACTCTTGAAATGTATTAACATAACCCTCGTCAGCCAGCAAATAGCACGGTTTTTGCCATCCAAAAACATTACGTGTCGGGTTACCCCATGGAGTACACTTATAATCCTGGTTACCCGCCAAAAAATCGAGATAAAGAGCCGAGTGATTGAGCCGCCATTTACGCTTCAGTTTTTTGCCTAACGCAAAAATACCGCGAAACAATTTTTTAGTATCTGCACCTTTGATAAACACATCCTGCTTGGGAGCATGCTCATAACTGAACCCTGGAGCAATTGTTGCGCCTTCTACGCCAAGTTCCATAGCATAATCAAGAAATTCGACAACATCTTCCGGTGTCTCGCCTTGAAATAACGTGCAATTAATTGTAACTCTGAATCCTTTTTCCAAAGCAATTTTAATCGCTTCAACCGCCCGGTCAAATACGCCATCTTGACAAACCGATGCATCATGCCTTTCTCTCATACCGTCCAGGTGAACTGAAAATGTCAGGTATGGCGATGGAGTATAGTCATCAATTCTCTTCTTCAACAGCAACGCATTGGTACAAAGATACACATATTTTTTGCGTTTTATGATACCGGCAACTATTTGCGGCATTTCTTTATGCAATAAAGGTTCGCCACCCGGTATGGAAACCATGGGTGCACCACATTCATCAACAGCCTGCATACACTCATCATACGACAACCGTTTATCGAGAATTTCCTCTGGGTGTGCAATTTTTCCGCAACCAGCGCAGGCGAGATTACAACGAAACAGCGGCTCCAGCATTAAAACCAGTGGATATTTCTTGACTCCCAAAACTTTTTGCTTAATCAAGTATGTGCCTACCGCGATTTGTTGGCGTAAGGGTACTCCCATGGACAAAACCTCCAAAAGCTTGTATCGATTGCAAAATATCGGCGGGTGGATGCCAAGCGCCTGACATCAAAATTCATCACATCACTATGGTCACATCAATAACTTAATGCACCACACAATCCGCAATCGATTGAAAAAATGAAATATATTCCGGTTCTCAAAAAAGCTCCATAATTTCCTGAAAACCGGTTATTTTGAAAACATTGTAATTATATCTTAATCTTACTTGGAAACTGAACTACCAACAGCAGATCATTTACATTCACTATCTAACGCTTGATCCAAAATAGCTAATCAAACAATCAATTATTGACTATAGACTGCGTTAAAATCTGCCCAAGTACAATTTGTATAAATGCAACACTGTGCTGATTATCGTGTAAACACAGTATTATATTCAGAGAACCCCTTTATTCAGAGAACCTCTTAAAACAGCATTCTATGCGTATACAGATTATCAGATTTTATCCAGTCAACATTTTGATCCAAACTGATACAAGTACCTCACATTTCCGGTTGATAGATTGTCCGCCAGGAAGCTTTTATGACAGCCTCTAAAAATCAACTCCGAGTGCACGCAATGTTTCCTTGGTTAGCTCACCCGTTGCAAGATCGTTATCTTGTTGAAAGTTTTCAATGGCAGATAAAGTCCTTGGGCCACTAATTCCATCGACTGGACCCGGGTTGTAACCAGCGTTTGCCAAAGCTTGCTGCACGCGACGTATTAAACCAGGCGTTGCTGCAACAACTTCATGGGAATCTTCCATAATTTCATTAGCCGGCTCAACAACTGTCGCCTCTAATGCATCGGCAGCATCTTCCTGTATCTCGCTGACCGCAATTTCAGCTTCATTCGCAGTTTCTTTAGCTGCATCAATCATCTTGTCAAACGCGTCGCCCGCTGTTTTCGCAGCGGTGTCAATTGATTCACTAGTCTCGTCAGACAAGTCATTCAATATACCTTCCATGGAACTCATTTCTTCTTCCAAATCAATATTTCCAAACGGTTCAATGTCGTCTGTTTCTTGTATATCTACCAACGGCTCAGGCTCAATGATTGTTTCCAAACTTTGAATTGGCTCATCAGTCACTTGCTCCTGGCTCTGAGTTGCCGCATCCTCCGGTTCGTCGCCGCAACCGGATAACAATCCGGCAGTAAATAAGAAAACAACACTAGCTGATAATAATTTAACTTTGCTTGACTTCATTGACTCCCTCCGTACTTATGAAACATAGACAACAAGCGATGATAGACTTAATACTGCATTTAACTCTGGAATATACTCAAATATGGTTTTGATATTATTATTTAATAACATAACGCTTAAATAGATGTTATCGAGGACATTCTGGGCTATCAAACATTCGTCTGCGCACTAACTATTTAGCAAGCCACTCTACTCCTGAATAACACAATATATCAGAGCAGATATAATTTTTTATCTGTTTTTCATGGTGTTGGTTGCCTCAAGAGCAATCTTTAACAACAAGACAAGACAAAACATCAGATTTAACCCATATCCAGTATAGACTAATTTATATTGCTACAAATTACCAATTTTTTTATTCTTATATTCACAGATTATATGATTTTTCGTTTTGCCCCATAATGAAAACTCACGCATCCGAAAAACAACATTTGTGTTTAATTGGCGGAGGCCATAGTCATGTGATGGTGATCAAACAGCTGATCACAGAACCATTGCAAAATACAGATGTAACGTTAATAAGCCCGGATATGTATACCCCCTATTCAGGTATGCTGCCTGGATTAATTGCAGGCCATTATTTATTTGAAGATTGCCATATCAATTTACGACGTCTGTGTCAGTGGGCTGGAATCAGATTTGTTCGAAGCTCAGTGGAACGAATCGATCCCGAGCTTCAAATAATTAACTGTCCAGATTTTGAACCTATTAGATATGATCTGCTATCCATAAATATAGGCTCGCAACCCACTACGCATGGAATACTCGGTGCAGATAACTTTGGCTGCGCCATCAAGCCAATTCGCAATTTTCTTTTACGATGGCATCATTGGCTGGACTCTCGAGCCGAGTCAAAACGAAAGCAAAAAATTGTCGTGGTTGGTGGTGGTGCTGCAGGCGTTGAAGTATTGCTTGCAATGCATTATCACGTGCAAGCCTCAACCACAATTGAGGTCGACTTTACACTCATTAACGGAGATTTGGCCATTCTTGCCACACACAACCGCACGGTACAAAATTATTTTCACAGACATTTACAGTCCAAAGGCATCACTGTAAGAAATGGAAAGGTGTTTTCTATAGACGAGCAATCACTGCATTTGCAAGATGGCACCTCTTTAGATTACGATTTTACGGTATGGGCCACTCATGCTGGCGCATATTCATGGCCGGCAGGAAGTGGAATAAAATGCGACTCACGCGGTTTTATTGAAGTTAATCAAAACCTACAAAGTATTTCGCATGCGAATATCTTTGCTGCAGGTGATTGTGCTGCATTTATGCCACAAGCACTGTCCAAAGCAGGCGTATTTGCAGTACGGCAAGGCCCTCTACTTTTTGACAATATCGTCGCATCAATCAATCGGACAAAGCTTTCTTCATTTAAGCCGCAACATCAATTTTTGAGCTTAATCACTACGGGTGGGCGACATGCAATTGCATCACGGGGGGTCATTTTCTTACACGGAAGATGGGTCTGGCGCTGGAAAGATTTTATTGACAGCAAATTTATGAAAAGCTTTCGCCACTAACATCAAACAAAATGTGCGACAGCACAGTTCACTTCTTACAGCTCTATCAATAATAATGCACATGTCAGACTGGCATAGATAAATCAAATATGTGTGCCAATCTAAGCGTCTAATTTACACATACATAATGAAAAAAATCCGCGTATTTTTATCAATTATGCAAGCAAAGATAAACTCTCACGCTGCAATCCTGACTAGTTTTGACACACCTATACAGCAAGGATGAAATATAAATGCCTCAAATAAAACAATATATACAATTTTTTAGAAATCAGTGCAATTGTTGTTTTGGCGCAACAACCAGCCAAGATTGCCTTGACAGAAAAAACCTCCTTATATAAGCTGCGCTTTGGTCAAATACGACACACTTATTGAACATTTGGAATGTCAGCTGTTAGCGATTAAGTATAGAAATTTCCGGTAAGCGAAAAGTCAATAGACGACATATAATAAAATAAGAGTTGACACGCACCATCAGAATACCTTGCTATAGGAAGCAAGATGAAACGTAAAAGTTATATTACTTCGAGGGGAAGATCTTGAGTTCGACAATAACCAAGTTGAACGCTCCGCTAACGCAAGCGTTTGATTTTCAGCCTTCAAGCGAATTAAAAACAACACCAACACCGACACGCAACACTCTTGCGCAGCGATTGGCAGGGTTTGATACTCTGACAAATGCACTTGAATATGCTGCGCAAGGAATAACGGGATATAACTTCTATAATGCAAAAGGTCATTTGCAATCAGTTTTACCCTATAAATTGCTCAGGAACAACGCACGTTCGTTTGCTCGACGGTTAGCCGGATTCAATTTAGCGCGAGGCAGCCGCATTGCCATAATAGCTGATACATCCCCTGAATTCATTGAGTTATTTTTTGCTTGTCGATATGCTGGATTAGTCCCGTTTGCCATGCCTGTACCTGTTAATTTAGGCAGTCATGGAATTTATGTGCAGCAATTAAAAGGTATGCTTGAAAGCAGTCAAGCAAGTTTAGCGATTGCGAATCTGGATTACATTAATTTTCTTGAAGAAGCTTCCAACAAAACAACAAATCTTCAATGGGTTGGAACTCCAGCTCAACTCTGGGAATTACCTGAAAAAGAGGTAACACTCCGGCCAAATACCACGGACGAGGTTGCTTATCTGCAATTTACGTCGGGAAGTACGCGCATGCCCAGAGGTGTTGTAATAACTGAACATGCGCTCATGTGCAACCTGGAAGGTATCGTACGCAATGGTTTGGAAATAAAACCAGAGGATCGTTCTGCATCATGGCTGCCTTTTTATCACGATATGGGTTTGGTCGGCCTGGTGTTAGCACCGATGGTCACTCAAATTTCAGTTGATTATTTAGCTACGCGTGATTTTGCAATTCGCCCCCTACAATGGTTGCGCCTTATAAGCCGCAATCGCTGTACAGTTGCTTTCAGTCAGCCTTTTGGACTTAAGTTATGCACAATGCGCGTTCGTGAATCCGACTTAAGGGATCTTGATCTCAGCTGCTGGCGCGCCGCCGGCATTGGCGCAGAAATGATTCGTCCGGAAACTTTAAGAAATTTTGCAGAGAAATTTTCTTCTGCAGGTTTCAGTGACAGTGCATTTTTACCATGTTATGGACTTGCTGAATCAACGCTTGCAGTTACATTCTCAAAAATTGGTAATGGATTCCACAGCATTCAGGTTGATAGCAAAACTCTCATAGACAAAAGAATGGCTACGAAACTACGTGCTGAAGGCCGTAAATATAACGAATTTGTTAATTGCGGTCGCCCGCTTCCGGGACATACAGTCAAAATTGTAGATGAGACAGGACAGCAGTTGGGTGAGAATATGGTTGGCAGCGTACTTGTTCATGGCGCAAGTGTCATGACGGGTTATTACAACAACCCAGAAGAAACAAAGAAAGCGCTTATGCCCAATAATTGGTTAGACACGGGTGATATTGGTTTTCTGTACGATGGTGATTTGTATATAACAGGACGCCGGACAGATGTTATTATCGTCAATGGTCGGAATATTCGAGCTCAGGATATCGAAGAGTTGGCAGAACAACAACCTGAAATCAGATCAAGAGAAGCTTCTGCATTTGGAATCAACGATACAGACGGAACAACGACAATAGTTCTCGTGATTGAGTGCCGATTGACCTCGACAGCAGAGCGTCACTCACTGATCAAGCGGTTGCAACAACTGGTTTACATGGCTTTTGGCGTTAATTGTATTGTAGAATTAGTGCCGCCACATACATTACCTAGAACTTCATCTGGCAAATTATCCCGTTTTGCTGCTCGTCAGGGCTATATTCAGCGAACAAATCTGGACGAACAACTGTTGTCAGTAGCCGAGTCAGGAGATCGTTAGGTCAATATGCGGAAATTGGTAGCAATAACGGGTGCTACTGGTTTTATCGGTCAACGGTTAATTAAAAAACTTGCCAGCGAAGGCTGGCAAGTAAAAGCACTTGCCCGGCATAAACAAGAAAATTCAAAGCTCATACAATGGGTGTATGGGGATTTGGACAACCACACTGCACTCGCAGAACTAACACAAGGAGCTTCAGCTATTATTCATTGCGCAGGTGCAGTGAGGGGCCGTACGCTCAATGATTTCATCCATACAAATGTGATCGGAACCAGAAATCTTCTTGATATTGTCGCTAGACATAACCATCATCCGCGCTTTCTGTTTGTTTCTTCGCTTGCTGCGAGACATCCAGAGTTGTCATGGTACTCTACAAGTAAAAATATTGCCGAGCATGAAGTGATCAACCATGCAGCTAAACTGCAGTGGACCATATTTCGACCTACAGCAGTCTATGGTCCCGGGGACAAGGAACTCGCCCCACTATTCAAATCAATCCGAAAAGGATTGCTGCCAATAGTGGGAAAACCAAGCAATCGATTTGGTTTAATACACGTAGATGATCTAGTTCAAGCAGTTCAATTATGGCTTGTTTCAAAAGAGCCGTGCAACGGTATCTTCGAGTTAGATGACGGCACACCCAATGGTTACAGTTTTAAGTCTCTAGCAGATTTAGCACAGAAAGTTTGGAAAAGGCGGATTCATTGTATAATGATCCCAAATTTATTAATCAAAACTATAGCTGTTCTCAATCTTTGGTTAGCACACTTGTTGCGTTACTCTCCGATGTTGACACCAGGAAAAGTAAATGAACTTCAGCATCATGACTGGGTATGTGACAATACTCGGCTTATACGTGCATTACCGGCTTGGCAACCAAGCATCCAGTTAAATGAATCGTTATCCAAAATCATTTAGTGCAAATACTTAAGGATCCCATATTTTATGACTGATAGTAATTATGATGAAATTCTGCAGTTACTCAGGGATCGTCTTAGCAGCATAGCAAGTTCTGAAATAGTCATAACACCAGAGACCAATATCATCAGTGAGTTATCAATTGATTCAATCAAGTTGTTAAATCTTATAATGGAAATTGAAGATACCTTTGATATTTCCATTCCCATCAATGCATTAGCTGATGTTCAAACTGTTCATGATCTTGCAAGTCTAATCTCCAGAATAAAATCTAATCACTAAATGAATTTACTCGAAAAACTCGATGCAGCCGCAGCTGCAAGGAAAGCTATGCTTCCAGAAGGCGTCGGAGCTTTCGGCATACCTATCGAAGAAGTATACTCGGCAACGGAAGCGAGAATAGGTGAACGTCGCGTCATATTACTCGGTACTAATAATTATCTTGGCTTAACTTTTGCTCCTGAATGCATACAGGCAGCTCATGATGCATTGGACGCAGAGGGTACGGGTACAACTGGCTCCAGAATGGCTAATGGTAGTTACTACGGCCACCGTGCACTTGAGAGAGAGTTTGCAGAATTTTACGGATACTGCGCCGGGATTGTATTCACAACCGGTTATCAAGCAAACCTAGGAACAATTTCTGGTTTAGTGAGCCGCGGTGATACGGTATTAATTGACAGTGACTCTCATGCAAGTATTTATGATGGTTGCATACTCAGTGGCGCGGAAATTATTCGCTTTAAACATAACGATATGATCGATATGGAAAAACGCTTACGCCGCCTGGGAAATCGCACAGAAAATACATTGATCATAGTCGAAGGTATCTACAGCATGCTAGGAGATCAGGCACCACTGGCTGAAATTGTAGATTTAAAAAACAAATATAACTGTACTCTTTTACTTGACGAAGCTCACTCCATAGGTGTGCTCGGAGAGACAGGCCAAGGTTTAGTCGAAAAAACAGGCCTACAAAATGAAGTCGATTTTATCACTGGCACATTTAGTAAGAGTTTATGTAGTATCGGTGGCTTCTGTGTCAGCAATCATCCGCAACTCGATCAATTACGCTATCTCAGCCATCCCTATATTTTTACAGCTTCACCCTCGCCAGCAACCATAGCATCAACTCGTGCAGCGTTGGTTCTATTACGAGAAGGGAAAGCGTTACGCAGACAACTCTGGAAAAATTGTACACAATTGTACGATCATCTAAAAAAAGCTGGCTATACACTTGGTCCGGAGCCTGGTCCCGTCATCGCCGCAATACTCGACAATCCCAAGCAAGCGCTGCAAATCTGGCAGAGTCTGTTGGAAAACAATATTTACGTTAATTTAATTTTACCACCTGCTGCACCTGATGGAAAATCTCTAGTTCGATGTAGTGTAAATGCAGCTCACTCTACTGAGCAAATTTCTTATGTGGGCGAAACATTTGCAAAACTGCATCGGCAAATATTAGATGCAGATGCATGAAAAAATGTGTTCTGATGATTCTGTTTCAAAATATCGTACTGTTTTAATTATGTAATCTCATCAGTCTGGCTCACCTGAATAAGATACAATTTAACGTAGGCTAATAACAGGCCACCCCTTCGTTTCCGCATGTTTCTTCAGAGTAGGATCAGGGTCAACAGCTACCGGGTGGGTTACTTTACTTAATAACGGTAAGTCATTCAGTGAGTCGCTGTAAAACCAACTTTGTAAAAACGATAGCCACGTTAAATTATGCTGGTTCAGCCATTCTTCAAGACGATCAATTTTACCCTCTCTAAAACTCGGTTTGCCTAGGACTTTACCCGTAAATTCTCCATTTTCTTCCTCTGGATTTGTGGCAATCAAGTTATCAATTTCAAACAATCGCGCAATTGGTGCAGTCACGAAACTATTCGTTGCTGTAATAATAATACATAGATCTCCGTCAAGCATATGACTTTCTATCAATTTTTTTGCACCTGGCGCAACAAGTGGTTTTATTTTTATTTCTATAAACTCTTTCCGCCATGTTTCTAACTGACTTCGCGGATGCCTTGATAGGGGCTTGAGCTGAAAATCCAGAAATTCATGAATATCCAATGTACCTGCTTTATATTGTTCATAAAATTCTAGATTCCGTGCCTCATGCAATTCACGATCCAATGCTCTTTTCTCAATCAGAAATTGTGCCCATTCGAAATCACTATCACCTACTAATAAGGTATTGTCTAAATCAAATAATGCGAGTTTCATGATAATATATATTTGTTATGATAAGCTACTTAACATTTCTTTCAATAACGGAACCGTAATTTGGCGTTGATGTGCCAAAGAAAATCTATCAAGAGCATCAAGTATCATCATCAGAGAAGGCAAATCGCGTCGAGTATGTTGGAGCAAATACCGACATACTGCCTTTTTCAGTACAAACCCTCGTTCTGCGGCTTTTTGTTGTAATGCCTTTATTTTCTCGTCCTCTGTTAATTCATGAACCTGATAAACCAGTCCCCAACCCAATCGAGTTACCAAATCACGTCGTAGATTTAATTGTACTGGCGGCAAAGAGCCACTCACAAGCAATGACGAACATCCGTCTTCCTTCATTCGATTATAGATATTAAACAAAGTAATCTGCGATTCGTTATCTAACAAATCTACATCATCGATTGCCAAGCATCGCAAGCAATCCGTCGTTTGAATATTGCTAGTTATCTCACCAGAAAAATAGTAAGCCGTATATTCACATTGTAAGACCTCCCCGACCACAGCCTGTAGCAAATGGCTTTTGCCACAGCCAGAATTTCCCCAAATATACACAAACTGTTCTTTATCGCGGGCAAAAATAACATTTTTCAGTGTCTGCACTAATTCAGAATTACGTCCTGTCACAAAATTTGTCAATGAGGGCTTTTCATTAGGCTTAATATCAAGCAATAATTGTTTCATGGGAAAACAACTGTACAAATATTCATTACGTGTCAAATTGTGCTTAACATAACAGGAAACTTTCCAATAATTGTAGCTTGTTTAATTTATATAATTTTTTTATGGAAAATTCAAAGTGATGACTGATAGATATTTCTAAAACCAAACTACTCACGATCTTCTATAATCAAAGCGGAAGCAACAACGTTTCTCCTAACCCGTCATTACGCACATAATATCCATATAATTTCCATTTGGTGACAGCAACGAGTCAACTGGAATCGATCGACCCTTTGAATTAAAGGCGATCATTTGGAAAAAATTCTATCCTGGACATCTTTCTAATTTGCATGATCTTCGTTGTCAAACCGTTCTCAAATGAATTCGATTGTCAGATCTGCACCTTCGATCCTGATGGACTCCCCGGTAAAATTATTCGCATAGGTTAGCCTGTCAATCGATACGCCCTATCAGACCTAAGGCCTCTCTTAATTGATCTTCTGCTAATTCTGAAGTTAATGGTGTTTCCAAAAATTTTTTCAGCCACCCAAGATTTATTGTACAAAACGACCTCGAAATAAATAAAGGTCAAAACCCTAACGGATTCTTAACTATCAAAAATCTGATACCTATCCGTTCGTTAACTTGTTCATAGAACATAGTTATCATACACATCCTGAATTTTGTCGCATGTATATCTAGTACTCTATCAATATGATATCGCCAGGTACAACGTTGCCGTGGTGTTATGGAGCAAGGCACAGTACGCGGAAAAGGGTTGTTCCCTTTTCAAGTACTGTAACACGGCTGCAGGACGCCACGGTAACGCCCTGTGGGTGAGCTTGTCAGCATCCATGAGCTACGTTGTGTCTTTTGGTAATAGAACGAACTATTTCCTGCAAGACACGCCTTGCCATGAACACTGACAAGCTCACTG
This sequence comes from Nitrosomonas marina, assembly GCF_900111605.1. Lineage (GTDB taxonomy): Bacteria > Pseudomonadota > Gammaproteobacteria > Burkholderiales > Nitrosomonadaceae > Nitrosomonas > Nitrosomonas marina_A. The sequence continues at coordinate 141 of NZ_FOIA01000024.1, read as the reverse complement.
AACCCGTCAATATCATATTGATAGAGTACTAACTAGGTTCCAGACAAAAAAAGCCGGTACACCGGCTGTCATATGACAGTGGTGTACCGGCGTTGTTGCTTGCTTCTGGTTTACAGTCTGGTAAAGACCGGGATCACCGCT
>NZ_FOIA01000040.1 GCF_900111605.1 Nitrosomonas marina | reverse complement strand
CTTGTAAAGCCCATATCCAGCATACGGTCTGTTTCATCCAGCACCAGTAAGCCGGTGTCGTGCAGCTTGAGATTTCCCTGCTGCAGGTGATCGTTAATGCGTCCGGGCGTTCCCACCAGCAACCGCGGCCGGTTGCGAAGCTGTTTTATCTGTTTCGGCATGGATTCGCCGCCAATCAGCAGCGCTGTTTTGATCCTGCTTTGCCTGCCAAGCAACGCCTGCAATTGACTCATCACCTGTGCGGCCAGTTCACGTGTTGGCGTCATCACTAATGCCGAACCCTGCGGGTCTGACAACAACCGGGCGACAAGCGGAATGCCAAAGGCGGCTGTCTTTCCTGTCCCGGTCTGGGCCGAGCCCAGAATATCGCGGCCTTCCAGCGCACGAGGAATGGTTTGGGCCTGAATGGGAGTCGGCTCGGTAAACTGCATTTGATGCAGCGAATGATTCAGGGCTTCAGGAAGCCCCAGTAAATTAAAATGTTTCATGGATTCTCTTATTGATGGCAAGTGTCATGACCGCGCTTTCGAGTAATGCGGTAACGCGCCTGCAGTTATAAACTAACGAAGTGAGTTTAGATCGAGCAGTAGATACTGCTCTGCTATCCAGCAATTTCAAATCCGCCGTCTCGACGGCGAAGATTCGTATTTGTTTGGTATGAATAAACCGTTTTGCTGCACCTTTGCTTGCGCTTGGTTTGAATAGGCAGCTTAATCGCTATAAACGTTATATATAGCCGGAATCTTTGCATCGCCTGCACATCGTGCGAGGCTGAGACGGTTTATTTTTTAAATAAAGGCTCTGAATCAGCTGCTTTATGAGCTACTCAAAGTTTATGTCTGACAGATTGGCTGTTATGACGCTGACGTGATAATCAAATCAAAAATTACAAATGAAATATTCTATTTGAATAGAAAACTCAACCGCAAATGATACAGGTAATGACGGGAAAAAACAAGGGTTAATAATGTCACAACGGTTAACCCTACAAACATACCATCGGATTGGCCCGGCTGCGGATTGCTGTGTAAACTGCAGCCTGTCGCACGTTGTGCAGAACGACCCTGCCCCTGTCTGTTCAGCAATACGCCGTTTTTATACAATACCATGCCGGCGTAACTGCATCACGGGTCAGCCTTATGCCAATACGTATGCCTTCTGCGCGACAACTGACCGGTTGGATTTAAAACGCGTTAACAAAACCAAAAAAAGAAAAGGAATGCGCCCGATGACACAACTGGAACACATCGAAACCATCGAAAAACGGCTGTGGAGCAGCGCTGACAATCTGCGCGCCAACAGTAACTACGCCAGCAACGAGTATTTTCTGCCGGTCATGGGGCTGATTTTTCTGCGCCATGCCTACAGCCGCTACCTGCAAGTCAAACCCGACATCGAAGCTTCGCTGCCGAGCCGCGGCGGGCAGACGCGGCCTTTGACCAGGGAAGATTTCTCCAGCAAAAGCGCGATCTATCTGAAACCGGAAGCGCAGTTCGACACACTGGTAAGCCTCAGGGACAGCGACGACCGGGCGCAGGCGGTGATCCAGGCGATGGAAGCGATCGAGGCGGATTACGACACGCTGAAAGGCATTCTGCCCAAAAGCGAATATCAGGAACTCGATAACGACGTGCTTGGCAGCCTGCTGCGCACGTTCAACGACCCGGCGCTGAAAAAAGCAACCGGCGATATCTTCGGGCGCATTTACGAATATTTCCTGACCCAGTTCGCCAACCAGAGCGCGCATGACGGCGGCGAGTTTTTTACCCCGGTATCCATCGTGCAGATGATCGTCAACGTCATCGAGCCGGATCACGGCACGGTGATCGATCCCGCCTGCGGCTCCGGCGGCATGTTTGTACAAAGCGCGCACTTTATCGAAAAACTGCACAAAAACCCGCAGGAGGTCGCCACTTTCTACGGCCAGGAAAAAAACCCGACTACCATTCGCCTCGCCAAAATGAATCTCGCCGTGCATGGTCTTGAGGGCAACATCCAGAAAGGCATCACCTACTACGAAGACCAGCACGAGCTGTGCGGCAAGGCCGACTTCGTCATGGCCAACCCGCCGTTCAACGTCGATGACGTCGATGCCGAGAAAATCAGGAACGATCCGCGCCTGCCGTTCGGTTTGCCCAGCGTCAACAAGAAAGGCGCAGTCTCCAACGGCAACTATCTGTGGATTTCGTATTTCTACAGTTACCTGAACCCAACAGGGCGCGCCGGGTTTGTCATGTCGTCACAGGCATCGAGCGCGGGCGGTCAGGAGGTCGAAGTGCGGCGCAAACTGGTGGAAAGCGGTGACGTCGATGTCATGATCGCGATCCGTTCGAACTTCTTTTACACGCGTTCGGTGCCGTGTGAACTGTGGTTCTTCAACCGTAACAAACCCGCGCAGTTAAAAGACAAGGTGCTGATGCTTGATGCACGCAATGTTTTTCGCAAGGTCACGCGCAAGATTTATGACTTCTCACCCGAGCAACTCGCCAATCTGACGGCGATCATCTGGCTGCATCGCGGTGAGCAGCAGCGCTTTCTCGCACGGGTTGAAAGCTATCTGCAAACCACGCTCGATGAGGCGCAACAATCTATTCCAGCCATCGAGAATTTTATTAGTGCGCTGGACGGCCTGACCGACAAACTGGACACTATCGACGAAGAAACCCGGCAGGCCATCGACCTGTTCAAAACAGACCGCAAATCGTTTGAAAACAGCATAACCGGTCAATCCAATGCCTGGGCCAAAGCGCCGCGCGATAATGCCGGGCTGTTGCAGTCTGCCAAAGAACTGGAACCACTCGCAGAAACCAGCCGTGATTTATTGAAACAAATCGACCAGCTTTATAAATTCGTTGAGAAACATGCCAGGGACAGCAATGAACGCGGTCTGAACCGGCTGCTCAATGAACTCGACGACTTGCGCAAACAAGCAGTGGAGCAACTCAAGCAGGTGCACTATACCTTCAAACAGGCGCACTGGTTACAGGAGCGTTTTCCCGAAGCACAACTGCGCGATGTCGAGGGACTGGTCAAGCTCGTAGATATCGAAGAAATCAAGGCCAACGACTGGAGCCTGACGCCAGGACGCTATGTCGGTGTTGCACCTGAACCGGAAAACGAAGACTTCGACTTTGAAGAAACGCTGCGCGATATTCATATCGAACTGAAAGGACTCAATGAAGAAGCCGCGATGCTGGCTGAACGGATTCAGAAGAATTTTGAGGAGTTGGGTGTGTGAGTTGGATCGAAACAAATTTTGAAGATTTGTACGATATACCTTCGAAAAATGGACTTACGCGACCAGCCAAAGTTCGTGGCAGTGGGTATAAGATGATCAATATGGGCGAGTTATTTGCAAATGACAGGATTGGTTCTATTGAAATGGAATTAGTTCCAATGAATGACAGAGAATTGAGTCAAATGCTTGTCAAACAAGGAGACTTATTGTTCGCTAGGCAATCATTAGTCCTTTCTGGAGCGGGAAAGTGTTCGATTGTAAAAGAAACCAATGAGCCAACTACATTTGAGTCTCATATTATTCGCGTGAGATTAAAGGAAGAAATCGCCGACCCAGAATTTTATTATTACTATTTCAAGTCACCTTCTTGTCGTATCCGTTCCATTGTTACTCAAGGAGTTCAGGCCGGGATTCGAGGCAACCAATTGAAACAATTAAAGGTTCATTTACCCCCAATAAAGACCCAACACCGGATAGCCAAGATTTTAAGAGAATACGACGACCTCATCGAAAACAATAAACGCCGGATTGCGTTACTGGAAGAATCCGCACGGCAGCTTTACAAGGAATGGTTTGTCCGTTTCCGCTTCCCCGGCCATGAGCATGTCAAGGTTGTGGATGGTGTGCCGGAGGGGTGGTTAAAAAGTGCTTACGGTGAAGTGTCAAACGCTGTGGGCGGTGGAACGCCCTCTACTAAAGTACCAGAATACTGGGATGATGGCGACATAACTTGGTTTGTTCCCAAAGATTTAACACAAAACAATAGTCTTATACTTTTGGATTCCGAAAAGAAAATAACCAAACTTGGTTTGCAAAAAAGCTCAGCAAAAATGCTGCCCCCTAATACGATCATGATGAGCAGTAGAGCATCAATTGGTTATTTTGGTCTCTATGACGGGGAAGCATGCACTAATCAGGGTTTCATTTCTATAATTCCGAAACAACACAATATTCAGATGTATTTGTTGCATAACTTAATGTTTCGAAAGAGCGAAATTATTGGTTTAGCTGGCGGAACTACCTATAAAGAAATCAATAAGGCAACTTTTAAAAGTATCGATGTTTTATTGCCGCCTGATACGTTATTAACTGAATTTCAGGAATACGTAACTGACTTAATAAATCAAGCCCGCTTATTGATGAAACAAAATAAAAATCTTATTCATGCACGCGATCTCCTTCTTCCCAAACTCATGAACGGAGAAATCGCCGTCTGATGGCTCTCCTGAACGAAGACACGCTGGTACAGCAAACTACCGCCGATTATCTTGAAACACAACTCGGTTGGGACAGCGTAGTTGCGTATCACAACGAAACGTTCGGTGCTGAAAGCTTGTTAGGACGGCAATCGGACAAGGAGGTGGTGCTGACACGTTATCTGGGTGAAGCGCTGGTGAAACTGAATCCGGGTCTTCCCGGTGCGGCGTATCAGGACGCACTGCGCCAGATGGTTGACGCACCGGTAATGCAGAATACGCTGCAGATCAACCGCGAGCACTATGAACGGGTTAAAAGCGGCGTGCCGGTGCAATACCGCAACAGCAAGGGCGAGCTGGAAAAGAAACGGCTGAAAGTGTTCGACTTCGAGGAACCGGAAAATAATCACTTCCTGTGCGTGCGTGAGTTGTGGGTACGCGGCGATATTTACCGCCGCCGTGCAGACATTGTCGGCTTTGTCAACGGCCTGCCGCTGCTGTTTGTCGAGTGCAAGACGCTGCACAAGGACATCCGTCACGCGTTTGAAAAAAACCTGTGCGATTACAAGGACACCGTTCCGCATCTGTTTCACCACAACGCACTGATCATCCTGGCCAATGGGGTGGATGCCAAAATCGGTTCAGTTTCAAGCCGCTTTGAGCATTTCAACGACTGGAAACGGCTGGTCGAAGACGAGCCCGGCGTGGTGGATATGGAAACCCTGCTCAAAGGCGTGTGCAACAAGCGCAATTTTATCGATCTGTTTGAAAACTTCATCGTGTTTGACGAAAGCCGGGAAAAGATGGTCAAGATTGTTGCGCGCAATCACCAGTATCTCGGCGTAAACCGCGCTATCGATGCCGTGAAGCACAGAAAAGAACGCAACGGCAGGCTCGGTGTTTTCTGGCATACACAGGGTTCGGGGAAATCGTATTCGATGGTTTTCTTCACGCGCAAGATTCACCGCTGCCTGGGCAGCCATTTTACGTTCCTGATCTGTACAGACCGCGATGATCTCGATGGTCAGATTTACAAAACGTATGCCGGATGCGGCCTGGTCGACAATGACCGCGACCCGTGCCGCGCGGGATCGGGCGAGCACCTGAAGGAATTGCTGAATCAGCACAAGGCGTATGTGTTTACACTGGTGCAGAAATTCAATCAGGATGTTCATCCGGACGATCCCTATTCAGACCGCGACGACGTGATTGTCATCACCGATGAAGCGCACCGCACGCAGTATGGCCGCCTGTCACTGAATCTGCGCAATGCGCTGCCCAATGCCGGTTATATCGGCTTTACCGGCACGCCGTTGTTCAAGGACGACGAAATCACCCGGCGCGTATTTGGTGATTACATCTCGACCTACGACTTTCAACGCGCCGTGGAAGATAACGCCACCGTGCCGCTGTACTATGACGCACGCGGCGAAAAACTGGGTATCGCCACCAGCGAACTGAACGAGCGCATTGCCGAGAAGCTCGAGGAAATCGAAATCGACGACATCGACACCGCTGCGCGGCTGGAGCAGGAACTCAAGCGCGATTACCACCTGATCACCGCCGAGTACCGCTTGCGGCAAATCGCCGAAGATTTTGTCACGCATTACAGCACCCAGTGGGAAACCGGCAAGGCCATGCTGGTCTGCATCGATAAAGTGACCTGCGTGCGCATGCATGGGTTGATTCTGGCGTGCTGGGACAAGCGCATCGCCGCACTTGAACAGCAACTGAACACCGTGGATGAACAGGCGGCTGCGAATTTGTCGCGCCAGATCGACTGGATGCGGGGGACGCGCATGGCGGTGGTGGTCAGTGAAGAACAGGGAGAAGTGGACAAGTTCCGCAAATGGGACCTGGATATCACACCACACCGCAGACTGATCAAGGAAGGGTTTGAAACGGGTGACGGCAAGCGCATTGATATTGAAACCGCGTTCAAGAAAGAAAACCATCCGTTCCGCGTGGCTATCGTCTGCGCCATGTGGCTGACCGGGTTTGACGTGCCCAGCCTGTCAACGCTGTATCTCGACAAACCGCTGAAGGCGCATACCCTGATGCAGGCCATCGCGCGCGCCAACCGCGTGCATGAAGGCAAGAATAACGGCCTGATCGTCGATTACTGCGGCATCCTGAAGAATCTGCGCAAGGCGCTGGCGACGTTTGCCGGGCATCAGGGCGCGGGTATGACTGACGGCGATGACATTCCGCCCGAAATTGACCCGGTGCGCCCTGAAGCGGAATTGCTTGCAGATCTTGAAGAAGCCATTGAAAGCGTCAGAGCATTTTTACAGGCGCAGGATTTCAGGCTTGAAGACGTGCTCGAAAAAACGGGGTTTGATCGCAATAAAGCCATTGTCGACGCCAAGGAGGCCGTCAATCAGAACGATGAAGCCCGCAAACGATTTGAAATCATCTGCCGCGAGGTGTTCAGGAAATTCAGGGCGTGCCTGACCATCAAGGACATCAATCAATACCGGCATGCTTACGATGCCATCAACATCATTTACAAAAAACTGCAGGAAGGCGTTGAAAAGGCGGACATTTCCGATATCATCCGGGCACTGCACCGCATCATTGAAGAAAACATTGAACCGGTAACTTCCGATAAAGAACCTGGCATTAGGGAAGAGCGGGCATTGTACGACATCAGCCGGATCAACTTTGAACGGTTGAAGAAAGAATTCGAGCGCGCCCGCGCCAAGCATACGATTGTTCACGATCTGAAAACGGTGATTGAAAACAAGCTGTTCAAAATGATGCAGCAAAACCCCACCCGAACCAATTTTCAAAAGCATTACGAAGAAATCATCGAGGCATATAATCGCGAAAAAAACCGCGCCACGATCGAACAGACATTTGAAGATATGATGCGTTTTGCAGAAAACCTTGATGAGGAAGACAGGCGCGCAGCCCGGGAAGGGCTTGACGAAGAATCACTGGCCGTGTTCGATCTGCTGTTCAAACCGGATCTGTCCCGGCAGGAAACTGACCGGCTGAAGCAGGTAGCGACCGGCCTGTACCAGACCCTGCAGGCGCAATTGGCCCAGATTCAGGATTTTTCCGCCAAGCAAAGCACGCGTGACGAAATCAGGATATTCATCAAAAACTATTTATGGGATGACCGCACCGGTCTGCCGGCAAGCTTTCAAAATAATGAGATCGAGGAAAAAGCCGATGTCGTGTTTGCGCATGTGCTGATGCACGAAAAAAACAGCCGTCGTCCATTTGAAGCCTACCGGTAAGCCGGGGATAGATGGATACGGATGCTGCTGGCTATAAACCATTTCAGCTGTTTGTTCGGCATATTACCTGCTGGTAGGCGGGTCAATTTCCAAGAAATTGTCCATTCTGTCCATTCCGCTTTTGAGATAGTCGATCACTGTATTCTGTGAGTCTTTGAAGTGAATCGTAACCCGGCGTTCGTTACCCAATCAATAAATAGCGTCAATGTTCCAGGTCGATGACCACCTCACGATTCATCCAGTCCCGGCCGATCAATAATTTGTACGTCATTTTACTGCGGTCCCGCAAATTCACATCAACCGTTTTATTGATACCGTTCCAGCCCAAGCGTAGCGGCACATTATAGCGGTATTCAACACCCTGTGAATTACGTACCTTTGTTACAGAACTGATACGCCTTGAAAGCGACCAGGTCTTACCTTCTTCATTTACAATGTTAAAGTTAACCTGTTTGCCAACATTGTCCATCATGGTATCCGCGGCGTCCTCAACCTCGATTTCGATTGCGTGTATCGAGGTGCTTTTTGCGCCGCTGTCAACGCGGGCGGAAAACCGTGCCTGACCTTCAATCCAGAAATATTCTTCCGGAGTGATGACTTTTTTGTGTGGATCAATGTGCTCCAATGCCGCGGGTGGTCCATCCAGGGCCAGCGACGGCGCATTTATACCCACTGCGAGCAGAAGAATCGAACAAAGCAAATATAATTTTTTTAATAATAAACTCATGTTGTTCCTTTTATAACTGTCGTCATTTATTGACTGATAGATTATCAATTGATTCAGAAAATGATGCTTGAAACCCGGGTCATCATTCAATACACACCTCATGACAACCACACACAAATCGAGCGATTTTCTGATCTTTTTTAGACAATAAGATTTTATGCAGAGATTTTCAAGAGTCTAAGGGTTTGAAGATGATCACAAGCTACCCCGGGAGTGTTTGCATGCCAGGGCGGATGGCTGTTTGATGCTATCAAGGTTTTTGAACCGTGTGTGTTACGGTATTTTCATTTTGCAGTTTCTACACGACTTTACCAGGCTCGTTCGCGCCAATCAGGGCGCTGACAACAGCAGTCCATGTTTTAGCGATATTGTCGAGATTGTAGCCACCGCCGCCCATAGCCACCACACGGCCACCACAACATTCGCCGGCAATGTGACAAACGTTTGTTATCACATGCTTATGTACGTTTTCAGTATAAGCCAGGTGCGTTATCGGGTCGCCATAGAGGCTGTCGGCACCGCATTGCACCAGTATGAACTCAGGATTACCTGAGCGTATAAATTCTTCGGCTTGCGGCCATGATTTCATAAATAATCGATCATCGGCATTGGGCGGCATTGGAATATTAAGCTTGGTGCCTCTGGCGTCACCTTTTCCGGTCTCACTGACACCCCCTGTTCCCGGATATAAATATTGGCCGTCTTCGTGGAAATCCACAAAAATCAAATCGGGATCATTTTCAAAGCTGTAGAAAACACCATCACCATGGTGCGCATCGATATCGATATACGCAATCCTGTTTACGTGATGCTTATGACGCAGGTACTCGATGGCAACGCCGCAATCGTTAATGACACAAAACCCTGCCGCAGTATGGCGTTGTGCATGATGCAGGCCGGCGATGGGTATGAATGCGCTCGTATATTCATTGGCAACAACACGGTCAATGGCATTACATACGGTACCCGCGATCGTCAACGCTGCTTCATACATGCCGATAAATGCCGGCGTATCGCCCAGGTCCAGAAAGCCGCTGCCCGATTTTGACATGGCTTTGATTTTTTCAATGTACTCATGTTTATGAAACAGTTCCAGAATTTCCTGAGTGGTGGCAACAGGCATCAGAATGTCGACAAACTGATCAAGACGTTTTCGGTACAGTGCATCACTGAAAGCACTGTGACGCAGCGGGCCAAATGGATGATTGTCGCCGAATGCATAGCGCGCAAGCGCATCACCCAGATAAACACAGCATGGATTTTTTGCTTTCATTGTTCAGTTACTGCCGGATTAGCTATATCCCGATAATGATAACAGACTAAACAACCGCCAGCTAACGCTGGTAAATGCTTAACCTACCCAATTGGGTGCGCGTGTTTATTTCAATATCTGCAATAAAAAATTGTAATAATAGCTAATTATTTCTCAATTGTTAATTTGTACAATTCTAGCAGCTGACGAATGACCGCTTTGCGGGAGTATTTCAAAACCGATTTTGAAGCAGGGTTTTTCAATTGTCAGCTATCACTATTTTTTAGATGCTGGCGTCGATGTTTGAATCGTTTGGCGCATCGTTGTAGCCGGGATCTGGTTAACAATTCATTAGGAGGCAAAAATGGCACGTATCGAAATAAATTCAAACTTTGCAAATGGATCCAAGGAAATTCTGGACCGTGTGATGGAACTGCGCGGACAAGTACCCAATATCTTCAAAACAGCCGCACACTCACCGGCCACCCTGGGATTCTTGCTGGATGGTTACACGGCCCTTGGTCGTAGTAAAATCTCCGCCCAGATCAAGGAAAAAATTGCGTTGCGGGTCGCAAGTCTCAACGACTGCGACTACTGCGCTTCAGCGCATGCCGCTATGGGCAGAAGATTGAAATTTGATGAGAATCAAATTCATGATAGCCTTAAAGGTATTGCAGTTGACCCCAAAACCCAGGCAGCCTTGACGCTCAGCGAACAAATTATCGAGAAGCAAGGCAAGCTTTCAGATGACGAGCTGGCTGATGCAAGGAATGCCGGTTTTAGCGACGCAGAAATACTGGAAATTCTGGCTGTGACCTGCATCAATATATTCACCAATTATTTCAACCACATTGCTGGAACGGATCTGGATTATCCATTTGTTCCGGCTTCAGGAAAACAAAGCCTGGCAATCTGTGATTGAGGACAAAACCGGCGATGTGTTACTGCTGAGCTGAAGGGATTCCAGGCCCGAACCTGTCAATCGGTATTGAAAATTTTCAATACCGATTGACAACATTCAAAAAACCCGGAATTTTAGCCACTGCTTTCGTTGGAACAACCCTAAAACAGAAACCTGCTCAAGCAGCGAATTTGTTTCTACTGATGGTCATAGTTCATGATGAGGAATATCGAATCAATTAAAACCAGATTGCAGATTCTTTTATCTTAACCTGCAATCAGGTTACTCCAAATCATGGAATAAAGATAAATTACAGATAACCCGACAAAAGACAATAAAGCCGGAATTATTATATTAACTGATATATCTATGGCGTCCGGTTCGGGAGTAATCCCGAACTCCGAAAACCGGCATCCAACAGAGTACAATCAGAATGATAAGACATCTGCATCACAACTAATTCAGCATTCCGTGCAGAAACATGCCGGGAGCTTTTCGATACGTTGGCGCTGTGGAATACGTATCTTGAAGATCACGTTCCATACTTTCAAAACCAAACACTGGAGCCGACACCATGAGCGGCTCTACCAATACTTTATCTGTGGGCGATGCGTTTTACGGTTGAAGAACGTAAGCAGCTGGATGAGTTGGAACACGAAAAGTCACAGTATCAAGCCATGCGTGAACAACGTCTTGAACAGTTAGAGGCACAACGGCAGGAACAAAATCGCAGCCGTTCACAACCCCGCCAACGCGGCCCGGATTGGGGACGTTAGATTTTTTCAATGAACACCCTATTATTTTATAGTGAACATAGCCGAAATCATGATATATTCATATATATTACTTACGAATATCAGGGGTTTGCAATGGCAAATACAAGTTTAACGCTTGGAGAGCATTGGGAGACTTTCATAAAAAATAAAATCGCCAGTGGCCGCTACGGTTCGGCCAGTGAAGTTGTCCGCGATGCTTTGAGACATATGGAAGAACAGGAAAACAAATTACAGGCTTTGCGGGCGCATCTGGCCGAAGGCGAGCGGCAGATAGCCAATGGCGAAGGCATTGAAAATTTTTCCATGGAAGAAATCATTCAGGAACTTGATCGCGAGAATTGATGCCGCGTTTTATTGTTGCACCGAGGGCCAGAGAAGATATTAAGAAAATCGGTCGCTATACCCGGAAGAAATGGGGTGGAAAGCAAAGCGATAAATATCTTCGCGGGTTGGAGCAGCGCTTTCAATGGCTTACGGATAATCCGAGGATCGGCTCAAACCGTGATGAAATAAAGGAAGGCTATCACAGCTTCCTGTATGAAAAACATACCGTTTTTTACACAGTTACAACCAACGGCGATGTGAATATCATCGGTATCGTCGGCCCCGGCCAGAGTTTGAATAAATACTTTAATTGAGTGTAGAAGCATTGATATTTCAGCAATCTGGAAAAACGGCTATTTGTAAAAGCACTGCAAAAAATTTGCAGTGCTTTTACTTTTTCCGACACCAGAAAAATGCACCTCCTCAAATCCTGCTTCAATTGTGAATATATCACCGCTATATTACATATCCCGGCCCATCTTTTTATAGTCGATATAGTAAGTTTACCGTAAATCCTGACCTGCAACCGATTGATCGAGCAGATCAGTGTGCGCCTATCTCCTTCGATGCTTTCTCGCGCTAAACACTGACCTGCCAAAATCCCGCGCCAAACTGAACTACCGCTGGCGCTTTGAAGGTTGTATTCATGTGTCACGATATATCGTGCATGTGAGTTAGATGGAAACAAATAACATTTTTTATACTTTTCGTTATTTAAATTCTAGTATGTTTCATAGACATGAGTTAATCTTATATAACTAACATATTTGCAGATAAACGTTACTTGCAGAATAAAATGGATTTAAAAACCCGCATAGGACGCAGCGTAAAAAGCACCATTGTTGGTGGTGAAAGCTACAATGCCTATATCCCCCAGCCTTTGCCGCCGGAGCCGCCTATTGACATAGGCAATCTCTATCCGCTGCTGGATCAGGCCAATACAGCTTTGGGTCGTTTGGACGGTATGAGCATGGTTTTGCCAAACCCGTCATTATTCCTCTATATGTATATTCGTAAAGAAGCCGTCCTGTCTTCACAGATTGAAGGGACGCAATCTTCACTCTCCGATCTTTTGTTATTTGAAAATGAAGAAGCGCCGGGTGCGCCGCTTGATGATGTGAGAGAGGTTTCGTGTTACGTATCGGCCATGAGCTATGGATTGGAACGTTTAAAGAATTTTCCCTTATCCTTGCGCCTTATCCGTGAAATTCATGCCAAGCTCATGGACAATGCGCGCGGCGGAAATAAACAACCCGGAGAATTCAGAACATCACAAAACTGGATTGGCGGTTCGCGCCCCGGCACTGCATCCTTCGTTCCGCCGCCGCCTGAATATTTGATGGAATGTCTGGATAATTTTGAAAAATTTTTGCATGACGAAAATACAAAATTGCCCGTCCTTATCAAAGCTGCCCTCATTCATGCGCAGTTTGAAACCATTCATCCTTTCCTTGGCGGCAACGGACGTTTGGGACGGTTATTAATTACGTTTATTTTATGTACACACGGCATATTAAAAGAGCCGCTTTTATATCTCAGCCTATATCTCAAAACCAATCGCCGGGATTATTACAACCATCTGCAATCCGTAAGAGAAACAGGTGATTGGGAAGCATGGATCGGCTTCTTTTTGCGTGGCCTGATTGACACGGCCAATCAGGCCACGCAAACGGCGCAAGCGATTGTTCAGCTTTTTAACACGGACAGGCAGGATATTGAACAATCCGGCAAAGCCACGGCAGCGTTGCTGACCATCCACAATTACCTGCAAAACAACCCGATCACCACAACAGCAAAAATTAAAGCCGCTTGCGATATCTCATTGCCGACCGTTCTGCGCAATCTGTCTACGCTGGAAGAACTTGGTGTTGTGAAAGAAATCACCGGGAAAGAACGGCACAAGGTCTTTGTGTACAGTCAATATCTTGCCTTGCTGAACAAAGGAACAGAGCCGATTGGATAACCGGTCATTTGTTCACATACGGGTTTGGTGCTGACAGGCACCGCAATCTCACCCCACACCTATGAGGGTACTGTTGAAGGAACAATGCATGCCGAAATGGCTATTTTATCGAGATGAGCTTAATCGGTTACTTGTGCGGCATAAAAATTGGAAATAATAATTCTCATTGAGAATTTTCTAAGGTTTTATTTCCACGGATTACGCACCAAAAAAAACAAACACTCCTGATTTATTATAAGCATTTGTTTTATATGGCGTCCCCAAGGGGATTCGAACCCCTGTTACCGCCGTGAAAGGGCGATGTCCTAGGCCTCTAGACGATGGGGACCTAGTGTGAATATAGCGCTAGCTTTTAAAAACTGGTGGAGATAAGCGGGATCGAACCGCTGACCTCTTGCATGCCATGCAAGCGCTCTCCCAGCTGAGCTATACCCCCTGATCAAAGGAACAAGGATTATACTGATGCATGTTGTCAAAGTAAAGCAATTCCATGTCTATGAATCCATAAATTTATCCATCTGGACGGTCATACGCTTGAGCGTTTCATCGCGTCCCAGCAATTCCAGTATGGCGTCAATTGAAGGTGTATGCACTTCACCGGTCACCATAACCCGCAGCGGCATGGCGACTTTTGGAAACTTGACGCCCTGCTCTTTTACGGTCTCCTTGATCGCCTGGTGGATCGCATCCCGGCTCCAGTTTTCCAGTTGAATCAGTTTTTTCAACAATTCCGATAATATCGTTTTACTCTCCAGGGTATAAAACTGCTGTCGCAGCTCCTCGGAAGGCTCAAGCGGGCGAAAGAAGAACACGGCAGCGTCAGCCAGCTCTTCTGCCGTGTTGACTCTTTCTTTCAGCAAATCAATAACCGCGATCAAATCAGGGCCCTGATCGAAATTGCAATCGTCTCTCGACAAAAAAGGTTTGACCAGCCCGGCCAGACGGTTGCTGTCCGTTTTTTTCAGGTATTGCTGGTTTAGCCAGTGCAGTTTCTCAGGATTGAATTTGGCCGGTGAGCGGCTGATTGATGCCAGATCGAACCATTCAACCAGTTGTTCGCGGCTGAATATTTCTTCATCGCCGTGAGACCAGCCCAGTCTTGCCAGGTAGTTGACCAGTGCTTCAGGCAGATAGCCGTCATCACGATACTGGGTCACCGATACTGCGCCATGACGTTTGGACAGCCGTTCACCGTTTGCGCCCAGTATCATGGGTACATGTGCATATTCGGGTAAGCCGGCGTCCAGTGCTTTCAGAATATTGATTTGCCGGGGCGTATTATTAACATGGTCATCTCCCCGGATCACGTGTGTGATATTCATATCGAGATCGTCCAGTACCACGCTGAAGTTATAGGTGGGAATTCCATCGCTACGGATCAGCACCAGATCATCAAGTTCCTGATTAGCAACAGAGATTTTACCTTTAATGAGGTCGTTAAATGACACATAACCCGACAACGGGTTTTTGAGACGAATAACCGGTTTGACGTCTGCTGGCGGCGTCTGTTTGGAATCACGCCAGCGCCCGTCATATCTAGGCTTCAGACCGACCGCAAGCTGCTGTTGCCGCATTTGTTCCAGTTCTTCCTTGCTCGCATAACAATAATACGCCTGGCCGTTTTCCAGTAGTTGCTGCGCTACTTCCTGATAACGCTGCAATCGTTCCATCTGGTAAAAAGGTCCCTCGTCGTAATCCAGCTCCAGCCAGGACATACCCTCGTGAATGGCCTGAATCGACGCTTTGGTAGAACGCTCAAGATCCGTATCTTCAATGCGCAATACAAATTTACCACCATGCTTGCGTGCATAAGCCCAGGAAAACAGCGCAGTGCGCGCACCACCGATATGTAGATAACCGGTCGGGCTGGGTGCAAATCGGGTTCGTACAATCATATGAAATAAAATTTAAAAAAATAGCATGCCGTCATACTGTGCCTGTATCCTGAGGTTGTTGTATATAGTGCATTTTTTTAACCCTGGTAACAAAATATTAGGCATTGTTTGTCATTTAGGTTTATGATTTTCCAGTTTATCTATCATGACTGAAATACAGTTTTTTTATTATGAATTGTTTATTAATAACATCCTTCATTCAGCGATTATTTATATACGGCGACCGGAAAATATTGCTCTTTTTTACTGCAGCCAGTCTGTTCATTTTATCATCTGACAGCAATGCTCACTTGGAAGAAACCATTACCAGGGTCAAGCCGGCGATTGTCGGTATTGGCACATACCAGAAAATGAACACGCCGCCCATAACCTTCAAAGGTACGGGCTTTGTCGTTGGTGATGGCCTGCACGTCGTCACCAATGCTCATGTTATACCCGAATCACTGGATTTGGAAAAAAAGGAGAAATATGTTGTCATCACCGGACAGGATAATAAGCCTGATCTTCGGGATGCTACCATTATTTCCGTCGACAAGGCGCATGACATCGCTTTACTGAAAATCAGCGGGACCACATTGCCCGTTATGCAGCTGGGAGAGTCGGACACTATCCGTGAAGGCAGAAGAATGGCTTATACCGGTTTTCCTATCGGTATGATACTTGGCTTTTATCCGGTTACCCATCAGGCAATTATTTCTTCCATCACACCCATAATCAGACCTGCACACAATACAACACAGCTGGATGCAAAACTGATCAGACAGCTGCAATCTCCCTTTCTGGTCTTTCAGCTCGACGGCGTAGCCTACCCGGGCAACAGCGGCAGTCCATTGTACGACCCCGATACCGGGATAGTCTATGGCATTATCAACATGGTGTATGTCAAAGGCAGCAAGGAAGCGGCGTTATCAGCACCCAGCGGAATCAGCTATGCAATTCCGGGAAAATATATTGTAAATTTGCTGAAAGAATTCAAGGTTCCGGTTCAATAGGGTTTACACAGCAATCGAACCAAAACCGCAGAACTGCGCTGATCATCAACGCGGGGCAGTGGTCGAAAATCGAAACGTTTAAATAATTTAGTACGCTATCCATGTGATATTAATGGCTGTTTGCGGTCTAACTGCAAACAGCCATTTTCAATTACGCAAAGCGTGCTATCAAACAATATCCATTACTGTAAAAAAAGTGGATAATAATCACTCGAATGTCCGCACAGTCGTGTTGTATGCACCGCTTGCCGGACATTTCAAAACTCACTGAAAACAGAAGGGATGCGAACATGATACTAAACGGTATTCCTTGCAAACAGGGGCTTTACGACCCCGTTTTCGAACATGACAGCTGCGGTATCGGCTTTGTCGTCAGTATAAAGGGTGAGGCCTCTCATCAAATTGTCGAACAGGCACTGACAGTATTGCAAAACCTCGATCATCGCGGCGCATGCGGTTCCGAGGAGAATACCGGCGACGGAGCCGGCATTCTGCTGCAAATCCCTCATGCGTATCTGCAGAAGGCCTGTGAAGGTCTCGGTTTTCAGCTGCCCGGTCCGGGGCAATACGGTGTCGGTATGGTTTTCCTGCCGCCGGACAGAGACCAGCGCCATCTCTGTGAAAAGCGCCTGGAGGAAATCGTTCGACAGGAAGGACTGCATTTGCTTGGCTGGCGAAGTGTGCCGACTGACAATTTTCATCTGGGAGCAACCGCCCGTTCATGCGAACCTTTCATTCGCCAGCTTTTTATCGGCCGGCATGACGGATTGCCGGACGACCAGGCTTTCGAACGCAAACTATACGTGATTCGACGTCGGGCTGAAAATACCATTCGTTACGGGAAAATTGACGGCGGACAGTATTTTTATCTACCCAGCCTGTCCTGCCGCACAATCATCTATAAAGGCATGCTCACGCCACGGCAGGTCGTCACCTTTTATCCCGATCTTTCCGATCCTGCGATCAAATCAGCGCTGGGTCTGGTTCATTCGCGCTTCAGTACCAATACATTTCCAAGCTGGGAACGCGCGCATCCTAACCGTTTTACGATCCACAACGGGGAATTTAATACACTGCGAGGAAATGAGAACTGGATGCGCGCCCGTCAATCCATGCTCGACTCGGATTTTTTCCGCGATGATTTGCCCAAACTGCTGCCTGTAATCCAGGCGGACGGCAGTGATTCGGCCAAATTCGATAATTGTCTGGAATTTTTCGCTTTGAACGGTTACAGCCTGCCCCATGCAATGATGATGATGATCCCTGAACCCTGGGAAAACCATCAGAGCATGAATGCCGAGAAACGTGCATTCTATGCCTATCACAGCTGCCTGATGGAACCATGGGATGGACCGGCATCCATCGCCTTTACCGATGGCACCGGCGTTGGCGCCATGCTCGATCGCAATGGTTTAAGACCGTCACGTTATTACATCACCAAGGACGATCTGGTGATCATGGCGTCCGAAGTCGGCGTGCTCGACGTGCCGCCTGACCGAATACTGGAAAAGCGTCGACTGAAGCCTGGCAGGATGCTATGGGTCGATACCCATCTGCAACGGATTATCAGTGACGAAGAGCTGAAACAGTCAATTGCCACGGCGCGTCCATACCGCGAATGGCTGGACGAAAATCTGCTGCATATCGATGATATGCCGGCTGCTCCGGATCCAGCGCCAGTCTGTGATCACCGGGCAACGCTACAGCGACAACTGGCCTTTGGTTACAGTTTTGAAGATTTGCGTCTGATCATCGGGCCGATGGCGACACACGGCGTACCGCCTATCGGATCGATGGGGACGGATACACCGCTTGCGGTACTGTCCGACCAGCCTCAGTTACTGTACAGTTACTTCAAGCAGCTTTTTGCCCAGGTCACCAACCCGCCCATCGACCCGATTCGTGAAGCACTGATTACCGCTACCACGCTAACCCTGGGATGCGACAGCGATTTATTGCGGCCGGACGCCGATAACTGCCGCCGACTCAGGCTCGATTCCCCGATCCTGAAAAACACGGACATAACCAAACTGCGCCAGCTCAACAGACACGGACTGGTGAGCGCAACATTACCGATCCTGTTCAAGGCAACTGGCAACGGAGAAACGCTCGAGCAGGCATTGAATGCACTGTTCGATAGCGCAGATCAGGCAATCGCCGCCGGTGCAACCATCCTGATTCTGTCAGATAAACAGATTGACACGGATCACGCGCCGATTCCAGCCTTGCTGGCCTGTGCAGCGCTGCACCATCATTTAATCCGCAGCGGATCCCGAATGCGCGTTGGGCTGGTTCTGGAATCCGGCGAACCGCGCGAGGTTCACCACTTCTGTCTGTTGCTGGGCTATGGCGTGCAGGCGATCAACCCCTACATGGCCTATGAATGCCTGAACGATATGATCCAAGAAGACATGTTACCCGGTATTCAGTATCAAGATGCAGTAAATCAATTTAACCGGGCCACTGTCAAAGGTATCGTAAAAGTAATGTCGAAAATGGGCATCTCGACGGTGCAGTCCTACTGCGGCGCACAAATATTTGAAGCTGTCGGGCTGAAACAGGCGCTGATTGACCGGTACTTCACCTGGACGGTTTCTCGGGTTGGCGGCATCGGCCTGGCGGAAATCGCCCGGGAGGCAGTGCAGCAGCATGCGCGGGCTTTCCCGTCGCTGCCTGCTGACCGAGCCGCACTGGATGTCTACGGTCAGTATCAGTATCGCAAAGACGGTGAATTGCATCTGTTTAACCCAAAAACCATACATCTGTTGCAAAAAGCCTGCCGCAACGGTGATTATTCGACGTTTAAAGCATACAGTACCCTGATTAATGATCAGTCCCGGCGAATGGCTACTTTGCGTGGCCTGCTTGAGCTGAAACACGCGAACAATCCGGTTTCGATCGAATCGGTAGAGCCGGTGGAAAACATTGTCAAGCGGTTTAAAAGCGGCGCGATGTCCTACGGGTCAATTAGTCAGGAAGCGCACGAAGCACTGGCCATTGCGATGAATCGAATCGGCGGTAAAAGCAATACCGGCGAAGGCGGGGAAGATCCGGCCCGTTATATTCCTGATGCCAACGGCGACTCACGCAACAGCGCCATCAAACAGGTAGCGTCAGCGCGTTTTGGCGTCACCAGTCAATATCTGACCCAGGCA
This sequence comes from Nitrosomonas marina, assembly GCF_900111605.1. Taxonomy (GTDB): domain Bacteria; phylum Pseudomonadota; class Gammaproteobacteria; order Burkholderiales; family Nitrosomonadaceae; genus Nitrosomonas; species Nitrosomonas marina_A. The sequence continues at coordinate 6,342 of NZ_FOIA01000040.1, read as the reverse complement.
AAAGAACTGCAGATCAAAATGGCGCAAGGCGCCAAACCCGGTGAGGGCGGTGAACTGCCGGGCCGCAAGGCATATCCCTGGATTGCCAAAGTACGCTATTCGACACCGGGCGTCGGACTGATCTCACCTCCGCCCCATCATGACATTTACTCAATTGAAGATCTGGCGCAACTGATACACGATCTGAAAAATGCAAACCGGCATGCCCGCATCAGCGTCAAACTGGTATCCGAAGCCGGTGTCGGCACCATTGCTGCAGGAGTAGCCAAGGGACATGCAGATGTTGTATTGATTAGCGGCCATGACGGCGGTACCGGCGCATCGCCGCTGACCAGTATCAAGCATGCAGGCTTACCCTGGGAACTCGGGCTGGCGGAAACACACCAGACACTGCTGCTGAACAATCTGCGCAGCCGTATTGTGGTTGAAGCCGACGGTCAGTTAAAAACCGGGCGCGATGTTGTGATCGCGGCATTGCTGGGCGCTGAAGAATTCGGCTTTGCCACCACCGCACTGGTTGCTATGGGCTGCATTATGATGCGGGTCTGTCATCTCGACACCTGTCCGGTCGGCGTAGCTACGCAGAATCCGTCACTACGCAAAAACTTCACCGGTAATCCGGAACATGTCGTCAATTTCATGTATTTCATCGCCCGGGAAGTTCGTGAAATAATGGCGCAACTGGGTTTTCGTACGATCAGTGAAATGATCGGCCGCACCGATCGACTTGAAGCCAGACAGCCGGTGAATCACTGGAAAGCCAAGGGGCTGGATCTTTCGCAGATCCTGTACCAACCCTCGGTCGGGCCTGAAGTAGGACATTTTTGCCAGATACCGCAGGACCACGGACTCGAGAATGCGCTCGATAACCTGGCGCTGCTGGATTTGGCTGAACCAGCATTGGAACGCCGGGAAAATGTAAAGGCCGCTTTGTCCATACGCAACACCAATCGTGTAGTCGGGACGATGCTGGGCAGCGAAATCACTCGGCGATTCGGCCCGGACGGCTTGCCGGAAGATACCATTTTTTTCCGCTTTCAGGGTTCCGCCGGGCAAAGTTTTGGCGCGTTTATACCGCCCGGTCTGACGCTGGAACTGGAAGGAGACGCCAACGATTATTTTGGCAAGGGGCTATCCGGCGGCAAGCTGATTCTGTATCCGCCATCACAATCCACATTTGTACCCGAGCACAATATGATTGTCGGCAATGTGGCTTTTTATGGCGCCACAGGAGGAGAAGCCTACATCCGCGGCATGGCCGGCGAACGGTTTTGTGTGCGTAATAGTGGCGCGCATGTTGTCATCGAAGGTCTTGGCGATCACGGCTGTGAATACATGACCAACGGCTGTGTCGTGGTTCTCGGATCGACCGGACGAAATTTCGCCGCTGGCATGTCAGGCGGGATTGCGTATGTCTATGACGAACACGAAACTTTTCACCGTCTGTGCAATCTTGAAACTGTAGCTCTTGAGAAGCTGAACGAAGATGATATCGAAACAGTCAAACGCATGATCGCGCAACATGCTGCCGCAACCTTTAGTAAACGCGCAGAAAAGATTCTGGCGGAGTGGACGGAAACCATGTACAGATTTATCAAGGTCATGCCAAAAGATTATCGGCGCATGCTGGACGCGATCGCACGCGCAAAAAATGCGGGTATGACAGGTGAAAAAGCCATAATGGCTGCCTTTGAGGACAATAAAAACGATATGGCGCGCATCAGCGGAAATTAGCATGAACTGAACTAGTACTCTATCAATATGATATTGCTGGGTTCAGTGAGCTTGTCAGTGTTCATGGCAAGGCGTGTCTTGCAGGAAATAGTCGTTCTATTACCAAAAGACACAACGTAGTCCATGGACGCTGACAAGCTCACCCACAGGGCGTTACCGTGGTGTCCTGCAGCCGTGTTACAGTACTTGAAAAGGGAATAATCCTTTCCCGCGTACTTGTGCCTTGCTCCATAACACCACGGAAACGCTGTACCTGGCAATATCATATTGATAGAGTACTAGCTCAACAACAGGAGGCGACAGTGAAATGGGTAAACCCACCGGATTTATAGAATATCAGCGCGAGCTACCTGAAAACCGGCCGCCACTGGAACGGATTCGCGACTGGCATGAATTTCACACGCACCTTCCGGCGCAGGAACTCAAAACACAAGCCGGCCGCTGTATGGATTGCGGTGTACCATTTTGTCATACCGGCACCCTGATCAGCGGTATGGCCTCAGGGTGTCCGATCAACAATCTGATTCCGGAGTGGAACGATCTGGTATACCACGGGCTCTGGAAACAGGCGCTGGAACGCTTGCATAAAACAAATAATTTTCCCGAATTTACCGGACGGGTATGCCCTGCCCCCTGTGAAGGCTCATGTGTGCTGGGTATTATCGAACCGCCAGTCACCATTAAAACCATTGAGCAGGCGATTGCAGACAAGGGGTTTGAAGAAGGCTGGATTGTCCCTGAACCGCCGCAGTACCGTACCGGAAAAAAAGTGGCCGTTGTCGGCTCAGGTCCGTCCGGTCTGTCATGTGCTGCCCAGCTGAATCGCGCCGGCCACCTGGTAACAGTATATGAACGCGCCGACCGGATCGGCGGCCTGCTCATGTACGGTATCCCGAATATGAAACTCGACAAGACAGTTGTACAACGGCGCGTCGAGCTAATGGCTCAGGAAGGCATTCAGTTTATCACCGGCGCAGCCATTGGCACGGATGGTTTTCCCGCAACTGCACTACGCGAGGAATTTGACGCCGTGGTACTGTGTTGCGGTGCGACCCGGCCGCGCGATCTGGCCATCGAAGGGCGCAATCTTGAAGGAATTCACTTTGCCATCGATTTTCTTCATGCCAATACCAGGCACCTGCTGGACAACGATTCCAACAGCAAGATGGAAATTTCAGCAAAAAACAAACATGTGATCGTAATTGGCGGCGGAGATACAGGCACCGACTGTGTGGCAACAGCAATGCGCCATGGCTGCAAAAGCGTTACTCAATTTGAGATCATGGCCCGACCACCGGATACGCGCCAACCCGACAATCCCTGGCCTGAATGGCCTAAAGTCTACCGCCTCGATTACGGACAGGAAGAAGCGGCAGCCCGCTTTGGCGATGACCCACGCAACTATCTGATCATGACTGAACAGTTTGCAGGAGACGACAACAGCCACGTCAAAACACTACACACTGTCAACATTGAATGGGCGCAGGATGAAAATGGCCGGTTTTTTCCCAAAAAAATTCCGAATAGTGAAAAAACATGGCCGGCTGATCTGGTGCTGCTGGCAATGGGGTTTCTTGGTCCCGAAGATACAATTGCGGATCAACTGGCTCTTGAACGCGATGCACGCACGAATATCAAAGCAGACGAAGGTCTATATGCAACCAATATAGCAGGCATTTTCGCAGCCGGCGACATGCGCCGCGGCCAAAGCCTGGTGGTCTGGGCCATTTACGAAGGGCGCGGCGCTGCACGTGAATGCGACCGGTATCTGATGGGTACCACAGCGCTGCCCTGAAATAGTACCGTTTGGTGCATCAGTCCGTACCGGCATATTGAAAAAAATTCATAAACCCCTATTTTCAAATTAAGTTTATGAATATTGCTGGATATGTTTTTATCAATGTGACCGAGAGGAGAATGAAACATGGATTTTCAAAAACTGTATCCCTGGAACTGGTTTAAGCATGAAGAACCCGAAAGCCACAAACAGGATGTTATTCCGGTTAAATCAGATAATCAGTCACTATCACCAGTTTCACATATCAACAATCTGAATCAGCTGCACCGGGAAATTGATCGCCTGTTTGATGACGCCTTTCGCGGTTCTGGTCTGCCATTACATTCGCGATCAGAATTTTTGAACCAGTTTTTTTCTGATGATTCAGCGCAGACCTTTAGAGCCAGCATTAATATCGCGAGCGATGACAGGCAATATACGATTACGCTTGAGGCACCCGGACTGTCACAGGATGATTTGTCAATTGAATTAAAAGATCGAGTGCTGGTAATCAAGGGAAGCAAGCAAGAGCAACAGGAAGACAAAAACAAGCACTATTACCGCAGGGAATGCCGCTATGGCGCATTTGAACGAGTACTCGCGATACCAGACGATGCGGATATTGATGCTATTCAGGCAAACATGGATAAAGGTCTGCTGACAATCAACATACCGCGCAAGGAAACCGGTAAATCCGGCGTTAAGAAAATCGCTATCAAAAATGTATAAGCAACGTCCAGCTATGCCATAGTTCAGTCTCGAATTGTTCGATAGCGGCGTTTATAAAAAAAATGGCCGGCAAACATCGTGTCATCATCGAAGCCGATGCCTGCCGGCAACAGAGGAATCTGAAAAGAACAGCCAATTCTCATCATCAAGTTTTGGTCGGCCGAACCAGCAAAATGGATGCGTCAACCTGAGTAATAAGCTGCTCCGCAACGGAGCCTATCAGGAACCGCTTCAATCCACGGCGATTCGCTGTTCCAACGACAACCAGATCAGCATCCCAGTCTGCAACCGCAGCGGCAATAGTCTCAATAATACCAATCAAGCCGAATCCAGATTCGGAAATCAGTAATTGTGTTTCCACATTCGGCAGTTTTACAATGGATTTGGCATGATCAATAATGTTCTGGCCTGTTTTTTTGTCTGCCTCCAGATCACCACCCATAGTCAGAACGATTGCATGTACGATACGCAGTTCTGCATTATACGTTTTTGCAATATTTTCTGCCTCACCTAAAGCCTGCTGGGCAGTTTCACTCCCATCAACTGCAACAACAATTTTCTTATACATGCAAAGCTCCTTAATTTGTTGTCCCAAATACCAGCGCAAGCTACACATCCATCATACTTAAAATGCTGTATGGTGTCATGTCAATTATCCATCCTGCTATTTCAGGTTCAAATCCGTTTTTGCGATTTGCAAACCAAACCCATTTTCAAACAACAAAAGCGAGTAAATCATGCTTCCACGAACGCTACGCAACGTGTATCAGGCAAAAACAGTAACCATTTTTTATATGCGGCCGGTTCTTGAATCATGGAAAACTGGCAACGGCAAATACAAAACATAAAATGCCGTATTAATACGAATGTTTCAGTATGTCAAAGTCGAAAAGTAATGCTGGTGGACGGTCATGCCATGATGCGGCAAAGCATCGCCATACTTGTCAATCTTTAGCCTGACATGGCGGTTTGTGCTGAAGCCAAAGACGGTTGCGAAGCAATAAGCTTTTTAAAACAGGGCTGTCAGGTGGATATTGTGCTGCTTGCCGTAACGTTCAAAATCATATCGGGATTTGAAATAATCAAGGACATTCAGTCTCTGTATCCTGCGTTACCTGTGCTTTTTGTTTCCATGAATAATGATGAGATCTATGCAGAAAGGGCTTTACAGGCGGGTGCACGAGGCTATGTAATGAAGCAGGAATCCGGCGAGGTATTGATCAACGCCATACGCGAAGTACTTAACGGCAACATTTTTCTAAGCCAGAAAATGTATGCCAAGCTATTAAATAAAATCACCATCAAACGTTCGGATGTTGAGCAGTTAATCAATACACTGACACCGAGTGAGTTTGAGGTAATGAATTTAGAAGCTGTCTGGCGAAAAACGCACTATTTATCATCAGAATAATGGTTTTAATATAAAGTTACTTGTTAAGATAATGTATGACAGCGATGTTTCTGATGAAGAATGGAAGTTAATCAAGCATTTTTTTGATCCGGTAGATAATCGAGGCGGTGCAGGTGCGAAACATACCAAGCGCACTATAGTCAACGCCATTTTCTATCTGAATAAGACCGGAGTCCAGTGGCGACTGTTGCCCAAGGAGTTTCCACCGTGGAAAACGGTTTACGATCACTATAGCCAATGGAATCGCGGTGGCGTTTGGGAAAAAGTGATGGATCAATTGAATCGGGAACATCGAAAAAAAACGGCAAAAAAACAACGCCGAGCTATGGTTTGATTGACTCGCAAAGCGTGAAAACCATTGGTGCCAGTGAGGGGCGCGGATTTGATGGCGGAAAGAAAACCAAAGGGCGCAAACGCCATATTGTGGTGGATACTATGGGAAATCTTGTTCAGGTAATTGTGCATGCTGCTAACATACATGATACCAAGGCCGGTTGCGATGTATTAAAGAGCGTCGTCGAGAAATGTCCGACATTTGAAGCATTTTCAGGTGATGCCGGGTATCGCGGCACGGCTGTTGAATTTGTAGAGAATACCTAGAGTTTAGAGCGAGCTTACTCCTCCAGGCTAATATTTTTTAGCCTGTTTTAGCTAGTCGCCCTATGTTTTTTCCTTTTGTTACGCAGTCTTA
>NZ_FOIA01000042.1 GCF_900111605.1 Nitrosomonas marina | reverse complement strand
TAAGACTGCGTAACAAAAGGAAAAAACATAGGGCGACTAGCTAAAACAGGCTAAAAAATATTAGCCTGGAGGAGTAAGCTCGCTCTAAACTCTAGCCATTTAAAACAGATCAATTAATTGCTAAAGGCATGTGAATATATGCCGCTACATGCCAGAAAAGATATTCGTAACATCTTCAGACCGGCCGGAATTACATCTATTTCCGGTCGGCTTTTTTCGTCTTGAGTTCTTCGATAGTACGGCTTGCAAACACCCCGCATCAGGGCAATTCCACTTCAACTTGCCGAGTAATCAGACCATTTGCATCTATATCACTCAGCCTTGAAGGTACTGGTATATGATCCAGTGATTCAAAATGCAACGTAATCGCTTCATGTGCATTATTAAGAATATCAGCCTCGTTATCCGAAGCAGAAAAGTATCCCGGCAAATCAGGAACAATCACTCCCACGCGGCGTCTTTGCCGCCATGCTCTATTAATATGGGATAGATCACTTTCACCTATTTTACCGGGTTACGTAAAAAATTGATCCAGGTATTAGGATACTGTTTTTTTAAGCTGCTCTTGATCTTGATTGTTTATTATATTTTTGGGAAGTGTTGCCAGAAGGCAGTTGAACAACATCGGCATATGAAGAATTACTTGCGCTCAGCCCAATCTTGAAGATTGAAATTGCGCCTTCCAGCTCCACTGCTTGCTGCCTGAGTATATCCGCAGCGGCAGCCGACTCTTCAACTAGGGCAGCATTTTGCTGAGTTACTTGATCCATTTGTGCAACAGCTTGATTGATTTGCTCAATGCCAGATCGCTGCTCGCGTGACGCATCTGAAATTTCTGTCATAACATTGGTTACACGATTAATAGAATTGGTGATTTCTTCCATGGTCGCACCCATTTGATTGATTAACTCTGCACCTTCATCTACATTTTTAATTGAACCATCGATTAAGTTTTTAATATCCTTAGCGGCTGTCGCGCTTCTTTGGGCCAAGTTACGTACTTCAGAAGCAACCACCGCAAAACCGCGACCATGTTCACCGGCACGTGCAGCTTCAACAGCGGCGTTTAAAGCAAGAATGTTGGTTTGGAATGCTATTTCATTTATCACATTAATAATGTTTGCGATTCTGCTGGAACTTTCACTAATAGAAGACATTTTTGAAATGGCATTTTGCATCATCGCACCGCCTCTCTTTGTTATCTGGCCGGAATTGACGGCCAGTTGACAAGCCTGGTGTGCGCTTTCAGTATTTTGACTGACTGTTGATGTAAGTTCTTCCATGCTGGCAGATGTTTCTTCAAGAGAAGACGCCTGTTCCTCGGTACGCTGAGACAAATCCATGTTACCAGCAGCAATATCCTGCGCCGCATGGCGTACAGACATCGAATTTAAATGAACATCCGCTACTGTTGCCCTTAAATTTATTCCCATTTGCCTAAGCGCATTTGTTAGTTCACTGAATTCATCATGACGAGTAGACAATGGAATTTGCACACTAAGATTTCCAGCCGCCAGCGTATTGGCAATGTTAATTGCTTGCCGTAGCGGAGAAACAGTATTTTTAATTATGTATCCGGCCATTATTGATATTAACATTAAGCCACACAATGTTAGTCCTACAAGAAAACCACCCAACCATGAAGGCACGGTATCTTGTGCTATCCCCCACCAGGTGGTACCACTCGCAATTACCAAAAATAAAGCAGAAATGGCAGCAAAGAATGCGATACGTTTATTGACTGTCATTCTGAAAAATGACTTCACTTTACCGACAAAATCAGTTCGAACTATTTTACCCTTTTCAATTTTGATATTTTTTGCCTTGCCATCCAGTAACTGGCGGTAAATAGGCTCTGCTCTTTCTACAACTCCCTGTGGTGGTTTGGTGCGTACTGACAAATACCCAATAATCTTGCCGTTATCAATCAAAGGCGTTGCATTGCCTAACACCCAGTAATAATCACCATTTTTACGACGATTCTTAACCAGCCCCGTCCAGGGTAAACCAGCTTTAAGCGTTTTCCACAAATCCTCAAAAGCTTGTGGCGGCATATCAGGGTGGCGAACAATATTATGTGCTTTGCCTATGAGCTCTTCTTTTGTAAATCCGCTTACCTCTATAAAAGTAGGGTTTACATAGGTAAGACGGCCTTTGGTATCAGTGGTTGATAAAATCAGCGTGTCATCATAGATTGGATATTCTGTGGCTGTTATCGGTAAGTTAACTCTCATTATTTTCCCTTACGTATTAATGATCATGTGTAGATTAACCAGAATTTTGGTCTTGCTGTGTAAACAAGCATCGCTCTACGAAGCACGTGATAGGCAAGTATTTTTATTTTTTTGCCACTATACCTAATTGCTTAAGTTAGCCAGATAACAAACAAAGAATAAAACGACACTCTTTTCTAAATTCAAATATTACGCCACTGATACTTGTCAATAATTTTGATTTCAGAATGGTCGTAAGAAATGCAGCAGAGGAATTGTTTCGCGGCATTTTCGAGGGAAATCAGCCAAAACTATGCAAAAAGTCTGTCAACGATAACACATTGAATATTTGAATTAATAATCATTCCGCTCGTCTTGCCCGACCAAAAAACATGGAGCAGGAATTATTGACCACAAAATTACTGCAAAAAATGCTTACTAAAAATTTATTAAAAGTCGAATTTGAAAAACCATGACCCGGATTCTTTGAACATTGGTATGACGCTGGCACCTTTCTCTAAACCCTCAAGATAGTCACTCCACCAGGTCATCATTTTTATACGCTCCGGCAAATATTATGCCAGGTTATATGCACCCCGTAATTCATTGCTTTCACAATGCACTATCTGGCGTTCAATTGCATCAGGATTGAATCCGGTTTCATTTAAAACGGTGGATGCTACCGCCCTGAATCCGTACCCGATCATCTTACCTTTATACCCCAGGCGATACAGGGCAAAAAGCATCGTGTTATTACTGACCGGCTTATTTTGTTTGCGCCCAGGCAGAGCAGGTAACGGCTATTGCCTGCCATGGTTTTTAATTCAGCGATTATTTTCATTGCCTGACTGGATAGTGAAACAACATGCTCGTTGCGCATTTTCATGCGCTCAGCCGGAACTATCCATATAGCATTATCCAGGTCGAATTCTGTCCAGACTGCGCCTATCAGTTCATTGGTACGAACAAAAGTTAATGCCAGTAGTTGCAAAGCCAATTGTGTTTGTCTGTCACCAATCGTTTCATAGGTTGATATTGCCCGTAACAGTTCCGGCAGTTCATCAGACTTTACCGCTGCCTGATTCTTTTTCTTGCGCGGTGTCAATTGCCCTTCAGACCGGCGGCCGGGTCACGGCTACAACGGCCAGTCACAACACCATACCGGAACACCTGCAGTACCCTGTGCGTTGGTTCGTTTAAGTTGGATACAAGCGGATAATTAAGGAATAGTACGTAAATGAAAACCTAATAACTTGCTTTATTTATTAGGTTTTATGGATTAGCCCGGATGACTACGGACATAGAATTGGCGGAGGCGGTGAGATTCGAACTCACGGTAGAGTCACCCCTACGGCAGTTTTCAAGACTGCTGCCTTAAACCACTCGGCCACACCTCCCCGAAAAACGGCAATCATACTCTTTCAGCCACGATTTGACCAGTCCTTTTGCCTGCAAACCCGCGCTGGTATTCAAGGCTTTTTGAAAGACCGCTCCAAATTTTTGGAAAAGAATTCAACAATTGCACCCAAAATTGTGTCAGTTCCCGCGCGCTGCAAGTTTTTCTTTCAATTGCCTGATTTCCTCTTCGGCTTTGACCTGTTCGGTTGCATCATACTGCACACCGAGGAAGTAAAGCAGATTACCATTAGAGTCGAACAATGGCATCATTTTCAGGTGGTTATAGAATAATTCCCCGTTTTTCTTGTAATTTCTGAGCGTTACTTCAACCGTTTCCTTGTTTTTAATCGCTTCACGTAATTTTGCAACCTGTTCCTGGTCTCTATCCTCGCCTTGCAGAAAACGACAGTTTTTTCCCAGGGTCTCTTCTTGAGAATAACCCGTAATACTCTCAAATGCCTTGTTAACATAAACCAGCGGCATATCTTCCAGATCGGGATCAGCCAATGAAACGCCATTAATACACGAGTCAAGAATTTTGGATAATACCTGCGGAATCAGCCCAGGATCTTTTTCAACTATAAAGTCCATAATTTTCTCCAAGTTTATATACAAGCTATACGCAGCATAACGCCTAAATCACAATCAAGGCTTTTTTATTGTTCAGATTCTGCCTCAATGATTTTTTTGATATTATGCACAGTTCTTTCTGTACCGTCCTGAACGGCTATACGAATCAGCTTTTCAAAAGGCTTCATATGCAACTCCAGATCAAGCAATTCAAAAACAAAAGTTATTCGACTGTTTTTCTCATCTACTGTTTCAATCAGATAATCACACCGATAAGGATTCGAAACACCTTCAAAACATACACGTTCTCCGGGATCGAACACAGTGACTTTAAATGTCGATTCTGAGCGGTTCCCCTGATCAACACGTACCTGACGACATTGCGTACCTTTCTTGATGGGACCATCTGTCAGATTTTCGAGCTCCTTGACCTCCGGTGACCATCGCGGATAATTGTCGAGCAGCTCTACACCAATAAAATTAAACAGTTTCTCAGACGGACTATGAATCAGTGCGTTGGCTTTACCAACGACTGGGGTCTGTTTTAGTAAACCGAACATAAATAGTCTCCTGCGTTAAATTCTTATACCACATACGTATCTATCCCTCTCAATAATAGATCATATTGCGCCTCGACCAACTCCTTGATGGTCAATGCGGGGATACCTGTAACAATATTACCTTCTGTAACCAGCCAGCCGACAGCATCCACAGGGCCCAGATTGACCACATACCCGATATCATGATGCAGATAAGGTTCTAGAATAGCCAATAATCCCGAATGACGCAAAATATTACGGCCGACCAGTTTGCCCTTGCGAACAGCTGATTGTGCAGACTGCACATTCGACCCCAGGGATTCATAAACAGAACAATCACCTGCAATAAAAATATTGCTCAACGTTTGTTTGCTGACTACAGCCTGACCAAACAAGTTTGCGGACATCACCATTTTCTGTTTTTTTCCCAGAAAAAGCAGTGTCAGGTCCGACGGCAGCTCATACAATTGCCCCGTCTCTTTGTCTTCAAGCTGTATTTGATCGCCTGCCTGACCATGATAGCGTGCATTGGGCACGCCCTTGATGCGCATATCCTGCATACAGGATTGCACATAGGTATCGAAACCTTGCGGAAACTGCGTCAGTACCCGGTCACCCGAATAAATCAACTGCAATTGTGCATTGATTTTCTGTCCACTTAAGAACTGTCTGATTTCAAACAGAAACTGTATACCTGTTGCGCCTGCACCGACAACTGAAATGATCTGTTGATTCTGCTCATTTGTCTTCAGGCATTCAACAAGCAACTCGGGACCGGTTTTCTGCATGAAGTGCTGCAACGTCAGCACATTTTCAGTCAGTTCGGCCTGACGAGATTCGGCACCCATCGCTATAACCAGATAATCAAACTCGATGAATTCATCTCCGACAGCAAGATACCTATTATCCTGCCATTGCCGTAACAATTCATCTGTTACAGCAAGTGAAGCCTTTATATGTCGACAACCAAAGCGCTCTTCAAGGGTGCTGAACGGCACCTGCAAATCCGATAACGGATAGCGGAATGTTTCATGCAGGTGCGTAATTTTGAGATGCTGATCGCCCGGGTCAATCAAAGTTATATCAGTATCGGGGGCAAATCGCTTCAAAGTCGTCAGCGCCGCCAAACCGGCATAACCTCCGCCAGCTATCACCACTTTTATCCGTTTTTTGCCAGGTATATAAAATGGTAGTAACGCCACGCATGCTCCTTTTATTTGATAGTAAATTTCCCGGACGCAACGGATGACGGTATGCTATCCGTTTGCCAATGCAAAACCGCCCATTGCCAAAATGTTTCCAGATTGCTATCGAGCAAACCTTGCGGCGGATTTTGACCAAGAAACCGCAATGCGGCCATCAGCTGTGATAATACATCGAAATGCCTTACGGGTGCAGCAAAGGTTTGCTTGCTGAGTTTTTCGCCGCGCTGGTTCGTAACAAGCGGTAGATGCATGTATGCCGGTACCGGGTAGCCGAGCAACTGCTGCAAAAAAATCTGTCGCGGGGTCGAATCAAGTAAATCCGCTCCCCGGACAACATGAGTGACACATTGATCTGCGTCATCAACCACCACCGCCAACTGATACGCAAACACACCATCGGCGCGACGCAGCACAAAATCGCCGATATCCTGACCGATACACTGGGACAAAAATCCCTGCACCCGATCCGTCAACTCAAGACATAGCATGTCGGTTTTTACACGGACCGCACTGCGTTTTTGCAACTCACTGTTCTGGTCTTTGCCCGGCGCACTGCGGCAGGTACCTGCATAGACTGGACCGTCAATGCCGGTCAGTCTTGAAGCAGCCACTTGTTTGCGTGAACAAAAACATGGATAAATCAGCGCCTGCTTTTTCAGTTTAGCCAACGCAGCACGGTAGAAATCATGACGTTGGCTCTGGTAAACAACTTCACCATCCCATTCCATACCAAGTTTTTCAAGTAAAACCAGTACATCGCGCGCCGCGCCTGGCACTTCACGCGGTGGATCGAGATCCTCTATTCTGACCAGCCACTCACCATTGTTTGATTTTGCATCCAGATAACTCCCCAAAGCCGTCACCAACGAACCGAAGTGCAACGGACCTGTTGGTGAAGGCGCAAAACGGCCGCGATAAATGGTATTTTCTGACTTTGCTTCCACCCGTAAATTGTATGCAATCGTGATAAGGGATTCAAATTACCTACGCGCCTGAACATCGGTTACCGACTATGACTGTTCAATACGCCGGCATCCCGGACCTGCCAGCCGGCTTCGTCCCCCAGCCAACGGGATCACTTGAATCTGAACGCCGATACGTTCTTTCAATAAAGGCACGTGAGAAATTACAGCAATTAATTTGCCATCCTGTCGCAAACCGGCAAGCGTATCAAGCGCGATTTCGAGCGCCTCTTCATCCAGTGAACCGAAACCCTCGTCAAGGAATAAAGAATCGACACGCACATTGTTGCTGGCCATCTTGGACAGCCCCAACGCCAGCGCCAGGCTGATAATAAAGCTTTCCCCTCCCGACAAATTTTTTGTGGTTCTGATTTCTCCGGCCTGGTAATTGTCTATCACATTCAATTCAAGCGGCTGTTCCAGATCGTGAATTAACAAGTAGCGATCGGTCAGTTTCTGCAATTGCCGGTTGGCATGGCGGATCATCCATTCAAACGTCAGACCCTGGGCAAAATTACGGTATTTTTTACCGTCAGCCGAGCCGATCAGTGCATGCAACTGTTCCCAGCGATCACATTCTTTTTTCTGCGCATTGACTGCCGCTTGCTTTACACCGATCCGCTCCATAGCCTGCTGATTTTGTGCAAGTCTAAGCTTTAATTCAGCGATTGCTTCACGCTGTTGGGTTAACAAAGCTTCAAGCGCACCGATCTCCGTTTCCAGCGTTTCGCGCGTCAACACCGTCAAACGTTTTTCTGATTCAACGGACAAACGGCGTTCCCTGTCCTTTTTTCGCGTCTGCATATCTCCCTGTCGATCATCCAGCGCCCGTTCTTCAGCTTTGAGTTTACGGAAATCTTCAACCGTCAGGCGGCTGGCAACAAACTGCTGCTCGTCGGCAAATCCGGCCGCGCGCAAAGCCGCCAGAAAGGTCGTTTCCAATGCTTCAAGCTCGTTGTTTCTGTTGTCAAGTCGCGATTTGAGCGCAGCTATTCGCACAGTAATTGCATGCAACTGTTTTTTGGCGTTTTCCCAGCTTTGTCGAGCTTTTTTCTCAACAGATTCCGCTGCGGTAGATACTTTCTCCAGTCGGATTTCTTCATCATCAGGATGCCCCACGCCAAATAACTGCCTGCGTTCAAGATTTAAGGATTCAAAGTTTTTTTCAAGCTTACTCAGTTCAGCCCGTTTCTCCAGTAACACTTTTTCGCGCGTTTCCAGTACCGCCGTACCGCTTTTCAAATTAGCTTCCAGCTCGGTAATCTGTTTATCCAGGACGGATTTTTTTTCCATGTTATCCTGCCATTTACGCATCTGTTTTTTCAACCGTTCAAAAATTTGCGGCATGTCTAAAACGACCGCTGCCGGCACGCCAAAAGGTTCCAATTTGGTCAATACAGATTGCCTCAGTTCTGCACATTGCGCATGGTTTTGCGCAAGCAGTACGGTAATATCCTGCAGACTTTTTTCCACAATTCTGATTGCATTCGCCGTATCTGCTTCATTTTTTTCAGCAACCGCAAGGCCCTTTTGCGCCACTTGCCCGGCTGTCTCAAGTGTCTGGATTTCAGCCTCGAGCTGTTCTGCTTTTTCAATTAATCCAGCCAGCGCTGCTATCTTCTGCTCGCTTTCGTTTACTGGTGGTTGATGGTCGTGCGCAAACGGATGTTGCAGGGAACCGCAAAGTGGACAGGGCTTTCCTTCCTCGAGCTGCATTCTTTCGGATTCAAGATCGGCTATTTTCTGCATTAAAACCATTTCACGCAGCAGAGCATCTTTTTCCGCACGATATTCGCGCAAATGCCGGCTGTTCAACAATTTACCCAACACCTCGCGCTGGCAATCTATCTGTTTCCGGACTGTTTCCAGCTCTTGCTTGCGAACGGCTGAGTTATCAGCACATTCCGCGAGCTTTTTCGCCTCGGATTCCAGTTGTTTTTTGATTTTCGTCTGTGCTGCTGTTTTACTGGCTATATCCTGCTCTGCAGCTATCAATTGATGGATGCGCGCTTCAATTCCGGCCAGCTCACCGACCAGCTGCCCATCCTGACTGTTTTTTTGCAGATCATCATAAATACATGCAAGTTCTTGCCGAGTGGTTTCGAGTTGCTTTCGCTGTTGAGTCAATTGCTTTCGGTCTGACTCGATTTGATCTGCCATTTTCCGGCAATACGCGGCGTCCGTTTTAATGGCTCTCTGCATTTCCGAGAGTTGATAATCAATTGTCCGTACTTTCTGAATCAATGGTGCGGCACTTTTCTGGGCGCACCTGGACTTTTCAACCGATTCTTCAGCAGCGCGCAACGCTGATTCAAGCTGTCGCACGGAAGATTCAACATCAGGCAATCTGGATATCTCGCTGGCAAGTACTCGCTGATCCTCGTCCTGCTGTTTTCTGACAGCACCCAGCGTTGCGTAGCCACCTTCGAGTCCGGCGGCTGCATCGGCACGGAGCAGGTGTTTTCGCTTCGGCTCAAACGCTTCACGCTCAACTTTAAGCTTTTTCTCTTCATCATCTAATAATTTGATTTCATTGCGCAATTCATCCACGTTTTTTAACCACGCAAGCGCCTTACCGGCTTCAAGCATTTTTGCGGTTAGTTCGGTTTCATGGTGCTGCGCTGCAATCAGTTCGCCGCGCATTTGCTCAATCTGTTCGTTACTGAAAACAGTGATACCCGATATCTCGGTTTTCAGCAGATTCAGTTTTTCACGCTCGGCTCGTGCGCGTTCATGAACTTTGATCGAAATACGACTGTATACCTCGGTACCGGTAATTTGTTCAAGAATCGGCGCCCGTTCGTTCGAATCAGCCTGCAGGAATGCAGCAAAACCGCCCTGCGCCAACAGCATTGAACGGGTAAAACGATCGAAATCCATACCGGTTAATTTCTCAACGCAGGCTGCGACCTCAAGGATTTTGGTCTCCAGAATTGCGCCTGTACTGGCATCAGCAATTTCATGTTTGGGCGCCTGCAGATCATTATCCGGTTTTTTCCGCGCTCTGCGCTGACTCCAGTGACAGCGGTAACAGCCCTTTTGCGTTTCAAACACCACCTCTGCAAAACATTCTCCCGTCTGGCGCGACATGAGTGCATTGTCACGTTTTGTTATTCGGCTCAATCTCGGTGTGCGACCGTAAAGCGCCAAACAAATAGCATCCAGTATAGTTGACTTACCTGCACCGGTCGGACCGGTAATGGCAAAAATTCCGTCAGCAACAAATTCCGGATGCGTCAAATCAATGACCCATTCACCATGCAGTGAACTCAGGTTTTTAAAACGCAGCTGCTGAATCCGCACCGATTTTCTCTTCAGATTTACTGCAGATCCGTGTCCGGTTCATTTTCGGACAAAGACATAACGATCTCGTGATAAGCACGAATCAATTCCGATTGTTGTGCATCAGGAATTTCATGAGCGGCTAGACAACGCACGAAAACATCGTCGATATCGAGATCGCCCAACGTTTCAACATTATCGGCGGAGTTAAGCGCTCTATCGATAATCCGGTTGTTTCTCACGCGGAGTATTTCCACTTTTGAACCGGCAATCGCATCATCCAGGCAGGTACGCAAATCACTTTGTACTGTTTCTCCTTCATAGATTATCTCAAGCCATACGTGAACATCCCTGTTCACCAGAGCATTTATCCGGTTCAAAATCGACGACAAATCCCCTTTAATCCGCTCTAGCTGCTGAAAAACAGGGATGGATATGAGCCTGACCACCGCCTGAGGTCTGCTGGTTGCAGGAAGAACACTGGATTTTGCTGAATCTGTAACTGCTGTATTAAATTGTTCGAATTCAACAACAACCACACTTTTTTGCTGGCCGGCCTCTCCAAACCCCATCGGCAGCGGCGAACCACTGTATCGCATCACTTGTGAGCTGCCAATCTGTTGAGGCACATGCAAATGTCCGAGCGCCAGATAATCCAGACTGTCCGGAAAAATTCCGGCTGACACATGCGCCAGCGATCCGACATACAGCTCCCGCACACCATCGCCCTCAACAGTCTCGCCACCTGCTGTAAACAAATGTCCCATAACAACCACGGGAACAACGCTGCCGGATTCAATGCGCTTTTTCTCAGCCAGTTCACACACCGCCACATAGTGACTGCGAATGCCTGACAGCAACTTACGCTCTTTATCCTCGACACCTTCTCCCGCATCAACCACACGTATATCACGGTCGCGTAAATACGGAACGGCGCAGACAATCAATTCCGGTTTATTCATTACATCATTCAGGATTAGCACCTCATCTTCAGGATCTTCAGTAATACTGCTCACTATATGCACATCCAGTGCTTTGAGTAATTCACGTGGTGCATTGAGAAAAGCAGGCGAATCATGGTTTCCGGCGATCACTATGACATGGCGGCAACATGATGCAGCGACGCGACATAAAAAACGGTAATAGAGTGTCTGGGCTGTGTTGCCAGGCATCGTGGTATCAAATACATCGCCGGCGACCAGCAGCACATCTACCTGTTCAGATTGTATCGTTTCAACAAGCCAGTCAAGGAAAGCTTCAAATTCCGCGTGCCGTTTGCGGCCGCAGAGCGTGCGGCCAAGATGCCAGTCTGAAGTATGCAATATTTTCATCATTGTCCCGAATTTTTCTGGCTTATTGATATTGAATCACTGTGACAAGCAAACGATCTCTCTCAATCACTTACCAAACGCAAACGCAGACATGTGCGTCAGTCGATCTTCTGACATATTTCTGACATATTTCCGCCCCATCAACTGCGCCAGATAAGCTAAAATGAACTGACAATGTATTTTTACAGCAATCCGGAAACTTTAATTAAAAGAGTACACAACATGAACGAATCAAAATACATAGGTATCGAACAAGACAGGCACAACGGCATGACACATCTTGGCCGTATTGTTCGCGATGCCTGGGTATTTGGTATTTTACCCGAATCCGAGACCTGTGCAGGTTGGGATCATTCACAAATGCAAAACCTGTACGAAAAAGTGCATGCCGCATGGGCACCGTATGGTCATCTGCCAAGCCGCCTGCCGGCGGATTTAAAAGACCGGCATACACGCATCTATAAGCAAGCCATTCAAACTGCAAAAGCCAAAGGCTGGAACCCTGAATTAGGTGAAGACGACTAAATCTATCGTTGTCGTTGACTTAAACCGCATTTTGCTGTAATCCTACAGGTCAGGCTTCTATTGTTACAGTTAGAAAGGATTTCACAAACAGGAAATTGAATTCAGGCTGACGATATCCAAATGATTCAAAACACATCAAGTGAACCCGATCAACCACATGGAAGGGTTGTTGCGGTTCAGGGAAATGTGGTTGATGTGCATTTTGAACCGCCGCTACCGGCGCGCAACTTTCAACTAATGACAGGTAGCAACGAACAGATCGTGCTGGAAGTACAAATGCATCTGGATGCAACCACGGCACGCTGCATAGCCCTCAATTCTACAAGAGGCCTGGGCCGGGGAATGTCTGTACGCAATACGGGTGCCACCCTGCAGATACCGGTCGGTGAATCACTACTCGGGCGCATGCTGAATGTGTTTGGTAATACCGTTGATGGCATTGATACCCCAGTTGAAGCAGAAGCATACTGGCCCATCCATCGACCGCTGTTACCACTCGCAGATCGGACCACCAGCACAGAAATATTCGAAACCGGCATTAAAGCCATAGATTTATTGTCGCCCCTGGAACGCGGCGGAAAATCGGGTATGTTTGGTGGTGCTGGTGTCGGAAAAACGGTGTTGATCAATGAACTCATCAACAACATGGCTGAACAGTATAAAGGCATCAGTCTGTTCTGTGGTATCGGCGAGCGCATGCGTGAGGCGGAAGAAATGTACCGCGCGATGAAAGAATCAGGCGTGCTGGAAAAAGCGATTCTGATCTATGGGCAAATGAACGAGCCGCCTGGTGCGCGCTTTCGTGTCGGCCATGCTGCAATGACCATAGCCGAATATTTTCGCGACGTGATCAAACGCGATGTTCTGCTACTTATCGACAATGTATTTCGATTTGTGCAATCGGGAACGGAAGTCTCGGGTCTGATGGGAAGAATCCCATCGCGCGTGGGCTATCAGCCAACACTGGCGACCGAGCTGGCCAAACTCGAAGAGCGGATCTGCAGCTCTCGGAGCGGCAGCATTACGTCAGTGCAGGCGGTTTATGTTCCTGCTGACGATTTAACGGATCCGTCGGCTACACATATTTTTGCACATTTATCTGCTTCTATCGTGCTATCGCGTAAAAGGGCCAGCCAGGGCTTTTATCCGGCGATTAATCCCCTGCAGACTGAATCTAAAATGCTGACACCTACCGTAGTCGGTAAACAACATTATCGTGTAGCCCAGAGCGTGCGCAGCACACTTGCAGAGTACGAGGATCTTAAAGATATTATCGCCATGCTCGGCATAGAAGAACTCTCTCGCGAAGATCGCATGACGGTCAACAAAGCACGCCGGCTGGAGCGATTTCTGACACAGCCCTTTTATACAACCGAACAGTACACGGGCCAATCCGGCAGACGAGTCCCCCTGCAACAGACGATTGACGGTTGCGAGCGTATCCTGGCGGGAGAATTTGAAGATGTAGGAGAAAAGGCCTTCTACATGATTGGCTCAGTCGATGAAATTGACAGAAAGGGATAAAGGATTAACGGTGGACAAACGCAACCTGGAAAATATTGGGACGGAAATGCAATTGCAGGTCTTGCTGCCCACCGAAATACTGGTTAACGAAAGCGTAGTCAAAATTATTGCAGAAGCGGAAAACGGTTCCTTTTGTCTTCTGCCCAGGCATATCGACTTTGTCGCAGCCCTGGTGCCGGGCATACTAAGTTTCTACCCGACCGGAAGCGGTGAACACTTTGCCGCTCTGGATGAAGGCATTCTGGTCAAATGCGGCCGCGATGTTTATGTGTCGACTTTGAACGGTGTCTGCGGAACCGATCTGGATCAACTAGAAGCATTGATCGAAGAACGTTTTCTTGATCTGGATGAACATGAACGCAAAGCACGAACGGCACTGGCCCGGCTTGAAGCAGGCACTTTGCGGGGATTCAGAGAACTGCAGGACAAAATAACATGAACAAAGATTCGTCTGAAAAAGATAAATCACCAGCACAGGATCCCTCCCCAACCGAGAAACTGGGCGAACAGATTGGTCACCGGGCCAAGCGAAAGCTACAGGCGCGTGATAAAGATGAGCGCACTGTCTGGTTCGGTTTCGGCATGTTTGGGCTCGTCGGCTGGTCTGTGGCGATACCCACCATCATCGGAATTGCCATTGGGCTCTGGCTCGACAGGGAATGGCCTGGCCGGGTTTCATGGACTTTGACTTTTCTGATCATTGGTATAGCACTGGGTTGCCTGAACGCCTGGTATTGGATCAAACACGAAAGCGGGCGCTAATAAGTTTAATGAAAAATTATCATGCATGATTTACTTATTCTGATAGCACTGTTTACAGGCGGTATGATGCTTGGTGTTGTTTACTTTTCCGGCCTGTGGTTTACAGTGCGACATGTCAAAAACGGCAAGCATCCGGCCTTCTGGCTGATACTCAGTCTGATTCTGCGTATGGCCCTGCTATTAACGGCTTTTTATCTAATTCTTAGTTTTGGATACTGGAAAGATTTACTCGTTGTGCTTGCCGGGTTTGTATTCTTGCGCATTCTTTCAGTACGCAGTATGCGTCGTCAGATATCAACAAACGCAGATATCAGGGAAAAACAGCTATGACAATCAGTCCGGACAATATCATTTTCTGGCAATGGGGCACGGTGTCGTTGAATGCAACGATCGTCTACACATGGCTGGTGATGGCGTTATTGACACTGGTTTCATGGCTGGTCACGCGCCGCATATCCTTCGGCACCACAATCTCACGGTGGCAAAACCTGCTGGAAGTACTTGTGACCGGCATACGTGACCAGATCCAAGAAGTCAGCCATCAGCAGCCGGGGAAATATCTGCCATTTGTTGGCACGCTGTTTTTATTTATAGCAATGGCCAATCTGCTCAATGTGATGCCCGGCTACATGGCGCCAACCGGCTCGCTCTCAACCACTACAGCGCTTGCCATTTGTGTCTTTGCTGCCGTGCCGATATATGGCATCGCCTATGAAGGGCCATTGAACTACCTTGCGCATTATGTCAAACCGACACTGCTTATGCTTCCCTTCAATATTATTGGCGAAATTTCACGTACCATTGCACTGGCCGTGCGCCTCTATGGAAACATCATGAGCGGCACGGTGATAGTAGCGATCCTGCTGAGTCTGACACCGTATTTTTTCCCGGTCGTGATGCAACTACTCGGGCTGCTGACCGGCATGATTCAGGCCTATATCTTTGCTATTCTAGCGATGGTCTATATCGCTTCGGCAACCTCGGCACACGCGGGAAAACCAGGTTCAACCGGAAACCGAAAATAAATTGAACAAGGAGGTTCAGCTTGGATAATATCTCACTCATCGGCATGATATCTATCGTCACTGCAGGTCTGACGATCGCGATTGGCTCCATCGGCCCAGCATTTGGCGAAGCTCGAGCAGTAGCACAGGCCCTGAGCGCAATTGCCCAGCAACCAGACGAGTCGGCGACGATCACACGTACTTTGTTTGTCGGCCTGGCCATGATCGAATCTACGGCAATTTATTGTTTTGTGGTGGCGATGATTCTGATTTTTGCCAACCCTTTCTGGGATTATGTAACAACTGCGGGAGGTTAATGCATGAGCATTGACTGGATTACGGTCTCGGCGCAGATTGTCAACTTTTTGATTCTGGTCTGGCTGCTGAAACGGTTTTTATACCAGCCGGTGATTCGGGCAATGGATCGCCGCGAGCAGCAGATCGCATCACAGCTGGATGAAGCGCAAGCACGCGAACAAAAAGCTGAGATAAAGTCGCAGGAGTATCAGGTGATGCTTACAGAACTGGAACGCACTCGTGACAACATTCTGGCCGAAACGCATGCAAAAGCCGAGCAGCAAAAAAGGCAACTGCAGGACGAAGCACG
This sequence comes from Nitrosomonas marina, assembly GCF_900111605.1. GTDB lineage: Bacteria > Pseudomonadota > Gammaproteobacteria > Burkholderiales > Nitrosomonadaceae > Nitrosomonas > Nitrosomonas marina_A. Next base: position 5,905 of record NZ_FOIA01000042.1, on the reverse strand, counting down.
CCGAGAAGTCAACGAAACCCGCGAACACTGGCAGAGACAGTTTCAGCTGGAAAAGGCTGAATTCCTGAGCAATGCGCGCAATCAGATTGCTAACACGGTGCAGAATATTGCGCGCAATGCTTTAGCTGACCTAGCTGATATCGAGCTTGAAGAACAAATCATTGCTTCATTTATTAACCGTCTCGGTTCCTTGGATCAGCGCTCACAGACTTTGATCCAGAAATCGTCCCGGCAGTCGTCTGAACCAGTCCGCATTACCAGCACATTCAAGCTGGATACAGCGGCGCGGAAACGCCTTACCCATGCCGTACATGCAAATCTTGTCGACGGCATTGAAGTTGAATATTCCGAGTCTGCCGAATTACTGTGCGGCATTGCTTTAACGGCTGGAGAAGGTCAATTGAGCTGGAATCTTGCTGACTATATTCATAAACTTAATCAGGATGTCGAGCAAGCTATATCGCCGGATACGCAGCCTGGAACAGAAAAGGAATAATTTTTTTGCTAGAACAGCTGCTGCAAGAAACCCTTTCAATACTCGACCGGACGGTCAGGCAACACACATATACATTACATGCGAGAGAAACAGGCCGTGTGATACATGTAGGCGGTGGCATTGCACGCATAAAAGGTCTGTCCAGCATCCGTTCCGAGGAACTGATACGTTTCCCGGATGACGTACTGGGTGTGGCGGTCAATCTGGAGCCACAAGAAGTCGGCGTCATCCTCCTCGGTGACAGCGACAGACTGGCGGCCGGCATTGATGTCAACGCTACCGGCCGCGAAGCAGATACGCCGGTTGGCGAAAGTCTGTTGGGCAGGGTGATTGATGCCACTGGCCGCATCCTCGACCGCGGCAAACCTCTGCGCTTCAAAGAGCGACGCCCTGTGGAACGGCTCGCGCCGGCCATTATTGAACGCGCCCCAGTAACCGTACCGCTGGAAACCGGTATCAAAACCATCGATGCGCTGATTCCGATCGGCCGCGGCCAGCGTGAATTGATTGTCGGCGACCGCCAGACCGGAAAAACTTCTGTAGCCATTGACACCATCATCAATCAGCGAAACAAGAATGTTATCTGCGTCTATTGCGCGATTGGCCAGCGCGGCACAGCTGTCGCGCGTGTGGTCAACACGCTGCGTCAGTTTCATGCGCTGGAAAACACAATTGTTGTAGTGGCTTCGGACGAAGACCCGCCAGGCCTGCGCTATATCACGCCTTATGCAGCCACTACGATGGCAGAATATTTCTTGGAGCAGGGAAAAGATGTGCTCATCGTCTATGATGATCTGACCCGCCATGCGCGTGCCTACCGGGAACTGTCCCTGTTACTGCGACGCCCTCCCGGGCGTGAAGCTTATCCCGGCGATATTTTTTATTTGCATGCACGGTTACTGGAAAGAGCAACGCATTTGCACCAGCGCGGCGGCGGCGGTTCTCTAACGGCCTTACCTATAATCGAAACACAGGCTCAGGACATCTCAGCCTATATTCCGACCAATCTGATTTCAATTACAGACGGCCAGATTTATCTTTCACCCACATTGTTTCATAAAGGACTGCTGCCTGCCATCGATGTCGGCAAATCCATTTCCCGTGTAGGCGGTAAAACACAATTTCCGACATTTCGCAGCGTTTCCGGTGATTTAAGACTTTCTTATTCACAATTTGAAGAATTGGAAACCTTCGCACGCTTCGCGACGCGCCTGGACGAAGAAACGCGCAGCACCATTGAGCATGGGCGACGTGTGCGAGAAGTCCTCAAACAGGTCGAACACCATCCTCTTCGAGGTAGCGAACAAATGGTTGTACTGAAAGCAGTAAATGAAGGTTTATTCGATCATTTGGCGCTGGAAAAGATTAGTAATGCCGAAGCAGCCATCCAAAAATGTGTACTCGAAGAACTGCCCGATCTATGTGAGCAAATGGAAACGGGGAAAAAACTGACCGAATCGCAATGGAAGCAGATTCTTGAAGTTGCACGCAAAGCAATCGCAAATATTGAGGACAGAACAGAACGTTTAAGTTGAGTAGATCGTTATGGAATCTCTTGAACAATTATACAAGCAACGGAACAGCCTTGAAGAGCTTCGAACAATCGTCAAAACCATGAAAGCCTTATCGGCGGCCAGTGTCAGACAGTATGAGCAGGCGGTAATAGCACTTGCCGGGTATTATCGAACCGTTGAACGCGGCCTGCATGTCGTATTGAAAAACACGGCATCGACACCACCTGCAACACAAAATACCCACCAGCACCCTAAGTTGCGGCAATCGCGCTACCGGCAACGTCTAGGCAGTATCGTTTTCGGTTCCGATCACGGTCTGTGTGGACGGTTTAATGAGGATATTACAGCTTTCGCGCTGGAGCGCATGCAATCAACACCTGCCGACCCAAACAATCATGTACTGCTCGCGGTCGGCGCACGTGTCGCTGCCAACCTTGAACATGAGGGTCACATGGTTGAAGATGTTTTTCTGGTACCGGGTTCAGCTTCGCAAATCACACTGAGCGTGCAGCAGATACTGCTTAAAATAGACGAATGGCGCGAACAAAACGGCGTTCACTATGTTTACTTGTTTTATAACCGGCATTCGGGCGGAAAAGGCTATCGCCCGACCGGTTTCGAACTGTTGCCAGTCAACCTGCATCGTTTTCACCGCCTCGAGGAAGAAGTCTGGCCTTCACGCAGCCTGCCGGACTTTACCATGAACCGCGAACAATTATTCACACGGTTATTGCGACAATACCTGTTTGTTACGATTTTCCGGGCCTGCGCAGAATCACAGGCTAGCGAACATTCCAGCCGGTTATCTGCCATGCAATCTGCACAGCGTAACCTGGACGAACGCATAGAAGACGTGACCATGTCCTTCCGCCGTGCACGCCAGAATGTAATCACCTCGGAACTGCTGGATGTCGTATCTGGTTTTGAGGCAATCACCAAAACACCATCAAATAAAACTTAGCACTGCTACACCGTCAGCTTTCATAAACACCAATTTGACATAAACAATCTAAATTTATTGATGCCCGAATTATTCTTGGTTAGCCAGAAGGTCATGTATCTCAAAAAGACTAAAACACATCATCCACGATATTTATTGCATACTGTTTCTAATCCAAGGCTGAATATTTACGTTTACGTAGAATTTGACAAACGCAATCAATAAATAAGCTGATTCAACCCTTTTCTATTCAGCTAAGGACAAAGCTATAAACTTGAAGCGTGCTACTAAATTGCTATATAGTAAGTTACACATATCACCATCAAAAAGGAGATTGTAAATGAAATATTCATTATTTTCTGGCGTGCTGATTGCGATGTTTTTGGTTGCCTGCAATGAGAAACCAGGTCAATATCCGCCCAGTCTCTATAAAGAACGTGAAGGCATGTTAAGCGATGAGGAACTGGAATCGTCAAAGCAAAAAGCAGCTGAGAAGAAAAGTCTTACCCAAGCCGAAAGTCAATCTGCATATAATGATACAACATCCGAAGCAGCAGCAGATACAAAGGATTCTTGGGGGGTCATAAGCGAAGAAATATCCAAAGAATCTGACTCCTCAGATGATGTAGAATCTTCCCCTTCAGAAGTTGATAATGATGAAAATGATTCTTGGGGGGTCATAAGCGAAGAGATTTCAAAATAATCATAATATTTTGATAATTGACCAAATCTGCGAATATCATAAAGAATAAAGTGACACTGGTATTCATAACCAGTGTCACTTATGCCGCGCAGAATTAAATGGCGTTCTCACATCAGCAAGCATAACTCCCAACTTGTAACGTTTACCTTTCAGTATGAGGTGATTACTCTTATCCAGACAGGTGGTATTGGTATCGGAAAACCCATATGGTCACGGTAACAGGGATCCCGCTATTCATTAAAGCTAAAGCTCCCGATTCTACAACACCTTAAATTTTGTCAAACTGCTGGAACGAAAAAAACTGAAAAAAACGAAAACACGCCAGAGCACTCGTTCGGACGGATGCTGCTTCGTTGATGAACTGGCTATGTGCTTTTCTTCCCTAAATCGAACGACTTGATGTGGTTCGAACGATCAGTCAACTGCATAAACGAAACTGTGTGTCTCGTCATAACCAACAATCTGAAATTCCCGAAAGAGCGAGGCGCAGATTTCTGGAGGTAAAAACAGTAACCACCACCTCGCCTGCCCGCATCATACGCCACTACTCCTCAAATCCGGTAACAGTCAATTCAATCTGACACCACAAACAGCTGCTTTCGTAGATCACAATGACCCGTATGGTCACAATTCAACGAATACAGATAGTAAATTATTCCCAAACCAGGCAAATTATGAACATTATGCATTTGTATATGTCTATAAGATATAACTTATGCACTCGATCAATTTGTTAAAAATCAAATTAGCTGACATGAATATGGTGCAGTCAAAACATTTTTCAAGGAAAAAACCATGAGCAACAGTAACCATAAAACAATTACCAACAGTGTGGCTGAAGATAATTCAACAATATTGAGAAAATTGCTTTTTTTTACAGTGTTAATGTTTAGTTTCAGCTACGCACTTGTTCCAATGTATGAAAAAATCTGTGAAGTAACAGGAATACGACAACCAGTAGCAAATATTGATGCCGCTATTATGAAAGCCCGTGCAGTAGATTTAACTCGCGAAATTTCAATAGAGTTAGACGCCAATGTGCACAGTGCAGCATTGCAGTTTAAGCCTGTCCAGTCCAGCATTAAAACGCACCTGGGCGAGTTTGCAGAGATTGTTTACGAAGTTCGGAACAATTCCGATCTTCCGATTACTGGCCAGGCTATACCCAGTTATAGTCCACGTAACTTAGAAAAATATTTAAAAAAAATAGAATGTTTCTGTTTCACTAAGCAAGACCTGGAACCGGGTGAAATAAGGCAAATGCCCGTGAAGTTTTCCGTAGATCCTCAGTTACCTGCTGATATAAATACTGTGACTATTTCCTATACATTTTATCGCCTGGAATCTGATATTTAAACAATTTATAAAATTTTATAGCGCTTTGCCATTTTTCCGATAAAGCGCTATAAAACTCAATCAGTCTCAATAACGGATAACAATTCGGTTGTATATGAAATCACTGCTGTCCCGTTTAGGGGTTTAACTCGTTGAAATTATTAAACAAACAATTCTCATGTCTTAGACAAATTTTAACGTTTAATTTTTAATTATTTCAATAGGTTATAACAACATTGGCTTCAAGTTTACGGGACAGCAGTGATATGAAATACATGATGTTAATTAACATGTAAAAATCACCAGGGAGAAACTGGAGGCAACATTGAAAAGTTAGCCGCTTGTTAATGAGAAAATCCGGCATTTATCCGGAGAACCCTGGAGTGATGTACAGGAACATATAGCCGAAATCCGGCACCGACATTTTGTCGGTAAAGAAAAAATCAGCAAGATCGCCACGAAACTTAATCCCAGATCTCCCGTTAGGAAAATTTCGCCGCCATAGAACGGCCAGTTACCTGACTGCCCCGGCACAGATCCCGGCGTGCGGAATTACCGCACCGGGCTCTTCAATATCACTCGCTTTCGCGTTCAGCTTACAGCCCTGCATTCATAATATTACCGATCTGGTCTTTGACAAGGGAACCACCTTCGGTGTTGGCACACAAAAGTAATTCAACCAACCATGAAACCGATAACCATTTATCCGGTCTTTTCGACTCCTACGCCTGAGCCATTTAAAAAGCAATTTAATCGCTTCGTCGTAGAAGATCCTGATTGACCGGTAGTTACCCGGTATCCCATAGTAGTACTCTATCAATGTGATATTGCCAAATATTAAAGTATTCTCTCAATATATGCTACCAACATATTGAGAGATCAGATGAAGAAAAGATATATTGTTCGTTTAACTGAAG
>NZ_FOIA01000031.1 GCF_900111605.1 Nitrosomonas marina | reverse complement strand
GGTTGTTTCAGAACCACCGAATATGCACATGCCTATTGCCGGATTTCAAGCTACCTGCAATCCATGGCCAATAGAGGATATAACCCGCTTATCGCTATTCAAATCGCATTGGCGGGTGAGGCTCACAAAGTATGAGGAGAGTAGTTACCGGAAAACCATCATTTTTTACATAACCGTGAAAAAAATCACACAATAGCACTTTTTAATTCGTTATACTGATTAGCATATTCTGAATCTGATGCTGATGCTATTTAACATTTCGCTACAGCACAGGATTTACTTTTCATTGATCGAAGCTTCACGAACGAAAAACGGAGGCGGGAAATGAATCATGAAATTGTATCGGATATGCTGTCTGTCAAAGACCATCAGAAAACGCTGGCAATTATCAGTTGGCTGAACAATTGCCGGACAAGCACTGAACTCAACCAGGTCCTGGAACAAGCATTACTCCCCCTGGTCGCCTGCAATGGCGTTTATTATGAACAAACGTCGGCGGATCAGAATAGTAAGCAGCCGATTGATGGCATCAATCTCTCAAACTGTTGTGAATGCGACTGGGAACAGCTCATACTCGCCATCACGCAAACGCCTGCAGAAGCACAATCAACTATACATATCTCGGATATCAAATTAACAGACCCGCTAGCCGGCAACAGGCATTATTGCGATGCCATTTCAATTTCACAATCCAACGCTCTTGATCCACTTCAGCAGCAGTCGCACCGCTATTGCGCCGTGCTGACCCTTCATGATGAACAAAATCAGACGTACCGTTTTCACTTTTTCCGCCTGCACGACCGCCAGCATCTCTTCAGTCAACGCGATATCGAACTGCTGAATGCATTCAGGTCACCCCTGCTGCAAACATTGAAAATGATATTGTTCCATCAATTAAGCCGGAATTCGCGTCGATTCATGGAGTTATGGTCCACACACTCGGAACCGGTCGCGGTCATCCGCGATGACGGCAGCATGCTCTTTCAGAGTCCGACATTCGCACATATTGTCAAATCACAAAAGCGCCCATTCCTTTCGATCGCATTAAAACTCATTCAGAACATACAACTCAAACGGCTCGAGTGGCACAGCTTTTTGTCAAAGCTCGGCAAACGCCTGTATGAAACCAAACTGACACTGGTCAGCAGCGACGCCAACCACCATCATCAAACCTATTTCATTCAACTGTCACGCATCTCTCACACTATCGGAAAAATATTCAACCAACTGCAACGCAAAGGCCTGACCCAGCGCGAACTCGAAATCGCACTGTTGATCTACCAGGGAACCCCAACCCGCGAAATCTCAGAAATAATCCACCTGAGTTATCACACCGTGCGTAATCACATCAAAAGCATTTACAGCAAACTGGGGGTTTCGTCGCGCGGGGAAATGTTGGTGTGGGTTGGGTAAAGATTTTTTATCTTCAACACTAGCAAACTGTTTTGTATAGAAATATTTAAAATGGCTCAATTGGGTTATTTTAACTAATAAAATATTGTTGTATAAAACAAAATAATCAGGGTTCCGACTTTTGTTTATTTTCTATCCATATTTAATTATATCTTTATGGCTAAAAAAAGAACTGCTTATTTACTTTTTTTGTTGCTAATTTCTGCCTGTGCAATAAATAATCACGGGTTTGTGAAATCTCGTTATTTTGAGAATGATAACAGTTTTTTGGTTACTCAGGAGTCTTGGGGTGGATTCATAAGTACACAATTTACAGATCGTGGATTAGTTTTGGGTTATACCAAAAGAATGAAGATCTATCCTAAATTGGAACGTAAAAATATCTTATCAATAAAAAAATTTTTACAACAAATTAATGACAATAATTTTGTTGAAATAAGTAAAGACGAAATTAGTTTTGAAAAAAAGAAACCATATGCATGGATTGAGAAAAATCAGGGTATCGTAGTGCATGCTAATTCACTCAAGACCGGTCTCTCTGCTGGGATTGAGTCTCGCAGTATATTACGAATACCGCCTGATTTCGATGGCGCATTCCTGATTACCCGTGATCATATGGGCAGCATCAAGGCCAGCATACAAAGCAGTATACAACAGCACTAAATTACTTGATTTAATGAAGGAATATTATGAAAAGAAAATTACTTGGCACTTGTGTCATGAGCTTTCTGCTCGCGGGTTGTATGAACGCTAAACACCTTGTTTATGTACACACTTCTACGTTAGGACTTGAAGTGGCTGCTAGTGTTGAAACGACGACTGGGCGTATGGTATTTGGTTATGACCGAGATACATTTGCGCTAATTCCTCGCAAAAAAGAGAACGAAGATGCGATGAGTTTAGCTGCTATAAGCTGTATCTATGCACAAGGTATCAATGAAGTTCAGTTTAGGCATTTTGTCTCAACTGGAAATACGGCTATTGATATAGCGCAAGACGAAAAAGCTCTCGAGGATATAAAGAAAAGCATTCAAGGAGGGAGTTTAAGCTGCTTGCCAGGTAATGCAGGAAGCCCCAGTGTCAACAGCAATAATGACGAGAAGGAAGGTTAATCATGAACCAGAAAATAAGTTTATATAAAATCCTTTTTCTTTCACTTCTGCTTACAGGTTGTACTAATTCAATTTATTTTTATGAGACAGAAAAAATCTCTTTAACGGTTGAAGCACGTCCTGATTCGTCACAACCTGTGCAAGGTAATCTAGGAATTAAACAACGTGTCGCTATGATTGTGCCGAGAAAAAGTAATAATGAAGATGGTGATGGAGAAGCCCTTTCTACCATTAGTAGTTTTGATTTCAGAATTATAGATACTCCCAAAAAATTTAATCCTATACTTGTTCGAACCGCTTTTGTCACTGGCGATGCTGCTGATAGGTTATATGATAATAAAATAGATCCTTCAAAATCAAAAGCAGCGGATGTTGCTAAAACCTTATCTTTTTACAAGGCCGTAGAGGAAATTAATATAGAAGAAGAGATGACTGGCAAGATATTGGAATATCTGACTGATAATTCAGAAAATATTGATGCTAATAAGTTAAATAATTTGATCATCAAGGCTAGAGCAAGTGATCCGAATATAATGACATTTTCAGTAGAAAGCTCAATAAAGAATGCTAACACAAAAAAAGCATTAAAAGATCTGCTGTCTGACCGGGCAGATGTAGCAATTTATCCACTATATAAAGCCATCCCAATTAATTAAGGATTGAGGTATTTATGAGTATTACCATAAAAATAATTGTAAACAGTCATGAGAGCGAAGCAAAAGTAGCCGAACAAAAGCTGCAAATAAAAGGATATCAAACAACAGTTTCAAAGGCGCAGAATGTTGTCTTAGATGGCACTGATCTTGGTGGACATCTAGATATATTAAGTGATCCAGATGGAGAAGTTTTTGTCGTAATTGGCAAAAAATAAATAGAGTTACCGTAAATTTTGTGTTGCTTTTAAAAGTCTTTATGTTGAATTTTTATTATTAAAAATATTGGAAAAAATAATGAAAATTTTAGAGTTTCTACAAGAAGATAATGGTGGTTTCTCAGCTAGTTGGCTTGCATTTTTATTATGGGTTGCTGGGGGTGCTTGTAGCTTGGGTTATTACAAATAAAAAAAGAAGCTCACTTCAAGTAATAATCAGATTCTGTTGCAGCGATCATCGGTATCTTAATGACAGGAAAAGTTGCACAATAATTAGGAGAAAAGCCACTTGAACAAGCAGGAGACAAATCAGCAGAAAATACAGACACAAAACCGTAAAGCAAACGAAAGGATAATAAATTTGCTGAAAAATATTCGATGCAATTTCTTTGCACTCTGCCCTGCTAGCTGAATTAAGAATGGTAATTAGTCAAAACTACGGCGATTCCTCTTGGAAGTTATATTAGCACTACATTCTAGGACATTTATTATGAAGAAAATAGAAATATCAGCTTATGAAATCGCGCAAAGATTTGTAGGTATCAAGGAAGTCTCGGGAAGCACAGCAAACCCCCAAATTCTTGCCATGTTGAAACTCGACAGTAACTGGCCAGACGATGATAGTGTCCCATGGTGCTCTGGATTTATAAATTATGTGGCGTGGCTCCTACGCTTGCCGCGCTCTAAAAGTCTACGAGCACGTTCTTGGTTGTCTATCGGAAAGGTTATCAAATTAGACGATGCAAAAGCTGGATTTGATGTTGTTATTTTCAAACGTGGTAGTGGCCAGCAACCTGGGCCTGATGTCATAGATGCACCTGGACACGTTGGCTTTTTTGCAGGTATTGATGGAGGAAATATATTAGTTTTGGGTGGTAATCAAAGTGACTCTGTGAGTATTAGTAGTTACTCTAAGAACAAGCTTCTGGGAGTCAGACGCCTTTGTTAATAAAGTGGTCCAGAATATTTCGTCGCCAGATTATCTAAGATTAAATCTATCTGAATTGATTAGCTTTAGCTGCAAACAACACTAGAAATTCTTACACTCCATAAACCGCTTCCGCGACATTTCCAGAAACATCGCTGTCGACAGTCCGCCGCCGGCAAATATCATGCACATCACCATAATCTGATAACGCGCCGCAATCAGCGGGGAAATGCCGGAAAGTATCTGTCCGGTCATCATGCCTGGCAAAGACACGAGACCGACGGCAAGCATGGCGTTAATGGTGGGGATCAAGGCCGCGCGCATGGCGATGTTGCGCGCCTGATCGAAGCTCATCTGCCGTTCCAGTTCGGCGTTCATACGCTCAGCAGCCAGACTGACAGCATTCATGGAATTGGCGAACACCATGCCAGCAAGGGGTATCATGTACTGCGGCAGATACCAGGGCTGCAGTTGCAAAACACCCTGCGTGACGACGACAAGGACAAGGCCACCGCCAATCAGTATCGAAATCAACGCCTGTTTATAGAGTACAGTACGCCGGGTTTTAATAGTGCCGAGGGCTATCCAGCTGGCAACTGTTACCATGACAGCCAGTACCGCAATGACAACCAGCGAGTTTTCCGCTTCAAAAATGTACATGAGACAATAGCCGATCAGCAGCAGTTGCACCAGCATACGTCCCAGAGCATACGCTGCATGTCCCGGAGAAAGCGACCATCTCCAGAGAATTCCGATCACAAGCAGAACGGGAATAGACACCAGTGCCAGGTTAAGCAGCGGTATAACTTGAACGGATTCATTCATGAGGTTCCCTTTTGTCCCTTATGTCTCGTTTTCTGCAATAAAAGCAATGATCAGATGATTGTCAACAATTTTCAGTATCAATCTAAACAGATCTCTCGCAGTCTGAACAACGCATTTGTGTTCCTGATATGCACCAGCGTCACGGAGAAAGCATGCCGTCGTCTAGCAGACTACTGACAATTTACAGGCGTCCAGGAAATGAGCAGCCAGAATGACAACGGTGCCGGATAATACCAGATAATACAATGTCGGCAGAACAGTCATGCGCAGCACTTTTCCTTCGCGTCCAAGCAAACCGACAGTGGCTGAAGCAGCAACAATATTATGAACGGCAATCATATTGCCCGCAGCTGCACCTACAGCCTGCGCGGCCACCAGCAGTTCGCCCGATGCGCCAATCAGTCGCGCCATGTCATACTGAAATTGCGCCAGCATCAGATTGGATACGGTATTGGATCCTGCGATAAATGCACCCAGCGCGCCGACTGCGGGTGCATAAAACGCATAAATCCCGCCCACACTGGCGGCAACCGATTGCGCCATTGCTTGCGGCACCGATGGCAAATCCACCAGATTGACATCGGAATTGATTAAAATACGCACCATCGGAATAGTGAAAATCAGCACAAAACCTGCCCCGAATAATGTTTGTGTCGATTCTTTCAATGCGGGTTTAATTCGATGCCACTGCATGCGGTACATAAAAAATGCAATCAACACTGTCATTATCATGATACCACCCGGCAGATACAAAAACTGAATACCGCCTGAGATGTCCACCTCACCCAGAATACTTTGCCATTCCAGTGTCAAATGACTGCTTAACCATGTTTTGATATCGGTATTGGTGCGAGTAAGCACTAAAAGCGCGGCCAGCATCGCATAGGGTAACCATGCTGTTGAAATGGCAACATGCGACCGGGACACCAGATCATCCAGCTTTATTTCAATGCTGCCCAGCCATTCTGACGGCCAATCACCGGCGACCGTAAAATCCCATTGTTTTTTTGGTATCAGAAAGCCAATGCGTGCTGCAGGAAGCACGATTAACAGCCCTGTCAAAGCGCCGACAATCGACGGAAATTCGGGACCAAGATACACACCCGCCAGCGTATAAGGAATGACAAATGCACAACCGGCGAAAATAGCAAACGGCGCGATTGCCAACCCCTCTGTCCAGGATTTATTGCGCCCGAAAAAACGGGTCAACATCATGCACATCAGCAGTGGCATCAGCAACCCGGCCAAAGCATGTATAAGCGCGACCTCGGATGTAATCAGACGCTCAAACGCATTCCAGTCAGAACCTGCAGCAACGAGTTTTTCGGTAATATCGGCTTTGTCCAGCCCACCGGAGATACCCACAATGATTGGCGTTCCAACCGCACCGAACGATACCGGTGTGGATTGCACCATCATGCCCACCATGACAGCAGCCAACGCCGGAAATCCAAGCGCAACCAGCAACGGCGCGATAACTGCTGCAGGGGTACCGAACCCGGAAACACCCTCAATAAAACAACCAAACAACCAGGCCACTATAATCACCTGAACGCGTCTGTCCGGGCTGATGTTGGAAAAACCGCGCCGGATTGCTGAAATAGCACCTGCATATTTCAGGGTATTCAAAAGCAGGATCGCGCCGAAAACAATCCATAGGATCGAAACTGTCAGAATCAGCCCCTGCAGAATTGATGCCATTACACGATTGAACGACATTTCCCACACGATTAATGCAATACCGGTTGTCACCAGCAATACTATCGGCATCGCCCGCCGCGCCGGCCAGTTCAACCCCGCCAGCAAAAAAGCAGCTAACAGCAGCGGCAAAAAAGCGCAAAACGTAAGCAATGTTTGGTTCACCTGTATTTTTTCCTCTCAATACGAAAATGAAATTAAATTGCTGCCAAAATAGGCAATGACCGTTTTCACGGCCCAAAAGGTTTCATTCAGCCGGGATTATCTTTATTATCTGTTCAGACTATTCTTACACCAGACATGATAAAAACTGAATCACGCATGGATTTTACACGCGCCAGCGCCGGTCCCAAACCGGACACTGTCTACTTGTTTGGCACATGCCTGATTGATCTGCTGTACCCACAGGCCGGCGTATCTGCAGTGCATTTATTCGAGCGGGAAGGTGTAAACGTAATTTTTCCACAGACGCAAACCTGCTGTGGACAACCCGCCTGGAACTCCGGCTACCGGGATGAAGCACTTGCCGTAGCCAGGGCACAGCTCAAACTGTTTCCAAGGCCGATCCCGATCATCGTACCATCCGCTTCTTGCGCGGGCATGATAAAAGTACACTATCCGGCACTCTTCAAAGACGAACCGGACGAGGCCAGCGTGTTTGATGTCGTGAACCGGGTTTACGAATTGACTGAATTCCTGACCGATATACTGAAGGTCAATCTCACCGATTTAGGCGAGCCGACAACTGTTGCGGTTCATTCATCCTGCACAGCACGGCGCGAAATGAATGTTGCTGACAGAATCGATTCGTTACTGGACCAGTTGCAAAACGTAACCCGCATCGAACCCGACAATGCAGAGGAATGTTGCGGTTTTGGCGGAACTTTTGCAATCAAGCAACCGGAAATTTCCACCGCAATGGTACTGGAGAAAGCAAAAGCTATTGAAAACACAGGCGCACAACAATTAATTGGACAAGATTGCGGCTGCCTGATGAACATCGGCGGCGCTCTAAAAAAACAGGACAGCCAGATTTCACATGTCCATATTGCCGAATTTCTATGGGATAGAACACATAAAGCCAAGCCATGACCACAAAATATCGCAAACAGTTTTCAAACGCACTGGCCCAGCATGAAGTTCGAAACAATACTGAAAACGTGATCAATAAGCTGAGAAAACACCGACTCGCTGCTTTTCCTGACCAAGCAGAATGGGTAAATTTGCGCCGTCACAGTACGGCAATCCGTGTAAACGCCATCAGCAAGCTCCCGCAATTACTGGAACAACTGGAAATCAATCTGCAACGCAACGGCATACAGGTTCACTGGGCGGACACCACAGAGCAGGCCAACCAGACTGTGTTGAATATTATGCGATTCCATGATGCCAGATTTGTCATCAAAGGCAAATCAATGGTGTCGGAAGAAATGGGACTGAACGATTTCCTCAACACACACGGTATTGAATGCCTTGAATCCGATCTTGGTGAACTGATTATTCAACTTGCTGCCGAAAAACCATCGCACATGATTGTTCCCGCACTGCACAAAAACCGCAAACAAATTGCCCGATTATTTCACAGGCAGTTTCCTTCAATTCCCTATACCGAGGACATCAGCGCACTGGCCCAAGCCGCCCGCCGGTTTCTGCGGCATCATTTCGCAACTGCACCGGTTGGGCTGACGGGTGTCAATTTTATGATTGCGGAAACCGGTACACTCTGCCTGGTCGAGAACGAAGGAAACGGCCGTATGTGCAGTACTGCGCCACCTGTGCATATCGCTGTTTCGGGTATCGAAAAAGTAGTGGAATGCTTGGATGATGTACCACCGCTGCTGGGTATACTCACCCGTTCGGCAACAGGACAGCCGATCACAACATACGTGAATATGATCAGCAGCCCGCGCAAACCAAATGAAAAAGACGGCCCGACAGCAGTGCATCTGATATTACTGGACAACGGCCGGTCCCGCATTTACAGCGATCCTGAGCTACGTGATACCCTGAACTGCATTCGCTGCGGTGCGTGCATGAATCACTGCCCCATCTACAAGCATATTGGTGGCCATGCCTATCAGACGGTTATTCCGGGTCCGATCGGCACAATACTTGAACCACAAAAAAATGGACTGGATTCGTACGGAGAACTGACACAGGCTTCAACCCTTTGCGGCGCATGCCAGGAAGTTTGCCCGGTAAGCATCCCGATTCCTAAAATCATCAACCGGTTACGTTGGGAACACATTCGCAAAAACAGCTACAGCACATCTGGAGCAGGCTCAGGAAGGCGCAAAACAGAAGCCATCATCTGGAAAATCTGGGTATGGAACTGCATCCATCCAGGTGCGTATAACCGTATCACCAGCGTTGCCACATCCATGCGTCGACTCACAGATCGAATATTGGCTAAAATATCCCCATGGACAACTGCACGCGCTGTACCGAGACTGCCGGATACCACCTTGCACGAACGCCTTAAAGCACTCGAAATCGATAATGAATGACACACGCAACACGATTCTCAACCGGCTCAAAGCTGCATCCAGTGACCAGACAATGCCATCGGCGCGGGATATTTCGAATTCAGTAAACTGGAGCAGCAACTATACGGTGCAACTTTTCCGTACCCAGCTGCAATCAGCACATGCAGAAATTTACGATGCTACAGACCATTCCTGGCTGATGACATTACAGCATATTTGCCGAGTCAAGCATTTAAAAAATGTTCTGCTTTCACCCGCAACGCCGTGGGGTAAAGCCATTATTGAAAATTCCGCAAATTTACCTTCACTTAAATACTACGACAATCCGGTTGAAAACTGGAAACAATCTTTATTCGATGGAATCGAGGCCGCTTTTACCAGCACGTACGGCGGTATTGCCAATACCGGGACATTGATATTGTGGCCTGACTCACAGGAACCCCGTCTGATGTCTCTTGTCCCGCCCGTTCATATTGCTGTCATAGAAAAAACTAAAATTTACAACTCGTTTGCAGAAGCAATAAAAGCGCAGCACTGGAGTGAAACAGAGCTGCCGGCAAATATGCTCCTGATCTCGGGTCCCTCAAAATCGGCTGATATCGAGCAGACCCTCACATATGGCGTGCATGGACCAAAAGAACTGGTGGTAATCATGGTATGAAATCATTGCTGATATTTTTGTACTATCTTTTCTTTAAAAAAAAGACGAACTCCATATCAGTTGATGACATGGCCAGCAACTGATTACCGGTCTGTTCAGCAAAAACCTGAAAATCAATCTCGGCACCAGGGTCAGTTGCGACAACTCTCAAAATTTCTCCGCTGGTCATACCGGCAAGTGACTGTTTAGTCCGCAAAATAGGTAGCGGACACACCAGACCCCGCGCATCAAGTTCCTGATCAAATTTCCACAAGGTTGAATCAATATTATCCATTTGTTTTTTTCAAGCAATTGATTATCTTACCGACAGATTGGCCAAAATCCCGACACACCCTTCCTTATCAGGATGCAGCAATATGCCTTGATTAGGGGAATTAGAACCGGCAGGACAATCTCAGTCAACCAGCCGGTTTTTTATTGCGTACCGTATCAACTCGGAATTATTGTTCAACTTGAGCTTCTCCAGTATGCGCGATCGGTAAACGCTGACGGTTTTAGGACTTAAAAACATTTCCGCCGAAATATCAGATAGCGTTTTACCCGACGCAATCAGACACAGAGTCTGATATTCACGATCGGATAAAATGGTATAGAGCGGTTGATCACTCTTCGAATTAACAGCGTTCGCGAGTTCCTGAGCCAAAGCCTGGCTGACGTATTTATCCCCAGAGGCAACTTGACGAATAGCAGTTACAAGCTGAGCCGGCGCGCTCTGTTTATTCAAATATCCCGCGGCGCCCGCTTTCAACGCGCGAAGAGCAAATTCGTGCTCGTTATGCATGCTCAGTACCAGAATTGCAGAATTTGGTTTATCCTTTTTAATTTGTTTGAGCACGTCAATACCATTTCTATCAGGTAACGAAATATCCAGCAATGCGACATCAAAATCATGCTGACGGGCAATCTTGATAGCCTGAAACCCTGTTTCGGCTTCACTGGTGACCCGGATATCGCTAGTCTCATTTAATATCTGCTTCAGGCCCTGGCGGACAATCGCATGATCGTCGGCAATCATCACTTGTATCATTGTTTTCTCCGATCATTAATTGTCATAAAGCTCCGCTGGTCACTTTCATATTCTGATTTAAAATCAGGTATCTCCACAGAATCATCTTGATATGCCGGTCTCATTTCCAGTATAGGAATAAGAATGCAGACCCTGGTTCCTATACCGGGTTCACCTGAGATATGGAAGCTTCCTTTTAATTGCTGGCAGCGCTCGCGCATTCCTCTAATACCGAACGAATCCTGTTTTTTCATATCTTCAGGATCAATCCCGCACCCATTATCAAGCACTTCCATAACAATTTTTTCTTCTGCCTCTGCCAGACTGACCCAAACTTTGGTAGCTTGTGCATGCTTGGAAATATTGGTTAATATTTCTTGAAAAAGTCGGAAAATTGCTACTGACAAATCAGCATCCAGCAGAATCTCTTCTTCTTCACAAGATACATGGCATGAAATATTTGTACGTCGGCTAAACTCTTTGGCCTGCCATTGGACTGCAGCAACAATACCGAAATCAAGTATACCGGGACGCAGATCCATGGATATTCTTCGCGTGCTGTCAATAACATGATCAACAAGACTTTCAATTATGGCTGCTTTTTTCTGATAAAAATCACTGAGGCGTGGCGTGGAATCCAAACAGGGCACCAACTCACATTTTATGGCTGTCAATGTGCCGCCAATATCGTCATGTATCTCGCGTGCTATTCGCGCACGTTCATGTTCCTTAACTTTCTGCAAATAGGAAGACAATTCGACCAACTGCTCCCGCGAATGCGATATTTCCGTTTCGGCCAGCTTATTCCGGGTAATGTTGATCATGATTCCACCCCACAAAATCCCGCCATCAGCTGCCATTTTCGGGGTTGCACGCAGGCTGATCCATTTAATATCCGAATCACCTTTAACCTGGATACGTCCTTCCCAGTTTAGCGTGGAAAGTTTCTCTGCAGATATTTGCAACAGTCTCTCGTAATTTTTCTTATCTTCAGGCAGAATCAGTCGTGAAAACAATGTAGCGTTTGCCATCAGCATATGTGGAGACAGTCCCAGCAGGGTCTCTGATGCATTACTGACATAAGGAAAGCTCTCGTTATGGTCCGGTGTCAGTAAAAACTGAAAAACAACACCGGGTAGATTCGTTGTAATTGCACGAAAGCGCGCCTCGCTTTTTTGCAAGGCAACCTGGGTAATATTCACACGTCGGGAATTCTCCGCCGCACGCAAGCTACGGCGTACGATGGGTACAAGCCTCTGCAGATTCTTCTTTGCGATATAATCGCAAGCCCCCTTTTCCATCAATGATACTGCCGCTTCCTCATCTTCATTTTCCGAAACTATGATTAAGGGCACATCTTGTCCATAATCCAATAGTAACTGTATTACTTCATCGGGTTTCAATTGAGGCACATCTGTATTTGACAGCACAATATCCCACACACCGGTCCTCAAGGCTTTGCGCAGTTCCTGTACCGTGTTTACCCAGTTAACATTCAGCTGCAACCCGCTTTTCACCAGCGTATCGTTTATTTGATCTGCATCAGCAGCAGAGTTTTCAACCGACAAAATCTTTAAAACTCTTCTTTTGATCACTCAATTCCCATCGACACTTTGATTTAAATCAACCACATCTTTCTATACGGAAGCATAACACCATGAATACTATACCAATTTACAACCATTATCCAGCATCAACGAATAGACTACTGACATTATAAGCTAAAAATTCCAGCAAAAAATGAACCAAATAAAAACAAAAAACTTAATTTTGTAAAAAGTCAACCGATTACAGCTTCAACGATGGTTAATTAGCCGCTTGTTACGGAATGAAACCAGCGTGTAGGAATAAAACCATTTATAAAGCAAAGCATTTAAAGGAGAACCAAAATGCCACAAACAATTAACTCAAATATTGCGTCACTGAATGCACAACGCAACCTGAGCATGTCTCAGAATTCACTGAATACATCTTTGGAGCGCCTGTCTTCAGGTCTTAGAATTAACAGTGCAAAAGATGATGCAGCAGGTCTGGCAATTTCTGAAAGAATGACTTCACAAATTCGCGGCCTGAACCAGGCAGTACGCAATGCCAATGATGGTATTTCTCTGGCACAAACTGCAGAAGGTGCATTAAGCGAGATTGGAAACAATTTGCAACGAATTCGAGAACTCGCAATACAATCCGCTAATGCCACCAACAGTTCAAGCGATCGTGCAGCACTGCAAGCCGAGGTCGCTCAATTAACGTCGGAAATCACACGTGTTGCGAGTCAGACGCAGTTCAATGGCACGAATTTACTTGATGGCGCTTTTTTAAACCAGAGCTTTCAGGTTGGCGCAAATGCAAATCAAACCATTGATATCAAGTCAATTGGTGATTCACGTGCCACAGCGCTTGGTAGCAACATATTAACGACGAACGGTACCGCCATGGGAACTGCTACTGCAGCAGCTGCCGATGTTTCAGGTGGTAATGGTGTCACGGTAGAGGCCGACCTGGTGCTAACAACCAATAAGGGTGCCACAGGTGCAATCAGCTACGCTGTCGGTTCAGATGCAAAAACCGTCGCTGCAGCAATCAACTCCGCCGCTTCAAATATCGGAGTCACAGCAACAGCCAGCAATAGTGCCACACTGGGCAATATCGGTGCTGCGGGCACAGTCACGATGACGTTAAATGGCAATTCCATTTCTGCAAACGTAACCGACACATCTGATTTAAGCGGTTTGGCCTCAGCTATCAACGGACTACAGTCCCTGACAGGCGTAACGGCATCATTTGCAGACAATGCAGACAAGTCGGTTATTACGCTGACAACTTCAGACGGTAGAGATATCGCATTACAAGACTTTAACAACTCAGGCGCAACAAAAACTGCCGATTTTACTGCCGGCGTAACTACAAGGACTCTAACAGGTGGCGCAGCAACAGATTCTGCAATTGCTACCGGCACAATTGAGCTGACCAGCTCAGCAGGTCAAATAACCGTTGGCAATGGAAACGCCGATGTGTTTGGTGCAACAACGAGTTCTTTTAACTCTGTTGCAACAATGGATATTTCATCAGCTTCAGGTGCGCAAACCGCAATTGAAACGCTGGATGCTGCATTGGCACAGGTCAACAGCACACGTGGGGATTTGGGGGCAATTCAGAATCGTTTTTCCTCAGCTATCTCCAATCTGCAAACAACAGCTGAAAACCTCTCAGCGTCACGCAGCCGTATTCAGGATGCCGATTTTGCAGCGGAAACAGCCAACATGACACGCGGACAAATTCTGCAGCAGGCAGGTACCGCGATTCTGGCGCAGGCAAACTCATTACCCAATAATGTGCTTTCACTATTGCGTTAATCAGAAAGCATTAAGAGTACAGAAATGAACAAGGAACACGGAATTGTTAAATTACGAATTCCGTGTTCCTTTAACCATAAGGAGTGATCCCATGGCAATCAGTCATATAAATGATGCAACAGGCAGTCACGCTCAGCCTTTGCTGACATTGCCAGCTTCTCAAAATACGCTGTCGACAAACAGTAGAATAAATTCTTCATCGAATTTAGTTGCCAAACCCGAACAAAAAGCTCAACCGGACATTCCGATCGAGCAGGCCGCTGAAAAAATCAAAGAAACTGTGAATAATCTCGCTCAAAACCTTAAATTTTCCATAGACGAAGATACCGGCAAAACTGTTATTAAAGTGATGGATACACAGACACAGGAAGTCATTCGGCAAATTCCATCGCAGGAAGCTATTTCCATTGCACGAACTTTGGACAAAGTCCAGGGCTTATTACTGAACGACAAAGCCTGAAACTGTTTAAACAATAAAGAGGGATAAAAAATGCTATCAACACCGGGTATAGGTTCCGGACTCGATGTAAATGGAATTATCAGTCAACTGATGTCCGTTGAACGCCGACCACTTTTAGCACTTGATAATAAAGAAGCCAAGCAACAGACCCAACTGACGGCATTTGGCACCCTCAAAGGAGCACTTTCTGCATTTCAAAGCAGTTTATCATCGCTTACCAGCCCGTCAAAATTTTCCGCCATTTCGGCAAACATATCGGACACATCCCTGGCAACTGTCAGTGCAAGCGCTTCTGCTGTTACCGGGAAATATGATGTAGAAATTCAATCCCTGGCGCAATCACAAAAATTAAAATCCGGGAATTTCCCTTCCCCAAGCACCACGGTTGGGAGCGGCACATTGACGGTACAATTTGGCACTTACAGCGGCGGTTCGTTTACTTTAAATCCGGATAAAGCTGCGCAGTCAATCACTATTTCGCCCTCCAACGCTTCACTTGCGGGTATACGTGATGCCATTAATAAAGCAGATGCAGGCATTTCAGCGAGCATTATAAATGACGGTTCTGGTGATCGTCTGGTAATCGCTTCCAAAGATACAGGACTCAGCAATGCATTGAAAATTACGGTGACGGATGATGATGGCAATAACACCGACAATGCCGGTCTATCACAACTTGCCTTTAATGCAGCTACTGGTGGCACATCTAATCTGACAGAGACCGTTCCAGCAGGCAATGCCGAAATGGTCGTTGACGGAATTCCAATCAGTAAATCATCCAACACCATTTCAGACGCCATTGATGGCGTAACCTTTAATCTGTTGAAAGCTGATATCGGCAATACTACAACATTAAATATCTCCCGCAACACAGCCGGTATCGAAAAAGCCATTTCAAATTTTGTGAAATCCTACAATGAACTCAATCAAACAATCACAGATTTATCGAAATATAATGCTGAAACCAAGCAGGCTTCCATTTTGACAGGAGACTTCACAGTCAGAGCTCTTCAGAACCAGTTACGCAACACGCTATCCGAACCTTTAAAAACCGCAGGAGGCGGATTAAGCATTCTGGCCGAAGTCGGTGTTTCCTTTCAGGATGATGGGTCGCTTAAACTAGATACGAGTAAATTGAGTAATGCTGTTAATGACGCAAGCAAAGATATCTCGACCTTGTTTGCATCGGTCGGTAAAACAAGCGACAGTCTGATTTCATTCATCAGCGCCACAACTGGCACAGTAAACGGAAACTATCAACTGGATATCAGTCAACTGGCCACTCAGGGTACCGCAGCAGGTAGCGCACCTGCCGCTCTCACAATCAATACAGGAATAAACGACTCACTCGATCTTAATATCAATGGGACAAATGCCAGCATCACACTCGCTGCCGGAGCATATGATGCAGATTCTCTCGCAGCTGAAATTCAGTCAAAGATAAACGGTAATACAGCTTTTTCTTCAAATAATGTTGCCGTTTCAGTGACACAATCGGCAGGCATATTGACGATTACTTCTAATCAATACGGGTCATCATCGTCCGTTGAAATTACAGGCGGTAACGGCGAACTTGATTTGTTCGGTACTGCAACCGTAACAGCAGGGCTGGATGTTGCGGGAACAATTAACGGCCTTAGTGCAACCGGTACAGGACAGAGTCTGTCAGGCACAGGCGACAGTGAAGGCTTGGTGCTTAAAGTAACAGGTGGCGGCACTGGACCGCGCGGATCTGTTGATTTTGCACATGGTTTTGCTGCCAAGCTGAATCAGGTCATCGATAAAATGCTGGATGGCAAACTCATTGACAACCGTATTGAAGGCATAAATGAAAAAATTGATGACATTAACGATCAGCGGGAATCCCTGATTCGAAGGCTTGATGACGTCGAAAAACGTATACGCGCTCAATTCACAGCATTGGATACCATGATTGCCAGCATGACCCAAACCAGCAGTTTTCTGCAACAACAGTTATCCAGACTACCCACTATCGATAGTAATTAATTGATTTTTCCTCTACTAAAAAACCAATATCGTTGCTAATCATATTAAAGGAGTAATTAATGTATGCAACCACCATTGACCCCGTCTCAGCTTACCAGCGGGTCGGCGTTGAAACCGGAGTAGAATCGGCCAATCCCCACAAGCTCATTCTGATGCTGTTTGAAGGTGCACAAGAAGCACTTTTTAAAGCCAGAATACATATAAAACACAATGAAATTGCCAAAAAAGGGGAAATGCTTTCCAAAGCTATCATGATTATTGACCATGGCTTAAAAGCAAGCCTTGATACTAATGCCGGCGGAGAGCTGGCGCTGCACCTTCAAGCACTCTACGACTATATGGCTAATCGTCTGTTAACTGCCAATCTTAAAAACGACATTGAAATCATAGATGAGATCAGTGGATTATTGAATGAATTGTACGGTGCCTGGAAGGCCATTGAGAATACAACAGAATTGCGAACATAGTCCTGATTTTCGCTAACTGATTCGTTTTACACATAATAATACTAAGGCTCTAAAAAATGGATAGCAAGCAACTGATCAAACTTTACGAAGATATCAAAACAATAACCAACAAAATGGTCACGGCAGCAGAAAATGGCAAATGGGACGAACTGATTCAGCTCGAACGGCAGTGCAGACGGTTAACAGACGAGTTAATTCATAATGAATCACAAATATCATTAAGTCACGAGTTGCAGCAAAAGAAAATAAGAATTATCCATCAGGTACTTAATGACGATGCACAAATCAGATCCATAACCGAACCCTGGATGGAAAAATTACAGGACATGCTCCACACAAACAAACGAAAACGTCATTTGCAGCAAGCTTATGAATCAAGCAGTATTTATTGAGTTGAAATAAATCTTTACTGATTTAACCAGAGGAGTCATAGCTGAGAAAACTTTGACACATGCAACTATGATTCCTACCTATATCAAAACAGACAACATATCGCAGCCATCGCCTGCAAAAACCGATACGCCCATCAATCCAGTAGCGCCCATTTCACGCACTTCAAAAGTCCCTGACTCTAACCAGGAACTTTCTCACTTTGTACCAGGCGAGAAATATCAGGCATTTGTAGAAAGGCGTTTGCCGAATGGCAATTTCAGCATACATATTGCAGACAAATCGCTCCAAATGCGACTGCCTGACAATATTCAGTCAGGCGACGAAGTGACGCTCACATTTATCACGCATCAACCAAGACTTAAATTTGCCTTGCACCATGGTAATACACACGACGCTGTCAGGCAAAATACGCTGATCAGTACAGCAGGGCAATTTGTCGATACGATTATCCATGCAAAAGATAGTAGTCCCATACCCAGCTCATCAGTCAGAACAAATTCTGAATTGACCCACACTGTTATAAATAGCCCAGAATATCCACATTTATTGCAGAAAACAATTCGACAAAGTGGCTTATTCTATGAATCCCATTTAGCGCAATGGATTAAAGGCAATTATTCACTTGAAGAATTAAGGCAAGAGCCGCAGGCCAGTTTACAAAGAACAGCGCTTGCAGCAGCTGCAGCAACGTCTTTATCTACACCTGTTAATACACAACTTGTATCGCAGGTTCAGCACCAGTTAACAGCTTTAGAATCAGGCCATATCGCCTGGAACGGAGAAGTCTGGAATGGACAGCATGCATGGTGGGAAATTTATGAAGAAAACACATCAAGGGAACATCATACTCATGAAGGACCGGCAACCCGCTGGCACACCGATTTAATTCTGACACTACCGGGATTAGGAAAAATTTCCGTGAAGCTATCGCTCAATATTCAGAATGTAAAAATTTCCATACATGCGGATGACGATCAAGCAGCATTATTGCTCAAAGCGAATCAGACGTCACTTTCACACGGCTTAGAAGAAAAAGGGATAACTGTTCAATCATTTAAGGTGCAGTACGATGACTCAAAATGATACAGATTTTAAAGCTGTGGCCCTCGCCTATCGCGAGGGTCAGGTTGCGCCCAAGGTTGTCGCAAAAGGACGCGGGTTAATCGCACGGGAAATCATTAAGCGTGCAAAAGAAGCAGGTATCTATGTACATGAATCAACCGAGCTGGTAACACTTCTTATGCAGGTTGATTTAGATGACAGAATTCCACCTCAACTCTATGTTGCAGTCGCTGAACTTCTCGCCTGGCTTTATCATCTGGAGCACAACCATAATAATTCAGTGCAAAAATTATAACTGTAAAGCGTCAACCACACTTAACTGAAAACACGGCCATGGTCGAATCAATCCGACAAGCTGATCCAGCAGGCAACATCGACGATAACAGCTATTCTTCAGAATTGATAGAAGTTTGTCGCGTTAACTCAAAGATAGATATTTTGCATATTCTTCAAGAAATCATGCAAAAAAATACTCTTGTCACATTATATTTTGATCAAAGCAATCGTTTTATCCTAACGTCCATTCTCTCCATAAATGATCAAACAAACAAGCTAGTGATTGATACCGGTTCGGACACGGAACTCAATCAAGTAGCGCTGGAATCAGAACACCTTCTTTTCATCACCTCACAAGACAAAATCAAAATTGAATTTGTATGTAATCAAATCAGCATGTTTCATTTCGATGGTCGTAATGTATTTCAGGTCAATTTACCAGAATCATTGATTCGCATGCAAAGAAGAAATTATTACCGGATTACCACATCGATCATCAAACCATTAAAATGTATTATCCCGATACACACTGAAGCAGGATCATTTAAAGCGGAAATCACGTTGGTTGATCTCAGTTGCGGCGGTATTGGAGTAATCGATCATCATCCCGTGATCAACTTCGAACCGGGCATGATTTATCATAACTGCAGAATCAACTTACCGGGATTTGGGGACATTATTGCTGGTATAGAAGTTAAATCCACCTATGAAATCACATTAAGAAACGGACAGGTATGCAAACGGGCTGGTTGTCAATTCATTGATTTACCTACTGAAATGGAAACCATAATCCAGCGGTACGTCACAAAACATGAACAGGTAAAATTAACACCCTGACGTTTATTAAGTGTAACGATTTAGTCCCGATATGACAGTTCAGTTTATCTGTAAGTGACTGTCAGGCAAAATTCAGCTCACTCATTCTGAATTTATTTTATTTTGTTCAACCATGTTGCGGCTTCCATCGCATAATATGTCAAGATACCGTCTGCACCAGCACGTTTGAACGATAATAATGCTTCCAATGCGCACGCTTCTTCATTTAGCCAGCCATTCATCCCGGCCGCCTTAAGCATCGCATATTCTCCACTTACCTGGTAGACAAATGTAGGAGCTTGAAACTGATCTTTAACACGTCGCACAATATCCAAATAGGGCATACCGGGCTTGATCATAACCATATCTGCTCCTTCGGCGATATCGAGCCCAACCTCCCATAAAGCTTCATCTGAGTTGGCCGGATCCATCTGGTAGGTATATTTGTTTCCGCTGCCCAAGTTAGCTGATGATCCCACAGCGTCTCTAAACGGACCATAAAAACTGGAGGCATATTTGGCAGAATAAGCCAATATACGTGTATGAATAAATTGATTTTGATCCAGTGTTACGCGTATAGCCTGTACTCGCCCGTCCATCATATCAGATGGTGCTACTATGTCCGCACCCGCCTGCGCATGTGTTAAAGCCTGTTTACATAATACATCCACAGTTTCATCGTTTAAAACATAGCCTTTTTCATTGATCAGTCCGTCTTGACCATGACTGGTATAAGGATCCAAAGCAATATCGGTAATCACTCCCAACTCAGGAAAATTTTGCTTTAACTGACGAACAACTCGTGGTACTAATCCATCAGGGTTATAAGCTTCATCAGCAGATAAATTTTTCAGATTCGTTTCAATTACCGGGAAGATAGCTATGGCAGGAATACCGAGTGACAAACATTGCTCAGCCTGTTTCAACAGCAAATCAGCAGATTGCCTTATCACGCCAGGCATGGAAGTTACCTTTTCCTCCTGTTTCGTACCGTCAAGAACAAATACAGGATAAATCAAATCACCTACATTAAGATGATTTTCCTGAACCAGACGACGAGAAAAATTATCGCGGCGCATGCGACGCATTCTTTTTTGTGGAAACTGTCCAAACGAATTCATCATAATTGTTTTTTCAAATGTTGATTAAAAAATTAAATTCTCAGGGAACTTGTATTGTAATTACATTGTCTTTTAGATGGGCATGATGATTTTGTCCCCTGTCTTTCCTCCCTGAAGGCAGGGCCTTATGTGATATTAAGGCGGTTCCCCCCGGTTTTTTTACTCCCCTTTAACCGGGGGTCTTTTATTTTTACTCAATCAATTAATCAGCGAATTATTCTAATTCCGTTACACCTGCTTGTTTTCTATCCAGTTATACAAAGCTTCATTGGCTTCGGAAACACCCACAACTTTCAAGCTAGAAAACAACTGAACACTTACTGACGGATAGTGTAGCATCAAACGGTCTTTTACTTGCTTTAACGTACTATGAGCGCGGTTTCTGCTTAACTTGTCCGATTTAGTCAATATAATATGCATCGGTTTTCCAGTGATTGAAAACCATTCCAGCATTTGCAAATCAAGCTCTTTTAATGGATGACGAATATCCATAATCAATACAAGGCCCACTAGTGTTTTCTGCGTCTGAAGATATTCACTGAGAAGCGACTCCCAATGATGACGGATTTCAAAAGGAACTTTCGCAAAACCGTAGCCAGGCAAATCTACCAGGAAAAGATTGTCCCTGATTCGAAAATAATTGATCTGCTGTGTACGACCTGGAAGTTTACTTACAAATGCCAGTTTCTTTCTTCGCGTCAGCGTATTGATTACACTGGACTTGCCGGCGTTGGAACGTCCGGCAAAAGCAATTTCTGCACCCGAATGTACAGGCAAATCCTGAAACTGGTTAACAGAAACATAAAAAGAAGCATCGTGGAACAGGGACATAATTTTTAAGTTCGTTCAGTATCTTGTGCAATAAGCAGCATGCCGTCCAGCACCAGATTCTCAATCACTGTATATTTAAATTCCAAGTGCGGTAATAATTCAGCATGACCGCCACCACTTATTAAGCAGTGCTTTATTGAATACCCTTGATATTGTTGAAATAAACGCATCGTCCTCTCGATGGAACCGACTAGTGCATCGATAATGCCGCTGTAAATTGCATCAGTAGTATTAGTCGGAAAATTCTGGTAGCAATAATTATCATTTTTCAGATTAATTTGCGTTGCGAACTGAATACTATTTTTCAAAGTGTAAGGTCCGGGAACAATAATTCCACCCAGAAAAACACCATCACGCGATAGTACATCAATTGTTTGGGCTGTGCCTACATTAACAACTAGACAAGATTCATGAAATTTATTCCAGGAAGCTATTAAGGCAGCCCAGCGATCGCTACCAAGCTGTTTCGGGTCTGTGTAATTGTTTATTACGCCACATTGCTTGGGTAGCGGTTCAATCCAATAGGGCTGTATGTTCCAAATTTTGAACAGCTGTGCAAGTTGAATTTGAATATCATGTCCGGATACATGAGAGACAATTATGGTGTCAGGTTGCCTCAAGGAACGCCAATCAGTATCAAGTTGATGTAGTTCCCGATTACAGACAGTGTTCAACGCCAATTTTCTACCATTCTTGAAAAAGGCCCATTTTAGAAACGAATTTCCTGAATCGACAGCGAGACAATACATCTTCAGCTAGTCATTTGTTTTTATGCTTATTTCACCCATACCGAAGGCTTTATTACCTGAATCTGTCTTCAGTACCAAAGATCCATCAACACTTATACCCGATACGACTCCTGAAGTGGTCAAAGCATCAACGGATTTAAGCGTGACTGGTTGACCTTGAAAGTAATGGTAGTTTTCCCATTCTTTGCGAAAGTAAATAAAACCAAATTGCTCATATGCAATTAAAATTTCACGCAGTTCAACAAGAAGATACGCAAGTATTTGATTACGATCTAGGTATTGACCAGTAATTTCAAATAAATCGGTCACCCCATAATCTGACATAATTGCTGGATTTGGCGGTAGCTTGAAATTAATACCTATTCCTATAATGCTTACAAGTATATTGTTATCGACTGATCGACACTCAGTTAAAATACCAGCAAATTTCTTTTTGGCAAATATAATGTCATTCGGCCATTTCAAGTATATCTCTGTCTGTGTTATTTTTCGTAAAACACGAACAAGGCAGATACCAAGAACCAAGCTTAAGGTTTGTATATGTTCAATTCGGCGCGTAAAACGCCACATAAGTGAAAATGTTAAACTTCCACCTAGATTAGAATACCACTGCCGATTGCTTGTTCCTCTACCTTTCGTTTGTAGTTCACAAGCGATTACAGGAATTCGATTTTCTTCAAGATAAGAAGATTTATTTAGTGCCAGATATTTGCTCGTTGATTCAAGAATATCAAATGTGTAAACACTAAACTCGTGTTGAAATTCACGGAGGTATGAAAATAAAGATTCTTTATTGAGTAGACTAAAAGGATGGGACCATATGATCCCCAATCCTTTAACCTCAGAAATTGTGACACCTAACTCTGTTAATCTCTGTATATATTTTAAAAGTGTTATTGTCGTGCAGCTTAATTCTGAGCCAAGCTGCATATAAGAGTGTTGTCGATTGTCAGAAAGTAACTTAAGTAATTTAAAGATTATTCTTTCATTATCTGCATGCATTTTATGCATACGCTACACAGTGATATAGGTCACCATATTGATAGACTATTAAAATAAATCTTAATATGATTAAATTGACGTCGTATTAATTCTAAGTTTATAGTAAAAAAAAATCATTTTTTATAAATGATTGAACCAGTATAATAAAATGAGAAGAATAAAAAATTTTTATACTGAAATTATAATAAATATTTTTATTGTTAAATCTCTTCGGATTCGACTTCCTCTGGTTCTACCACTGGCCTGTCTACTAGCTCTACCAAAGCCATTGGGGCATTATCACCTTTACGAAATCCATACTTGAGAATTCTGATATATCCACCCGGCCGCTGTGCATAACGTGGTCCAATCTCGTCAAATAATTTGGTGACTATATCGCGATTACGTAACTTACTAAAGGCTTTTCTCTTATTATTGAGATTTGATTCTTTACCTAATGTAATCAAGGGCTCAGCAAAGCTGCGTAGTTCTTTTGCTTTTGGTAGAGTTGTTTTTATTATTTCATGTTGCAACAATGAATTTGTCATATTACGAAACATTGCATTTCGGTGACTGCTTGTTCTATTTAATTTGCGATAAGCATTATGATGACGCATGATTAATATCCTTTGAATGATTTTCTAAATTAGCAGGTGGCCAATTGTCTAATTTCATACCTAATGATAACTCACGCGCTGCTAAAACTTCTTTAATTTCATTTAAAGATTTTCTTCCTAAATTAGGAGTTCTCAATAGTTCTGCTTCGGTACGTTGGATTAAATCTCCAATATAGTAAATATTTTCAACTTTTAGGCAATTTGCCGAACGAACTGTTAGTTCCAAATCGTCAACTGGACGCAATAAAACAGGGTCGATTTGAGGAGCCTGAGGTTGTTCAGTAGGTATGGGCGTACTTTCAAGGTCTGCAAAAACAGAGAGCTGTTGCACAAGTACCCGAGCTGCATATCGTATTGCTTCTTCTGGGTCGACTACGCCATTTGTTTCTATATCCATGACAAGTTTATCCAGATCTGTTCGCTGTTCTACTCTCGCACTCTCAACTGTATAACTAACTCGTTTAATAGGACTAAATGATGCATCTAGAAATATGGTACCTATACTTTTTTCTTCCTGAACAACAGAGCGTGCTGTGGCGGGCACATAACCTCTGCCTTTAGTAACCTTCAATTGTAGATCAAGCTTGCCACCAGTAGTTAGGTGCGCTATTACATGATCAGGATTTAGGATTTCGACATCATGCGTGGTTTCGATGTCATTTGCAGTAACAACCCCTTTGCCGGTTTTAGTTAATTGCAAGGTGATCTCGTTAGCAGTATGTAACTTGAGTACAAGGCCTTTAATGTTCAGTAAAATATCTACAACGTCCTCCTGTACACCATCTAACGTTGAATATTCATGTACCACTCCTGCAATTTTGACTTCAGTCGGCGCATACCCTGTCATTGAAGATAATAATATCCTTCGCAACGCATTTCCTAGCGTATAGCCATAACCTCTCTCAAATGGTTCCATCACAACTTTTGCATGTAATGGTGATATATTCTGAACATCGATTATTCGTGGCGTTAATATATCATTACCTAGCATTTATTAAATAACCTTAAGAAAAAACGTTATATAAAACAGATTTACTAATTATTTTGAATAGAGTTCAACAACTAATGATTCATTTATTGTTGCGGGTAAATCCGCTCTATCAGGTTTGTTTTTGTATGTACCTTTCATTGCCTTCACATCAACTTCAATCCACGAAGGAAATCCGCGATTGTCTGCTGACTGCAGGGAAGACTTGATACGAAGCTGTTCCCTCGATTTTTGATCAACTTCAATAGTATCACCAGGTGTTACTATGTATGAGGGAATGTTAACTCTCTTACCATTTACAAGTATTGAATTGTGGCGAATTATTTGCCTTGATTCTGCTCGTGAAGATCCAAATCCCATTAAATAAACTATGTTATCTAAACGACTTTCAAGCATCTGTAACAGATTGTCACCTGTTACACCACGCTGTCTATCCGCATGTCTGTAGATGATTCTAAATTGCTTTTCAAATAATCCATAAATACGTCTGATTTTTTGTTTTTCTCTTAACTGTACGCCATAATCAGACAGACGTCCTTTTTTCTGGCCGTGTTGTCCAGGTGGATAACTTCTACGTTCAATTGCACATTTATCAGTAAAGCACTTCTCTCCTTTGAGAAAAAGTTTTTCACCTTCTCGCCGGCATAATTTACATTTTGAATCAAGGTAACGGGCCAAAAGTATTCTCCTTATATTCGACGTTTCTTGGGTGGTCTGCAGCCATTATGTGGGATAGAGGTAACATCAGAAATACTAACTATTTTAAAACCAATACCATTAAGTGCGCGTACTGCTGAGTCTCTACCAGGTCCAGGACCTTTGATTTTAACTTCAAGATTTTTAACTCCACATTCGATAGCTGCTTTTCCAGCACTTTCAGCTGCAACTTGTGCGGCAAAAGGGGTACTTTTTCTTGAGCCTTTAAAACCTGCTCCTCCTGAGGTCGCCCAGGATAAGGCATTTCCCTGCCGATCCGTGATGGTTATTATAGTATTATTAAAGGATGCATGAATATGCGCTACACCTTCTGAAACATTCTTCTTTATTTTTTTTTTGACTCGCGTACTTGACTTTACCATTTAATTTTCCTGTCTGATTAAGTGCATATAAATATCAATCTTTTCAGAGGTTATCTAGAACGTATTGCTTTTCTAGGTCCTTTACGTGTACGCGCATTGGTTCTTGTTCGTTGTCCTCTGACTGGCAAGCCTTTCCTGTGACGATATCCACGATAGCAACCCAAATCCATTAATCTCTTTATATTCATGGATACTTCGCGTCGAAGATCACCTTCAATTACATGCTTCGCTATATGATCGCGTATTTGATCCAGTTGTGATTCGGATAGTTCCTTTAACTTAATATCGGTAGCGATGTTTAATTCGTCACAAATCTTTACTGATTTGGATCGTCCAATTCCGTATATTGCAGTTAAAGCAATTCCTACATGCTGATGATTAGGTAAATTTACTCCAGCTATACGTGCCATTTCTTAACCTGTTTATAATTTATGGGGTTTACCCTTGTTTCTGTTTATGCCTGGGATCTGTACAAATTACACGTACAACTCTGTTTCTTCTTATAATTTTGCAATTTCTGCAGATCTTTTTCACTGATGCCAATACCTTCATTAAAAATCCTCTAACTTTATTTACTTAGCTCGAAATGTTATACGCGCTCTTGTTAAATCATAAGGTGTTAAGTCTACGGTGACCTTATCGCCTGGGAGTATTCTAATATAGTGCATTCTCATCTTTCCCGATATATGAGCTAACACAACGTGTCCATTTTCTAGCTTTACTTTAAAAGTTGCATTCGGCAAGGTTTCGAGAACCTCACCTTGCATCTGAATAGTTTCTTCTTTAGCCATGAAAGTATCGAAAACTATTATCTGACTGGAAGTCTTCCACTGTTACCTTTAAGATTTGCTTTCTTTAACAAGCTATCATATTGGGATGACATTACGTGTGATTGAACCTGGGACATAAAATCCATGGTAACAATAACTATAATTAATAAAGATGTACCACCGAAGTAAAATGGTACATTCCATTTTAGTATCAGGAATTCAGGCAGTAAACAGACCAGTGTTACATAGATTGAACCAGCGAGTGTTAATCGTAGCATGATTCTCTCTATGTATCGTGTTGTCTGATCACCGGGTCTTATACCGGGTATAAAGGCGCCACTTTTCTTTAAATTATCAGATGTTTCCTTCGGATTAAATACTAGAGCAGTATAAAAGAAACAAAAGAAGATAATCATTGACGCATACAAAAAAACATAGAACGGTTGACCTGGTGATAAGGCTGCGCTGATATCGCGCAACCAAATCATTGATTCACCTGTGGCAAACCAGCCTGCCATGGTTGCAGGAAACAAGATAATACTAGAAGCAAATATAGGTGGTATTACACCCGCCATGTTCAGTTTTAAAGGTAAATGTGAACTTTGGCCGCCATAGATTTTTTTACCAACCTGTCGTTTTGCATAATTAACTAGAATGCGACGCTGTCCTTTTTCAATGAAAACTACAAAAGCTGTTACAAGTGCGGCAGCGATAAATATGAATAAAGCTACTAAAAAGTGCATCGATCCAGTACTGACCAGATCAAGTGTTCCACCAATGGCACTGGGTAATCCCGCCGCAATACCAGCAAAGATAATCAGTGAGATGCCATTACCAATACCTCTTTCAGTTATTTGTTCACCGAGCCACATTAGGAAAATGGTGCCAGTGACAAGGGTAATGACAGTTGTTAAAACAAACATTGGCCCTGGATTAATTACCAGTCCTGCCTGCGATTGCAAAGCAATGGATATTCCATAGCTTTGGACTAATGCTAACAAGAGGGTTCCATAACGTGTATATTGCGTTATCTTTCTTCTACCGCTCTCCCCTTCTTTTTTTAGCGCCTCTAGATACGGTACTGCAACTGTACCTAATTGCATAATAATCGACGCTGAGATATATGGCATGATACCCAAAGCAAAGATAGAAAATCGAGATAGCGCTCCTCCTGAGAACATATTAAACATTCCAAGTACGCCACCTTGCTGAGAATCAAACAAATCTTTCAGTATAACGGGGTCAATTCCGGGCACAGGTACATGTGCACCTATTCTGTAGACTATTAACGCAAGCAGTAAAAACCAGAGTCGCCGCTTTAAATCTGCGAACTTATCAACTTGTTTGTGTGTAAATCCTTTGTTAGCCAATTGGTTACCTTTAATTACTCGACGCTGCCACCAGCATTTTCAATCTTTTCTTTTAGACTCTTGGATACTCTGATACCTTTAATAAATAACTTGGCATTTATTGATTGGTCTTTTGATAAATAAAAACGGACTTTATTTGTTTTCTGTTTTATAAATTTTTTTTCTTTAAGCCAATTGATATCGATGGTTGCGTCATTGTTCTCTTTAGCAAGTATTCCTGATCGTAAACTAACTGTGCTTCTATTAGTGAGAGCTGTAAATCCTCTTTTGGGCAGCCGCCTATATAAAGGCATTTGTCCACCTTCAAATCCTATCTTGTGAAACCCACCTGCACGCGATTTTTGGCCCTTATGGCCTCGTCCAGATGTTTTACCCTTACCGCATCCAATTCCACGACCAACTCGTTTACGATGCTTGATGGAACCATCATTCGCTTTTATTGTATTTAAAAACATCTTAATCACACTTTACCAGATATTGAACTTTCTTAATCATTCCTCGTATAGCAGGTGTATCTTCGAGAATTGATGAGCTATTGATTTTTTTTAAACCCAATCCTTTTACTGTTGCTCTGTGATTTTGTTTGGTAGCTATCAGGCTTTTAATAAGAGTAACTTTTATTGTCTTTTTAGTATTAGCATTCATTCTATTGCCTTTATTTGCTTACAGTATTTCCTCAACTGATTTGCCGCGCTTAGCTGCGATACTTGCAGGCGTATTCATTGAGTACAAACCATGTAGCGTTGCTCTTACAACATTATATGGATTAGTTGAACCGATACATTTAGCTAATATATTTTGCATACCCATAACTTCAAAAATTGCTCTCATGGGACCTCCTGCTATTATACCAGTTCCTTCTGGCGCGGGTTGCATGTATACACGAGCAGAGCCATGTCTACCTATGACTGAATGGTAAATAGTACCGTTTTTCAATTTCACTTTAATCATGGAGCGTCTTGCTTCGTCCATAGCTTTCTGGACGGCTACAGGTACTTCGCGCGACTTTCCTTTTCCCATTCCAACTCCGCCGTCACCATCACCGACGACTGTTAATGCAGCAAAACCAAGTATACGTCCGCCTTTAACAACTTTGGTTACGCGGTTGATTGAAACCATTTTTTCTTTAAGGTCGTCCTGACCAGTTTCATCCTGTAAATGTTTTTTATTGATTGGTTTAGCCATAATTAAGTACTGATTTAAAATTTTAATCCGTTTTCTCTAGCTGATTCTGCTAAAGCTTTTACACGACCATGATATTTATACCCTGATCTATCAAAAGCAATTTGTTCTACGCCCAGTTTGATTGCTTTTTCTGCTATTCTTTTTCCGACTAGAGTAGCTGCTTTGCTGTTACCACCTTGGTTTATAGAATTTTTGACTTCTGATTCTAACGTTGATGCACTTGTAATTGTTTGCATCTTTTCATCATCAATTAATTGTGCATAAATATGTTGATTGGTGCGATGAACAGATAAACGCAACTTTCCCTGATTCGCTATTCGGACTCTTGTTTGTCGTGCTTTTCTAAGTCTTTTGTTTTTAAATGTACGCATAAAAAATTTTAATATGTTTATTTTTTCTTTGCTTCCTTGAGATGCACAACTTCATCATCATAACGTACTCCTTTACCTTTATAGGGCTCTGGTTTTCTATAAGCACGTATTTCAGCTGCTGTTTGTCCTACTTGTTGTTTATCAATTCCCTTAATAACAATCTCTGTAGGTGTTGTTATTTCGATGTTTATACCATCTGGAATCTTATAATTTATTGGATGTGAATATCCTAGATTCAGATTAATGTTATTGCCATTTAATTGGGCTCTATAACCAACTCCAACTAATTGTAATTTTCTCTCAAAGCCGGTAGTTACGCCCGTAACCATATTTGAAATTAAAGATCGAATAGTTCCAGACAGTGCGTGAATCTCTTTCGAATTAACTTTCATATCAACGAGGATTGATTGATTTTCCTGTTTTAATGATATTTGAGGGTTAATACTTTGCTCTAATACACCATTTGGACCTTTAACTGTGATCTTTGAATTTGAAATTGTTATATCAACATTAGATGGAACAGTAACAGGGTTTTTACTAATTCGCGACATAATTAATATCCTTGATTACACGACTTCACAGAGAATTTCTCCACCTATTCCTGCCATATGTGCTTGTTTTCCAGTCATGACACCTTGAGAAGTAGAGATAATTGAAATCCCCAGCCCACTCATGACTGGTGGGATTTCCCCAGCAGATTTGTAAATTCTCAATCCTGGTCTACTAATTCGTTCTATTCGCTCAATTACTGGCAATCCAGAATAATATTTCAACTTTAATTCAAGATGTGCATGCTTA
Source organism: Nitrosomonas marina (assembly GCF_900111605.1). Lineage (GTDB taxonomy): Bacteria > Pseudomonadota > Gammaproteobacteria > Burkholderiales > Nitrosomonadaceae > Nitrosomonas > Nitrosomonas marina_A. The sequence goes on along the minus strand of NZ_FOIA01000031.1, from coordinate 7,310 downwards.
TCTATAGTTTTTTTTTCAAATTCTGATATGTAGCCTTCTTCTTTCAAAACGGAAGCAATATCAGACTTGATTTTAGAAAACGGTATATTAACTGTGTTTTTTTTTGCTAATTGTGCATTTCGTATTCGAGTTAGCATATCAGCTATTGGGTCACTCATGCTCATCTTGAGGCTCTTATAAATATAAATGTTATGTATAAGGAATCAGCTCTTTTATTACCAGCTTGCCTTTATAATTCCTGGGATTTTGCCACTCATGGCTATATCTCTTAATTTGCTTCTTCCTAAGCCGAATTTCGAATAAACTCCACGGGAGCGTCCCGTTATTGTACAGCGATTGCATAATCTAACAGGACTAGAATTACGTGGTAAGTTTTGCAATTCTAACCGCGCTTCATATCGTTCATCCTCGGTCAAGGACTGATCATTAATTTTTGTTTTCAGTAATTGTCTGCGATCTGAAAACTTTTGAACAATTTTGAGTCTTTTTTTATTTCTGTTAATGATTGCTTTTTTTGCCATTTGAATATTATTGTCTAAATGGAAAGTTAAATGCGGTTAACAAGGCTTTCGCTTCCTCATCAGTTTTAGCTGTTGTCGTAATGGATATATTTAATCCACGTAACGCATCTATTTTGTCATAATCAATTTCTGGAAAGATAATTTGTTCTTTTATCCCCATATTATAATTTCCTCTACCGTCAAAAGATTTTGATGGTATTCCTCGAAAATCACGAATTCTAGGTATAGCGATTGAAATTAATCTATCAAGAAATTCATACATTTGGACTCCGCGTAAAGTTACCATACAACCTATTGGATATCCTTCTCGTACTTTAAAAGTAGCAATTGATTTTTTTGCTCGTGTAATAACCGGTTGTTGACCAGTTATTTTTCTTAAATCATCTAGAGCATTTTCAATAATTTTTTTATCGACTGTTGCCTCACCAAGACCAATATTAAGTGTGATCTTTGTGACTCTAGGGACTTCCATTACTGATTGATAACCAAATTTTTCGGTTAATTGTTTGCTAACTTGGGATTTATACAATTCTTGCAAACGGCTCATGATATATTAACTTATGTTTAAACCAGTTCACCACTGGATTTGTAGATTCGTACTTTATTTTGTTCTTTATCTAACTGAAATCCGACACGATCACTCTTTTTCGTAGTCGCATTGTATAAAGCTACATTGGATATATGAATAGGCTTATCAATATTTACAATTCCACCTGTAGCACCTGTCGATGGATTTGGTTTTTGGTGCTTTTTAACTATATTTACACCCTGAACCTGAACCTTTTCATTACATAGAACCTTAATAACTGTTCCACGCTTGCCCTTATCTTTACCGGCAAGTATTACTACATCATCACCTTTTCTAACTTTTTTCATCAAATAGTTTCCAATTACTAACTTCTAAAGTACTTCGGGTGCTAATGACACAATTTTCATAAAACGAGATGTTCTAAGTTCTCTCGTAACCGGGCCGAAGATACGGGTTCCGATAGGCTCTAACTTGTTGTTTAATAGTACAGCTGCATTACTGTCGAACTTTAATAAAGAACCATCTACACGTCTTACACCCTTTGCCGTACGTACAACCACTGCATTATAGACATCACCTTTCTTAACTCTTCCTCTTGGTGCCGCGTCTTTTACGCTTACCTTGATTATATCTCCAATACCTGCATAGTGTCGTTTAGATCCCCCCAGTACTTTTATACACATTACTGATCGTGCACCAGTATTATCTGCTACCTTAAGCATTGACTGCATCTGTATCATTTCTTATTCACTTATTAGTTAATTGTATTACTGCATAAAGCCATTATAATCAATTAGACCGTTGCAGGACTGTTATCTATTAGAAGGTATAAATCACTTCTATACGAAACAGTTAAAAAAACAGAATGCGGGATTCTACTGTTTGTCAGTGTTTTAATCAAGTTCTGTCTAATTTATTTTTACTAAACAACTGCACCCCGGGTCAGAATCTTAATTACTCGCCAGGACTTTGTTTTCGATATAGGTCTACATTCTTCTATTAAAACTATATCTCCAATTTGACTCTCATTAATTTCATCATGAGCGCGATATTTTTTTGTACGAGATATTATTTTTCCGTATAAAGGGTGTTTAATTCTTCTTTCAACTGAGACAGTTACGGTTTTGTCTGATTGATTACTTGTGATTTTTCCACTTAAGGTTCGATTCAATTTCTCTGTCATGATCTTTCATTCGTTTTTTGGGTGATCACTGTTTTAACACGAGCTATGTCTCTTTTAACATTCTTTAACTGATGAAAGTTAGATAATTGCTGGGTTGCCAATTGCATGCGTAAACCAAATTGCGCTTTTAACAATGAATGTAATTCTGTTTGAAGCTCAGTCAAGTTCATTTTCCTTAAATCTGTTGCATTCATTTTTAACCACCTAATTGACGTGTAGTAAATATTGTTTTTACAGGTAGTTTAGCAGCTGCGAGACGAAAAGCCTCTCTGGCCAACTCTTCATTCACTCCATCCATTTCATACAACATTTTTCCAGGCTGAATCTCTGCAACAAAATACTCTGGACTACCCTTACCCTTACCCATTCTTACTTCAGCAGGTTTATGAGAAATCGGTTTATCTGGAAAAATCCTGATCCAGATACGCCCGCCTCTTTTGATATGCCGCGTCATGGCACGCCGTGCAGCTTCAATTTGTCGTGCAGTTATTCTCCCTCGCTCAACCGCTTTTAATCCATATTCTCCAAAGCTCACTTTAGAACCGCGAGTCGCTATGCCTGTATTGCGCCCTTTTTGTTGTTTCCGGTATTTTGTTCTAGCTGGTTGCAACATGATCTTCTCCAGACTCTTTATTAGAATGAGTCACATTTGTTACTGGATCTTCGTAACTTAATTTGTCTCTTTTACTTGTTTTTTTTTTGTCTGATTCGGGAGTACCAGAAGAAATATTGGATATTGGATTTTCTTTTCCTAATGACTCCCCTTTAAAAATCCATACTTTTATACCAATTATTCCATAGGTAGTTTGAGCTTCTGATGTTGCATAATCAACATCTGCTCTCAAAGTATGCAAAGGAACCCTACCTTCACGATACCATTCTGTACGCGCAATTTCGATACCATTAAGTCGACCAGAACTCATAATCTTGATACCTTGTGCACCTAAACGCATGGCATTTTGCATTGCTCTCTTCATAGCACGTCGAAACATAATTCTCTTCTCTAATTGTTGAGCAATGTTATCGGCTATTAACTGGGCATCTATCTCTGGCTTTCGTATTTCTTCAATGTTTACATGAACCGGAACTCCCATTCTTTTTTGTAGTTCAGTGCGGAGTAATTCAATGTCTTCACCCTTTTTGCCAATTACAACCCCTGGCCTAGCGCTAAATATAGTGATACGGGCATTTTTCGACGGTCTTTCGATCAAGACTTTACCAACAGACGCATGCTTTAATTTGTCGGACAAATAGTCTCTAACTTTTATGTCTTCATTTAACATCAAAGCAAAATTGCTACTATTCGCATACCATTTGGATAACCAATTTCTCTGCACTGATAGTCTAAAACCGGTTGGATTTATTTTTTGACCCATTGTAATTGCCTATATTAAAACGCTATTCTTTATTAATCAGCGACTGTGATCGTAATATGACAAGTTGGCTTCATAATACGATTTCCACGCCCTTTTGCTCTTGCACTTGAGCGTGGCATATACGTAGCTCTGTCAACATAAATACTTTTAATTTTCAATTCGTCTATGTCTGCGCCATTATTATGTTCTGCATTCGCAATGGCTGAATTAAGCAATTGCTTCATTATCGCTGCAGCCTTTTTTGGACTAAACAACAGAACATTGATTGCTTTATCGACAGGCAATCCTCTAATCTGATCTGCTATTAATCTTCCTTTTTGCGCTGAAAGACGAACACCTTTTAATTTTGCTGTCGTTTCCATTTCTCAGAATTCTATCGTTTATTTGTCTTCTTATCTGCCGCGTGGCCTTTAAAAGTTCTTGTCTGTGCAAATTCACCAAGTTTGTGACCAACCATATTTTCTGTTACAAAAATAGGTACATGTTGTCTGCCATTATGAACCGAAATTGTTAATCCAATAAAGTTTGGTAGCACTGTCGATCTTCTCGACCATGTCTTAATTGGGCGTTTATCATTGGATTCCTGGGCTTTTTCTACTTTTGCAACCAAATGAGAATCAACAAATGGCCCTTTTTTTACGGATCTTGCCATTACTTATCAACCCTTTCTTGAATAACGATGCCTGATGATCATCGTCTCAGTACGCTTGTTAGAGCGTGTTCGATACCCCTTTGCAGGCTTACCCCATGGGCTGACAGGATGTCGCCCACCTGAAGTTCTTCCTTCGCCACCACCATGTGGATGATCAACTGGATTCATTGCAACACCACGTACAGTAGGTCTTATGCCGCGCCATCGTGTAGCACCAGCTTTACCAATAGATCGCAGACTGTGTTCTGCGTTACTTACTTCTCCAACAGTAGCTTTACAGTTGATGTGTACTTTACGTATTTCTCCAGAGCGTAGCTTCAATTGCGCATAGTTGCCATCTCTAGCCTGCAGTTGAGCTGATGCTCCTGCTGAGCGAGCTATTTGCGCACCTTTACCCGGCATGATTTCTATACAGTGCACAACGGTACCTACAGGTATATTGCGTAACGCTAACGCATCACCGGCTTTGATTTGTGCACTACCCCCACTTGCAATCGAGTCGCCTTTTTGTATCCCTTTAGGGGCGATAATATATCTTCTCTCGCCATCCTGATAACACACCAATGCAATATTTGCAGAGCGATTTGGATCGTATTCAATTCTCTCAACTATTCCTGGTATATTGTCTTTATCTCTTTTAAAATCGATCTTTCGATAATACTGTTTATGCCCCCCACCTCTGTGTCGGGTTGTTATCTTTCCGGTGTTGTTTCTACCCGCTTTTTTGGATTTCTTTTCGATTAATTCCTTTTGTGGCCTGCCTTTATATAAATCCTTATGAATTAAACGAATAACTGAGCGTCTTCCCGGCGATGTTGGCCTGAGCTTTACGAGCGCCATTATTTAACCTCTGCTTTTGTTAAATGCGTAAATGTCAGCTCTTGTCCTTCTTTTATGCTGACAATGGCTTTCTTCCAATTACTACGTTTTCCGAGATATCTTCCAAAACGTTTCTGTTTTCCCTTGACATTTATTGTCTGGACTTTTGTAACTTCTATTTTCTGGTCTTTCCAAAGCAACTCTACAGCATCTTTTATTTCTTTCTTTGTTGCATTTTTTATAACACGAAATATGGTTTGATTGTAAGCTTCACCTATGAAAGTGCCTTTTTCAGAGATGTAAGGAGCCTGTATCACATGCATCAGTCGCTCATAATTTGCCGGATTATTCATAAATACAGCTCCTCAAGTTTTTTAATAGCTGCCGAAGTTACAAGTATATTTTTATACTTTAGCAGGCTATATGGATCCACATGACTTACATCTAGCGCTAGTGTTTTGGGTAAATTTCTTGAAGATAGATACAGATTTTCGCTCATTTCATGAGTTAGAAGCAATACATCATCATAGCCGAGTTTTTCCAGCTTTTTTGACAAATCCTTTGTTTTATGCGTATCCACTGAAATTGACTCAATTACCGTCAAGCGTCCATCCCGTAAAAGTTTGGATAGAATTACACTCATACCGGCACGATACATTTTTTTGTTTATCTTTTTGCTAAAATTTTCGTTTGGACTACTCGGGAAAACATTTCCACCTCCACGCCATATAGGGCTTGATGCTCTACCAGCACGTGCTCTACCACTTCCCTTTTGCCGCCATGGTTTACGACCTGAGCATACAACCTCTGATCTCCCTTTTTGGGCTCTAGTTCCACTTCTAGCATTTGACAAATATGAAGTTATGATCTGGTGAACAAGCGCCTCATTATATTCTCTATCAAACAAAGTATTTGAGACAGTTATATTACCCGCATCCTGTTTTTCTTCATTAATCAGTTTAAGATCCATAATTGATGCGCCTTTATTTCTCTACGTTACCGTTTAATTTGATACTTGGGCGAATAATAACTTTCCCACCTTTAGAGCCTGGAAGCGCGCCTTTGATTAGTAGCAAGTTTTTTCCCTTGTCTACTTTAATAATTTCCAAGTTCTGTACCGTTCTTCTTACATTGCCCATTTGCCCTGACATACGCTTACCAGGAAAAATTCTACCAGGATCCTGCGCCATACCTATCGATCCAGGCTTTCTGTGAGCCTTTGAATTACCATGCGTTGTTCTATTGGCTGAAAAATTATGCCTTTTAATAGTTCCAGCATAACCCTTACCAATTGTAATTCCAGAAATATCGACCTTTTGCCCTTCCTGAAATATATTGATCTCTATATTAGAACCATTTTCAAACTGACTTAATTCTTCATCTGAATCAACTCTGAATTCTTTTATAAGTTCACCAGCTTCTGTACCTGCTTTTGAATAATGGCCGGTCTGTGGTTTGTTAACGCGAACAGCCCTCCTTTTTCCATAAGTCAACTGAATCGCTGAGTAGCCATCCTTATCCCGAGACTTGATTTGCGTCACGCGATTTTGTGAAACATCAACAATTGTGACTGGCAGACTATCACCATTTTCAGTAAAAATACGCGTCATGCCTATCTTTCTGCCGATCAAACCTAAACTCATTATTTTTCCTATATACTAGATTAGAACAATTTGGTCATTACAGATCTTCTTGATTCAGCCTAATGAACAAACCAAAAAATTTGTTATAGTTTAATCTCAACATCAACACCGGCTGGCAAGTCGAGTTTCATTAACGCATCAACCGTTTTATCTGTAGGATCAATGATATCCATCAATCTCAAATGGGTTCTAATCTCAAATTGATCACGGGATGTTTTATTTACATGAGGGGATCGCAGCACATCAAACCGCTCAATTCTTGTTGGCAATGGTACCGGACCTCTAACTACAGCACCTGTTCTTTTTGCCGTGTCAACAATCTCTAGTGCAGATTTATCTATAAGACGATAATCAAATGCCTTGAGACGAATTCTAATTTTTTGGTTTTGCATATTCAACTTTCGATTTGTTTAACTGGTTATTTTTATCGGTCATCCTTTTTAAAAATAACCAATCTACTCATTTGAGCACTTCTACTCTATTATTTTAGCGACCACGCCGGCACCGACCGTTCTACCGCCTTCCCGGATCGCAAAACGCAAACCCTCGTCCATCGCAATCGGCGCTATCAGATTCACCGTCACCGA
>NZ_FOIA01000010.1 GCF_900111605.1 Nitrosomonas marina | reverse complement strand
TTATCCAGATTTGCCACACTAATATCAATGGGTTATTCTTAATAACACCATCATAACATGGCTTTTTTTGAATCCTTGTCAGCCAGCTGACAAGGATTTAACAGACTCACCCAAATAAAAAGCTAAAGTTGCAACTTAAACGGCTTGTCGCCACTTACAAGTTGATTGCAATGGAAGTTTCTTGTCGTGGTGAAAATTCAAAATTCTAGCGCCCAAAAAACCTGTCAAGTGTTTTTTTATTTTTTTTGGGGGTGTCAGCAGTTACAAAATAACTAAGATAGCGAAAGTCGACATAGATTCTCTTTGCTATTGTTTGCGCCAGTAACTCTCAAACACTTGCAAGTGCTCTTTATAGTAATTTGGAAAATCTGCTTTTTCCGATTCTGTGTATGTTGGATAATTAAAACATGTTTGACGATATGTATTTTCACCGAAATCTGAAAACATATTGTGCATTGTTTTTTTGTTGTTATCGTAACTTATTGCTGTATCAAGCATTTGTTTTGCATATAAAGCCTCGTCACCCTTGGAGGTTTTCTTTACTATTTCATGATTGTACTGCTCGATTTTATATATAAAATCTTTATATTGCGAACGCCATAAACTATATGCGAGGTCATTTTGCTTTTTATATTCAGGAAACTCTATATTGCATAATTCGTTAATTATTTTTACAGAATCAATTGCACCATAAACAGTGTAAAAATCCAATAATGGCTTACCAGTGGCACTTCTGATATCAGCAAAGCCGAACGAAGGCAAGATCATAAATATAAGCAGACAAATAAACTTGCTCCACGTTGGTTTCACTGGCATGATATTTTCTCCATTTCATATTGCTTATCTTGCTGTTTTCTGTAAACACTGTTCAAGTACCACAGGAGTCACAAATACATCTAAAGGAAAGTTAGCAGCTTTTTGAAACTGTAGCTACAGAAAAATACTGGCACTTTCTGAATCCAGATATATCTAAGTAGCAATAGTCTTATTGCGGAACCGAGAATTGTATACGAATAAGATTAATAAAATATTCAAACCGGTTAGTGATACGATATGTGGCTCTGATATCGCAACCGATACTGGAGCACTGAAATTATTCATGACTACTTCCACATATACTTTTGGATCGAAATAGTAATTTAATTCGAGACCAAATTTCTGCCCAGCGGTAACATGTATTTCTACACTACCAATAGTAGAGAAAGTTCTGTAGCAGGCCGAGCCCGCATTAATTGCTGTTTGTAGGCCACAAGCCCATTCTTTTTATAAATCACTTACAAAAGTATAAGCCTGAATTTCTCCATAAAGTCTCCCATCAACTGATTCATCAGATAATGCAAATGAATGATCAGAGATATCACCGATCAGTAAATCAAATGTGACCAGACCGTTATCTTTTGCAACTGTTGTGAGATATAAATTGCCATGGATAAAGCTTGATGTTGGATTCCCAATTTGCAAAGCTATGGATTCGTTTGAGAAACCGGTAATATCTACGTATTGCTCGTTATATGAAATATTCCAGTTACTTTCCTTATATGGCCCAACAAAACCAGTAATAACCGCAGCATTTAGTTGGCCTGCAAACAATAGAGTAAAAATCGAAAATAATTTTTTCATAAAATTTATTAATCACAACCATGATTCTTACTAGTAAGATTTTAATGTAATTTACGAACCATGATCATCCTGGCATTTGCCCCATCCAAAAATAATAAATCACACGACAGCAAAGACAATCCGCTGTCACGATTTTGTCACGTCATGAATTTCAAATGATGCAAGTGAATCCGGTGAATCTGATTTTTTTGCGGAAAGAAAGTTGGCAAGGCGCCGACCCGAAACCCAAAAGTCCGGCGATCAGTGGCATCAGTGGTAAGTCCAAGAAAAGTATGGCTCCCCGACCAGGGCTCGAACCTGGGACCTGCGGATTAACAGTCCGTCGCTCTACCAACTGAGCTATCGGGGATTTGGTGAAGAGGTGAATCTTAACGGTTTGAACGATTTCGGTCAATACGGATCGCCGTTTAATTTAAGAAGTTCGAAAAAGCAAGTCCTGATAAAAAATTAAGTGGTCAGTATTTCTCACTAGAGTTTGCTTATTAGCGCCATGAAAATGCAAGAGGAGAATGTGATAGTGATCTTTGACACTTCGCAGTTTTCATACAAACTTTGCTCAAGTAAACCAATACGCTTCTTTCTAAAATTCTCTTTTTACGCCGTCAGCAATCAATGTAACTTATCAGTATTACTGCGTATTGACAATTATTTGGGTGAAGTGTAAACAGAATTGGCTGTTTCAATGATTCACAGTCATTTTTTTCATTTTTGTTGAACAAATGCTAAGGAGAGATATATGAATACGCAATTTTGGGTTACAGTGGCATTGGTTGTTCTCTTTACCACTTCTGGCCAATTGGTCGCTGGCGAAAAAGAAGAAAAAGAATTGCAGGTCCCCAAGGCAGTGCTTGATGCATTTGAAAAGGCGTATCCAAATGCACAAGAGGTGGAATTCGAAGAAGAAACGATTGATGGCAAAATCTTTTATGAAATCGAATACAAGGAAAACGGAAAAGAATTTGAGATTTTATATGATGTCAATGGCGTAATTGTTCAGAAGGAAGAAACAATAGATGTCAAGAACCTGCCTGACCAGATTGTTCAAGCTATTAACACAGCATACCCCAAAGCAACCATTGAAGAAGCAGAGAAACTAATGAAAGCAGATGGAACGGTTATTGGTTATGAAGTTGAAATTAAAGCTGAAGGCAAAGAATACGAACTCGAATTGGACGCATCAGGGAAAATTCTGAAAACTGAAGAGGATTGAGTCAGTCATGATCAGTATTCTTTGTCATGTTTTTTTATGATAACTGGAAAGTGACAATTGCTATAACCTGCTGACAAGATAGCCGATCATCAAGAAGTTTTATATGGAAATAGCTCAGGCCCGACCTGACAAGTACTTTCAATATACCGGGATTGTCGGGTCGGATCTGAGCTACTACAGTTAGTAAAACTAAACACCATCCACAAGCAATATATTGCCTATGGTTGTGATTGCCTCATCGTTGTTAGCGATATCCACTGCGAGCCATTTACGTGTCATATCGCCATTTTCGAGTTGTGACAGATGTTGTTCAAGCTCGGTATCGTTTGCTAGTCTGTTCAGTGTCTGTTGATAAATTGTCTGAATATAATCCGTATCTGACAGGGTTTTTAAATTCGCATTATTCTGAAACCAGTCCAGTATAATTTCGGGCCTGACACTATTAGCTATTGCTTCGCGACCCATTTGCCATTCGTCAATGGTGGCATCGCGATCAAAGAAAGTCTGGAATAAACGTCCCAGGATACCTTCAACCGGGTCATGCGCCAGCAAGACATTTTCTCCGCTGTCGAATGCGATCATTTCAGCATTTTTAAGGCTCAGCATGGCACCGTCCTCCAGGCGCGTGATTTCAATTGTGTCGCCTATCTGTTCCAGGTGAACATCATCACGATGGCCTGTCATTCGCAGCACATCATGCCCATCACCGCCATCGACATTTAATGCCAGCCCCATCGGTAGATAGCCTTGATTGTTAGCGCTTCCCCCAATCAGATCGCGTACAACGTCCAGTTGAACAATATCTGGATTATTATCCAAACCTGCAAGTAATTCGTCGATTGTTTTGTCTTTGAGATCAATAGCCTCAGGCAAATTCTGAAACGCCCTGGCGATACCATTGAGATCAGTGTCACGCCAGTTTTGTACAGCATGACCTTCGATGGTTGTTAAATCCCTTCCTAACCAGGTTTTGACCAGATGATGAGCAGCAACTTCCACAACAGAATGGGCGATCGCCAGACTTGGGCCGGTTTCAAATTGAACCAGTTCGGTATCGCTCAGCGTATCCGTTTCACCGTTTTGATGTATGAGTGTTACCTGGTTACTGCTGACTGTGATCTGATAATCCGATAGTTCGCCAGACTGAATGGCGGTATCGAATCCGAGTCCGCCATTCAGTTTGTCGTTGCCGCTACCACCCGTGAGGATATCATTTCCGGCACCGCCGTAAACGATATCATTTCCGGCGTCTCCGGCTGTCTGGTCGTCACCACCCAGGCTTCCGATAGTATCGTTACCCCCGCCGCCAAATAGTATGTCGTCATCCGGCCCCAGTACGATGAACTGATCCAGATTGTCGCCAACGACGACATTTTCTCCGTCACCACCCATGACGCGCGCTGCCCCGATAATGGCCGCAAACGCTACATTATTAAGTTGCATAATGGTTCCCGGTGGCATATTGGCAGCGTTGATGATTAAAGCCTGCATACCATCATCCGGCAGGTTGGAACCATTGATAATCACGGGCAAACCCGCGTTTTGGTTACTGTCAGCTGAAAATGAAATGGTATGTACAGAAACTTTATCGATTTGCGTCAATGAAGCAATAAAATTCCGCCCGTGAACAATCATTTCCGATACCAGGTTAGTATCGTTGACAGTTTCTTGCTCAATACGATTGACCAAGTCGTTGATGGCACTCTGTGTGTCCATCGGTTCAGACTGACCGTTGACTGATACTCCTATTCCGGCAGGCAGACCTACGGCCAGAACAGGATCACCAGAAAGACTGGTCAGAATTGAAATGTCCGCATGTGTTTCATTTTCAGAATCCGGATCGTCGATACGTGCATTATCAACGATCGGAACAGTCAGCGTAGTCGATCCGTCTGCTTCAGCTTTGGCAGCTATGGTGACGCCATCAGATGTTTTTGTGCTCGGCTCTGATTTACCTGGCGTGGTTGTCGTGCCGCCACCGCCGGATGATGGCGTCACTGCCGGAACAGTTGTGCCATTGCCTGTCGCGTTAGCCAAAATGCCATTGCCTGTCGCGTCAACGATATTGATTGCACCATCAGCGCCGGCTGCCCAGTCTTCCGCAGCGGCCAGATTGTATACAATGCCACCGGTTGATGAAGTGCCGTTTTTATTGATGATCTGGTTGACAGCAGCTTTGTCGTTTGCACTTAGGATCAGTGCAAACTCAGTGCCTGAAGTAATGTCTACATTGGCCGTATCGGTCAGCGTATATGTTTCACCGTCTTCGCCCGTAATGGTAAATTTATTGGCGATAACATCATTTGCAGCACCGCTGGCGCTTTTAAAACCAGTTCCTGTCACAATCAGCGCACCTGTACTGGCATTATATGTAGCTGAGGTGATGGCAGGGACAGGAACATTACTGACAGCGATGCCATTGCCGGATTGATCTGATGTATCGCCGGCTGTAACACCTCTATTCCAATCATCTGCTGCCGCAAGATTGTAGGTGGTACTATCAACAGATTCAGTGCCGCTCTTGTTGACAATTCGATTGATCGCTGCCTTGTCCGCAGCACTGAGTATGACAGTAAATTGCGTGGCGGAATCCAGCTCAACATCCGGCGAGTCAGTCAAGGTATAGGTAGAGCCACCTTCCCCAGTAAAAGTTAATGCAGAAGCGTCAATATCAGCTCCACCACCATTGGTCTGGATATTGGCGCCTGTAACAACCAGCGTGCCAGTGTCGGCATTATAACCTGCAGATATTATTCTTGGATTTGCAACGACGGACACTGTAGAACTCACCGCCAGCGCAGCCGTATCGTCACCACCGTTTGCCGTACCGCCGCTGTCGGTCAGGCTGGTGATGGTCACCACCCGGTTGCTGGTATTTGGAGTATTGCTGTTGTTCTGGTAGCTGATGCCGTCGATCAGAATCTGCGCAGCTGCAGCTGACAGCGTTCCACCCGTAAGACTTACGGTAGCGATAGTGCCGGCCACAGACACGCTATAGTTCAGACTGTTGGCGGCGGTAATGCCCGATGCCCCGTCCGTTAACTCAATCGCCGTACCGTCTGTATTGAGTATTTCATCAGAACCGTCATTGACATTGTTTACCGTGAGCGTTAAAGCTGACAGCGTTTGCCCGCTTTCGACTGTAGAAGCTGACGCGCCGCTGAACAGGTTGGCTGCAGCGCCACCTTCGGTAAAAATTGGATTGGAACCTGTAGCAGTTAATGTGGGTTCGTCATTAACCCCGGAAATTGTAACAGTAGAAGCAACCGCCAGCGCAGCCGTATCGTCACCACCGTTTGCCGTACCGCCGCTGTCGGTCAGGCTGGTGATGGTCACCACCCGGTTGCTGGTATTTGGAGTATTGCTGTTGTTCTGGTAGCTGATGCCGTCGATCAGAGTCTGCGCAGCTGCAGCTGACAGCGTTCCACCCGTAAGACTCACGGTAGTGGTAGTGCCGACCACAGACACGCTGTAGTTCAGGCCGTTGGTGGCGGTAATGCCCGATGCCCCGTCCGTGAGCTCAATCGCCGTGCCGTCTGTATTGAGTATTTCATCAGAACCGTTATTCACATTGGTTACCGTGAGCGTTAATGCTGACAGCGTTTGCCCGCTTTCGACTGTAGAAACTGACGCGCCGCTGAACAGACTGGTTGCAGCGCCGCCTTCGGTAAAGGTCGGGTTGCTGCCGTTGGCGGTCAATGTCGGTTCGTCGTTGTTCTGGACCACAGTCACCGTGGACGCGACAGCCAGCGATCCCGTGTTGTCGCCGCCGTTGGCGGTGCCACCGCTGTCCTGAATACTGGTCAGCGTCACCACCCGGTTGCTGGTGCTCGGGCTGTTGCTGTTGTTCTGGTAGCTCATGTTGTCGATCAGCGTTTGAGCCGACGCAACCGACAGATTACCGCCGGTCATGGTAACCGTGGCCGTCGTGCCAATGACCATTACGCTGTAGTTCAGACTGTTTCCGGCGGTGCTGCCGTTGGTACCGTGGGTCAGCACAATCGTGGTACCGTCAACATTGATACGCTCGTTGCTGCCATTGGTAACGTTGGTGATGGTGAAGCTTAATCCGGTGATGTTCTGACCGGATTCCACGGTGTCGATGCTGGTGCCGCTGAACAGGCTCGCCGCAGCGCCGCTTTCTGTAAAGGTAGGATTACTTGCGTTAGCTGTCAGTGTGGGCTCGTCATTGACATCGACAATTGTAACGGTGCTCGCAACGGCAATTGAGGCGGTGTCATCGCCACCGTTGGCCGTTCCGCCGCTATCCTGGATGCTGGTCAGCGTCACCACGCGGTTGCTGGTGCTCGGCGCGTTGCTGTTGTTCTGGTACGACATATTGTCGATCAGCGTTTGGGTCGTTGCCGTGGACATGGTGCCGCCGGTGAGTGCAACTGTTGCCGTGGTACCCACTACCGTGACGCTGTAGCTGAGACTGTTTCCGGCAGTGCTGCCGCTGGTGCCGTGGGTAAGAATAATAGCGGTACCGTCGATGTTGATGACTTCACTGATGCCGTTGGCCACGTTGCTGACGGTGAACGTGAAACCCTTGATGGTCTGGCCGGCCTCAACGGTGCTGATGCTGGTACCGCTGAACAGGCTTCCCGCGGCGCCACCCTCGGTAAAGGTCGGATTGCTGCCGTTGGCGGTCAATGTCGGCTCGTCGTTGTTCTGGACCACGGTCACCGTGGACGCGACAGCCAGCGATCCCGTGTTGTCGCCGCCGTTGGCGGTGCCGCCGCTGTCCTGAATGCTGGTCAGCGTCACCACGCGGTTGCTGGTACTCGGACTGTTGCTGTTGTTCTGGTAGCTCATGTTGTCGATCAGCGTTTGCGTTGCCGCAACCGACAGATTGCCGCCGGTCATGGTAACCGTGGCCGTCGTGCCAATGACCATTACGCTGTAGTTCAGACTGTTACCGGCGGTGCTGCCGTTGGTACCGTGGGTCAGCACAATCGTGGTACCGTCAACATTGATACGCTCGTTGCTGCCATTGGTAACGTTGGTGATGGTGAAGCTTAATCCGGTGATGTTCTGACCGGATTCCACGGTGTCGATGCTGGTGCCGCTGAACAGGCTCGCCGCAGCGCCGCTTTCTGTAAAGGTCGGATTACTCGCATTGGCCGTCAGTGTGGGTTCGTCATTGACACCGACAACTGTAACGGTGCTCGCAACGGCGACTGAGGCGGTGTCATCGCCACCGTTGGCCGTACCGCCGCTGTCCTGAATACTGGTCAGCGTCACCACACGGTTGCTGGTGCTCGGCGTGTTACTGTTGTTCTGGTAACTCATGTTATCGAGCATAGTTTGGGTGGCTGCAGTTGATAAGGTGCCCCCCGTCAACGAGACAGTCGCCGTCGTACCGATCACCATCACGCTGTAGTTCAAACTGTTGGTGGCAGTTGAGCCGCTGGTACCGTGGGTAAGAACAATAGCGGTACCGTCGATATTAATGATTTCACTTGAGCCATTGGTCACGTTGGTGACGGTAAAGGTAACTCCTTTAATCGTCTGGCCGGCTTCAACGGTGCTGATGCTGGCACCGCTGAACAGGCTGCCCGCAGCGCCGCCCTCGGTAAAGGTCGGATTGCTGCCGTTGGCGGTCAATGTCGGCTCGTCGTTGTTCTGGACCACGGTCACCGTGGACGCGACAGCCAGCGATCCCGTGTTGTCGCCGCCGTTGGCGGTGCCGCCGCTGTCCTGAATGCTGGTCAGCGTCACCACCCGGTTGCTGGTGCTCGGGCTGTTGCTGTTGTTCTGGTAACTCATGTTGTCGACCATGGTTTGCGCGGCAGCAGCAGACAGGCTTCCGCCGGTCAGGGAAATTGTGGCCGTGGTGCCGATTACACTCACACTGTAATTGAGACTATTGGACGCCGTTGAACCATTGGTGCCATGGGTCAGGACAATCGTGGTACCATCGACGTTGATGCGTTCATTGCTTCCGTTGGTCACATTGGTGACAGTAAAGGTGAATCCGGAAACAGTTTGTCCGGATTCAACAGTGCTGATATCGGTGCCGCTGAACAGGCTTGCCGCAGCACCGCCCTCAGTATAGGTGGGATTACTCGCGTTTGCAGTGAGGGTCGGCTCGTCATTGACCGCAGTCATTACCACGGTGCGGGTATCGGAGCCACTCGCGGCATTCTTGTCAGTGGCAGTAAACGTAACCGTCCGGTTGGATGTGCCTGGATCATCGGTAGTAGAATCATAGCGGATCGATTGCAATACTTCCTGAACATTGGCGTTGGTAGCATCGGAATCAAAAGTTACAGTCAGTTTGGTTCCGCCGGTGACGTTGCCGCCTGAGGCGCTCAGATCGCCAATATCCGTGCCGTTGGCGAAGATATTGGTGCCGCTAATGGTAATTGCGGTTCCATCCCCGTCGCTGTCGACAATACTGATCCGGTCACCGGCTTCAGCATTACCGGTAATTTGCGCAGAGAGACTGCCGCCGTTCCATTCGGCATCGCCGTCAGCGTCGCTGACTGTACCGGCACCATCGAATTGCGTAGCGGCGCTCCCTTCGGTGTATGCCAGATTAGTATCGTTGATAGAAATTACAGGGGTGGCGTTAGGACTGATCTCTGTGCCGGCCTTCAGATTATCCATAAAAATCCAATGGGTATTCGCCACAAATTTGGCTTCATCCACGGATCCCCAATTTAGCGTCCATGTTCCTGAGGAAGTGTCAGCTGCGTTGAAAGTCTGAGATTCGACTTGAACACCGTCACGAAACCCATAGAAGGTTAATGAGGCGTTAGCAGGATTTCCGGCCGTATCAATCACATAATCAATACTGGTCAATTTAAAATTCGATGAATCGCTTGTGTAGACGCGCGTGCCAGTGGTGTTTACATTATCTGTAAAAGATCCTTCATGTGGATAAATACCGGTTTCTCCACCAAATCCGTTGAACCGGAAACCATCGTAAGAAATATCATCAATAACTGTGCCATTGGCGATAACTGCGGTATCCGCCAGCCCGAGGCCTTCATAGTTCGATGTCTGGTTGCTGGAAACTGGTAATGCGAGGACGCTACCGTATGAGTCGATAAAATATTTCGCCAATGGTAATGATGCTTCGATTCCTCCTGTCGCTACCTCGAGTTGCCAGTCACCCTGCAACGCGCTCGCACCCGTCAAATCATCAGAAGCAGCGACGTCTGCCCCGGTCATACGAGTCATTGCAGTGAGCAAATCAACACCTGAGCCGGTTGCGAGATTACACCCATAAAGCAGAATGTCACCATCCGGCGACATGGCAGAACCAATTTTGGCCAAAGCCTCTGCATACTCGACGATATTATCAGATGTCAGTTCAAGATCACCCAATAACAATTTTCCTTCTGCACCATGGGAAAAAACGTGAATACTGTCAATATCAGTCCGGCCATCAAGTTTCTCAGCCAGACTCACCAATCCGTCGCCACCTTTGATCAGAACTACTTCGGTTCCCGGATCCAGCTGCCCAATCAACGTTTCATAATCGTTTATCGCCGTATCCACTACAGCAAGTGTGACTGTAGAATCAGCTGTTGAATGAAATTTCGGCAGATTGGATTGGAATGTTGACATAACGCAAAGCACCTTAATAATTTAGAGAAAACAGCGTTTAAATATAATTATTGCTGACTTGCTTTTTGATTCTAGAAATGCACATTTGCAAATCATCAGGCAAATACTAATATCATCTGTCATCTCTTGATAACTTAAAAAAAAGCGCATTTCACCGCTTTTAGTGCGTCATCATTCGATACGGCCAGTCAAAAGCATTTATTCTAGAGTGCGTCAGTGAATCGCGATAAATCCATTACCTTTCAGGCTAGTACTATCAATATGATATTGCCAGGTTCTTCGGCCAGATTTAACAGGCCAGTCCTGTATTTGATGATCTTTTACAGGTAGGAATCATGAAAAGTACCTTTTTAGGTTTTAATAAAAACATGTACTTCTATCCAAACCGGTAACCCTCACTTTTCGTAAGTCATGTGTCAGTTCAGGGCTGAATTGATACACACAAACCGCGTCGGTCCGTTACGATAAAAATTTTATCTTCGGGTTTAGAGAGTTAATCCCAGTATCCGTTAGCGGCATACACACCTCTTGTCCAAGTAGATATATGGACAATAATTTGGACAATATAAATGCAAGCTGTTAACAGATTTTTTTGGACAATATGAAACAAATATTATAGTAAAAATAAATACTTAATATTTTTTGACATCTTGCTGGACGCTATGAAACATGCAATTATTTTCCAATACAAAAACGAGAAAAAATTTCGCCGAGCAAATCGTCCGCCGTGAAACGTCCGGTAATAGATGATAAGGCATCTTGGGCAATTCTAAGCTCTTCTGCAAGCAACACCCACTCAGATTCCTGTTCGCCGTGCTCGCTCGCTTTGTCCAAATGAACCTGAGTACGCTTCAGTGCTTCGAGGTGTCGTTGTCTGGCCATAAACAACCCTTCTCCTGCCTGCCCCGTTTGCCAGCCAGCCGCATGAAGAATCTGTTCACGCAACAGGTCAATTCCCGAGCCTGTTTTCGCGGACAAATAAACATTTACAGTATTTTCGTGTGACTCAACCCGGGCGGGCAGACCAATCAGGTCTATTTTGTTGAACACGTTGATATGGAGCTTGTCGTCAGAAAATACCTGCATTGCTTTGCTTTTGACATGCGTTTCATCGCGACTGACGTCTGTGAGGCGAATGAGAATATCGGCATTTCTAATGGCAGCCTGCGTGCGCTCGATGCCCTTTTGTTCGACAATATCGGATGTTTCCCTTAAACCGGCAGTATCGATGATATGAACGGGAACACCGGACAGTGTGATAGTTTTCTGTATGCTGTCACGCGTGGTACCGGGAATTTCTGTGACGATAGCAACTTCGTCTTCGGCAAGCTGATTTAGCAGACTGGATTTACCGACGTTCGGTTCTCCAACCAGTACCGCTTTAATGCCTTCCTGTAGCAAATAACCCTGGTGTGCCGAGACCAGGATATCATTTAATTGAGTCTTGAGTTCGGCAAGCTGTTTATTGACAGCCTCATTATGCAAATCTTCAATTTCTTCTTCAGGAAAATCAAGTGTGGCTTCGATCAGCATGCGCAGATTTATTAATGATTGCACCAGTTTATCGATAGTCTCAGAGAAGCGTCCTTGCAGGGAACGAGCGGCGCAACGTGCTGCCTGACTCGTACTGGCGTCGATAATATCGGCAACACTCTCGGCCTGGACCAGATCCAGTTTCTGATTCAGATATGCGCGTAATGTGAATTCACCGGGGCGCGCCATGCGTGCACCACAATTCAGGCATTCGTTAAGCAGTAAATTCATGATGGCAGGGCCACCATGACCTTGCAATTCCAGGACATCTTCCCCGGTATATGAGTTCGGCGCGGGAAAATAGAGTGCCAGACCTTCATCAATGATTTCTCCGCGCATATCCGAAAACCGGGCAAAATGTGCATAGCGTGGTTTCGGCAGCCCACCCAGGATCGCATTTGCGATGCCTGCCAGATTTTTTCCTGAAATACGTACTATGCCAACGCCACCCTTACCGGGTGGCGTTGCAATAGCAGCAATAATATCAGGCTGATCCGGTTGCACGGGCTTGTCGCCTTGTTTATGCTGAGTGATATGAGCTGCTCAGCAACAAGCACGATCGCGCCAGCTGCAAACTGAAGCCGCTATCTTCTTCTGCCTTTTCGCCCCTTGCCCCGACGGGCACCGGCTGCAGGCTTGGGTTTGGGTTTGGCTTTTTCAGATTCAGGTTGCGGTTTTTTCGATTTAACGCTTTCATCCTCTTTTTCAATGATTTCGGCGTCTTCAATATTGCTGTCTTCCGTTGCATCGCTATTCTTGGCATGGGTCAATTGCTGGGTTTCTTCGGAAGCACCTGATTCCGAATCATCTGCAACGTCCTTGCCTTTGGATTTGCCCTTGGATTTGCTTTTTTTCTCTTCCTCCTCTTCGGACTTCTTCTCGAACATACGCGTAATCTGCCACTGTTGCAGTATTGACAATATGTTGTTGCACAGCGAGTACAAAACCAGTCCTGCCGGGAAAAAGAAGAAAAATATACTGAAAGCGACCGGCATGATCTGCATGACTTTAGCCTGAATCGGATCAGTCGGTTTCGGGCTCAACTTGGATTGAATGTACATGGATACACCCATTATCAACGGCAGGACGTAGTATGGATCCGGTACAGACATGTCGGTAATCCACAGGGCGAGTGGCGCGTAACGTAATTCGACGGCTGCCAATAAAGTCCAGAACAAAGCAATAAATACCGGAATCTGGACCAGAATCGGCAAACATCCTCCCAGTGGATTGATTTTTTCCTGCTTGTAAAATTCCATCATGGCCTGGTGCATTCGCTGCCTATCACTGGCGTATTGCTCGCGGATGCGTTGCAACTTTGGGGTGACGACACGCAATTTGGCCATTGATCGATAACCGGCTGCCGACAGCGGAAAGAATATTAGCTTGACAGTGAGTGTTAACAGGATAATGGCGATGCCCCAGTTATCAACATAGGAATGATAAAAAGACAGTAACCAGAACAACGGTTTCGCCAGCACTGTCAACCAGCCATAGTCCACAGTCAAATCGAGGCCTGGTGAAAGTTCGGCAAGCTTATCCTGCTCCTGCGGGCCGGCATAAAACGGCATGGAAACGGTTTCTGTTCGTCCTGTTTCAATCGCACCGACAGGTGCAATCACACCGGCAGTATACTGATTGTGCGCCAACCGCTTTACATAGTATTCACGAGGTTCGCCCTGCTCTGGCAGCCATGCGGTCAGAAAATAATGCTCAAGCATGGCAACCCAGCCGTTATCAGCATTGGTTGGATATTCTGCCTTGTTCTTATCCAAATCGGAGAATTTGACTTTAAGAAATTTTTCTTCTTCCGTATAGAGTGCCGGACCAGTATAAGAATGCACCAGAAAGCCCTGGCCTGCAGGTTCTTTGGCATCCCGAAGCATCTGAAAATAAGAAAATGGCAGAATTGTCTCGCCGCTATGATTGGTAATTTCAAATTTTACATCTATGACATATGAACCGCGATGAAAGGTGTATATCTTGGCTACCTGGATACCATTTTTCTCTGGCGCCAGCAGGCGGATACTAACGCTATCTTCACCGGGACTTAGCTCATAATGGTATTTATTCGAATCAACGGTATATTTTGTTTTGTGAGTTGGCAGGTCATCACCAATTAATCCCGATTGAGAAATCTGAAATCGTGCAGTCTGGTCAAGTAACAACTCGTAAGGCTTATTTTCATCTTCTCGGGATGGATGCTTCAATAATCCAAGCTTGCGAATATCACCGCCTGCCGTATCGATCTCGGCAACCACCATATCAGTTGTAACTTGTATTTTTTCGCCGATTTCAAATAAATTTGGGGTAATCGATGGTGAAACGCCATCTATACTTGTAGCAACCCCAGGGCCACTCGTTGCGGCAAGTTCATCGCCCGGTACCGGTAGCGGATCATGACGCTGATTATTGCCATCGGCCTGCGGTGTCGGTATTGCCTGCGAAGCTGGAGGTTGAATTTCTTTTTGCCAGGATTCCCACAAAAGTAACAGGGAAGTCGACAAAATGATAATGAGTATAAGTTTTCTTGTTTCCATTTTTATCTGGTCAGATTAATTATATGACGTCATTGATTTACGCATTTCTACAATACGACGTCGCTGTTTTGGTTTAATACTCGCAATAGCCTCACTTCTACAGGAGATTGTTAAGGCACAGGTTCATATCCGCCTTTGCACCAGGGATTACACCGTAAAATACGCCAGACACTCAACCGCATACCATGCAGGAAACCGTATTTTGCAAAAGCTTCACATGCATATTGAGAACAGGTCGGCGTAAAACGGCATGAAGGTGCCATCATAGGACTAATGCAGTATTGATAGAGTCTTATAAGACCGATCATGAATCGTGACATTTTAGTAATTGATGCATCAGCAATCTGATTTCAGCATTGAATTGCTTTGAAATATCTGCGGTTATCGGGAGTTGCAAGCGCATAACCCAGTCCATCTGGACAGTATTACCACAACTTTGAAACGTTCGAAACGTCTCTCTAAATACCCGCTTGATACGGTTGCGCTTGACTGCGCTGCGCTCTACTTTTTTGGAAACGATTAACCCCAGACGTGAAAACGACAAGCCATTCGGTTTTGCATAAACCTGGATGTAGTTTCCCCGAGCCCGATGCCTGTAGTTAAAGACGGCAGCAAATGCGCTTGCACAGCGTAACCGGCGGTTCCTCGACAGAAGGTGTTTTTTTACGCCAACAGGTCTGGTCTGTTTAACTTGGTTATCAGACCTATACACTCAATCTGGCACGCCCCTTGGCACGTCGCGCTCTAATTACAGCAGCACCGCCTCGCGTCTTCATGCGTACAAGAAACCCGTGTGTGCGTTTCCTCTTGGTTACAGATGGCTGAAAAGTACGTTTCATTATGAATTCTCTCTCGTATTGGTTTTAATCAATAAAACCGTATATTACAACCTGTTATACGACTCTGTGTCAACTCTTTTTGCGATACACCCATCCTGATCTGGATTCCGATTGATTATCGGACAGCATGTATCACGATTTAGACGGATCGTCTAAAACTTTGCACCTGTTCCAATCAGTTCAGCCGCTGCAATCCGATAGCTGAATGTATCCGGATTCAGACTGTCCAGTGTTTCATTTTCGATCTCTGCATGCGGAAACAAAAAGAAGGGCAATTTACCAGCTTTGCTGTTCGACAACTGGATATCCTGCATATGATTAAATGCAATCCAGTTCATTTCCCACGAACCAAAGAATTCATCCCGCAAATGTGCAATTTCTGGCGCATCACGCTCAAGATTGTCGAGTGTGGCTACCTTGCAGACATCTGCCGGGTTGACAGGCACCCAGCCAAGATTACTCAAATAAAATTCCGCGCGGCTGTGCTGGGCATGGCTGATATCGGTCTGCCGGCCGAGCCTGTCATTCACCTCGGAATTCATCATGCGGATACCGTACTGAACACGTGCAGGTATGCCAACTGACCGGGCCAATCCGACAAACAGCGAGTGTATGTCAACACACTTGCCGCTAAGCCGACTGTTCTCCAGCATGAATTTGACATCACCCGTACCACGACCGGGTGTCGTCACGTCATGCTGGAAATGGTCAATCAGCCAGTCATAAATCGCACGCGCTTTATCGAGCGTGGCGTTATTCTCGTCGTAGATAATGGAGTGCGCCACGTCCCTGACAATACCGTCAACAGGTATCAACCGTGTTGGTTGGAGGAAAATGCGTACATTGTCTGGTATTGCAGCATTGCTTGCTGCATGATAGTGCTCAATATCAACAGCGTGATGAGATGTTTTAATAATACACTGAACAGACGCCTTGCGCTCTCCTTCGCCGCGCCACTCAGCCATAAAGACAGGAAATTTTTCATTGCCCAAGGTTGTAAACTGGGCCTGTGACGCGTTGCCTGACCAGTTATTACCCTGAGTGTATTGATAACCGGGCTCAAGAGAATTGGGCAACGGCAGCCATAACCGTGCATTTTTACCGTTTGCAGGTAAATTCACCTCATAGGTCAGGCGAAAACTGTTCCATTTTTCATAATCCAGCACCCGTTTACCGGCAGATAACGAAAATGCCTTTAGAGGCATTAATAGTGCGCCCGAGCCCACAATTTTGATAAAATCCCTGCGTTTCATAAATAGTCTCTGTAAGGTTGTTTGAGTTTGAATAATTGCCTGCTGGCGAATTTTATCGTATCGTTCACTTTAGTCAATGCAGTGCATTGATCACTTTTCATGTCACCAACTGATTTATTGTCCACAGTAGAAATTGAGACAACGCGCAACCCTGCTTTTACGGTCATCTGGTTGCATGGCCTTGGCGCTGACGGAAATGATTTTGTTCCGATTATCAACGAATTGACTTCATCATCACAGAAAGGAATTCGTTTTATATTCCCGCATGCACCGATGCGTCCGGTTACTGTCAATAATGGCTATGTCATGCGTGCATGGTACGATATTTACGGTGCCGGTGCCAAAATGGATTCCAGGGAAGATGAAACCGGTATCAGAGATGCGCAGAGAGCCATTGATGCATTGATTAATCATGAGATCCAGCGTGGTACTGCTGCACACAATATTGTCCTCGCCGGTTTTTCACAGGGCGGGGCTATTGCGCTACAAACAGGTCTGCGCCAAAAAAACAGACTGGCAGGCATAATAGCATTGTCATGCTATCTGCCGCTGGCGAATTATCTCGCCGTCGAAGCGCACGCCAATAATACAGCGATTCCTATTCTGATGGCACATGGCGCATACGATCCGATTGTACCGATATCACTGGCTACCGCTTCAAGAGATTACCTGCTTCAGGCCAACTATACAGTCGAGTGGCATGAATATCCAATGGAACATACTGTTTGCATGCAGGAAATCAATGATATCGATAGCTGGCTTCAGCGTGTTTTAACATAGCTGGCACTGAATAGAAAGGATGATAAAAACATGAAACTGGCAACCTGGAACGTCAATTCACTGAAAGTCAGATTGCCGCAGGTTCTGGATTGGCTGCAAAAACATCAGCCGGATGTACTTTGCTTGCAAGAAACCAAGCTGATCGATGAAAATTTTCCGCTGGAAGAGATAGCAGATGCAGGCTATCAATCTGTTTATACCGGACAGAAAACCTTTAACGGCGTTGCTATTCTCAGCAAACAAAAAAGCGATACCGTGTTAACGGCCATACCCGGATTTGATGACGAACAGAAGCGGGTAATAGCTGCGACGGTTGATGGGCTCCGCGTAATATGCGTCTATGTACCCAATGGCGAAGCAGTAGGATCGGAAAAATACGATTATAAGCTCAAATGGCTGCCGGCGCTGACCGAATGGATGCGCAATGAACTCAGCATTCATACAAAATTGGCCGTATTGGGCGATTACAATATCGCGCCGGATGACCGCGACGTTCACGACCCCCAGGCCTGGGCCGGGAAGGTACTATGTAGCCAGCAGGAACGCGATGCTTTTGGCCAATTGTTAAGTCTGGGCCTTAAGGACAGCTTTCGGTTATTTGATCAACCTGAAAAATGCTACAGCTGGTGGGATTACCGTATGATGGCTTTCCGTCGCAACAAAGGATTGCGCATCGATCACATCTTGCTAAGCCAGACGCTGGCGCAAAGTTGTACAGCATGCTGGATAGACAAAGCAACCCGCAAACTGGAACGCCCATCCGATCATGCGCCGGTAGTGGTTGAGTTGACTGCATGTTAACTGGCAAAAAAGGTGATATTTGGAAAATATACCGCTTTATATCTTACTGATCATACTGTTTCTGTTATTGATCCTGTCGGGTTTTTTCTCGCTATCAGAAACCAGCATGATGGCAATCAACCGTTATCGGCTGAAGCATCTGGCGAAACAAGGCCATCGTGCTGCACGTTTGACCAGCCGGCTGCTCGACAAGACTGACCGCCTGCTTGGCGTAATATTGCTGGGCAACAACCTGCTCAATACTGCTTCGGCCACACTTGTTGCGGTCATCATCGCAATGCTTTTCGGGCAGGATGAACTGGCGTTACTAATGGGCACCATATGCGTCACATTCGCCATTTTGATTTTCAGCGAAATCACACCCAAAGTCATAGCTGCCGCCTATCCCGAGCGCATCGCATTATTTGCAAGTTATATTCTGACGCCGCTGCTGAAAATCTTTTATCCGGTGGTCTGGTTTATCAACCTTTTCGTCAGCGGGTTGCTAATACTGATGCGCTTGAAACCGAAACAATCGGCAGCGACTCAGACAATCAGCACAGAAGAGTTGAAAACGCTGGTTCTGGAAGGCGGGCATTTTATTCAAAAAAAGCATCAGAGCATGCTGTTGAATTTGTTTGATCTGGAGACTGTTACTGTAGATGATGTCATTGTGCCGCGCAGCCAGGTCGAAGCGATCGATCTGATGGCTGACGATGAAGCTATTCAAGCGCAACTGTTAACCTGCCATCATACCCGCTTGCCGGTTTATCGCGACCGTGTCGATAATATTGTGGGCATCATACACATGCGCAAGGTTTTGAATCTGATGAAAAGCGGCCCTATTACAGCTGCATCGCTGGAGCAGATCATGCAGCAACCGTATTTTATTCCTTCCGGCACCCCCTTGTTTTCACAACTGCAGCTTTTTCAGGAAAGCCGGAAACGAATCGGTTTGATTGTCGACGAATATGGAGAGTGGCTCGGTTTAGTCACAATCGAGGATATTCTAGAGGAAATAATCGGTGAATTTACCACGCACGCCCCGACCCGCACTCACACCTACCAGAAGCAGGAAGACGGCAGTATTATTGTCGAGGGCAGCATGCTGCTACGAGATTTGAATCGTAAATTAAGCATGCAGCTTCCGCTCAGCGGCCCAAAAACACTGAATGGACTGATTTTGGAATATTTGCAGGACATTCCGGAAAGCGGTACCGGGCTGAATATCGCCGGTTATCCGATGGAAATTATTCAGGTCAAAAATCAGGCCGTCAAAACGGTAAGAATTCATCCTGTATCCGTTCAAACCGAGCAATGAAAACGCGTGTGTTAACGCGTGCATTGATCTCTGAAAACGACAAGCGAATGATAAAGATTTAATTTTAACTTCAACTAATTTTTGTCATATCTTCAGGTAATTTATAGTATAAAATTGTCGGAATTTTATGTATTCCCATCAGGCTTTTTATACACAATGCAGGATCCCAAATTCTCCCTAGCCACCCGAGTTTACTATCAGGATACCGATGCCGGCGGTGTTGTATATCACGCAACACATCTCCATTTTCTGGAACGCGCACGCTACGAATGGTTGCGGCAATTGGGCTACAGTGTGCATGAACTGCTTAATGCATATCAGTTGCAGTTCATGATACGCTCCCTTGAGATCGAATATTTCAAGCCGGCATTACTGGACGATTTATTGCATGTTACCGTCGATGTAGTCGACCTGGGCCGAAGCCGTATTACCCTGGCGCAGGAAATTTTATGCAACCAGAACCGGTTGGTGAACGCAACGATTCATGCCGTGTGTGTGAGTACAGAAAGCTTTAAACCCGTCAGTATCCCTGCCCCCTTAAGAAAAAAAATCGAGATATCAAAATGAACCCTACAGTTACTCAGGATTTATCACTTTTCCATTTGATCAGCAGCGCCAGTGTTTTTGTGCAACTGGTCATGCTGATGTTGTTGCTGGCTTCGCTTCTGTCGTGGTGGTATATCTTCAGAAAAATGTTTGTATTACGCGAAGCTGTCAAACAAAGCGATGATTTTGAGGATAGTTTCTGGAGAGGCGCGGATTTGAATGTTTTATATCAGCGCGCTGTCGGTTCACGCTATGCGCCAAGCAGTATGGAACGGATCTTCGTTGCAGGCTTTGGTGAATTCAGCAAACACAAACCGGGCGCAAATATCGATATGATGATGGACAGTATTCGCCGCGCCATGCAAGCGACATATCAGCGTGAAATGGACAGGCTCGAATCGCACCTGTCCTTTTTGGCCACGGTCGGCTCGGTCAGTCCTTATATCGGGCTGCTGGGAACAGTCTGGGGTATCATGAACTCGTTTCGCAGTTTGTCCAATATTACTCAGGCGACAATTGCCCATGTTGCTCCCGGAATTGCGGAAGCCCTGATTGCCACGGCGATGGGCCTGTTTGCAGCAATACCTGCCGTGATTGCCTATAACCGCTATGTCAGCGATATTGAAAAACTGGCAACCCGGTTTGAAAGCTTCATGGAAGAATTGTCCAACGTACTGCAGCGCAGAGCGCCAACCAACCTGGAGTAAACGAGACGATGGCCCGCCGTACCAAACGCCAACTCAAAAACGAAATTAATGTCGTTCCCTATATTGATGTCATGCTGGTGCTGTTGATTATCTTTATGATTACCGCACCAATGATCAATCCGGGTCAGATTGAATTACCCGAAATCGGAAAATCGTCTGCAGCTCCATCCGCACCGTTGGAAGTCATTGTCAAAGCGGACAGCAGTCTTGCGTTGCGCGATCGTGCTGAAACCGATCTAGAGCGATTTGTAACTCATCAGCAATTGATTGACGCAATCAAGCGCAAGCAGTCTCAGAATACTGAGCAGCCTGTCGTAATTGCAGCCGATAAAAGTGTACGTTACGAGGAAGTTATCAAAGTCATGGATATTCTGCAACGACATCAGGTGCAAAGAATCGGCTTGCTGGCACAACCCAAATAATCAGATTTGAAACGACGCTGCCAGCATTAAGAAACTGAACATGACCATGGCGTACAGACAGCACCTCACCTCCTCCGAAGAGCCTCGGCCAATACTGGCCGGCGCATTGGCCTTACTGGTGCATATTGTTTTTATTGCCATTTTAATTTTTGGCTTTAACTGGAAAGACGAACCACCTGCAAGCATGATCGTCGATATCTGGCAGGATTTGCCCCGACCGGCCCCGCAACCAGTGGAAAAAAAGGCCGCACCACCCGTTCAGCCTGAACAGCAGCCCAAACCGGCACCTGAAGTCAAGCCCGAGCCGAGACCAAAATCTTCTGAGCCTAAACCAGAGCAGCCCAGGCCTGCACCCGCTCAGGCATCTCCGCCGCCACCCAAAAAACCGGAAATCGCGATTAAGGATAAAACAGAGCCTCCAAAAGCTGTTCAGAAAGCCCCCACACCTGATCTGGAGGCGCAAAAGAAAAAAGCTCAGGAACAGGAAGCCAAAGAAAAAGCAGAAGCGGAGCGTTTACAACGCGAAAAGATGGAGCAGGAGCAGCGTGAGCGCGAAGCCCGGAAAAAACTTGAGATAGAGGCGCAAAAGCAACGCGAGCAGGAAGAGCAGAGAAAGCGCGAAATTGAAGCACAGAAGCAGCACGAACAAGAAGAACAAAGAAAACGGGAACTGGAAGCGCAGCAAAAACGCGAACAGGAGGAAAAAGCGAGACGAGAAGCACAGCAGGCAGCTGCCCGTGCGCAAGTGGCCAGTGAAATCAGCAAGTACAAAGCGATGATTCTGGCCAAAATCAAAAGCAGAATCGTCATGCCTCCCGATTTACCCGGCAATCCGGTCACCGAATTTAATGTGACGTTATTACCCGGCGGCGATATTCTTGACGTCAGATTACGCAAGAGCAGCGGTTACCCCGAATTTGACAGCGCGGTGGAGCGCGCCATTCTGATGTCAAGGCCGTTGCCGCTGCCTCCTGATCCCGCATTGTTTAATGAATTCCGGAATCTGCAAGTGACCGTGCATTATTTGGAATGATTGCTATAATCCACAATATTTCTTGAATTTCTGGCACATTATGTCTATGTCAACACATACACGCATTGTATTTTACGGTTTTTGGCTTTTCTCTTTCTTTCTGTTCTGCGCGCCGCTTCAGGCCCGATTGAATATCGAGATTTTTGGCGGCGGAACAGAACGCATTCCGATTGCTATCGTCCCTTTTGCCGACGAAAGCAGGTTGCCGCATCGCATTACTGATGTCGTGTCCGCCGATCTTCAACGCAGCGGCCTGTTCCGGTTGATTGATCCAACCGGTCTGACGCCTTATGCGCCTGCGGAGGTCGTATACGGCGACTGGGTGAATCGCGGGGCCGGCGCTCTGGTTATCGGACGCACGATACTGATGCCAGGCGGTCAGGTGGAAGTGCAGTTTCGTTTGCTTGATGTCGCGCGGCAGGCGCAGTTGACCGGCCTTGCAACCATAGTTCCTGTCACACAATTGCGTGCAGCGGCACATCACATCGCCGATATCATTTACGAAGCGCTGACAGGCGAGGCCGGTGTGTTCAGCACCCGAATCGCTTATGTCTTGAAGCAGGGAAATAAATATGCGCTGCAGGTTGCCGACTCGGATGGTTATAACGCCCATTCAATCATCGAATATCATGAGCCGATCATTTCGCCAACCTGGTCCCCTGACGGCAGCAGAATTGCTTATGTCTCGTTTGAAAATAAAAAGCCGGTAGTTTATGTGCAGACGCTGGCAACACGGGAACGTAAGGCAGTCGCCAATTTTGCCGGCAGTAACAGTGCGCCTGCGTGGTCTCCCGATGGCAAAAAACTGGCTGTCGTATTGTCATTGCATGGCGGCTCGCAAATTTATCTTATCAATGCCGATGGCAGCGGATTACAACGGCTGACCCGAAGTTCAGGTATCGACACGGAGCCCAGTTTCTCGCCGGACGGACGTCATATTATTTTCACATCTGATCGTGGCGGCAGTCCGCAGATATACAGGATACCCGTTTCAGCAACTGAATCGACATCGGCCGAGCGGTTGACATTCGAAGGAGGTTACAACGTCAGTCCGGATTTCAGTTACGACGGCAAAAGCTTCGCATTTATTCATCGTCATAATGGCCGGTTTAATGTTGCAGTTCAGGATCTTGCCTCACGCCAGGTACAGATTCTGACCAGCTCCCAGTTTGACGAATCCCCGAGTTTTGCCCCCAATGGCAGGATGATTTTGTACGCCACGGAAATCGGAGGACATGGTATATTATCAGCTGTTTCTAGAGATGGTCAGACGAGGCAGCACTTGTCTGTACAGACGGGCGATATTCGTGAACCGGCATGGGGACCGTTGCTAAAACAAAAATAATTATGAGTGATTTTGTTTGTTATAAAAGGAGCGGTAAATGAAGAAAATAGCAGGTGTTTTGATCATTAGCTTATTATCAGCGTGCGCCAGTCAGACGACGCAGCCAACTGATGTAGAAGATCGGTCAACGGGAGCAGACAGCAGTTATGGCGCAGACAGCAGTGCACTGGGTTCAGGTGGCACAGGTTTTCATCCGCTAAACGATCCAAACAGCATATTATCGCAACGCAGCGTATATTATGATTTTGACAGCTACACTGTCAAAAATGAATACAGACCACTGGTTATCGCCCATGCCCAGTATCTGCGCGACAATCCCAACGCCCAGGTGATTCTGCAAGGAAATACCGATGATCGTGGCAGCCGCGAATACAACCTTGCGCTGGGCCAGCGTCGTGCAGATGGCGTAAAGAATATCATGACATTATCGGGTGCACGGGCATCGCAAATCGAGTCAGTCAGTCTGGGGGAAGAAAAACCGCGCGCCTACGGCAGTGGTGAATCGGCATGGAGTGAAAACCGCCGTACGGATATCCTTTATCGGGGTGAGTAAGCAATGCTGATACGCGTTTTCTGTGTGCTGGTGCTGATGTTCAGCAATGTGAGCCACGCCGGGCTGTTTGGTGACGACAAGGCGCGGGAGCAGATCAATACCTTGCGTCAGCAAGTGGAAGAAATGGAGGCGCGTATCGCTGAAATGGAAGAAGCACTGAAAAGTCAGGCGCTGTTGGAACTCTACACCCAAGTGGAGACACTTGGGATGGAGCTTGGGCGGTTACGCGGTCAGATTGAAATGCTGAATCATGACAATGCCTCTCTACAAAAACGGCAAAAGGATTTCTATATTGATCTGGATAGCCGTTTACGACAAATAGAGGATCCGGATGCACCACCACCAACTTATGGCGGGTCCGCAAATGATGCGCCACCTGCTGAAACGAACGAACGACCTGTGAGCGGGCTACCGGACCCGCAAACAGCCGATTACCTGACTGCTGATTCCAGCGCGAGTAACACAGAGAATCGGATTTCTTATGAAGAATCTCCGGGACAGATTGTTTCAGAAAAAGCGGAGCATACAAGAATAGCGGCAATTCCGAATCAAGACCTTAAGCCTGCGGGAACGACCGAAAAGCAAACCTATGACGCGGCATTTCAGTTGTTTACCAACGGTGACTACCGTGGCGCCAAGTCACAATTCGAGACGTTCCTGAAGCAATACCCTCAGTCCATTCTTGCCCCAAGTGCAGCTTATTGGATCGGCAACGCCCACTACGCTCTGAGGGACTTTCAGGATGCGATAAGGGCGCAACAGGAGCTGATCGACCGCTATCCTGACAGCTCAAAAGTACCGGATGCCCTGCTTAATATCGCCAGCAGCCAAAATGAACTGGCCGACGGCAAAGCGGCCAGAAAAACACTTGAAGAATTAATCGCTCAATACCCATTCAGTAATGCCGCAGAAAAAGCCAAGCAAAGGCTTGATCGGTAATAACAAACAGTCATAAATTTGAGTCTCATCAGCAGTACCTCCAAAGATCCAAAATCAACAAACAGTGATACAACCGTATCTCTGCGCATCAGTGAAATTTTCCATTCATTACAGGGTGAAACAAGCCGCAGCGGTTTATCAACCGTTTTCGTACGTTTGACCGGCTGCCCCCTGCGCTGCGGTTACTGCGACACGGCCTATGCATTTACGGGCGGCGTGCATATGACAATTGCTGCTATATTAAAACAGGTCGCAAACTATAAAACACACTATGTGACTGTTACCGGTGGCGAACCACTCGCCCAGAAATCCTGCCTGGCACTGCTCACTGCACTCTGCGACCGGAATTATTCGGTTTCGCTCGAAACCAGCGGCGCTCTGGATTTATCCGGTGTTGATCCACGGGTCAGTAAAGTCATGGACATCAAAACACCCGGATCGGGCGAGATGGATAAAAATCACTGGGCCAATCTGGAATACCTGACACCACATGATGAAGTCAAGTTTGTATTGTGTGATGAAGCAGACTATCAGTGGGCGCGCCAGATAATCAAAGCCTACCGCCTGGAAAACCGCTGTCCGTTATTGTTTTCACCTGTATACGGCCAGCTTGAACCGTCTGTTCTGGCTGATTGGATTCTGCGCGACCAAGTGCCTGTTCGCTTGCAGATACAACTGCATAAATTACTGTGGGGCGACGGCCCCGGGCGATAGACGCATGACAAGTTCTACTGGTGCCGGAGCCAAAGCGGTTGTATTGCTGTCTGGTGGTCTCGATTCCGCTACCACGCTCGCTATCGCCAAAGACCGTCAATTTGACTGTTTTGCACTCAGCATCAACTACGGCCAGCGGCATGAGTCCGAACTCAATGCAGCCAGGAACGTTGCCAATGCGATAGGCGTTGCCGACCACAAAATCATTTCAGTGGATTTATCCGCATTTGGCGGATCGGCGCTGACCGACCCTTCAATTGCTGTACCAGCCGGAAAAAATAGTGGCGGCATACCCATAACCTATGTCCCTGCCCGCAACACCATCATGTTGTCGCTAGCGCTGGCCTGGGCGGAAACACTCGGCTGCCGGGATATTTTTATCGGCGTCAACGCTGTTGACTATTCCGGCTATCCCGATTGCCGACCCGAGTATATCCAGGCATTTGAGAAAATGGCCAATCTGGCAACCAAAACCGCCATCGAAGGTAATAAACTGACCATCCACACGCCTCTGATCGATTTGCCGAAAAAAGACATCATCAAAACAGGAATAGCTTTAGGCGTCGATTACAGACTTACAATCTCCTGCTATCAGGCAGACGAAGCGGGACGCGCATGCGGTATCTGTGATTCATGCCGTATCCGGCGGGAAGGATTTGCAGCGGCGGGAATTGTGGATATAACGCGCTACAAAACATAGCGTACTAGTGCTATTTCAATTTGATATTGCCGGGTTCAGTGAGCTTGTCAGTGTTCATGGCAAGGCGTGTCTTGCAGGAAATAGTCGTTCTATTACCAAAAGACACAACGTAAGTCCATGGACGCTGACAAGCTCACCCACAGGGCGTTACCGTGGTGTCCTGCAGCCGTGTTACAGTACTTGAAAAGGGAATAACCCTTTCCCGCGCACTGTGCCTTGCTCCATAACACCATGGCAACGCTGTACCTGGCAATATCATATTGATATTGATAGAGTACTAGCACTGGAAACGCAAAATTGATTGAAAACAATACGTTTCCCAGTTTTCCAAAAAACTGCTGACTAGTTCACTTGAAGTGCACCACCAGTTCCAAGACCGCCTTCTACATTCTGAGCTTCGTAGTGTTTTAACGCACGCACCATGCCATTATAAGCATCAATAAAAGCCGCGACCGTTGCCTTGCCCGATGGCGTTCTGGAAAAACCACTCAATGCAGCGCCGCCTCTGCTTCCGAATGCGCCGAGGGCTGCGCTGAAATTGTTCGCAGTAGCGCTGCCTTCTGAAGCAGAAATCTGAATTGCCGATCGAATATCAAATAATGTTAATGTGACTACAGAGGCTCTTGATTCCATTGCGCCTGCAAGTTGACCAATCGATGGATGCACAAATGAACCTAAGACGCCGGCCATAGCACCGCCGACCTGACCGGTCGAAGCATCATCAATGATGATGCTTGGCTCCATATAATAATCAGCCGATACCCGCTGCCCTGCATGCTGATTGGATCCCGCGCGGTATTCACCGGAATTACGCTGGATATCGGTAATACGGGACATCCGACTGTCTGTTCTTAGATTACCGATAGATGTGATAACGAAACAATTGGACTGCTGCACTGCCAGACGAATCAATGGCTCGATAGTGGTAATATTGGTAGTACTGCCGAACCGGCCGTACCAATCGGCAGCGCGCCCATCGTCAACAGCGAGCGTTCCCAGTGTTTTTTCACAACGTTCCAGCGTTGGGTTTGCACCTACACTAGCGCCCCCGGCTGCAGCACCTGTGCTTGCTGTCTGGTATGTCCCGGGCGTGACGTTTGCGCAACCTGCAACTGTTAGAATACATACTGTAAGCATCAGGCCTTTATTTAGCATGATATCGGCTCTGATTTTATCCATCATCGGTGGTCCCCCCTAAATTGAATGTTTTTTTGCAGTTAGATATTAATCAAAACAATTTATTGTTATTCTTATGCCTTGATTATAGTATGATAATTAATATCCGGCTAAATAAAATACTGAAAAATGTCTCACCAAAAACAATTAAAGCCGTTAATTGTAATTGTTATTTTCACTGTTACAGGCGGCTTATTAACAGCATGCGCAACCTCGCCGCCATACACAGGTTATGACCGTGTGTGCGATTCTTCAGGCTGCTACGACCGTCCGATGCAAACAGTTCAGTATCAAAGCGCATCGGATCCGGTAATGACCGACAAGGAGCACCAGGCAGCTGCATTGATCGCAATGGCGGAAGAGGATCCTGTAGCAGCGTATGATCTTGCACTGCGCTATTTTCGGGGTGATGGTATCAAGCGTAATAGTTATCAGGCGATACAATGGATGCGCAGTGCTGCTGATCGTGGTAATCTTGATGCACAAAAAGCACTTGGACGGCTTTATTTGACAGGTTTGGAAGAGATGGGGCCGGATTTCCGTGAAGCTGAAAAATGGTTGTCTCTGGCAGCGGCTGCGGGCGATAAGGAATCGGAAGAATTACTGACCGAGGCCACGCGGCTTAAACACACCGAAAGACAGTATTACCTATGGAGCAACCGCTGGCGCCCAATTTTCCAGCGCTCATGGTACTCAAACTACCCGTACCATTATCAGTGGCGCAACAATGGCTGGCGTTATTATTGATTTTGATGAGAAAACTTTTTCTAGTCGCTTTCCTGATCTGCGCAACACTACTCGGCTACGCCCAATACCTGCAGCATGTCGACAATCTGCTGCCCTGCCCGCTTTGCGTTGCACAACGACTTGCATACTGGTTGGTCGGTTTAACAGCATTGCTGGCATATCTGGGCAATGCGCAGGCAATCGGGCGCAGGATTTCCGGTTTTTTTATGGCGATTTTTGCAACTACCGGTGCGGTGATTGCTTTCCGGCAATCCTGGCTGATTCGATATCCCGAGTCGTTTGAATGCGGTATCAGCCCGGAAGAGGCTTTTCTCAATTCATTACCGTTTGCACAGTGGTGGCCAGGTATGTTCGAGGCGAATGGCGACTGCGCCGATGTCGACTGGGAATTCCTGTCATTGACGATTTCTGACTGGTCGTTTGCCGCTTTTGCAATTCTTGTTTTGATGTCGTTGTATGTTTTGTTTGCTCGTCAGAACACACGACAACAATAATTTTTATTTTATGGAAACAGCTAGCGTATAGGGTTCTTCCGCCACAGCTCGCATTAACTGACCGACATTAATCCGATAGGTTTTCTGTTCTGCAGTAAACTGAAATTTTTGCTGTGCATCGATCAAACCTTCCACTGAAAACACCATATTTGTACCCGAAACCGCAAGGTCGACCGTTTGCCCGATAGCGGTTGTAATCGTATAACAGATTATGCTGTCCGGCGGCGCGACACCCGTGACTGTTGTGCTGTTGGTGCCCTGCTGAAATTGTATGGTCTCGCAGGTTTCTGCACTAACCGTCATCACCACAGGCAGCGACAGAGCGAAAGCTTGCAGAAACATTCTTGATTGTCTGATTATCATAAAAGGAACCCCTACCACATCAATTCGATGCGGTACAAGAACATTTTAATCTCCTTGCATCGGGATTATGCGTTCTTTATTTATGTGAAACGCATAATCCCTGTAAATAAAGTGATGATTATTCAATCACTTTGGTCAGAATAGCGTTTTCCAGCGAGTCTTTAAAGTCGTCTACACCATCACTAAACAGTCCGAGTATTAACTGCTCACCACTCTGACGCGCGCCGATTAGTGAATTTTGCCGCCAATTCTGGTTGATAGGAACACCATTAAATCGCGCATCATCGGCAACAACACCATAAACATATGTATCAGCCAGACTTGGTACAATCTCTCTATTACCAATATCGGGATGTCCCGTTGCTGACCCTGATATGATCTGAGCAGTGAAATAATCAGGGGTGTTACTACGACATGCTGCCGAGGCCGTATTATCGACTCCCCGGATTGTGTATAAACTACGATTGTCGTCCAGCAAAGATGGTCCTTCCAGCAAATAACACAGATCGGTCTGGTCTTTATAGAGACCAGGGGTAATATTTGCCACTGAAACAGGCTGCGAAACCGCTACCGAAGATATCTGCTCAAAAACAAATCCATCGGCAGGATTAAAAGTAAACCGGAACACAACATTATACAGCGTTGTCTGACCAGTCTCAACGTTTATAACCGGTACGCGATGCATATTAATATTTCGGCCACTGCCTACCACATTCCCGGACTCGAAGTGAACGCTCAATGACGTACCGGGAATAACTTCTGCAGATACACCGACAGGAATGAGGCATGCAAAGCATAAGAACTGCATTGATAAAATGCGATTTAAATTTCTCGATTTCATGACAACCCTCTATTTTAGTTTTCAGGAAACACAAGTTTAACCCTTAAACTCAACAGGATACACCGTTTATTACTGAGGCTGAGTCTGATCGGCCACCATAATGTTAATTGGAAATTAATACTCCACAGGTATTGTAATTGAAAACAATAAGTGTATAATAAGAATCATTCTCATTTAAAAAGGTGATATTGCTATGCATAATTCAGCCAAAATACGACCGCAGTCAATACAGTATGGAAATAGGCGGTTTACAGAGACACACTCATATAATCTGCCGATAGATAGCAGCTCGTTGTTTGCGCACAGCAATGTTGTGTATATACAGCACCATGGCGAGTGTTACTTGTTGCAAAAAACACGCAGCGGCAAGTTGATCTTGACCAAATAAACAGTTATTTATTTCGTTGCCGCAGGGGTTGATCCTTTCTCCTTTGACCTCGGCACTTTGGCAAGCCAGCCTGCTCCTCCCCAGGCAAGCCAGCCTTTTTTATCGGGTGTTTTGAATGATGAAGCAGATAAAGAAACTGGTTTACGAATTCTTGTCGCCGAATTTTGCAAGCGCAGGCACCGCGACGTCAATGCCTGTCACATCAATCCGCTTTCAGTCCTCTGACGCAATTTTTCGATGCCTCAAAGTATTTATCAATCAATCCGCCGCCCCTCGTTCAATATCAATGAGGCAGTCTGAAAAGACTGCCCACCCAGTCAGTTGCCAATTTTATGTTCCGATTATTAAAGCTAGCACACGCCTGGAAGAATCGAACAATGTAAGCTTTGCAGACCGGTCCGTACTATGTGTGGGCGGACAAAAGAACTTGTATCCAGCTTACCAACAAATTATTGAGGATGCAGGTGGGCGGTTTCTATGCTTTCATGGTGGTAATAATGCTTCACTAGATACATTGCACAGTCTACTGGCACTGACCGATCTGGTCATATGCCCAATTGACTGTATCAGGCATGAAGCTTTCTGGATAACAAAACGTTACTGCGAGCGTTTTAGAAAACCTTGCGTCATGCTGGATAAATCCAGAATAACAACATTTTACAATGGAATACGAATGCTCAAAAACATTCCTGCAATAACAAACTGCTAAAAAGCATTTGCCATAGCAGAAGATAGCGCGGAGATTAAATTTTCAAGGTGATCGGAAATCTTGAAAACACAGCAGCTACACATATTAGACAGTTTTTCAGTGGTTAAAACACGCTCGCCCAATGTACCAAAGTATAATTTCGTAAGTAAAAAAAAAGCCGGAATTATCTAATAAGCTTTTTCGCCGAAAAAGATCAACTTTCTGTGAGCCAAATGTTAAGTCGAAGCTTTCGCGTTGGCACTGCTGCGCTTTGGTATCTGAGTACCGTACTTCTGACGGAATTTCTCCACACGCCCTGCCGTATCGACGATTTTTTGCTTGCCAGTATAAAAAGGATGGCAGACTGAACAAACTTCAATACTCAAGGGTT
Source organism: Nitrosomonas marina (assembly GCF_900111605.1). Taxonomy (GTDB): domain Bacteria; phylum Pseudomonadota; class Gammaproteobacteria; order Burkholderiales; family Nitrosomonadaceae; genus Nitrosomonas; species Nitrosomonas marina_A. Next base: position 75,101 of record NZ_FOIA01000010.1, on the reverse strand, counting down.
TACCCAAAGTTGAGCGCGTTTTAAACTCATTGCCACAACTGCATGTGACTGTTATTTCCTGATAGTCGGGATGTATACCTGCTTTCATTGTTTTTGTACCCTTGCGCTATAAACCAAAAAAAAGAGAAATAATTTACTTCGCTGCTTCTCATTAAAAGCAATCCGTTATTATCCGTTAATATTCATACTCGTGCAACTTCCATTTGGCATTCTGACCACCGGATATTACGATAAAAAACTGCTATCAGCATACATGTTATATTACTGTAGCAGTAATATAATTAAGAATGAAACAAGATGTATGTAATTAAATAGGCTGATAGGGTTTGTGAAATTAAGTTACTGAACGCAGCGAATTTTTTTAAATTTTTCTATATATGAGTATTACATCGAAAAAAATAATTTGTTGTATAATATCTTGTTAAACTTTGAGGCTGTCATTCAATTTTTACCCATAATAACAGGAAAATTAGGAGCACATTAAGATGCCGCAAGAGCTACAGAGCAAAAATGTAACGCCTTACGAACCAAAAGAGGGTGAAGATTATATGAGCCCGGAACAGCTTGATCATTTTCGCAAGATTCTTGAGGGTATGAAAGTTGAATTGGGTCAAGATATTGACCGTGCTGTGCATACAATGCAGGACGAAGCCACTGTATTTGCAGACCCAAACGACCGTGCGAGCCAGGAATCCGATATGACGCTGGAATTACGAAATCGCGATCGAGAACGCAAACTCATTAAAAAAATAGATGAAATTATCGCCAAAATCGATTCCAAAGATTATGGTTACTGTGAAAGCTGCGGTATTGAGATTGGATTGAAACGTCTTGAGGCTCGTCCTACCGCCACGCTATGCATTGATTGCAAAACACTTGATGAAATACGGGAAAAGCAAATAGCCAAGTAATTTTTTTCAGGCACCAGACGAAACCTCCGTCTACTTTACAGAACGACATCATTTGCCAATCAACTGCTGTAAGGCCTCTGTATCTATCCAATTTTTATCAACAAGAACCGGATTATGCGTGATTAGCGAAAATTTTTTCTCCGGCTCACCCAGATCCGACAATACGGCCAGAGCGCCTTCGAAGTTCTGCAGGCGTGTATAATTATTAATAGTAATTAAAGTAGGCAGGTGTGCTGCAAGGGCCGCCTTCAATCCGTTTTCGGAATCTTCGATTGCGAGACACTGGGCCGGCTCCAGTTTCAATTTCTCCATAACCCAGAAATAAATATCGGGTGCTGGTTTTTTCTTCGGAACAATATCACCTGCACCTATTACATCAAACAATTCCATCGCATCCCCACCCATCGTTGATTGCAGCAAATAAGCTACATTCTCGGGTGTTGTTGTAGTTGCAATGGCGATCTTGATGTTTTTGCTACGTAATTCATGAATCAAGCGTTTAACACCCGGTCGAAGAGGTATCCCCCCCTGCTCCATGAGTTTTTTGAAATGGCGTGTTTTGGTTTTATGCAGACTGGCTATCCATTCATCCAGATCTTTTCTGTTCAGCGCTTCTGGCGCGTATTGTTCGATAAAATAGCGGATTCTTTCTTTGCCGCCGGTAATTTGCAACAAATCACCATATAATGGGATATCCCAATGCCAGGAAAGGTTGAATTCCTGAAATGCGGCATTGAATGCAGGACGGTGGCCATCTTGTTCAGTATCAGCCAGTGTGCCGTCAACATCAAATAAAACTGCTTTAAGTGTATTGTGTGTATTGTTTGCGTGCATAGTAATAAATTTATAAATGAGCTTGACTTGCGCGTTGCAAGCGGTCGGATATAGCAAGCCATGCCGGTAGCTCCGGTGGCGTCTCCATTAAAATATAATCAATCGCTGCCTGGTCATGCTGGTGAAGAACGGCATAAAGATGCTGGCCGAAGCGAACAGGATCTGAAGACATTCGAACATGTTGAACATTCGGAACACTGAATTGTGACACATCGGCATCAGACCAGGTGATCACAGCTACGCGCAAATTCTGCGCAGCAAGCTTAATTGCGGTTTGAACGAGTTCGGGAAGATGAAAAAGCTGAAGCGGTGTTGCAGGTGCGTAGTGTGAGGGTAATGCACCGGGTACACGTACTGCAGTTTTTTTATTTTGATACGAAATCACTGGTTTACTTAAGACCGACTCAATCGCTGAAACAGGAATTCCACCAGGTCTCAGTAAAAAAACCGCATCATCCTCAAAACTGACAATTGTACTCTCAAGACCAATATTACAGGCGCCTCCATCCAGAATCATATCAATTTTGTCACTCAAGATGTTGCGTACATGTTTCGCAGTGGTCGGACTGATTCTGCCATATCGATTCGCAGATGGTGCTGCAATCGCTTTATCTGGGCCAATCATGTGAAGCAGTTCTAACGCCACTGGATGTGCGGGTATCCGTAAACCAACGGTATCCTGACCGCCGGTAACGCAATCCGGAGTATGCGCGCTGCGCTTCAGAATTAATGTCAAGGGTCCGGGCCAGAAATGTCTGGCCAGCAACCGAGCCGCTTCTGGTATTTCCACTGCCCAGATATCCAGTTGCGCCATATCGCCAATATGCACGATGAGGGGGTGATCTACAGGACGTTGTTTGATTTTATAAACTTTCTGGACAGCATCTGTATTGGTTGCATCAGCACCCAATCCATAGACTGTCTCGGTGGGGAATGCAACAATACCGCCCCGTCTCAATAGTCGGGCTGCGACAGCAATTTGCTCAAGCTGCTTCTGATCCAGCGCTCCTTTGTCTAACACCATGGTCAATTATACGGCAATATGATGTTTAGCAGGCTTGTGACCGTAACCCAGAATACTCTGCGCGTAATAGATAATAAAATAGCTTAGCCAGTTGACAGCATGGTAAAACCAGGATTTTGACTGCCAGCTGGTACGCGCCACCAATATGGAATGCTTGGCTACAGCACGCATTAAACTCGATCTGAGCTGATTGGCAAAGTCGCGATCCTTTATTACTACGTTAGCTTCGCGCGCAAGCATCAGGCTGAATGGGTCAATATTTGAGGAACCAACCGTCGCCCAGTAGTGGTCGATGACAGCGACTTTGGCATGCAAAAACCCTTGCGTATACTCATAAATTCTAATGCCCGCATCAAGCAGTTTGCCGTACAAAGCATGTGTCGCGTAGTGCTGCAACCGGTATTCTACCTTTCCCTGCAATAACAACTTGACTTTAACGCCGCGCCGAGCTGCTTTATTCAATGCGTCGCAAAAATGCCGACCGGGAAGAAAGTATGCGTTGGCAATGATAATTTCATTTTGTGCAGCATCAATAGCCCCCAGATACTCTCGCTCAATATCGTGACGATGGCGGAAATTATCGCGTATCAGAAAACCAGCGAGCTGATTGCCCTTGCGTTTAGCTGCAGACGAGAGTTTTAGCGGGCTGATCCAGCGTTTCTTAAAATGCGCCCAGGCGACGATACACCATAAACGTTGTACCGATGCATAAATTTTTTTTAAAAGCGGCCCTTCGATTGATATTGCATAATCAAAACGTGGCACTTGATCAAACGGTTGCGCGCAATCATCAATAATATTGATACCGCCCGTAAAAGCAATTCGGGCATCAATTACTGCGAGTTTCCGGTGCATGCGGCGCAATCGGTGCCGGCGCAACCGAAAGAAAAACACTTCACGCCGATATATCAGAATTTTTACACCAGCGTCCAGCATATTCTGAATAAAGCTGTTTGGCAGCCTATAAGAACCGAATCCGTCCATTAGCAAATGGACGGATACACCTCTCTGAGCAGCACGAATCAGTGCTGCAGATATTGTTCGTCCAGTTAAGTCATCAGCAAAAATATATGTCTCTAGATGAATTTCATACTGCGCGGAATCGATCGCCTGCTCCAGGGCCGGAAAATATTCCCTACCATTATGAAGCAGCCTGATTGCGTTGCCACCTACATACGTCGTCTTGCTCATCTACGAATGACATTGGTGGACAAGGCTGCATGATCAGATGTTTTGGACCAGGGATGTCCATGATGTACGCATGCATTCTCGATATGAAACCCGCGGACATATATGCGATCCAGGCGCAATATCGGTAACGCGGATGGAAAACTCCGCGCTGCCCTGCCGTCAGTGAACTCAAAAACCTCTGTAAGATCGAGTGCATCCGCCACGGTTGGGCCTGTTGTTTCACGCCAGTCATTAAAATCACCCGCAATAACCAGAGGCGCATGTGCGGGAACAAGTCTTTTGATACGTTTTTTTAAAGCTTTTAGCTGTGTGTACCTGCCCTTTTTAAAAAGGCCCAAATGTACACAAATACAATGCAGGTTTTCTTCCCATTTGGGTATGCTGATCTCACAGTGCAACAAACCCCGGCTTTCAAACCGATGGGCAGAAATATCTTCGTTTTCCCATGAGACAATTGGATATCGACTCAAAATGGCATTGCCATGATGCCCTGATTTATAGACAGCATTTTTACCGTACACTGATTCGGGCCACACCGAATCAGCGAAAAACTCATGTTGGCTGCCGTCCGGCCAATTGGTAAAACGCGCGGCGTGTTTAGCGTGCTGTCCAACCACTTCCTGCAAGAAAACAATATCGGTATTTAAACCGCGCAAACAGTCTCTCTGTTTATGCACAATCAGGCGTTGATTGAAACTGGAAAAACCCTTGTGAATATTGTAGGTGGCTATACTTAATTTGTTAAACACGGTTAATCATCGAAAAATAAATTAGCATTTTAAAAGGTCCGGACCCATGCTGACATTTCTGTTCAATATATTTGACTGTAGTACACGAGTGTCATTTTATAAGAATGATGCATTAAATTACAGTTTCGCAGGCAATTCTATCTAATTGTTCAACTATATTTCATCTGATCTTCATTTTCCATTAAAGTTGAGGAACATTTGATTATTTTCAAGTCTAACAGTGTCTCATGCGGTCCAGATTGCAGGTCCCATTGTACTATTGACGTATCGCTGACTGAAACCGGCAAGAAACCAAACAGGAAATAGGGATGATAAAAAACAGTTTATCGATTACGATATCAATTTTTACATGAGAAAAAAATGATTACAGCAGAAAATATAAAAAACCACATAGAAACTTCATTGCCTTGTGAACTAGTGCGTGTAGAGGGAGATGATGGCCATCATTTTCAGGCGGTTATTGTCAGTTCCGAGTTCATTGGAAAACGGACAATCCAACAACATCAGCTCGTATACCAGGCGCTTGGCGACAAAATGAAACAGGAAATCCATGCATTGTCAATGAAGACCTTTACACCGGAGCAATGGGCGGAACTCTCCTGAACTACTGAGAGCAACCGCGAACCCGGAACCACAAGCAGGCGCTGCCTGTTATACAGAGCCTGTTATTCGATTCCGGGTTGGTCAATTGCTATTTCATTGTCAGGTTGCGTTGTTTTTCCGTAATTTACTAAAGCCCTATTGTATCTGCTTTAGCAATTCTCTGGCTTCGCTGATTTCAGGGAATGCTGCGTCTGATCTTGTTATCTTGTCCAATATCTGGCGCGCTTCGCTCTGTTTACCGGTTTTCGCCAGGGTATGGGCGTAGTGATACTGAATAGTTGCATTATCCGGTTCCTTGGATACGGCATTTTTCAATAATCGCAGTGCCCGCTCCAGCTCCCCTTTTTGCGCAAGAATCCAACCGAAAGTATCTTCGATAGCCGGAGATCCTGGCGCAATTTCATAAGCTTTCTGCGCATACTCCAGCGCTCGAGGATCGCTGCTCTGATGATATAACCATGCAAGGTTGTTCAGTGATGTGATTTGGTTTGGATAATTCTGCAAAATCGCCTCATACTCTTTGGCCGCATCGTTGTATTGATTTTTGGTTAGAAACGTATTGGCGAGATATAAGCGTGTTGCAATGTCATGCGGATTGTCAGTGATCCATTGTGATATACGCTTCTGCGCTTTTGCTTCATCGCCAGACTGGCTGTATGCTGTGTGAATTTTGATAGCAAGCAAGCTGGTCTGCTTCACAGCAAAAGCTTTTTCATAGGCAGCCACTGCTGCTTCCGGTTTTTTTAGCTGCATCAGCAAATCACCTTCAAGCGCATGTCCGGCTGGCATGTCAGCATGCTCTTTTTGTATTTTTTGTGCAATCGATAACGCCTTATTTTCATTGTTTTCAAGCATGGCCAACCTGGCCTGCGCAGCCTTTGCCTGAATATAATTTGGATTAATGAACAAAGCTTTTTTCAGGGCCGAATCAGCGGCAGCGTAATCTTTCATAACTGCATTGATTTCTGCGATTTTTAACTGTGCAGCTGCTGAATCAAGTAATTGCGCCGCCAGTTTTTCGTAACTATCCAGAGCAGCGGAATAATTTTTTTGTGCAAGCTGCACCTGTCCCAATAACTCGAGTACACGGGGCTCGTTTGGATACGTTCCATACAGTTTCCTTGCAAGAAGCAGCGCTTTTTCCTGCCCACCCTGGTTTAAATAATGTGCTGCAAGATACAATGCCGGATCCAACGCATTCGGATTTTTATTACTGGACAATTCCAGCCATTGCGTTGCCTCATCTACATTGCCCTGGGATATAGCCAATGCTGCCAGCGCATTCATTGCCTGAACATTCTTATCATCCTTTTTGAGTAGGGCTTTAAACCTGTTTTCAGCATTTTCGGGTTTCTGGTCTAACACATCCAGCCGTGCAAGATTGGAAATTGCCGGGAAAAATTCGGATTGAACCGAAAGCGCCTTATTAAAACTGTCGCGAGCCCTGGCAAAATCCTTCTTGCCCATATACGCAACACCTCTTAAGTTATGAAAAAGCGGGTTTTGCGGACTCGACTGTTCCAGTTCACTTATTTCCGACAAGGCCTTGTCAAATTCATTTGCGCGAAAATGCGTTAAAACCAGTAAAATACCGGCTCTTGGAGAGCCTTTATCCAGATCGGTAGCCATCTCAAGCTCGGCTATACCTTGTTCCCGGTCACCCATAGCCAATCTTGTCATGCCAAGCGCAGTATGCAACATCGCACTATTCGGCGCGAGTTTATTGGCTTTTTCATAAAATTCCGAGGCTTTGGTATACTGACCAGTTCGCATGTACACCTCTCCTGCCAGCGCAAGCAGCTGCGGATCCTGCTGCGCGACCGGCAAAGCAGGCTCCAGATAATCGATAGCCTGCTGGGTCTTGTTATTTTTTAGCAGCGCGTTAATCATCAGTTTACGCGCATACATATTTCCAGGAATGTTTTTTAGATATTGCTCAAGATATTGTTCTGCCTGTATAAATGAACCCAGTGAAAGCTGTATTGCACCAGCCAGTAACACGCTGGGTAGATGATCGGGGGCGGCGCTTAGCACAGTCTGAATGGAATTCAGGGCCTTTGCATGCTCTCCCTGATGAAAATCCAGAAAAGCCTGCGCCTGATGTAACAAAATGTTATCTGGCGCTATTTCTCGCGCAAGTGCGATACTTTTTTCGGCATCGTCGTATTGGCCAAGACTGATTTCAACTGTCGCTTTGTTGTAATGGGCATTTGCATTATTAGGGGCCAACTGTACCACTTTGTTGAATGCGTCTAATGCTTCTTTATATTTGTTTTGTGCACGCAACATGTTTGCCTTAAAGGTCCAGGCACTTAAATTTTCAGGATTTTTATTGATTGCCTGATCGGAATATTTAGAGGCAAGCGCCATATCCTTCTCAGCAAGCGCATATTTGGCCAGTCCGATCAAAGCATCTGGAGAATCAGGATTTTCAGCAAGTAATCGATCAAAAATTTCTTTAGCTTCCTGGTTCCGCATTAACACCAGAAATGTATTTCCAAGCAGTACCTGGGTATCTTTATCAGAACTGATCGCTGGATGTTGTTCAATTGTTTCCAGTAAGTGCTGGTATTTGCCCAGATCAAACAGGACCTGGTACAAGACCGGAAGCACAGTTTGAGCATCCATGCCAAGATCAAGCGCCCGGTTCAGTTCTTTCTCGGCAGATAACAGATCATTATGCTGTTGATAAACAGCTCCTAGCAAGAAACGCGCTTTTGCGTTATCAGGCTCCTGCTGGACTGCATTTTTGAATTGAATGATGGCTGCATTGACATCACCTTTTTTCTGATATTCGAGGGCTTCGGTAATCAGCGTTTCTGCGTCTTTCGTTTCGCCGCAAGCCGCTAGGCCAAGTATGATCAGAACGCAAACCAAAGCGGACTTAACATTGTTCAGCAAACGTTTATGGTGAAAACGGGAAAAAAGGCTATGCATATTCATTCTCCAATTTGTAATATTTCGCGGAAACAGCTGATTGTTCTGTACTGGTTTATAAAACGCCCGTATCTTATTAAATACCATTTTTGAAAACCATTCGTAAATTAACGGTACCTGACCGGTAAATAACGACATTTGGACACAAACGTTTTGTCATTTTCCACCACCCTTAGTACATTATTAACCGGCAGCTACTTACTTTGCGCCATGTTTTGCCTACATATCAGCGAACCAAAACACCGTTAATATAATATTATTACGTTTGTTATCAAAGTATTGTTGCGCATTTTTACGCGCGCAGCAATTTTTGCTAATCCAATGACGAAATAGCTGTCAACTGTTTTTTTATTTATAGCATACCTGGACTGGTGTTGTTTACACATAAAAAACCAGCAAAAACAGCTTAGTTTGATGTAATGATGATCAATTGTTTTCGTGCGTTCAAAAAATTGAAGAATCTGACGCTATAGTACAGTATTTATCCATCATTAAAACATCTATAGTATATGAATGGTTTTTTGATTTTGCGAAAACGTTGAACTGGAGAATAAATTTATGGGTATTGTTGCTGTGGTTGGACTGGGTTATGTGGGTTTGCCGCTGGCCGTTGAGTTTGGCAAAAAACGTCAAACAATCGGTTTTGATCTTTCCAGCGAAAAAATTCACAATTATCGACAACACGTCGATCCTACAGGTGAAGTTTCAACCGAGGAAATGCAGCAGGCCGGGCAACTCGCTTTTACTACTGACCCTGCCGATTTGGTTCAAGCCGATTTTATCGTGGTTGCCGTTCCAACGCCTGTTGATCAGGCGCATCAACCTGACTTCAGGCCATTGATCAGCGCAAGCGAAACAGTTGGCAGGAACATGAAACCAGGAGCCATTATCATCTATGAATCAACCGTATACCCCGGCGCAACAGAGGAAGTATGTATTCCCGTTCTGGAGAAATTCTCGGGTTTGAAGTGGAAGCAGGATTTTCATGTCGGTTATTCTCCGGAACGTATCAACCCCGGAGATAAAGAACACACGTTGACCACGATTGTCAAAGTTGTATCGGGCGACAATGAAAGCTCATTGGAAGAAATCGCGCAATTGTATGAGAGCGTCGTGACAGCCGGCGTATATCGTGCGGCCAGTATCAAGGTGGCTGAAGCGGCCAAAGTGATAGAAAATACGCAGCGTGACTTGAATATCGCCTTGATGAATGAACTGGCAATGATTTTTAACAAACTCGATATAGACACGCTGGATATTCTGGAAGCTGCGGGAACAAAATGGAATTTCCTTCCGTTTCGCCCCGGTCTGGTAGGCGGTCACTGCATTGGAGTTGATCCATACTATCTGACACACAAGGCTGAGATGATTGGTTACATGCCACAGGTGATTCTAGCCGGCCGCCGAATTAACGACAATATGGCAAAGTATGTTGCCGAGCAGACCATCAAGCAGATCATTAAAGCCGGTTTTAATGTTCGCGGAGCCAAAGTAAATGTACTCGGCCTGACATTCAAGGAAAACTGTCCCGACCTGAGAAATTCCAAGGTAATTGATATCATCCGCGAACTGCAGGATTATGGTGTCGAGACTCATGTGTGCGATCCAGTGACCGATTCTGACGAGGCCAGGGACGAATACAATATCGCGCTCGAGCCATGGAAAAGTCTGCCACGCGCTGAAGCCATGATTGTGGCCGTTTCCCATATTGAGTTTTTAACCAAAACAATGCCCGACTTACAGTCCAAGATTGTTGAAAACGGCTGTTTTATCGATGTGAAATCAAAATTCAGTCAGGCCGCACTGCGTGCTTCGGGTTTTCATGTTTGGCGACTTTGATTCAATTTTGCAAGGAACACGAAATGACGTGCTACCAGGATATGCAGCAATATTTGACTGAAAACCGTTTTACCTGGCTGATTACCGGGGTCGCTGGTTTCATCGGCTCCAACCTGCTTGAAAAATTATTGAAATTGAATCAGCGCGTAATCGGACTGGATAATTTCTCGACCGGCTATCAGAATAACCTGGATCAGGTCAAAGATCTCGTAGGCACCGATCACTGGAACAACTTCAGATTCGTCACGGGTGATATACGCGACCTCGAAACATGCAAGGACATCTGCGAAAGCGTGGATTTCGTGTTGCACCAGGCCGCATTAGGATCTGTACCGCGTTCGATCAATGACCCGATCCTAACCAACGAAAACAATGTTTCCGGTTTTCTGAACATGCTGGTTGCCGCACGAGACGCCAGAGTCAAGCGTTTCGTATATGCAGCATCGAGTTCAACGTATGGCGATCATCCCGGCTTGCCCAAAGTCGAATCCATCATTGGTCAGCCGCTCTCGCCTTACGCAGTGACCAAATATGTCAACGAACTGTACGCTGATGTCTTTGCGCGCTGTTACGGTACGGCGTCCATCGGTTTACGCTATTTTAATGTTTTCGGGCCCCGTCAGGACCCCAATGGTGCCTATGCCGCTGTCATACCATTGTGGGTATCAGCACTAATCAGAAACAAACCGCTTTACATCAATGGTGATGGTGAAACCAGCAGGGATTTTTGTTATGTCGACAATGTCGTTCAGGCAAATATTCTGTCAGCATTGACTGCAAGAAAAGACGCCATTAATCAGGTTTATAATGTTGCAGTGAATGAACGCACAAGCCTGAACCAGCTTTTTACAATGATGCATGTATTGCTTGTGGATAAGTTTCCACATTTGAACACGTTCCGCCCTGAGTATGCCGATTTTCGCAAGGGCGATGTGCGCCATTCTCAGGCGGATATCGGCAAGGCCCGTGAACTGCTGGGATTTGAGCCAACACATGCAATTCGGGAAGGACTGCAATCGGCAATGGACTGGTATGTGGCTGACCTGTCCAAAAGGCCGGATGATGATTCATCCGGCCGTCAGGCAGTATAATATAATAATGAATTACTGTTTTTGCATAGCCCATGCTGTCGAATAGCTTGTCGCTGCACTTGTATGAAGTTTTCCGAAAAATATTTTGTTTAAGTTTCTGGGCGCCATAGCAGGCTTTTTTGTCCTGGGTATCCTGGGAAGTATGCTGGGATTTTTAGTGGGCAGCATCATTGACCGGTTTAAATCCCCGGGCGCTGGCGGCATGAATTTTATTTCGCCTGCACGCCGCCAGTCCGTGTTTCTCGAAACCGTTTTTGTTCTGATGGGAAAGTTGGCCAAAGTCGACGGCCGGGTCTCCGAAAATGAAGTGGCGCACGTCGAGCAGTTCATGCGGCAGCTCGGCATGACATCCGATCATCGGCTCAAAGCGATCGCGCTGTTTAAGCGCGGCGCTACACCCATGTTCGATATCAAACCTAAGCTGGCCGAGTTCATGGCCGTGTGCGGCAGCTCTGGCAATCTACGGCAAATGCTGCTGGTGTATCTGATCAGCGTGGGGCTTTCGGACGGACAGCTGAATACCGCAGAATCACGGTTGTTAAAAGAAATTGCCGGGCGTCTGGGTTATAGCAAGGCAGCATACGACCGTCTGTTGGAGATGGTGATTAACCAAACGCGTTTTGCTGGCGGTCAGTCTGTAACTTCGGGCGATGCACTGGAAGAAGCCTACAAGGCGCTTGGTGTTGGCCGTCGCAGCTCGGACCAGGAGATCAAGCGCGCTTACCGCAAACTGATGAGCCAGTATCACCCGGACAAACTGACAGGCCAGGGGCTTCCGGAGGAAATGGTTTCCGTCGCTACCGAACAGGCCAAGGAAATTCAGACAGCATATGATCTGATCAAAAAACACCGTGCCCAACACCACTCTACAACCTGATCTGCAATTTAGCACATGAAACCATTGCTGTTTACATTTCGCCGCTGTCCTTATGCCATACGCGCCAGGATGGCCATTAAAGTCAGCGGTATCGACGTGAATATGCATGAAGTCGATCTTCGTGCCAAACCCGCTGCGCTTCTGGAATGTTCACCCAAAGGCACCGTACCTGTTATACGATTAGCCGATGGTCGCGTCATCGAAGAGAGTCTCGATATAATGAAATGGGCGCTGGCAATAAACGACCCTGAACAATGGCTGGATGGTCCAAACAAGCTGTCTGACAAAGCTGAGTCGCTGATCTCACAAAACGATGGTGCTTTTAAAGAAGCGCTCAACAAATATAAATACTCGGTACGCCATCCTGAACACCCGACTGAACATTATAGGGAGCAAGCGATATTTTTCCTGGAGGCACTGAATATGCGACTATGCCACAATGATTATCTGATGGGTGACCGACTGACGGTCGCGGATGTTGCCATTTTCCCGTTTATCCGGCAGTTTGCCCATGTCGATAAAGACTGGTTTAATGCGTCACAGTATATACACCTGATTCGATGGCTTGATGCGCGATTGTCATCGGATATTTTTTTGGCGGTTATGCAAAAAAAATAAGGGATCTGCCGGATTATGGAAACCGACTTACCGGACAAATCAACATGCCGGCTGGCGCGTCTGCCACAGCCGGCATATCCCGATGGCCTGCCCGTAGTTGCCAGACGCGAAGCCATTAAACAGGCGATCGCCGAGAATCAGGTTGTCATTATCTGCGGCGAGACAGGTTCAGGAAAAACCACGCAGTTACCCAAAATATGCCTGGAACTACAGCGTGGCGTGCATGGAATAATCGGCCATACCCAGCCACGCCGTATCGCTGCCCGCTCGGTTGCTAAACGAATCGCTGCGGAATTGGGAACGGCGCTGGGACAAACAGTTGGTTATAAGGTGCGATTTTCAGACAAGGTCAGCACTGAAAGTTATGTCAAACTCATGACCGACGGTATCCTGCTCGCAGAGACGCAAGGTGACCCCAGACTGCTGGCTTACGATACCCTTATTATCGACGAGGCGCACGAACGCAGCCTGAACATCGATTTTTTGCTGGGTTATATCCACCGGTTATTGCCGTCAAGGCCCGATCTCAAACTGATTGTGACATCCGCCACTATTGATGCCGAACGATTTTCCAGACATTTCAATCATGCGCCGGTGATTGAAGTCTCGGGACGCACCTATCCCGTTGAAATTCACTATCAGCCAGTCGTGCCAGACGATGAGGATGTCGATATGCAACAAAAAATTCTTAATGCTGTCGATGAAATCGTACAAACAAGCCAGTCGGGCGACATTCTGGTTTTTTTGCCAGGAGAGCGCGAAATCCGCGAAACTGCCGAATCGTTGCGCAAACATCATTTCGACCGCCAGCAATCCGACGTTCCCGGTGCGGAAATCCTGCCGCTGTTTGCGCGCCTGTCATTCAACGAGCAGGAGCGTGTATTCAGGCCAGGTCAGGTACGACGCATCGTGCTCGCAACCAACGTCGCAGAAACTTCACTGACCGTACCGGGAATACGCTACGTTATCGATTCAGGCTGGGCACGTATTAACCGCTACAGCTATCGCAACAAAGTCGAGCAACTGCAGACGGAAAAAATATCGCGCGCTTCAGCCAACCAGCGCGCCGGGCGTTGCGGACGTATCGCCAGCGGTGTCTGCTACCGGCTGTATTCAGAAGAGGATTATCAGACCAGGCCGGAATTCACCGATCCCGAAATTCTGCGCTCGTCGCTGGCTTCAGTGATTTTACGCATGAAATCGCTGAAAATCGGCGATGTGGAAAACTTTCCATTTCTGGAACCGCCGTCTGCACGCATGATCGCGGACGGCTATCAATTACTGACAGAACTCGGGGGCGTTGACGAGAACAAGCGCCTGACCCGACTGGGTTGGCAACTGGCGAAATTTCCTATTGACCCTCGCATCGCGCGCATGGTGCTGGCGGCCAAGCGCGAGAACTGTCTGCACGAAGTGCTTATCATCGCCTCGGCACTCAGTCTGCAAGATCCGCGCGACAGACCGTTCGAGTATCAGGACGCTGCCGATCAGGCGCACCGACGGTTTCTTGACGAGCGTTCCGACTTTATGAGCTACCTCAAACTATGGGAATATTTTGACAAACTGCTCAAAAACAAGAAATCAAACCGCAAACTCGTCGCACAGTGCCGCGATCAGTTTCTGTCTTATCGACGTCTGCGCGAATGGCGGGAAATCCATAACCAGCTTAATGTACTGGTTAAGGAATTCGGTTTCAGGCCCAACGAAATCCCGGCAACCTATGATGAAATACATCGCGCACTGCTTGCAGGACTGCTTGGCAATATCGGCTACAAAACCGAAAAAGAAGGTGAATATCTGGGCGCACGCGGCATCAGATTTTCAGTCTTTCCGGGGTCCGCGCTTAAAAAAGGCAAAGCAAAGGCCAAATGGGCAGTTTGCGCTGAACTGGTTGAAACCAGCAGACTGTACGGACGCTGTGTCGCGCGTATCGATCCGGCATGGCTGGAGAAAATTGCGGGCAGCCTCTGCAAGCACGATTATTTCGATCCGCACTGGCAGAAAAAACGTGCCGAGGTCATTGCCTATGAGCGCGTCACTCTGTACGGATTGCCTGTCGTCACCAGAAGGCCGGTTCACTACGGTCGAATTAATCCGAAAGAATCGCGAGCGCTGTTTATCCGCGGCGCACTGGTTGCCGGAGAGTATCACTCTCAGGCGCCTTTTTTTGCGCATAACCGTCTGCTTGTCAAGGAAGTCGAGGATCTGGAACATAAAACCCGGCGACAGGACGTGCTGGTAGACGATGAAACGATTTTTGCATTTTATGATGAGCGCATTCCGCACCACATCTATAACGGCGCCGGATTTGAGCACTGGCGCAAGCAGGCCGAGCGCGAGAACCCAAAGCTGCTGTATCTGGACCGTGAGCTGCTGACCCGGCATTCGGGTGATGCGGTCGAAGTGCAATTCCCGGAAAGACTTGCATTATCCGACGGCAGCAGCTTTGCACTCAGCTACCGCTTTGAGCCGGGGCACGTGCTCGACGGTGTATCAGTCACCATCCCCCTGCCCGTGCTGAATCGGCTTGATGCCGAACAGTTTGATTATCTTGTGCCCGGACTGGTCCGCGAAAAAATAACCTGGTATCTGAAAGCACTTCCCAAGCAGGTACGCCGCCTGCTTGTGCCAATCCCCGAATCGGTGACAGAGTTTCTGCAATGGCAGTCTGGATCCCCGCAGGATGCAGCGCTTCGCGACGCACTGACGAAATTTATTTTGCGCAAAACAACACTGACCATTCCTGTCGACACCTGGGCAGATAAAACCATGCCACCGCACCTGTTGATGAATTACAGAATTGTCAACGAAGCTGGCGAAGAATGCGCAATGAGCCGCGATCTCGCCGCGCTGCAAGCCCAGTTTGGCAGTGCGGCGCAATCCACATTTCGCCAGTTGAGTCTTGATGATGAAAAAGCCGGTATCGAGCGTGACGATATCAAACACTGGGATTTTGGCAATCTGCCTGAGAAAATCACCTTCACGCGCAGCGGGCGCAAGCTGATCGGGTACCCGGCGCTTGTCGACGAAAAAGATCATGTGGCGATCCGCCTGTTTGATACCCCGGCTACAGCCGAGCAGGCCATGCGTAAAGGAGTCAGCCGACTGATGCAGCTTGAATTTCGGGAACACATGAAGCAGCTCGATAAAAGCATCCCCGGTTTTCGCCAGGCTGCGTTGCAATTAACCACATGCATCAATCCCGGCGAGCTGAAGCAGGATTTGATCGACACCATTGCCGACCGTGCATTTGTCGGAAACGATCCGCTTCCCCGAACAGAACAGGCCTATACTGCTCAGCTACCAAAGGCGAGAGAGCGCCTGCCGCATGTAATCGAAAATTATACCCGGGTGCTGGGTGAAATCGCCGAAGCTTATCATGCATTGATGCAATACAGGTCGTCGACCAAACAAGCCAATCCCCGTATTGCAGCCGATCTCGACCAGCAGTTCAACCATCTGATTTATCCCGGATTTATTGGTGAAACACCATGGGAACGACTAAAACATTTTCCGCGTTACCTCAGAGCCATGCGCGTACGCCTGGACAAATCGTCCGGCAACCTGCCGCGCGACGAACAGCAAGCTGCGGAAATCAATGTACTCTGGTCGCGTTACCAGCATTGTCTCGAAAAACACCGGAAACTAGGCATCGATGACCTGAATCTGACCGAATTCCGCTGGCAACTCGAAGAACTCCGAGTGTCGCTGTTCGCACAGGAACTGAAAACACCAAAACCGGTCTCGGTGAAGCGACTGGAGAAATTGTGGGAAAAAATCAGGAAATAGCTAAAGTCTATTAAATTTTGCTTTTAACACTACCGCTGTTCCATAGAAGATAAAGACGAGCACCTGCAGCAACAGATTGGTTGCAAGAAGATCTGGACGATGAAGTAAACAATACCAGGCAACCGCAGCAGAAGCAAAAAGCAGCGAGAAGATTACAAAGCATCTGGAAAGTGTGGATAACATTTAATATGTACCGATTTCATTGACCCCGAATTACACGGTCAAGTTTTAAACAGTGACAACGGCTTCGCTGCGTAAAAACTTCCTTGAAATATCCTATTTTCAGTTAATAAAAGGGTTCGCTCTTAAACGTTCGACAGACAGGTCTATGAAAGCACGTATTTTTGCGGTGGTTCGGCGCCCTTCAAGATGAATAATATGAATCGGGAGCGGGTCTGATTCGTACGCGTCGAGTACTTTCTGCAACCTTCCTGCCTGAATATCCTCCCCAACCTGATAGGACATCAACCGCGTGACACCGCACCCCAGGATAGCGGCATTCAGCGCAGCGCCGTTATGGTTGCAATCAAGGTGCGGCGTAATCTTGACTGTTTCTTTTGTACCGGAGGCTACGAACTTCCACGATGTTGAAGGCTCAACCGTAGAGGCCATGATGATCTTGTGGCCGGCTAAATCGGCGGGGTGCTTCGGAATACCGTAAGTTGAAAAATATCCGGGAGACCCGCAGATGACGCGGTTGACATTCCCTACATGCGCCGCATAGAGGCTTGAGTCCTGCAAGTGGCCAATACGGATTGCGATTTCCAGGCCTTCTTCCAGCAAATTGCAGACGCGGTCATAAAACACGGTCTTTACCGAAACGTCCGGGTACAGCCCCAGATATTCCGCGACAATGGGCATGATGTATTTCTGGCCGAACAATACCGGGGCGGTAATGGACAAAGTCCCCTTTGGGTTCAGATAGCTCCCGGACGCCGCCGCTTCTGCAAGTTCCAGATCTTCGAGGAGTTGCTTCATATCCGTTAAAAACCGTTCGCCTGAATCGGTCAGGCGAACATGCCGTGTTGACCTGTTGAACAGTTTTACCCTCAAAGATGCTTCCAGCTGAGCAATCGCTCGAGTCACCGCAGGCGCTGATATATCAAGATTACGGCTTGCCGCCACGAAACTCCGATTGACGGCCGCTTCGACAAAGATACGGATTGTTTCCAGCTTATCCATTGAATATTCATCCTTATCATGAGATTATTATTACGCATTTAGTAATAGTTAATTACTATTTTAACCAATTATTTCATTAATGAATAACTGTATAGTCATTACTCCATTCACTAATTGACAAGGAGAACAGTTATGTCACGTATACATACACCCGCATCAATCAACGATGCACCGGAAGCTTCAAAAGGGTCGCTTGAAGCAGTGAACAAACTGCTGGGAAGTGTTCCAAACCTGTTCCGTATCGTTGCCAACAGCCCCCAGACTCTTGAAGGCTATCTGGGGCTGAACGGTGCACTTGGAAAGGGCTCACTTTCACCGCAAACACGCGAGCGCATTGCACTTGCTGTTGCCCAGATCAATGGTTGCAATTATTGCCTTGCCGCTCACAGCTACCTGGGCACCAATCTTGCCAGACTGAGCAAAGCCGAGATTGAAGCAGCCCGCAGAGGAACATCCAGCGATGCGAAGGCTGCCGCCGCAGTCAGTTTCGCCGTCAAGATCGCCAGAAACCGGGGCGCCGTCTCTGATAGCGACTTGCAGGCAGTTCGTGATGCGGGCTACAGCGATGCTGAAATTGTTGAAATTATCGGTAATGTCGCACTTAATACCCTGACCAACTATATCAATGAAGTTCTGGGTACTGAAATCGACTTTCCGGTCGTTGATACACTCGCGGCCTAAACCCTGGCATAGAACGGGTGGCGATGATCGTCACCCGATACCGTTGAAGCGGCAACAGGTTTCTGACGTATCTGCACAGTGAAAACCCGGGAAAATAACTGACGCGGTATTCGGAACGGGAAACGTGTAACAGGAAACAGAATTTCTAATACTCCCTTTAAACGCAAATTGACGGCAGCTTTATTACCCGTTCGCTTTTGTTCTTTCGGGCCATCAGACAGCGATAATTCACGCTTGAGCTGTCATGTATACCTGAATTGCCAGTACGCTGTCTTTCAATAATTTTAATCTTTCGGGATACTAATCAGACCATTAACGAGTGATGTAACATTGGAAATCAAACGCTTAAGGGAACTGTCAGCGCCCACTTCATATTCGCCAAGCAGCGCTCGCACTATTCCTATATCGGCCAGCGGCAATAGATTGCTTTCAAGCAGTTTGGTTAAGGCAATGAGCACGCGATAGCGAACATGCAGTCTTTTTGCACCTGGCGCGGCTTTAAGCAGTCTTTCGGCATCACCGGTCTCAGCCGACAGTATGATCGATTCTGCCAATCCGATCAGCAGCCCTTCGTGGTTCTCATTGGCTAGCTGATCTTTATTGATCCTGTTTGAGACAATATAAAAGGCCATTTGTCCCGCAGCCGCATTTTTGGCTCTTGTACGTTCCGAGTAATCCGGAAGATTGATCGCCATGTAAGCATCGGCCATTTCCCGCAGATGAGCGTCGATATCCTGCAAACCGGTATGCTTCAGCGTCTTAATTCCAAGTGGCTGTGCTGCCTTGAAATGCTGAAGCGCCAGCGATTTGACCTGATCCTGCTCCGCCTGCATGGATATAATACGCGCTTCCTGCGCTTCGACAACTGCCTTGATTTCTACACCTTCTCTGGTAATCGAAACAGCACTGCTCTTGTCTTCGATTCTTTTTGCAAGCGCCGAAATCACGCTTCGCAATTCCTTACGGGCTATGACGGCAATACCGATTGCAGTCGCCGGCCATGCAATATGGCCGATCATTGTGACAAATGCTTCAAGATAGTCCATTCTCAGCCTCCCGACAGGCTAACTGATGTTATAAATTTGCATTTTCCGGCCAGCAACAGAGAAAGATACGCAAATCTGTTAAACCGGTTTCTTGCTGACAATTATTTCGGTAAAGAATCGGGACCAACAACAGAATCTTTTACCTCACATACACACGACGACAGCCAGACTGCATAATACTAAACGGTTCAGGCAGTCCTTTACGAACCTGTTGAGGCTGTTATTTTGTCACCGGTTCAGATGCGCTTCGCAACATCTCGCTCCGCTCTACTGTCTCCAGTGAGAGTAGTTCGTTTCGTTCCTTGAGATATCCCTGAATAACAGGGGACTGGTAGTCATCAGGGTTTTCCAAAAACCACTTTCCACTTTCAATTCCGTCAATGATCAAATGAATGACCGCGGCGACAATGGCCTCATTTACGCAAAGCTGCGCAGGTTCGTTTCTGGTATAACCTCCTTCCGCTTCAAGCAGGCGGTTAAATGTCAGAAACTTGAATACGCCGGCTTCAAGCGCATAAGAGAATACGGTTTTGGTCGTCGATACGCTGCTGAAGATATTGCCGGTTCTAACATCCACGGCCCTCAGGGTAACCGTTACCTGGTCAGTCCGGTATTCACCAGAACCGCCTATCCCAAAATAACGCGCGCCCAGACCGCCTGTTTTTACATTCGTATCGTAACTGACAATACCGCCTTCCAGAATAACGCTGGAAGGAAACAGTGTGGGCAGCTCCGGTTCAATGTCAGGCCGTTGCTGCTCCACAGCACGAATGATTTTTCGCTCAGTCAACAGATTTTGCAAGCCTTCTCGTTCGACAGGTATGAACCATTGCGAATCAAGCAGTGCCTTGACCAGCATGCTCGCACCACCCTGCGTTACAGACGTGGAGAAAGCGCTTGCAGGGGTTGGTTTGAATTGACCGGTCTGATCGCGAAAACCATACACAGAAACACGAATTTTACCTTTCGATTTCGGCAACTTGACCAGGTCCTTATAGGTTGCGGATGCCGGTGTCAAACGCGCGGGAGTCTGCGTGGTCACGATGCTGGTTGCACAACCGCCGATCAATACCGCGATTGATATAATGAGAACCAGGTGCCTGTACCGGTAAAACAACATGTATAAAAACGAAAAGAACATCTTAAAAGTTATTATCAATTGAGAAAGATGTACTGTTACCGGTTACTTTATCAGTAGTTGTTATAGTCAGCAGGCCGCCACCAACATCAACGATATCGATAATAAAATCAGTCGTCTCCACCGTACCCGGAATCAGCCCGCCCTGGTCACCGATGACCTGACCGGCCACTGTTGCGCTTAACCGATTCAGAATCGATCTTTGCAGCGTCTCATTAAATTTTTCCAAAGGCGTCTGATCACCAAACGGATCCTTCTCGTCATTTTGTGCCTGGGCATTATTCAGCAGCGCCGGACCATTTAGTGGGTTGCCGCCAAACGCAGGGTTCTTGAAAGTATAAACCAGCTCGGTCGCATGGGCCGGGGACAAACTCATCCAACAAAACAATAGTAAGCATTGCAGTTTTTTCATTTGTGAACAACCTCTCAATTAATAGCCTTCCTTGGTCAGATCGGGATCATCAAACAACAAATCCTGCAATTCAATCTGTTCCAGTTGCTGATTGATATTTTTTGCTGCCATTTCAGCGATAGCCTCAGTTTTGGAACGCGCACTAAATAGATTGGCCCGAAAAATAATGATATTTTTATGCTCAATCCATACAATACTTCCCCAACGCGCTGTCGGTCTTTCATAAATTGTTAAATTATGAGTCGAAAATGCGGGTTGGTCCCGCCAGAATTTGACGAAATGCTGATAAAACTCATGCGCAATCATGGTAATTGTGTGATCGACTACAATGCCACCATCGATATCCTGAAGCAGATCCTGCTGTCCCTGCGCATTGTTCTCTATAACACCCTCATCGAGAGCGAATGCAGACATACTTCCCCCCAAAAATATTGCCACAGATACCAGAGCTAACACTGCAAACCACCTGCGGATAGTCGAGCCCGGTCGATTACTGCGGCACCTCTGTGCCAGATCACCAGGAATATTTTTCATAATTTCAGCTGTTGGCAAAATCTTTCATTTAACAAGCCAGTCGAATTAACTGGCTGTATTTTTTGATAACAGCCGGCAGCACCACCGCAATAGTGAACGGAAACATTGTTTAATCTTTCACATTAACGTTGATCAATGGAATTGAACCACTGTACGGCCTGAACACGGTTACTTACATTAATTTTCCTGAAAATATTGTATACATGCCGCTTTACCGTATGAATTGTTACAAACTGACTGTTTGCTATCCTGGTATTGGAATAGCCTTCCGATATTAAATTTAAAATAACCTTCTCTTTTTTAGTCAAATTTATCAACTGCTGCTTCGGCGACATATTATTCGAATGATGAATTTTTTTCAGAACCGCATTTAGTAACTCACGTGGCAACCAGTAATCACCCTGAGCAACTGTCGAGATACCGGACAACAGCTGTTTCTCTGAAATGGTATTCAGAAAACAAAATCTGAAGTTTTCCCAGCGCGTCAGTTTAATCAACTTCCCGGTATTGTATTTTTGATCAATATTGAATAAGCCAAAAATAGGCAAACGGGACAGTTTCTTATTCAGCCTGCTCATATGTTGATCAATCAGTTCCGGATTATTCACCAGGAAATCGATCATTAATATTGTCGAGGCGTTAAGGACCGGTTTCTCGACATCCCAGGCTTCGCGTTGCGTACAAGCAATCTTTTTTGAATTGAAGAATTTGATCAGAAAATCCACCTGAACACTTTTTTTAGTTATCAATAAAACCCTGTGTTGAGGTATTCCTGTACTCATCTCAGATTCAACGCTCCTCCGCATCCTGAAAACAAAAAGGCTTATTCATATTTCATAATTATTTTATGCTTTATAAAATCTCTTCTCAGCTAGCGACTCCTTATATGTTAAAAAAGCAAATTTTATGCCATAAATAATAATTTCATAGAAATCATATAATTATACTGATCACGAAAACCAGAAGAAGCGAAATGTAAGAAAAACCGACACCAGCAATAACAACGCGACCATCTTTGCTCAATCGACTGCTCCCAATGAAACAATCCTTTACTAACGTGTGACTTTCTACATTGACTTCGTTTCCCGCCAGCCGATTTTTTACACTTAAGTACTATTTTCAACTAACTATCCCTGTAAATTTCATACTTTCTGTCAGTTTTATTTGCAGAGGATAAATGCAATCATGAAGCCATATTTTTCGTAAGCGATGAGCGTGCAAACACCCATGCCAAAACAGACGAAATTCAAGCGCTTCATTCGATTGCTGATACTGCTTGCCGTATTGCAGTTTGTCAGCGTCACAGCTGCCAGTGCGCAAACCCGATATGACCTCGCGTCTTATTCGGATCTGGAGATCAGCATCGACCAGAACGGTAGCCATAACAATGCACTATCTACGCAGCATGGTTCGAATCTTTACGCCCAGATAACCCAGACCGGCAACCATAACAACCTACAAAGCCATCAATCTGGCAATACGCAGCACGCACTGATGTATCAGGATGGTATAGATAACAGCACTAATGTCGCGCAGTCAGGCGTTGGTAACCAGATCTATATCAGTCAGGAGGGAACCATTAATCGGACCGATGTACGCCAGTTGGGTGACTTTGGCGCGGCAGAGATCATCCAGAATGGAGCTGGAAATCAGATTTTGCTGGAACAGTTTAACTCCGGTCAGTTCATATCAATTCACCAGACAGGCAACAATATTCATACAGAAGTGTGGCAGTAGCATGCCCCCCCGAAGCACGCAACATACATTTCTAATGGAGAAAGCACATGTTGATTAACACATAACCAGAAGGAGTCAGGCACAGATAAACAAAACTGATTAAATTTCTATTTGTGACATATCAAGGTTCATCAAACCCAACTGAAAGGAGAAATGAAATGTATAGCAAACGAACAAGCGCACTGTTAGTCGCAGCAATTTTCGGTATGAGCAGCGCAGCATTTGCCGCAAATAATACCGGCACAATCAATCAGGATGGTGACGATAATACAGCAGATATCCAGCAAACAAGCTCGACTGATTCCAATGCGACCATTACGCAAACGGGCACCCTCAATGATGCAGCCACAACCCAGGATAACGTATTTGACGCTACGGCCAATACGACACAAACGGGCGAAGGAAACAGCGCCACCATTGATCAGTCCAACAGTGTGGTGGCAATGACCGCCACGATTGATACTCAGGGCGACAACAACATCGACACAATCACTCAGGATGATTCCTTCAATGCAGTAGCAACCATCCTGCAGACAAATGTCTTTAATAGCGATGCGACAATATCGCAGGTAAATACGTCTGATAACTCTGCGGCAACGATTACGCAATCAAATACGACTACTGACATTGCTATCATTGACCAGGACAATGCGGATAATTCAACAGCCAGCATTAATCAGGATAATTCGTTTGTTTCAGAAGCCGAGATTCAGCAAGTGGATGTAGTCGGCGCTTCAGCGACTATCGATCAAATCAATGTGAGTGATAACGCCACGGCATATATTTATCAGACCGGCGGCACTAACGTGACAGCGTCAATCACGCAGGATAGTGCATTCAACAGCAATGCTGATATACTCCAAAATGGTAATGACCTGAGCGCAACTATTGTTCAAACCAACAACTACAACGACGCGTATATCAATCAGGCCAATGAACTCAACACCGCCGTGATCAATCAGTCAGGACTGGGGCAATCCGGAAATGTCAATCAGGCATACATAACTCAGCTTGGTGTGGGCGATACCGCCACCATTAACCAGACAGGTGGTGCCGGCAATTACGCGAGCATTTTCCAGGCGCCTTAATTTTATAAGGCCATACAACAGCGCTGATGTTATCGGCAGGCAATCAATATGCGGCATCTCGATCCGATCAGTCAGCACCTTGCTGGTGCTTCGTATGCTATTTAAAATAACAGCGAAGCATCAGCCAAACAAACCTGCTTCAGTCAATACATTACAAGTGACTGTTTGCACATATCAAGTACACGCAAATTCTGAATTGAGTCATGAAAAATATCCTTACCCTGCTGTTGTTCCCGGTTCTGACCGGCGTTATTCCGCATGCTGAATCAGCAGAAATCATACTATGGATAGAAAAGGATGTAGCTGCGGACAATCAGGTTACTTTCACCCCGTATGCCAAAGCATTACGTGCATTCAATTTGCGATATACGCTTGACGTAGACAAACAGGGAAAATCCGGGCGCTCCAGCACGCGGCAGAGTGGTAAACTGTTGTTACAACCCAATCAACCGAAAGCGATTTCCACATCGTCCTTTAATTTAAAAGCTGACGATCACTACCGGATCAATTTCAAACTGTTTGACAAGAACAAACTGGTGGCAGAACTGGTGTCGGAAACACCTGACAATCTTCCTTAAAAACGCTCATCCGGCACAATTCAGGTGAAATTCTTAAGCAAAACAGTATTTTGCTGGCAAGATCGTTGCAGCATCAGCGTTATTCATCGTTTAGCCTGTAATTAAAAAGTTGTCAGAAATGCACTGCAAGCCACACAGTGTCCAGTTCCGGATCCGTCCAGTTGACCCTGTGTTTTTTGTGTGAAGGGATATGAATATAATCCCCTGCATCCAGAGAGATTACAGTTTGATCATCGAACATGAGCTCGGCGCGTCCCCTTAGCACCAGTACCCATTCATTTCTATCCTGATCATACCAACCGTTATCCGGCGATTGATGGCCTCTGGAAACAATTCTCTCGATGGTGACGTTGTCGCTCTGCAGCAGCACTTCAAACATCTCTGAATCCAGATTGACGGGGATTGCAGAAAAGATATTGTCAGCTTTCATGAAAAAATTTTTACAACACAGATTAAACTTGCCTGGATTGGCTGTTGACTGTTGCTTACGCTACGGTGCAAGGAAAGAAAAAACCAGGGCTGAAAAATGATCGGGTAGAAAGCAACGCAACACACGCCTCTTTGGCACGCCGAATATTCTACAAACAACAGCTTGCGCTATCCGGCATCATAAGGATTATGATCGGAATAAAAATCCCGAAAACGGCTGGCGGGCACAGCCACCGAGAAACAGGGGATTAATACCGACGCGAACCATTCCGTCAGAATTACCTGTCGTCTCGATGTACTGTAAATCAATCAAACAGAATCAGTGGTTTTTTACAAAATCGACCAGTTTCTGATATGTAAACAGATAATCCTGCCCAGAAAGCGGGGTGTGGCATTGTACGCAGTTCAAATCATTGCTTTTTTCGGTTCCATCCGGATTATAAACCGCAAAACCCCAGTTACCTGTGCGGTCTTCTGCTGAATAGGCATCGTCCCAGTTATCACGATTTTCCATAACAGCTACAGCAGCCAGCGAATCTATGACAAAAATACCATCATCACCGGGTATCGGCTTTCCATCTGCACCGGTTTTCGTACTGTAAATTTCCATTACCACTACAGAGCCCGGATCGCCTTTCTGGTCTGCTTTATAACTGTTTATTGCCGTATCGTTGGCGTAAAGCCTGGCAACCTGTGTCTGATTGGCACGATTTGCAGTGGCATATTTGGTAAAGGTTTTTGCATAGCCTTCCGGGAATTTAACAAATTCCGGGTTACCACCGCTATATGCATAAATAGGCGTTACTGCCAGTAGCGCTGCAACTATTCTCAAAATTCCTTTCATCGTTTTCTCCTTATTTATGGTCGTACGAAACAAAGTGATCCCTTCTATACATCCCCATGAAGATGCTATTCTTTCAGACCTATTTCGCTTATGTCAATCACCAGCCGCAGCGATAAATAGATTACCAGTATGGTTACAGCAAGGTGAACAATAAACAGAACGGGCCTTTCTTTTACTGCGTCGAGTAATGTTTTATGCTTCCCGGACTTCTTCAGGCTGTCGTATTCTTCACGCATCCTGATTGTTCGTGCCTGCTGGTATTCATCCAGCAACGCGCGCGCCCTATCGAACTGGTTTTCATCCCTTAACCAGATGGCCGGCATGGAAACGCCCCAGTTTCCGGCTGCTGTTTCAAAAAAATCAATATCGTTGTCACTCAGCAATGCGCGTACATCATTTGCCTCATCATCCGGAACGCCATTTAGTTTAAATAAAATTTTTGACATTGAAAGAATTTTTTCTATTGCACGTAAACCAAGGATTTCTTGTCTGAATGATGCTATCGTTGCGCTCATTTGATTGTCAAGTGATGTTATCACAGGCGGATTTAAACTATCATACAGACCATCATGGAAAAAACAATTTTAATTACAGGCTGTTCAAGCGGTATTGGCTATTGCGTTGCCAAGGCGCTGCATACGCACGGCTATCGCGTTTTCGCCACAGCACGTCGCCAGGAAAGTGTCGAGATGTTACTTAACGAAGGCCTGGAAAGCTTTCGTCTTGATCTGCAGGATTCAGATTCTATCGCTCAGGCCTTTGAACATGTCATGCACCAGACAAACGGAGAGTTATATGCGCTATTCAACAACGGTGCCTATGGCTTGCCGGGCGCGATCGAGGATTTAAGCCGCAAAGCGTTGCGCGATCAATTTGAAACCAACGTTCTGGGCTGGCAGGAACTGACTAATCTGGTCTTGCCTGTGATGCGCAAGCAGGGTTATGGTCGCATCATTCAAAACAGCTCGGTGCTGGGATTCGTATCACTGCCTTACCGAGGCGCATATAATGCAACCAAATATGCCATCGAAGGGCTAAGCGACACCATGCGTCTCGAATTAACAGGCAGCAACATTTACGTCAGTCTGATTGAGCCCGGCCCAATTGAAAGTAAATTCCGTGAAAATGCTGTCAAAATGCTGGCGAAATATGTTGATGTGGAAAAAAGCATTCATCGCGAACGCTATCGCAAAGTGCTCAAAAGACTGAATACAAAAGGACCCGCCGTACCTTTCACGCTTCCACCCGAGGCTGTTCTTAGGCGCGTTGTTCATGCACTGGAATCGGATAAACCGCATCCACGCTACTATGTCACTTTCCCTACCTATCTGTTTGGCATACTCAAACGTTTCCTCAGCACGCGCACTCTTGATGCACTGCTTGCCAGATCCGGTGGCGATCATTAATGGCAGTCCGTTGCCCCTGCTGAATTAACAAAAAAAACACCTCACTGAGACAGTGAGGTGAAACGGCTTCGTCACGAACTTGCAACTTTATTACCACTTTCATCGCTCAAACAACAACGATCTATTTGAAACGACGTTGAAACATTCGGTTTATACTTACATAAGACCGTTTAAATTTTAAAATCCAATTCCCAGATAACCACCAGCAGTCATCCCGCTCAGATTCACACCATCGATCTTACCTGCTGTCAGCTGGTAACGCCCATCAATACCGACAAAAAAGTTTTTCCACAGATGGTAATCAACCCCCGCCCCAAACTGGACGCCCGGCTGTATATACGTAATGGATTCAGTGGGTGGACTAAGAACATGAATGGCCAAACCTGCGGGAATAATCCACGGACGGAATTTCGAACCCTTGAAAAATTTTATTTTTGGAGAAGCAGCCAGCGTAAATTGATTAACAGTAACGTGAATCGGGTTCAGTTCACCACCTGCCAGCATGCTGGGCACATTACCTACCGCACCATTACCTGAAATATCATGTCCGAATTCTTTATATTCAAACATCAATTCGGCAAATATGGAGGTATTCGGAATAATACCCCAGACATCGTCAGTCAGGTTCCAGTCCAGCCCTGCTCCAATATACCAGCCATTCCGATCAGCCCTGTCCTGAGCGCCGATGGGCAGCACCTGACTTTGAATAGTCGCACCATTGCGGTGATTCATCATATGCGTAAAACCACCTCTGAAGAACAGCATACGGTCTTTCTGTTCCACCTGGCTGAGAATAGGCTCCATGCGTTCCTCCAGTACAGTATTTGTTCGCTGGACAGTTTCCACTTTCTCTGCCGTCTGGCTTGTTGTTTGTTCGATACGTCTTACCTGCTCCGCAGACTGTGCATTTTCGGATTTTAATTTTTCCAGTTCTGCCTGAATAGCCTGCAAACTTTGCTCCAGCTGTTGGATTCTCGCCGCTGTATTGTGAGCCATGGCATGTGGTGCGGTTGTCACCAGCACCCAGATAAAGATACTGAGCACACATCTGGCCGGCAGCCAGCCCTTTTTATAAAATTTGTTCATCCAATCCCCCGGTTTTTATGTAATTCTTTGTCTACACATGTAAAAATAGTATTATTGAAGCCATGTTGTTTCTTGCTTTCCTGAACAAGAAAACTTATCCATTCTCTTTTTTTGTTACGACCGAAACGGCCGACTCACACGTAAATACATTTGATGTTTGTTAATGTTATTGGATAATGGCCGCAACAACTTTGACCTGAGTCAAGGAATAAGTTGAAATAATCCTTTATTGGTGAATTTATGATTGCTTTTCTTTCATCCGAATCATCATTTCCTCCACTGGATAAAGCATTAACAGAGCCCAACGGATTGCTCGCAATTGGCGGTGATTTGTCTCCAGCACGTTTGATTGACGCGTATCGGCAAGGTATTTTTCCATGGTTTAACGAAAATGAACCGATCTTGTGGTGGAGCCCTGATCCACGAATGGTGCTGTACCCCAAAGAATTAACAATATCCCGTTCGCTACGCAAATCAATCAATAAAAATAGCTACCACATTCGTACCGACAGCCAGTTTGCTACGGTCATGCAGGCCTGCGCCGCACCACGCAAAAACCAGCCCGGCACGTGGATTCACCCTGAAATGGTTGCTGCCTATTCAGCATTGCATGAAATCGGCCTGGCACACTCAGTAGAAACCTGGATCGACGACGAACTGGCTGGAGGGCTCTATGGCATAGCCATGGGAAAGGTGTTTTTTGGCGAATCGATGTTTTCACGAAAGCCGGATGCGTCTAAAATCGCATTTGTGTATCTGGTCAGACAATTACTCCAGTGGGAGTATGTTGTCATTGATTGCCAGGTCAAAACAGCGCATCTGGCATCGTTCGGGGCACGTGAAATTCCCAGAGCCGAATTCAGTCAAATACTGAATACCTGGACCCAATCAAAAGCACTGGGAAAAAAATGGGATTTTAGCTTTATGAATGAATGATCCAATGAAGACACTCAAATATCATACTACGCATCCATATCCTTGCGGTTATCTGCCCGATAAAATGGCAAGATCCGAAGTTGTTGCACCTGAGTATCAAATCGACGCCACGACCTATGGCCGGCTATTGAAGCAGGGATACCGCCGTAGCGGGCATTTCATTTACCGCCCACAATGTGAACATTGCCGCGCCTGTCTGTCGGTGCGCATCAAAGTAGATTCATTCATTCCAAGCCGCTCGCAGCGCCGAAGCTGGAAAAGGCACCATTGCATGACTACGCAGCAGCATCAACTTCACTACAAAAAAGAGCACTTTTTACTGTATCAGCGCTATCAGAATGCGCGTCATGTTGATGGCAACCTGGACCACGACAAGCGCGAGCAATATCGGAATTTTTTGTTGCAAAGCCATGTTAATTCAAGATTGATCTCATTTTATGATATGGAGCGACTGCGTATCATCAGTTTTATCGACCTGCTCCCGGATGGACTGTCGGCAGTTTACACTTTCTATGATCCCGACGTCGCGCAAGCGAGTTATGGCACATACAGCATCTTATGGCAGATACAGCAATGCCGGGCGCTGGGTTTGCCATATTTGTATCTTGGCTACTGGATCAAGAAACATGAAAAAATGGATTACAAAGCCAATTTTCAACCTTTGGAAATTCTGATCGGTAACCAGTGGATGCCCTTTGAACATGTGATCGACGATCTATAATAGCTGAACACCAGGCCAATTCCGAAAGCGGCAAAACCGGCCGCTCATTAAAATGGAGACCAACGTCTCTCCACATTGATTTAATACAACCTGCAAATTTGCCAATGCTCTACTCAATATTGCGTCCGCTACTCTTTCAACTGGAGCCCGAGACAGCGCACCATGTTACTTTAAACGCAATTAACACAGCATTCAGGTTTGGCTTGCTCAAGCGCCCGACGATCAACTGTCAGGAACAGCACGTTATGGGAATAACCTTTCCTAATCCGGTTGGTCTCGCGGCAGGTCTGGATAAAAATGGAGAATATCTGGATGCCCTTGCCGAGCTGGGTTTTGGTTTTCTGGAGATTGGCACCGTCACACCGCGACCGCAACCCGGCAACCCCGCACCACGCATCTTTCGCATACCGCAGGCACGGGCAATTATTAACCGTCTGGGCTTTAACAATCATGGAGTCGACCGGTTAATTGAGAACGTCATTCATTCAAACTATAGCGGTGTACTGGGCATCAATATCGGGAAAAACTACGATACGCCGATTGATAAAGCCATAGAAGACTACCGGATTTGCTTGTCCAAGGTATATTGTTACGCCAGTTACGTTACCATAAACATTTCTTCGCCCAATACGCAAAACCTGCGTCAATTGCAGGCAAAAGACGCCCTGGATCAGTTATTATCCGCACTAAAGTCCGAACAACTGTCTCTAAGCCAGTCCCATGGCAAATATACGCCACTGGTCGTAAAAATTGCGCCCGATCTGGAAAAACCGGATATAGCAACTATCGCGCAGCTGCTCGTAAAGCATCACATTGACGGTGTTATCGCAACAAATACCACGTTGTCAAGGCAAGGTATCGATCATCTGTCAATATCACAGGAAGCAGGCGGGCTCAGCGGCGCTCCATTGACTGAAAAAGCCACGGCAATTGTGGCACAGTTGCGGCATTGTCTGGAAGACAGCATTCCAATCATCGGCGTTGGCGGCATCATGTCACCTCAGAACGCCAAAGAAAAAATAGCCGCCGGTGCATCTCTAGTGCAAGTATACAGCGGCCTGATTTACCAAGGACCCAGTCTGATTTCCCACGTAGCACAGGCAATCTGTAATAATCAAACCTTATCGGGCAAATAGGATTAATCAACATTGAAATCTGCCATGTTCCTGGAATTTTACGTGTTGTTTTCGACAACACCTGTATTTTAGCCTGCTTATCCCTATATACCGTTACAATAGCGCATCCGGATAGTTGTTGCCATCTCAAACAGAATCAGCAGATCATTGGAGAAATGAATGACGGGAATTTTTTCAAAGTTTAAATCAATCTTTAAATCAGAGAAAAAAACAAAGTCACCTGTTACCGCGCCGGAAGACAATAGCAGTTCCGCCAGTTATTCAATCACCACTCAGTTTTCGGCTGGCTTATTCATCCTGTCTGCATTATTGCTGGTCGCAGTACTTGCTTACAATCTGGAACAGACGCGCAAGAATACGGCAAGACTGGAAATTACCGCACGGATGCAAACGCATACTTTGCGTCTTCCAGCAGTGCTTCAACTTGTTTTTTCGGGCCGCAAGAATGCCTTTACGCAACTCGAAGACAGTCATAAACGAATCAATCAGTATCTCATGCTGCTGGCAGATGGCGGCGATTTTCGTCATCACAATATTTCAGCCATTACACAAACATACTTGAAGGCTCATCTTGAAGATTTAATTCAGAATTGGCAGCCGGAAGAAAACAAGATTGATCTGATTCTCAGTCACCAGCAAACGCTTGTTGACCTTGGCCAGGCAACAGGAGCCATTAACTCAACCAGCGACGCGCTCTCGAAAAAACTCGAAGAGTTAATTGAACGCCTAAGCCTGACCGGCGATTCACCAGACACGCTTGGCGCTGTGACTGCGATGCACACACTGTCCCAAAATGTGATACGCAGCGTTAATGTCGTGCTATCCAGCAAACTGCCGGTTTCAGAAATTAAAAAACAACTGTCACATGACCGCAAGCAGTTTTCAGCAATTTTGCAAGCATTTAATCAAGGTCACGATATACTGGATCTTACAGCGATCAATGATCCGGATACACAGCAATTGCTGTCGATGATCGAGACGTTTTTTATACAAATTGACAATAATATCAATACCATTCAAACTGGGATTTCTGATGTCATGGCAGCCAGGGCCGCTGCCAATACAATCATTCAACAGAGCGATGAGATTCTTAACAGCATAGTGGCGCTCGATAAAGCTTTGCAAGTAGAAGATACAAACCAGACAGAACTGCTGACGCTTATACATGTTGTACTGGTGATAATCACCATCGTGTCGCTCTTCATGTTCATTAACACGTTACGTCAGAAAAAAACCCTTGCACCAAAGGTTGCGACATCCATGATGGACGACACGCAAACAGCCATGTTAGATCTGCTTGACGACATGAAAAAAATGGCCGAAGGCGATCTCACTGTACGTACAGCTGTAACAGAGGATATTACGGGTGTGATTGCCGATGCGGTCAATTTTACCATTGATGAACTGCACACCCTGGTCAAACAAGTCAATACCGCCAGTACACAAGTGGTTAACACATCCGGCCGGGCACAGCAAATATCCGCCAGACTGCTATCCGCAACCCAGCAACAATCGAGCAAAATCGAAGAAACCACCGTGGCCGTTCTGGGCATGGCCGAATCCATCAATCAGGTCTCAGATACTGCATCCGGATCTGCTGAAGTGGCCAAACAATCGCTGTCTGCCGCGGAAAGAGGCGGTATCGCCGTGCGCGAATCAATTGCCGGCATGGAGCAGATCCGCACCTATATTCAAGAAACCTCCAAGCGCATCAAGCGGCTCGGAGAAAGCTCTCAGGAAGTCGGTGAGATTATTGCGCTGGTTTCAGATATCACAGAACAAACCAATATTCTCGCATTAAACGCTGCATTGCAGGCAAGGGCAGCGGGGGAAGCGGGACGCGGCTTTAACACAATCGCGCAGGAAGTGCAGCGACTCGCAGAACGCTCAGCAGAAGCCAGTAAACAGATCAGCCGGCTCATTAAAATGAGTCAGAATGATACATACGACACGATCGCCGCTATGGAGAGAAGCACAAGAGAAGTTATCAAGGGTGCACAAAAATCGAATATCGCAGGCAAAGCACTTGAAGAGATCGAAACGATCTCAAAACGACTTGCTGATCATGTCAATCATATTTATACAGCCACTCATGCGCAGACCCAGGCGGCCAAACAGGTGATCAACAATATGGAAGAAATACTGCTTATAACACGCCAGACGACTGACGGCACCCGGCAGACAACGGCCTCGATTAATCAAATTTCGGGCTTTGCATCTGACCTCAAGGCATCGGTGGCTAATTTTAAAATTTAAATTTCTGTTTTTATTACGCTACATCAATGAATATGCAAACCAGGCTTGACATCTCTTCTATCGCGGGAATCAAGGAAAATATTCATGAATTATTTGCACTCATACAGGAAAATCTTGAGGCTTACAGCCGGAATCCGAACGACCCGGAACTGATTGAAACATGCCGCACCTACATTAATCAGCTGGACAGCCTGTTCCAGGTGCTCGAGCTAAAGAGTATAACTGTCATTACCGGTAAAATCGAGCTACTACTTGACGACTTGATGACGCAGCGAAGCGATACCGTTCTGACATGCACGGACACAATCAATCGAGCTATCAATGCGATTCTTGACTATCTGAACCATCTGATCGATGGCTCGACAGGAAACCCGCTGCGACTTTTTTCAGCTTATCGGGATTTAATGTATCTCACAGGAAATCAGCAGGTATCAGAGCTGGATTTATTTTTCCCTTTTCTGAGAACAGACCCGCCATTAAAACCCCCTGTTAATGAAAGCAATTCCCAACAACTTAAATTACTTGCCAAACGCGCCCGTACGGAATACCAAATGGGACTGGTACAGTGGTTAAAAAACCCTTCAGCTACTGAAAATCTTGAAAAAATGCATCACGCGCTTACTGAGGTAGAGCAGTTACCCGGGCCTTCAGAACAGCGTATATTCTGGTGGGTAGCGGCCGGTTTTCTGGAAAGCCTTATATCTCAGGAGTCGGAGATCGAACTATCAAGCCGTAAGCTATGCGGTAATGTTGAAAAAATACTGCGCCATAGAGCAGAAGGCTCCCACCAAGATACGTCCCAACTGATACGCGAATTACTTTACCACCTGGCCAGATACCAGTCCTTTCCGGCAAGCGAACAAATTGAAGCAATACGCAAAGCTTTCTCGCTGCCATCGGTCACAGCCCACGAAGCGATTGAATCAGACCACCTGGCTGTACAACATGACAGTTTGTGTAAAATCAGGGAAACGCTCAAGCAAACCAATGAAGACTGGCAGGCATTTTGCTCTGGCAAGCAGATCGATTTAACGTCATTTTTAGAAAATATGGCACACGTCCGCGAACTGTCGAAGCATCTTCAATGCCTGCCGATACAACAACTGACCGATGCCATCGATCATGCGGCGCGCACTTTGCAGAATAAGCAGTCGCATTCAACGACTATGAATGAGCAAGCGACGATGGAAATCGCAACTGCGCTCCTGCATCTTGAAAGTATTCTTGAAAACTTTAATGTGCTGCCAAACGATCTGTCGGCGCAGATTGAGTCAATCTCTGCTCGCCTGAAAACCGTGACCGCCACTGATGAGGCCGAAGCAGGACTAAATGCCACTTCTTCCTCAGGCGAAACCCAGAATCCGGCCCGGAAAAGACAGTTACAGGAACAAGCCGTGCAGGAGATGCTCGCCAATCTAAAACAGATCGAAAAGAAAGTGGAACAGTTTTTTTTATCACCTACTGAACGCGAAGCATTACCTGATGTTTTAACACTATTTCATCAGACTGCTGGCGTACTTGACATGCTGGAATTGAAGCGTGCTCATCATTTATTGAATCTGTGCATCAATCAGACAAAAAAACTCCTGGCTGACGATTATGCAATGACGCACCAAGAACAGAACTTGCTGGCCGATGGATTAAGCAGTTTAAGTTTCTATCTGGAAGCATACAAGAACAACCCTGAAGCGAACCACAGAGTCATTGATTCCGCCATTGCGGTTTTTGAAACTACTGCTCACCAAAAGTCTGCAACATCATTGATTACTGGTGAATCAACAAACGATCCCGAAACTGAAGAGACTGATATCGAGGAAACAGGGACAGTCGAAAACGCGTACCCCGAACCGGGAAGCAAAACTGATTCCGGCGTGGATCCTGAATTACTGGAGATCTTTCTTGAAGAGGCGGATGAAATTCTGGCCGAAATCGCCGAAAGTACCGTCAACAGCCAGTCGGACAAGTCGGACTTGAAGTCACTTGCCACCATCCGCCGTGGCTTTCATACCATAAAGGGCAGCGGTCGCATGGTCAGACTTGATTCTCTGAGCGATGCAGCCTGGACTATGGAAAAAACGCTAAATTACTGGCTCAATGAAAAAAAACAGGTTACCGACGATCTGATTCATTTGATGCAAATTGCGCATCAATCATTCACGCATTGGTGTAACAGCCTTAAAACGACAGGCAAAGCGGAAATTCAATCAGATCAACTGCAGGAACTGATCAATTGCCTGGGTACTGGCGAAGAAAAAACACACCGCCTCGAACAGAATTCTACAGACAACTCTTTAATAAGTAACGACGTAACACAGGATGCAGTTACCATTGGTGGCATTTCTATTCCTGCTGATCTTTTTGAAATATTTGCCATTGAATCGAAACAGCATTTGACGACTCTTGAAAGAGAATTGAAAATGCTGCTGAACACCCATCCGGCAAAAATCAATCAACCGTTTTTACTGGCAATACATACCCTGGGAAGCACTTCCCGTGCTATAAAACTGGATTTTGTAGCCGACCTTTGCAGCGCACTCGAGAGCTGGCTGACACGGCTGATGGAAGCAGATGCGCATTTGCAGGAATCCGATACGCATTTGATACAAAACTGTATTCAACAAATCAGCGAACTGCTCAAAAAAGTCCTGCAACAGCAATTTCCGAATGATACTGATCTGCAACTGGGGCAATTTTTAATACATGAAATCGTAAACCACCAGACAAGAAGCAACGAAGCTGCGGCAGAAAATCGTTCCGAACCTGTCAATTTGAACGAGTACCGGCTCAAAAAAACACCGCCCGCTAACTATACAGAAACGGAATCAAACCGGCATGTCGATTCACTCCAGGAAATTGCTGAAAATATACATGATGATGTCAGTACAGAATTGATGCAGACTTTTCTTGAGGAAGCAAAAGACACCATTCCTCAAATCAGTACAAAGCTGCGCGCGTGGCGCATTTTGCCACAGGATGAAGAAATTCGTATCAGTCTTCTTAGATTATTGCACACATTAAAAGGAAGCGCGCATATGATCGGCGCGCAGCAGCTTGGCGAATTGATTCATGCAACTGAAGAAGAAGTAGAGCAGGCATTCAACAGCCCGGTTGTCTCAAGCCATGCTATCGAAACTGTTGAATATCAATTCGATCAGATCTGTGAAACTATTGAACGCTTGCAATCAAAAGCAAAGGCCGAACAGACACCAGAGATTACAAGTACGGCGACAGCAGCTGATACCGGTGCTGAATCACCGAAGATACATGAGATATCGGCATCGGAAATTTCATCCGCTCAGGAGCACTTAATTTCATCTGAAGCAAATTTCGAAGATGCACACCAGCCAATCAATGTGTTGCGTGTAAAGGCCGAGTTGATAGATCGCCTGGTAAATGATTCCGGGGAAGCCAGTATTTTTCGCAGTAAAATTGAAACTCAGCTAAATCATTTTAAGCAATCCCTTCAGGATCTGACTGAAAGTATTGATCGTTTGCATGGACAGCTTCGTGAAATCGAAATTCAGGCAGAAACACAAATGGCTTCACGAACTGCGTATCAACACAACAACGATCAATCCTTTGATCCGCTTGAACTCGATCGCTTCACACGTCTTCAGGAGCTGACCCGGCTCATGGCTGAAAGTATCGATGACGTCATGACTGTGCAGAAAAATCTCAAAACCGCACATATTGCTGCGGTTGAGGCAGTGGCACAGCAGGCAGACGTCAACCATCAGCTGCAACAGGAATTGATACGTATACGCACTGTGCCGTTTGGACATATTTCGGAGCGTTACTATCGCGTTCTCAGAAAAGCAGCAAATGAGCTTGGCAAAAAGGCCTGCTTGCAAATTCGGGGTGAAGCAACCGAGATTGACCGCAGCGTTTTAGAAAAAATCAGTGCATCCCTTGAACATATTTTGCGTAATGCGGTTGCACACGGTATTGAGAAAAGCGACCAGCGCATTCTATCCGGCAAGCCGGAAACCGGACAGATTGTGATGAATCTACAACAGAACAACAACGAAATCGTCATTACGATTCGCGACGATGGTTGTGGTCTCGATCTGGAAAATATCCGTAAAGCAGCGATCAGGCAAGGTCTGATTAATGAAAATGAATTATTGGAAGACGATCAGATTGCGGCGTTAATTTTTGCCCCGGGACTGACTACACAGGATCAGGCAACGGAGACCGCCGGTCGCGGTGTAGGAATGGATATCGTCCAAAATGATATATCCGAACTGGGCGGCCATATATCGGT
The DNA here is from genome assembly GCF_900111605.1 of Nitrosomonas marina. GTDB lineage: Bacteria > Pseudomonadota > Gammaproteobacteria > Burkholderiales > Nitrosomonadaceae > Nitrosomonas > Nitrosomonas marina_A. The sequence continues at coordinate 37,164 of NZ_FOIA01000010.1, read as the reverse complement.
CAGCACAGTAAAAAACAGAGAAACTGTATTTCATATCCAGTTGCCATTATTGCTAGCGGTAACACAAGCAATCATTGTATCTTCTGGCAATCAGGTATACGCAATACCGGAAACGATAGTTGAACAGGTACAGGAAATAAATGCCGATGCATTGCTGAAAGCATATCAGGATAGACAGATACATAATGACGGAAATATTTATCCGTTTTCCTACATTTCCTTTTATCTGGGTTATTTGGATAATAAACCCGAAACAAAAAAATATAATCACGTCCTGTTACTGCGCAGCGGTGATTTGCGGCTTGCCATTCATATTGATACCTTAGTTGGCAACCGGGAAGTCATCGTTAAACAGGCCGGCTCCCAGATTTTACATGCACCGGGAGTAGAAGGTGTCACTGTAACCGGCGAGGGCACGCCTGCACTCATTCTAAATCCACTTAAATTGCTGAACCGTGAAGACGTACAGCTGATTTTACAAACGCCTGCTTCTGAAATTATTGACCGCGCAGCTGATAAGATCAAGTCTGCGGCAACTGTACTGGTCGTCGATGACTCACTGACTGTACGTAAAGTAACCAGTCGACTTCTCGAACGAGAGGGCTACAATGTTTTAACCGCCAAGCATGGCCTTGAAGCCATTGAAACGATTACACAAATCAAGCCAGACATTATTCTGGTTGATCTTGAAATGCCTAAAATGAACGGTTTCGAATTCATTGAAAAAATTCGTGAAAAAACCGATACTGCGCAGATACCTATTATTGTCATTACATCACGGACTGCTGACAAACACCGTAAAATGGCACTAGATCTGGGAGCCAATGAGTTCCTGGGCAAACCATACAAGGATAGCGAGCTATTGAGTCACATTCTGCAATATGTACCGAATAATTCATGAACGGTTCTTTACTTTCCACGCATGAACAATTTATCCAGACCTGCCATGTTGATTTCGTACCAGGTCGGTCTGCCATGATTGCATTGATCAGCACGATCAGTCGCTTCCATTTCACGCAATAATGCATTCATTTCTGCAATAGTCAGCGTTCTGTTAGCCCGAATCGCAGTATGACAAGACATTGTAGCCAGGATTTCGTTACGTCCAGCTGTTAACACCCGATCACTTCCGTATTCTCTTATTTCACGCAATATATCCAGGGTCAATTTCACAATATCGGCCTGCTGCAGGATCGCAGGAACCGAACGTACAGCCAGCGTAGTTGGACTGAGAATAGCAAGCTCAAACCCTATCTGCTCAAATAGCGCCAGATTTTCTTCGGCAAAAACAACATCGCCTCGATCCGCATGAAATGTCACAGGAATCAAAAGTGCCTGCATGGACCACGATTGGCTATCCATTGCCGCCTTCAATTTTTCATACAAAATCCGTTCGTGCGCTGCGTGCATATCGACAACAACCAAACCATTATTATTCTGTGCAAGAATATACACGCCATGCAACTGACCCAGCGCAAAACCGAGCGGTGGAAAGTCAGGTACGTTTTCCGTTAATGCGCTGTCTGCTATCAGTACATCAGATCTACGATTTGCTTGCACTCCTGTGTCAGCTACTGCGGAAGTATTCAGATACGCATCGTCAATATCAAACAACGACTGATATAACTCTGTCGGCTGCTCGACTCCAAATTTTTTCGGTGGCCGGTTAGGACAATGCGGCATTGACTCAGAACCCGCGTTCGTTACCAGTTCCGGATGCATTTCTTTTGAAGGCCTGGCCAGTGATTTTTGAACGGCATGAAAAATAAATTGATGCAATGCGCGTGGATCGCGAAACTTTATTTCGGATTTCGCCGGATGAACATTGACGTCCACCTCTGATGGATTCATTTCCAGAAACAGGACGAAAGCCGGATATCGATCCAAATGGAGCACATCTCTGTAAGCCTCCCGGATCGCATGAGCAATCAGTCTGTCACGAATAAATCTATGATTCACAAAGAAGTATTGTGTGTCACGTGATGCACGTGAGTACGCAGGCAAGGCAACAACGCCCTGCAACCTTATATCGGCGGCCTGCTCATTGATACTAGCAACCGATTGCATAAAATCTTCGCCCAGTACAGCTTTAATTCGCTGCGATATATCAGTAATCGGGTATTGATGTCGCAGTTTTCCATTATGCTCCAAAGTAAATTCAACATCAGGCCGCACCAAAGCCATGCGCTTCAGCACGTCCTCACAATGCGTATACTCAGTTGTTTCTGTTTTCAGAAATTTTCTTCTTGCCGGAATGTTCGCAAAGAAATCATGCGCTTCCACAACCGTGCCTCTGCTTAGTGCCGCTGGTCGCGGCTGGGTAATCGATCCACAGTTGACCTGTACCTGCCACGCATGATTTTGCGTATCTGTCTGACTGGTCAATACTAAATTTGAAATAGCCGATATACTGGCAAGCGCTTCACCGCGGAATCCTAAACTTGTAATCTTGTGCAGATCATCCAGAGAACTGATTTTGCTTGTACTATGTCGTGTCAGGGCAGGGATCAGCTCATCTTTGGCAATGCCCGTACCATTATCAGTAATACGCATCTGCTTTATACCGCCCTGCAAAAGCTGTATATCAATCCGGGTTGCACTGGCGTCTATGCTATTTTCTAAAATTTCCTTGAGAGCCGAAGCTGGACGCTCGACAACCTCGCCAGCAGCAATCTGGTTTATCAACAGTTCAGGTAAGAGTTTTATAGCTGCCATAAAATTGTACAATTGCAAAACATAAACATTATAATGACCTGGATGATTTATTTTAATTTCAGTTGATGATAATAAACAAATGACTCAGGATGAACAGAAACGTGCCGTAGCGGCAGCTGCTATTGAACATATTTCAATTGGCAGTATCATTGGCGTAGGAACAGGATCAACAGCAAATTATTTTATTGATGAACTGGCAAAAGTAAAACACAAAATAGACGGAGCTGTAGCCAGTTCCGATGCAACAGCAAAACGTCTCCAGTCACATGGTATAGAAGTGATTGATCTGAATAATGTAGATGATCTTCCTGTATATATCGATGGCGCGGATGAAATAACCCCACATCTTCATATGATCAAAGGAGGGGGCGGCGCACTTACACGCGAAAAAATTGTCTCAGCTGTGGCAAGAAAATTTGTGTGCATTACGGACCAATCCAAGCTTGTCGATGTTCTGGGTAATTTCCCGCTTCCCATCGAAGTCATTCCGATGGCACGCAGCTATGTTGCCCGGGAGATTTTGTTATTAGGGGGACAACCGGCGCTTCGGCAGGGTTTTATTACGGATAACGGCAATGTCATTCTTGATGTACACGGTTTGCAGATTCTGAATCCTGTTGAAATGGAGTCCGCACTCAACCAAATAACTGGTATTGTAACGAATGGTCTTTTTGCTCGTCGTGCAGCAGATCTTTTACTGCTTGGCACTGATGAAGGTGTTAAAACCATGCATTCTGAGTAAATTCCAGTAACAATTGCCTTTTTTGTGCAAACTCAACAAAGGTGTTCACAATGAATAAAGAACATATTTCCAAACAATTTGATGCTGATCTTGAAGAAGCACGAACGCGTGTTTTACAAATGGGCGGTTTTGTAGAGGAACAAATTGAGCGCGCTATTGAGGCACTGACCACAGGCAACGAGGAACTGATTGACCAGGTTATCGAATATGATCACCGCGTCAATGCGATGGAGGTATCTATCGATGAAATCTGCAGTCAGATTATAGTTCGCAGACAACCAACTGCGGTTGATTTACGAATGATTGTCATGATCATTAAAACCATCACGGATCTTGAACGCATCGGTGATGAAGCACAAAAAATAGCGCGCATGGCACGATTGATATACACCAATGATCGTTTACAGATACCGCGCTTTACGGAAATCAAGCATGTCGCCAGCATCGCCATGGATATGGTAAAAAAGGCCCTCGATTCTTTCGCGCGACTGGACCCGAATTCTGCCTCAAAAATTGTGCGGCAGGATGAGTTTGTAGACGAAGAATTTCGCTCTATTATGCGTCACTTGATTACTTTTATGATGGAGGATCCGCGCAAGATATCCACCTCAATCGAAATATTATTTATTGCAAAGGCGATTGAGCGCATTGGTGATCATGCAAAAAACATGTCTGAATATGTCGTATACATGGTAAAAGGTAAAGACGTTCGCCATGTGTCACTGGAAGAGATGGAAAAAGAAATACAAAAATAAATAACTCATTTAATTGGACAGGACAGTTTCTCATCGATTCCAGCAAGTAGCAACATCTGCGCCGGCACCTTGTAATCCGGTATTTGTCAATGTTAGCGTTCCACAGAAATCACCGGCCATCGAACCGACAGGTACTGCTTGCAAGGTAAACGTATTGTTCGCGACAGCCTGAATTGAAACCTGATATTGCATATTCCCCGTTCTGGGAGACTGTGCTAAAGGTATGACAACCGCATTTCCTGCAAGATCCTGATCATAGCGATTGTTTTCCGTATAAAACTGTTCCATGAACTGGGCGTTCTCATAAAGAACTGTCTTCGCCACGCCACGATTCGTATCCCTGACATAATTCTGATAGGAAGGCAGGGCAACGGCCGCAATTATGCCAACTATTGCTACAGCTACAAGCAACTCAATCAATGTAAAACCACATGAACCACTTTTTTTTCTATTGTATTTCATTTCTACCTTCCTTTTGTTACTTTGTTAAAACGGAACCTGGCAACCGCTACACATTGACAGCAAGCTACCAAATTAAACACCACCCGCACTTGTGGCAACAATGAACGATATTTTTACGTACACACATATCATTTACAACACTATTGAATCAGTTCGCGCCAGGTAATTCTGCCACGAAGACCCGCCAGTCCTTTCGTTGCAGGTGTCTTGATTAATGTACCATCCGCCCTCGAAGAAACCAATACGTCCTCAAGTGTCCCCCGGATTCTTGTTACACCTCCTACAGAAAAACCAATCTCAACCCCTGCTGACAATCCGTCATCAAAACCTATACGATTATTTCTGTTAATATCGAATGCAGGAAATGACAGCATCCCGCCTGTTAAAAAATCAACTGTATTTACAAATCCCCTGCCACCAAAATCACAGGGAGAAGCTGAGGGAATTATCGTAGTAAAGGTAAACAGACCGTCTTCAAGTGCGGGAATACCGGTCAATCGCTCACCACTGATTGGCAAATCAAAATACCACCCTTTTACTGATGCAGAATAATCTACAGGATGTTGTGAGGCAGTCCGTACGGAAGCATCCGTAATTACTTGCTGCACCAGGTCACCGACTGTTATTGTTGCAGAAGTGTTGTGATCCCAGACACCATAGATACTTTGCGTATCGGTGTTGGTCGTATCACCAGTTTCCAGATATTTGCCTGTGCCAAACAGCACTAATTGACCTCCATCAGGATGTAAACTGATAACCGGTGGCGCAATCACCGGTTTTTGTGTGCCTGATACAAACAGTGGCAGACCGCCAATCGCAACATTCCAGCTTGATGGAGAAGCGGAACTTACATCGAATTTCCATAAATTACCCTTGATATCACCTGCGTAAACGACATCAATCAATCCGTTTCCATTCGAATCAAATGGAATTGGTGTCGACAGACCGTTATTGGGCCCTGTATCAGCGACAAGCTTGATATAGTCCGTACCTGCAGTCCAATTGCCATCTTCGCCGCCCGATATGAACAGTATGTACAAGACCGCCTTGCCGTTATCACTATTGTAGCCATTGCCGACGATAACTGCCCACTTGCCGTTTTCCATTTTTGCAATCTGTTTGGCCTGGCCGGTAAATGCATTCACTGGCGGATAGTTGTAGCTATAACCCACATCGGCATCATCTGCATCCGAAAATTCCCATAGAAGCAGATTTGCCGCGTTGGCTGTTGTAAATGCTGGCGCAGAGCCTGAAACCCCTGACGGGTTGGTAACATCAAGTGCAAAATAACCTTTACCGCCGCCATTCAGAGCACCGACCAATACACTTTTCCAGCTTGGTGATGAACCTGTATATGCGTCGCCAACCATCGGGGAACCATCGACAAAATAACGATGATTGGCGTTATATTCCTTGTCGGTCAATCTGCTTAAATTAGCATATACCATACTTGGAATATACGTAATGATCTCCTTACCGGCATCTGCAGCAGAACAGCCTGAAGTTATACCAGGCAGGCAGGCATTAAAACCATGCAAAATACCATCATTTGACCCGACATACACAACCGGCAAACGATCTTGGTAAGTAGAATGAAACGCAGCATACCCCGGATGGTCCACATCAGAATAACCGGCGCGCGGTTTTCCGACATAAAAGGGCCCTGAATTCACAATATCACCAAGCTTGCTGGTTGTGCGGTTACGGAATTTATTGACCGTGGTGGCGCTGGCACAATTGAATGTCCCTCCCGCGCCTTCATGATTACCGCTCCCTCTCAAAAAAGTGACTCTTTCAGGACCGCAATTATCAGTCACACCCGCTGCGTTTTTATCCAGGTAACCTTTCTGGGCAGTTGTCAGATTTGAATATTCGAATGCAACACCATCTGAACTGCCCTTTGTGATGACAACACGCGACGTCGGATTAATGGATGCAGCGGCAAGCGAGACCGAGCCGGCTTCCCACTCTGTAGCACCCAGATTACCGGCTGCATCAATCGGAATTGATAAAAGCTGTCCGCTCCAGTCACCACTGTTGAACTTTGCCTGATAAATCCGCCCGTTCGTCATCAGGGAATTTGAGTTGGCGGCCACGGCTGATGCCGAACCTGTTCGCGCAATAATGGTTGATAATGTATTGGATAAAGCGCTGGCGAAAACATTGGGGTCTGCGGCACTGAAAAACTCTCCTCGACTATTGACAGCAGCATGCCAGAGATCGTCAATCTTTGCAGGCGTTTCATCATTACCCGTTGGATCAGGCCATGTCTCCGAACCCGTTGGCAATGTACTCAAGGCACCGCTTACACCCAGGCCTACGGTAAACGTTACCATATGCTGCCAAAAAGCCGGGTCTGAGGGGTTAGTCGGCACATTATTGTCCATGTCCGGACGCAAATCATTTTTCCAGTAATACATAGCAATGTCAGCAAGCGTATCACTGTAACCATCGGCAAAAGGAAGCTCCGGCGTATAAGTATATGTCGGGGGTGTAGGCGGTGATGAATGGTTAGTGATGGTGGAGCCTGCTGTATTATCAACATTGCCGACTCCTGGTGAAGGATCGTCAGTATCATGCCAGTAACCGTCGGTCATCAAAATATTATAGTTCTGGCGACATTCATATTCTACGCCACCACTCGAGCCCGGCGTTTCGCTCCACGGCCCTCGATCATCATTACGCTGATAATATTTTCCAACATAATCAACCGAATTTCGCAGTGGTGTGCCGGCAGCGCGTAGTGTATATCCATACAGATTATCGAAAAAATCTGTCTTGTTTGCGCCGACAAATTGCCGGACCCCTTTAACAATAACCTCGGTCGAAACGCCGTCAATTGATTCTGAATTTTTGTTAATAGCAGCAAAGCCGACACGCATGGTATTGCCCTGTTCGGCGAAAGCCCGGCCAATACCGGCGCGTGCCAGCAGTATGCGAGATCGGTAATACGTATACCAGTTTGCAAAGTTCTGGATCTCTTCATCGTAAGTACATGTGAATACGGCGGCGCAATCCAGGCGATTGGCTCCCCCAGCGTATGTTGGCGTCGAGGATCTGATCTCAACTTGTGTATAACTGCTGGCGGAATTCACATTACCGCCGTTATATTTGAAGTATACCGCTGGGTAAAAAGTTCTTGACTCCCACCAGGATCGATCGCCATTATCCATCAACCAGCGAGCAGTTTCGGTATTGTTGACGGTAAGGTTGCGGCATCCCTTACCGGTAATCATCGGATTGTGTGGCGCACAGGTAGGGTCTGCATTACTCATCAGCGACCCATCATGATTGCTCCAGGGCAGGTAGCTTACTGTCGGATCGTAGTAAATGTTGTTGACATAACTGGAGCGCAAGGAAGCGGTGTATTTATTGGCCGGATCAAAATCTACCACATAATTGGAATAATCGCTGCCGCCATAAACATCATTGGCACGAGGAAACATGTAACGTACGGATTGAATAATCAAATGCTGCGGCATGATTTCAAACTGCATCGACCCGGAATCATCCAGGGTAAACATCACATTTGGCGAGATATTTCCGCCCAAAAAAAGCGGACCGTTTGATAATGGCGGCAATGCATAAATTGGCTTTACAAATACTGCCTGAGAACACACAAAACTTATTAATAATATCGAACGTACTAGATTTTCAATCATGATCGCGACACCCTATGTAAATTTCCAGTTGCTTTATATCCATGCGCAAGTCTTAGGGTCTGAAAATTTCCTGTAACTGCACTTCTGTTCCCTGTTTTGCTCCCAGTGCCCGCGCGGTAATACGGTAGTAATAACGAACACCATTACCCGGCGGTGTTTTCCTAATTCCTTCGATAATATATGTGGGCGCGGGCACACCCGCTGGCAGGGCCGGCGCAGTAAAATTGACACCGTCCACATTGAATACAGTTCCGGGCACATAGCTGATTGGGCAATCCGGCGTACAGTACGTGACCCAAGCAGGATTTCCGGGATTTCCAGGCTCTCCCGGTGCTGAAACACCTGCTCCGTAGTAGCATAGCCCGTTTGTGCAAACATTATCAAAACCAGTCACGCCATCAATGGGGCTTGGTGTATTTGTCGCCGGATCATTATCACGGATATGTTGCTCTGCATATCGCAGCGCCATTTCGGCTGCCTGAAGTGCGAGATTCCGGTCTCGCAGGTTACCGCTCATTCGTTCTTCCAAACCGGCTGTCCGCATTGCTGTAGTTCCGAACAGTGTCAGTACTACTAAAAAAATCAGACCTGTTGCAAAAGTTGCGCCGGCTTGACTTTTTGGCAGTGAATAAGACGTTATCATGGCAATATATTGATACGGTTACGTAAATTGAATGTGGCAGTAAACGCGCGCCTTAATCGACCATCTGCAGGGACAGCTGCCAATGCACCGCTACAGTCCCGGTAATTATTTCCGACGGAAGCAATGTTGTTCTGGTCTGAGCGCACGAGCACACAAACCCGCGCAGTGACTACCTGATCCCAGTCAGCTGGCGTATCAACATACTGGTTTGCTGATTGATCGCCAACAGTGTCAATACCGTAAAGAATCTGAAGATCTTCTATGTTTTCGACCAGCACAATACCCGAAGGGGGAGCGGCCGGCAAAGCTGGAGCTGGATCAATTTCGCCATCGCACCTTAATTGTGCATTGGCCACGTCTACATTAAAGTAATTCTGGATAATATTGTCAGCAGCCGTTACTTGAGTGCCCTCACAGTCATTGTCACCAATAACGCCATCGTATTGCACAGTCAATGTATCTGGAACGCCGCCGCCTCCATCGATACCGTTTATTGGCACACCCGAGAAAGCCACTTTAAATCCTGCGAACGGAATATCAGCATGCCCCGCCTGTTTAATGCTTCGACCAATAATCTCGAGCGCAAAACGGCCACTTTCCTGAATACGGGCATTTTCCTCCTGTCCGCGAAATGTCTGGCTGCTGCTTACAAACACGGTACCAATAGCCAGCAGTATCACCAGGCCGAGCGTTAAAGCAATCATCATCTCAACCAGAGTGAAACCACTTTGTCCGGATTTTTCAAATTGCATCATGGTGAGAACCTGGTTAGGAAACAACGTGTTTCAGGGGACACAGCTCCTTGGCATCCACCGCCTCTGTCTTTCTCTGTCCACATTATGGTAATGAGATATCCGTTAACCAAATCGCCAGAGACCGTTCCCTGACCATTTGGCAGCAGATTAGCATTGGCTGCATTCCACTGAGCATGGTCATACACGGCCATTTGATCGGCATCGCATTCAGCTGCAGTGCAATCATTACTGGCTGGAATACTTGTTGTCAGATCATTGTAAGAACCATTCCTCACACCTGACAGATTGGCGCGCATACGGTCAGCGATATCATGCGTTTGATGAATTGCAACAGAGCGATAATGCGCTGTGGTATTGCTCTTCATACCCGTCATTATCAAACCGGCCATGCCAAGTAAACCCAGCGAAAGAACCAGTACAGTGATCAGCACCTCCAGCATACTGAAACCGCGAACATGGTTCATTTGCAAGCCACAGCTTTGATGACCTAACATGCTGCTGTCCCTTTCTCTGTACGGACACGTCCCTGGTTATTCAAAATCACTGCCCTTGAGTGAGCGGAGCCGCGACTGTCGCATAAAGAAAACGTACTATTAAAACCCATGGAAAAACCGTTCGCTGAAAATGTCACCCGTAAATCACCACCAGCTGTCTGAAGTGTGTTTCCACCGGCAAATGCGGCTGTTACCTGGATAACTTCTTCACCGGCATCAACCACCCCGTCACTATTTGTGTCCGCAAATACAATCCATCCGTTCGACCAAACAGTTCCACCTGTACAGGCGGCACCACTGGTACTCGGACAAATTGTGGCAGGGCTGTTTCGTTTAATTGCCTCACTTTTTGTCAGCATAATTGAAGATAAAATGCTGTTGCTTTGCGCGGTTATTCTGCTTTCCTGCACAAATTCCTGATAATTTGGAGCCGCCACAGCCAGTAAAATACCTGCTACACTTAAAGTAACGAGCAGCTCTATTAGAGTAAAACCTTTGTCGATTGCTAAATTATTCACTTTTCACTTCTGACAACGATCTCGAATTATCTTTTTTACGGTAGAAGTTAAGAATGACTTTAGCTTTTTTTGAATTCCACCAGTGCATCTGTACTCGCCCTTTTTAGATTCAAACCACATCGCTAACTTCCGTTAATTGAGTCTTTACCCGCATGCATCTGTATTGTTTTTTTATTCAATAAAATCAATAGTATAAATATGAAGCAGCATACAATTATTGTAGGGGCGGGCATCATTGGACTGGCAACTGCTGAGAAGATGCTTCGAGAGGGTTTTAATGTATTACTTCTGGAGCAGGGTAAGGTAGGGAAAGAGGCTTCATGGGCTGGTGGCGGTATTTTATCGCCACTTATTCCATGGAATTACTCTGAAGCTGTTACACGATTAACACAATACAGCGCCAGGATTTATTCAGATTGGACATCTACATTGCATGCACTCACAGGAACCGATCCAGAGTACACCAAATGTGGAATGTTTATTTTACCGCCATACAACATCAAAGCCGCGATGAACTGGTGTTCAGAATATGATATCAGAATGCACCTGTCGAATTTATCTCGACTTATACCTTCCAAAAACTTCGAAGCAATCAACCGTTGCGATAGGATGCAACAGGCAATCCATTTACCCGATATTGCCCAAATCCGCAATCCGAAGTTGTTACAAGCACTTCATCAACGCGTAATTCAACTGGGAGGAGAAATTATTGAAAGCTGCAAAGTACAGCATTTAATTGTCAAGCAAAACAGCGTGAAACAGCTTCAGACATCTTCCGGTCGATTTGCCGCTGATTACTACATCATTGCTGCTGGCGCATGGAGTACACAGATTCTGGGACAACATGCACACAACCTGATCATCAAGCCAGTTTGCGGTCAAATGCTGCTGTTTAAATTTCAAAATCCACCTATACCAGCCATTCTGGTTCAAAACAGCTCATATCTTGTCCCGCGTAAGGATGGCCATCTTCTGGTCGGGAGCACTTCGGAAGAAAAAGGTTTTAACAAACAAATTACAGCTAACGCAAAAAAACAACTCATGGAAAAAGCGCTTACTGTCTTACCTCAATTATATAAAATGCCAATCATACGCCAGTGGTCAGGACTTCGCCCCGCATCGCCACAGAACATACCAACTATTGGCCAACATCCTGATTTAACCAATCTGTTTATCAATAGCGGCCATTTCAGATACGGCGTGACAATGGCTCCAGCCAGCGCAGAAATTTTGACTAACGCCATCATGGGGTTATCTCAACCAATTGACACGAATCCCTATCAGGCTGGCTGGATAAATTATTCACATAAGTCGCGTCATGAAGTTTAATATTTTTGGCCGCTCTGCTTACGCCAGCCAGACCTTATATGGTTTCACAAGCCTTGTGTTTCTGTTGCGCGGAGTATCCTGTAATTTTCCGATTCGCAACGCCTGCAGCTGTCAGCGGCATTTAACTCACAGCTGCTTTGGCCGTACACCCACTTTAATTTGAATATTCTTTTTCTTTTTGCTACGAATTATCGTTACTGTTACTGTTTCTCCCGGCGGGAGTGCGGCAACCTTGTTAAGCAACTCAGAGGAGTTTTCTACGGGCTCGCCTTCTATAGCGATCATGATATCGCCAGGCTTAATGCCGGCTTTGTCAGAAGGCCCGTCTTTAAGAACGCTCGCAATCAATGCGCCAGTCACGCTATCCAGATTAAACGAATCAGCCAGTTCCTTGTTCATATCCTGCATACTGACGCCAAGCCAGCCACGAATAACACGACCGGACTGAATAATCTGTTCCATGATCTCTTTTGCAATATGAATCGGAATAGCAAAACCGATACCCAGAGACCCACCAGATCGAGAATAAATTGCTGTATTGATACCAATCAGGTTACCATCAGTATCCGTTAGCGCTCCGCCTGAATTACCGGGATTAATTGCTGCATCTGTCTGAATAAAATCCTCAAAGGTGTTAATACCTACTTTTGTACGACCCAGTGCACCTATGATACCCATGGTGACACTCTGACCAACGCCAAACGGATTACCGACAGCCAGTACGACATCGCCAACTTTGGCCTGATCAGACTGACCAAAGATAATTGTTGGCAAATCCTCCAATTCGATTTTCAAGACTGCCAGATCGGTTTCCGGATCAGACCCGATAACAGCCGCTTCTACCTTGCGTCCGTCGGACAATGCCACTTCCACCTCATCCGCAGCCTCTATGACATGAAGATTGGTTAAAATATAACCATTAGAACTGACAATAACACCCGATCCGAGATTGGATCTGCGTCGCAATCGGGGTTCAAGCTGCTCGCCAAAGAATCGCTGAAAAATTGGATCATTCAACAGCGGATGCTGCGGTGTTTCCTTTACCGCCTGCCGGGTAAAAATATTTACTACGGATGGCATCGCCCGGCTGGCTGCTTCATAATAGCTGTCAGGCCTGGATTCAATATAGCTAGACGTTGTTTCCTTGATCGTTACCAGTTCTCCACGTGGCGTCCAGGGTAACAATTCAGGACGCAGCGTAGAAACTACAAAAAAAATTGCCAATAGGATTGTTGCAGTTTGTGCAAAAATCAACCAAAGCCTGTACATATATGCTGACCACTCCAAGATAATATAATCGCTTTTTATCGCGATTCGTAATTTAGTGCAACTACACAGGACAAAGCGCATGCATAGAAACGAGCTCGAACACTACGTAAATCAATTACTGGAAATACCCCGTTTCAAGGATTATTGTCCAAACGGCCTGCAAGTAGAAGGCCGTGAGAATATACATACAATAGTAACGGGCGTAACAGCATCGCGCGCATTACTGGAAGCTGCTGTGACATATCGCGCAGATGCCATTCTAGTGCATCACGGTTATTTCTGGCGCGGAGAAAATGCATGCATTACTGGAATGAAAGCCCGACGGCTTGAAATGCTGTTAACAAACAAAATCAATTTATTTGCCTTTCATTTGCCACTGGATTACCACACCGAGCTTGGCAACAATGCACAACTGGCAAAACGGCTGGAGTTTATCGAAACCGGCCGGTTTGGCGAACAAGATATTATTGTACATGGAAAACTTGCCGAACCTATGCTTCTGTGCGCACTCGGTGAAAAAATCTTACGGGTTCTGAAACGGGAACCGCTTGTTATCGGCAACTCTGAACAAAGTATCCAACGTATCGCCTGGTGCACAGGCGCGGCCCAGGGTTATATTGATGAAGCAATTGCACAAAATGTCGATGCCTACCTGACTGGTGAAATCTCTGAGCAGACTGTACACGCCGCGCGTGAATCAGGCGTGGCATTAATTGCTGCGGGACACCATGCTACTGAACGGTATGGCATACAGGCACTTGGCGAGCATTTGTCAACAAAATTCGGCCTTCAGCACCTGTTTATCGATATTGACAATCCTGTTTGACGCTTACTGGTTCAACATAAACGACACAAACATTCAGTCATCTTTGTCTTTTTTCTTTTTCTTTGAAAACATCGTCCACCAGATGATAAAAACAAACAGTCCCAGCGCCGCAGCCGCCTCAACCAACAATAGCCACCAATTGTTTTCCATATATATAAAATTTCAAGCTTGCTGTATAGTTAATATTTAAATTGTAACTCTAACCAATATTTGATGAAAAACCAATCCTGTTTTTCAATTATCTTAATATTGCTTGCACTGCTCGCCGGTTGCACAAGTAAAATCACTGAATCACCCGGAACAGTCAAACAGACCGACAAACCTGAAATAAAATTACCGGATGAAACACGCCTATCAACGCATGTTGTAGCGCACTGGCCAAACCTTCCGGGCTGGTCTGAAGACGATCTCTATGCAGCATGGCAGGCTTTTAAACAAAGCTGTTCCGTATTGAGACAACAACTGATTTGGCAGGAAGTCTGTAACGCTGCGACGAACATGCAGGCAACGGATAACAAAAGTCTGCGGATGTTCTTTGAGAATCAATTCACACCCTATCAGGTTATCGCCAATGACGGCAATAAAAAAGGGCTGGTTACTGGTTATTATGAACCGTTACTGCACGGCAGCCGTCAGCCGTCGGAACATTATCGCTATCCAGTGTATGGCGCGCCGGATGAATTACTGACAATAGATCTTGGTACGCTTTACCCCGAGCTCAAAGATTTACGGCTACGCGGCCGTCTCGATGGTCGCAGGGTTGTACCATATTACAGTCGTGCAGAAATCATGAGCGATCCAACTATTTTGAAAGGCCACGAATTATTTTGGGTAAATGATGAAGTTGAACTGTTTTTCCTGCAAATTCAGGGTTCGGGGAGAATTCTGCTCGAGTCCGGCGAAATTGTGAAAGTCGGTTTTGCCGACCAGAATGGTTATCCATACAATTCAATCGGCCGAATTTTGGTACAGCAGGGCGAACTGCCTTTGGAAAAAGCTTCCATGCAGGGTATCAAGCAGTGGGGGCAGCTGAATCCGGACAAATTGCCTTTATTACTTGAGCAAAATGCACGGTTTGTTTTTTTTCGAGAACTGCCTGAAGATCTGAGTGGTCCTATTGGCGCGCTCGGTGTTCCACTAACTGCGGGTCGTAGTATTGCAATTGATCCTCGATCGATTCCACAAGGCGCGCCTGTTTTTCTTGCAACAACATGGCCAAACACTGACAAACCGCTCAATCGTCTAATGGTAGCCCAGGATACCGGCAGCGCAATCAAAGGCGGTATCCGCGTGGATTTTTTCTGGGGGTATGGTCCAGAGGCGGCAAGCCAGGCCGGTAGAATGAAGCAACAGGGCAGCATATGGGTGTTGATGCCAAACAGTTATACAGTCCCGCAACTTGCGCAACAATAAAATCTGTCAATACGCATTATTGGGTGGTGGACTGCATTGAATTGTGCACCGATTTGTCCTGAATAGCCTGTTCGGGTTTTTTTCTGGGCAAGTGAGCAGGCAATTTGAGCCTCGCCAATTTTAAAAGCGGGCCGCCACGAAGTCTAATGGCGTCTTTCAATGTATCATTATTTCCTTCTTTAATACTGAGATACAATTGCAGATAATCGTTCTTCTCGGTATTTTCATAACCATCAGGCGGTGCCCCCGGATTATACAGACCGAAAGACAGCGACATATCCGCAGTCAAAAAAACAAGATCGTCTGCGAGCTGTGCCTCGGCATACTCAAGATGTGTGGGATCAACATAAACCACTACCTGCTGCTCAAGCGTTAAAGTAATTTCATCTTTGCGGTGACCTGAGAAAGACAACTCAACCTCCATCAGTTCATCATCGGTGACCATTTCATCGTCTTGACCGGCCTCGCTATTAACCTGGGAATTAGGAACAACTTCAGAAATAACTTCATTCATGAAGTTTTCCTGCTCTTTTTCCACATTTTTCAATGCCTCGATTTGTTCATCAACTGTATTTCCGGAGTCATACAATTCATGAATCGCCATAATGGTTTTTTGACCCGCTCCGGGGATATCAATTTCATCATCGAGAAAACCCAGAATGGGATCATAATCCAGCTCAACTTCCAAGGGATACGGCACATTATCGTTTGTATTGACTTCTCCTCGCATAAACAATGTGACCACAATTCTCCTGTTGCTGTACGGATCGAGCTGCATGCCGAGTGGCACTGGCCTCAAAATAATATGCCCAGTACTTTTCAGGTGCACATCAAGTGTCACCAGCCATCTGTCTTCAAAAGGAACTATTGAAGCATCCAGATTATTGGAAAGCCAGTCCGGTATCAAATCGAAAAATTTCAGTACGCCAGTGGCTCTTATTTCCTGACGATTATCTTCGCCGACTTCATCGCCTACAAGAATTTCTGTTTCAAAAAATTCATGGTCATCATCCTCGATCGGCACATCCACATCCGGATCAGGTCTTTCTCCGGTTCCGAGCGCTTTAGCAACCATCCCGGATACGGCCTCAATGTTAAAAACATCGTTCAATATCCTGGGAATACTGCCATTATCAGGGATCGGGACGCATAAGATACTCGATCTGCTGTGTGTATCAGCTCGAACCTGCTCTAGCCTTCGATGAAAATAATTGTTCAAATATTCGTATTCCGACGAAAATCCCTGATTCTCAAACTCCGAGAGACAGTGGGTGATTTCATACTTACGATATATCGCTCGTGATTCTAATCTTTGAGAAAAATATTCGTTTATTGAATCTACATCACTCATATGAAAATAGCTTTGGTATGAATCATGACTGGCAGACTAGTACTCGACACAACCCAGCCCATGGATGTTGACAAGCCCACTCAACCCGGCAATATCAAATTGATAGAGTACTAGTTGAATTATTGTACAACGAAATGAATTATTAATTGTATTCCACCAACTATTCATTCACCCTGAGCATCCAAACCTCTTTCCTGGTGACGTGCAATAAAACTTCATAATTTCAACTGATTTTGTTTGAATGTATGAAATTAATGAAAGAGTAATAAAACAACCTCAAATTTAAAAAATCAGAAATTGATGGGATTGATACATTTTGTGGTATTCAGTCTGTATTCATGTTTGACTGTATATAGTTCAACCGTCTGACACATGTTTGAAACATTTATAAACTAAACGGAGGGTTCCAATGAAAACCAGAACGGTAACACCTGTCAACATAGTGCTTACAATGCTGCTTGGGCTGATACTGGCGATACCCGCTGCAGTTGAAGCGGGAAGGGGCCACCACCGGTTTGGTCATACGCATCATCACCACCATTATTATAACTATGGCCACGGGCATTCACACAAACACCATCGACATTACAAGAAGCGACACTACAAACGCCATCATTACAATCGTCATAATCCTTATTACGGCGGCGGCTATAACAGAATTTACAGCCCGCCGCAGCAATACTACAACAGGCCGTATTACAATCAGCCGTATTATAATACCCGCCCCGGATATAATTATGGTCCAAACGTTATCAGCTATCCACCAGCAGCGGGTTATGCCTACCCACCACAGGTTATGCTAGGCGTTAATACCGGAAATGCAAGCTTTATGTTACGCTATTGAACTCATGCACCTGCGGGGAACTCAGCATTTTCCTCGCAGGCGAATTGCCTAATTCAATGCATAAACGGTATGTACTAGCCATGTATCGTTTAGCCAATAAAGCTGCTGACTTATGAATATATTGCAAAAATTTTTCTTGATCACGTTCTTATTCGCATTTTTTCCAATATCCGCCACAAGCAGTGAGCGCCATGAATCGATCAATGTGAAAAATCCAGAAAACCGGCATACAGAAATTTCACAACGCCAGGCGATAACAATTGCACAACAACATATCAAAGGCCGCGTACTGGATATCCGGCGCAGCGAAAACGTATATCGCGTCAAAATTCTCAGTGATCAGGGCTCTATTCATATCATTCAGGTCAATGTAAGTGATGGAACTATCAAATCTGGCCACTAGCTTCTGGCGTATCAGACAATCAGTTCGGATTGTGTAGCGGTCATGCGTATCCTGGTCATTGAAGATGAAATAAAGCTGCAGACACAGATTCGTCAGAAACTTGAATCCGCGGGATATATGATCGACACATGCAGTGACGGCAGAGAGGGCTTGTATATTGCCAATGAATATCCGCTGGATGCCGCAATTATCGACCTGGGCCTGCCCGGCATATCTGGATTGGAAGTCATTAAAACACTGAGAGAGCAGGGTAGTGTCCTGCCCATTTTGATTTTGACTGCACGAGACAGCTGGCAGGACAAGGTACAGGGACTTGAATTAGGCGCCGATGACTACTTAACCAAACCATTCCAGATAGAAGAGTTACAGGCACGGCTAAAAGCACTGCTGCGCCGCGCAACCGGCATTCCATCCACTTCATTAAAATGCGGTTCGATCGTGCTTGATGTTTCAGCACAACAGGTAACTGTCAATAATTGCAAGATCGATCTGACATCATTCGAATACCGTATGCTGGAACTGTTAATTCGGCACCAAGGCGAAGTGTTATCAAAACGGGTCTTGACGGATTACCTGTATCCACATGATGAAGACAGAGACAGCAATGTGCTGGAAGTTATGGTGGGCCGGTTACGGCGAAAACTGGACCCAGCAGGTGAATTGAACCCTATTGAAACGCTGCGTGGACGAGGATACCGTTTTACCATTGCTTGTGATAAATCGTCATGATGTCTTTGAATAGGCGCATCCTATTCAGTGCGACTGGTGTTTTACTGGTTTTTATTGTGGGCATAGCACTGGCACTGGATCGTGCATTTTATGACAGTGCCCGCCTGGGAGTTCAGGACAGAATGTTGGCCAGACTCCTCATGCTAATGGGAGATGCCGAAGTAGATGATGACGGCGAACTGGAAATGCCTACCAATCTGCTTGACACCGAATTCAGTCGCCCCAATGCGAACACCTATGCATTCATTGTAAATCATACCGAAAAAGTTGTGTGGCAATCGACTTCGGCATTGAACAAAAAACTACCCGAGCTTCAACTCCTCGACAAAGGCAGCAAAGATTTCAGTCAAATTGTCATCAGGGGTGAATCTTTTTTCCTTTATCGTTTTGGTGTTGCCTGGACAACCGAGACCGGCAGCTATCCATTGACTTTTAATGTGATTACGGACACGGCACTTTTTGATGCGCAAATCGAGCGTTACCGGGAAGATCTCTGGGGATGGCTGAGTGTCATGGCTGTGCTACTCCTGGTTACACAGATGCTGGTACTGCGCTGGGGATTGCAACCCATGCGCCAGGTGTCGATCGAATTGTCGGCAATTGAATCGGGTAAACAGGAGAATGTCGTTGGCAACTATCCGAGTGAATTAAAATTGCTGACTGATAGTATCAATTCGCTGATCAATCATGAGCGCAGACAGCAAAAACGTTATCGCAATGCACTTGCTGATCTGGCACACAGTCTCAAAACACCTTTAGCCATCCTTCATAATGCTGCAACGGTCCGGCAAAGCAAACCTGAAGAAAAAACCGTTCGAGAACAAATCGAGCGTATGGACAACATTATCCAGTATCAATTACGACGGGCAGCAACCGCTGGAAGTTCGCCTGGAATGCGCCCAGTTTATCTGTACCCGGTCGCAGATCGTATTGTAAAAACCGTCCGCAAGGCGCACCATGCCAAGAATCCTGAAATTACTATCGCCATTGATAAGACAATCAGCTTGCGCATAGACGAAGGTGACTTGATGGAACTGCTTGGCAATCTCATTGACAACGCTTTTAAATGGTGCGACCAACGGATTGTCTTGTCAGCCGAACGCCACCAGAAACAAATCGTCATTCAGGTAAAAGACGATGGTCCAGGTATTCCACAACATGAAATCGCCAGAATTCTTGAGCGCGGAGTGCGTGCGGATCAGTCTATTCCAGGACATGGCATCGGACTTGCAATTGTTAAGGATATCATTCAGGTCTACGGTGGTGATTTGTCAATTGAGCAAAACTTACCAAGAGGTGCATGCATCACAATTTACCTGGATGCCAAATAAGTTTATATTGCACATTTTTTGTTCAAAGCGCTGCTTTTGCCGGCGCACTTGCTTTTCGACACGTAGATTTTGAATACTGCTTCCATTTTCTCACTGCTCCAGCGCAGAACTCGCAGATCCCATGTATTGGGCTTACCGTGCACCATGTATCTGCTGGTTTTATTCTTCCTTTACAGCACGATATCTGCTGCCAGTAATGGCAGTTCGTACACAGATATTGAAACGACGCTAAAAAAGAAACAGGATCATTTCAGTCATACACTGAAAGATGTTGAAGCGCGAATTACAACTTTAAAAAAAATAGACTCGTTAAATTCTCAACAGCAGACTGAGCTATCTTCATTAAGTCAGGCTCATGATTTTTTACATAAAAGTATCGAGTCGGCAAATCGTGCATTATATTATGTCAATGCTGTCAAGAATGCGCCCCAACAACTAAGAACCCTTGAACGAACCCTGGATGCACCGCTGCAAAAAGAGGAATTAAATACTGATAATATAGACCTGAAGCTGCCGTTGGACAAACTTGAATTACAATTTGAATCCGTTAGAAAAATTCTGGCGGATGCCCGGAAAACGCGAACAGATATCGAGCAGGAAATCACCCGACGTGCTGAACGACAACCCAAAATCGAAGAAGAAATCAAATTAGCGCGCACCCGGATTGAGGAGTTGAAACAAAAAACAGCTGCCATTTCCGATCCGGCAGCAGAACATCTCAGCGACGCCCAGAAAACTGTGCAGGGTATGGAAATCGATTTTCTGCAACAGCTGATTCAGGAGCTTGAACTCGAAGATCGCAGTTATAATCAGCAGCGGGAATTGTTGCGCGCACAACGGCATGTTGCGGAACGTGATGTGTTGATTGCGGAGCGCAATTTTAATGTATTTGAAGAAATCATGAATCGCCGGCGGGCCGAAGCGGCCGAACATGCTAAACAGATAGCCGATACCGCAAGCGAGGCAGCCGATACTGCTCATCCACTGGTTCGCGCGATTCTGGATGAAAACAGACAACTTGCAGCAGAACTGGCAAGCATCACGGCAAACAGTGCATTATTAAGCGAAGAAAAAAAACGTATCGATCTTGCATTAACAGCAACACAACGCAACTATGACCGGATCCGGGAAAAAATAAACCAGACTGGTCTGACAAACGCTATCGGGTTAAAACTGCGCAATGATCGTAAGCAACTGCCTGATATTGATACCCATGAAAAAAAAATCGAAACGTACAGCAAGGAAATCAATCAGGTGCAGCTGCGACGGATTGAACTTGAAGATCGCCTGCTTGAATTGATTGATCTTGATTTTGAAGCTTCCCGGCTTATTAAAAATACCAAAATCGAGCTTCCCGAACCTGATCGCAACCAACTGCAAAAAGCTGTGTATCAAGCGCTGGACAGTCAAAAGAATGATTATCTGGATGAACTGATCAGCGCTTATGACGTTTATTTCGAAACGAAGCTTTATCCGATTCTGGAACACGAGCTCAAATTTATTGGCTTAATCAGCGAGTATAAAGCGTTTATCGATACCCGCATTCTCTGGATCCAGAGCGCCCCGATAATTCAATTGCAGGATATTCAGCGTTTGGGGGCAGCTGCGACCTGGCTTTTCAGTCCTACATCCTGGCTGCAAACAGCATCGCTTGTGGCCAAGGATGTCAAAAAAAATTTTCTGGTAATTCTGCCGTTCCTTCTCTTCACTATAGCGTTGCTGTTGATGCAACGCTTATTAAAATTGAAATTATCAGTACTTGGGCGCTATGTCACCAAACTCAGTAAAGCCCGGTTTACCGACACGCTTTGGGCCGTTGTGGTAACAGTACTGATGGCACTCGCCTGGCCGTCACTGATTTTCCTGATCGCCTGGCGCATCCAGCAAATCGAAACTGATTCCACTTTTGCTGTTGCCATTGGCAGCGGCCTTGCCGCACTGGCGTATTTGTTGTTTTCGGGTCTGCTGTTGAGTCATTTGTGCCGAAAGGAAGGGCTTGGTGAATTACATTTTCGCTGGAAACATGAAAGTATGGCGTTAACTAGACAGCAGCTTGCCTGGTTTCTTCCTGCAACTTTACCGCTGGTCTTTGTGTTTGTCGTGACACAGGAACAGCCGACGGAAGCACATCATGATTCTCTGGGGCGACTGGTTTTTTTCATACTGATGGCAACGACAACTGTACTGGTTTATCGTTTAATGCATCCTGAAAAGGGATTGCTGAAATATTATCTGGACAAAAATGCCGAGGGCTGGATCAGCAGACTGGCCGGCGTATGGTTTCCAAGTCTGCTGATTACACCCTTTGTGCTAACCATCATCGCAGCCGCAGGCTATATGTATACTGCCGGACAATTGTCGCTGCTGATTATCAACTCGCTGTTGCTGGTTTTTGCGGTGATTATTGGCAAAGCTCTGCTGATACGCTGGTTAAATATTGAACAGCGTAAGCTGGCGATCGAGCAATGGCGAAAAAAATTTGCTGCACAGGCTGAACAGGCGCAATCAGATGATGCCTCCAAAGCTGCCGACACAAGCGGCGATCAAATCAATGTTGAGCAAGATGGCCTGGATGTCGATGCCATCAGCACGCAGACCATGAAGCTGCTTAATACAGCGCACTGGTTCACGATTATCATCGGAATTGCGCTGATTTGGGCGCAGGTTTTACCAGCTTTCAACATTCTGAACGATGTGGTTCTGTGGAATACAGAAGTCACTCAAACAGAGGGTGGCGCTGAAATAACGGACCTGGTACCGATAACTTTGGCCAGCATACTGCTGGCGATCGTTATTTTCATGATGACTTTTTTTATCAGCAACAATATTCCCGGATTGCTGGAAATTGTCATACTGCAGCGTTTGCCATTTACACCAAGCGGCCGCTATGCAATCTCCTCCATTGTTCGCTACATTATCATTATCGTAGGTTTTGCCATGACATTTAGTGCGCTTGGCATCGGCTGGTCAAAAGTGCAGTGGCTTGCAGCAGCGGTAACAGTTGGACTTGGCTTTGGACTGCAGGAGATTTTCGCCAATTTTGTTTCGGGTCTGATTATTCTGTTTGAGCGCCCGGTACGTGTCGGTGATGTGGTGACACTTGGTAATATCAGCGGCAAAGTTTCGCGCATTCAAATGCGCGCGACCACGGTCACTGACTGGGACAGGAAGGAACTGATAATTCCCAATAAGGAGTTTGTTACCGGGCAGGTTATCAACTGGTCTTTGTCTGACTCCATTTTGCGGATTCTCATTCCTGTCGGAATCGTATACGGTTCTGACACAAAGCTCGCCAACGATATTTTGTTATCTATCGCACAAGATCATCCACATGTACTCAAAGATCCTGAACCCAGTGCACGCTTTGTGGCTTTCGGTGACAGTTCATTGAATTTCGAACTTAGAATCTTTATACCAGAGCCCGACCTGCTTCTGGAAACACGGCATGATCTACTTATGGAAATCGACCGACGTTTCCGTGAGGCGGCAATTGAAATCGCCTTCCCACACCAGGATATTCATATCAGAAGCCTGCCTGAAGAAATCACCATCGTCTCACGATCAGATACTGCAGGAGTCCGGCCGACTCAGAAGCCAATGGAACAAGGATAACCTGGTTTTCTGATTATATCGAACGCATATATTTTGTGCCGTTTCCTCCCGAATAAGCCGGTTTTGTGTTATCAAGCCAGACACTCTTCAGTAGCAGGCCGCCTCATAAAGATATCATTCATGGCATGCAATCCAATCGCATGATTGAGAATGATGTCTTTTCGCGTTTTCATTGTATGATCCTCGGAAACATCCTGGTTTTTATACAATTTTTTTATGGCTCGTTGATTAAAGATACCGGCTTGCATTACGCGCTGTGGTGATAGATATTTATCGATTAGATCCTGAATGGCTTGTGTTTTATTTTGATCTGTATGGGCCGGCGGGGCCATGAATGCAAATTTCTCGCGGTTGTACAGTACCTCGGGCAACAGATGTTTCATTGCTTCACGCAATACCCATTTTTCTACGCCATTGCGTATACGCACATGTGGCGGCAGATCAGCGGCCAGTTCCGTGACATGATGATCGAGAAATGCCGGGCGAGATTCCAGCGAGTTAGCCATGTCAACGCGATCACCGCCCCAGTTCAGGATCTGGCCTTCAAGCATGGTCTTGATCCAGCTGTACTGCGCTTTATCAAGCGGATGCCGCCCATCGAGTTTCGATTTATCCAGACTGTAAGCAATAGCAGCTATCGGATCATATTCCCCTAATAGGTCAAGAAATGTTTCTGACAACAATGGCTTGACCTGTTCCAGCACCAGCATCCAGGGCTGTATCCATGAAGGCGTG
Organism: Nitrosomonas marina; assembly: GCF_900111605.1. Lineage (GTDB taxonomy): Bacteria > Pseudomonadota > Gammaproteobacteria > Burkholderiales > Nitrosomonadaceae > Nitrosomonas > Nitrosomonas marina_A. The sequence goes on along the minus strand of NZ_FOIA01000010.1, from coordinate 12,576 downwards.
AATCCCATGACTTCCTCGAATGCAGGATGTGAAACAGCTTTTTCTGCCAGTACAGAGCCACTGAAAACTCGATTGCTGGCTTGCAACAGCGCTTCCATTGCTTCAGTCTGATAAGCGGGGTCATGAATAAACATGTCGCGTTTAAAAGCGGCATATCCCCCAAAAAATTCGTCTGCGCCTTCACCAGTGATAACAACTTTAAAATGATTGTCAGTAACATGCTTGCTCATCAGCATTTTGGCAATACCAAGCGTGTTATAAAAAGTACGCTCTGAATACCATATCGCTTTTTCAAAATTCTTACCATACAGGTCGGATGCTGAAACTCGTAAAATATCCTGATCTGCATTACATTTTTCGGCCATTTCAGTTGCGATGGTAGCTTCATCATAGCGCTCATCATCAAAACTGATTGTAAATGCCTTAACAGGTGATTGCTGAATGGATGATGCCATGCCCAAGATTGAGCAGCTATCAATACCACCCGAGAGATAGCAGGCAACCGGCACATCAGCTTCCAGACGTAACGCTACGGATTCAATCAGTGTTTCACGCACCGCCTCTATATGTTGCTGATCACTGCGCACTGCATGCTCACCGTTTAACGGAAATTCAGCATCCCAATAACATTTTTCAGTGACTGAAATACGGCCACCAGCTTTCCCGATGATCAGCATGTGCCCGGGTTTTAAAGCATGGATATTTTCAAACAGCGAATCGCCAGGCACCATGACCTGCATCATCTGATGCAATTGCGCCTTTTTTGAAATATCACTTGGAACATGCGGGTGGGCAAGAAGTGATTTGATTTCCGAGCCATAAAAAACAGCCTCGCCCGTAATATGATAAAAGAGCGGGCGAATACCAAACCGGTCACGCACCAGAATCAGTTGCTGTTTTTTTGCATCAAATAAGGCAAAGGCAAATTCACCACGCAAATGATCCACAAATGATAATCCGTATTTGCGATAAAGCTTCAATGCTATTTCACTGTCTGATTTGGTAGAAAAACTGAACCCTTCTGCCGTTAACAATCCGCGAATACGTTTGTAATCATAAAATTCTCCATTAGCGGTCAGTGTCAACTGGGCCTGCGAATCATGTATCGGCTGCTCTCCAGAATTCAGATCAATAATCGACAGGCGTGTGTGCGCCATGGCAATGCCATCTTTTGTATCGAAATGGAACCCGCGGCCATCCGGGCCTCGATGCAGCAACTGTGCGGCCATTTGATGGATATATTTGTCGTTATTCTTATCGTATCTGAATGGGCTCCATACACCGGCTATACCACACATAAGTTATACCTCTGTTCGTTTATTATTCAAATAATTTTCTGGCTCTGTAATTTACTATTCGATCAAATGATCGGGAAGCACCTGCTCGAGACGGCCAAAAACAATCAATAACAGTGCCTGACGAATAAAAACAGCGCCATCCGCCTGATTAAAATAAAGATTGTGCCGGGTATGATCCAGACTGACATCAAGCTCATCTTTTCGTGCCAGAGGATGTAAAACAACGGCGCCTTTTTTAAGTCTGGACTCCTTATCCAATTTAAATCGGGATCCAAGAGTTCGGTATCCATCACCCAGAAAGGCGATCGAATTCATATAAATGACATCAAGCTCGCCGACCACCTCCTGCAAATCATTTTTGATGTCGATAGGTATCGGACTAGAATCGCAAAATGACTGTACTTCAACTCCCAGGGGATCAGCCATCTCAGAAACGATGGTAATCTGGCTGATGTTGTGTCTGAACAATAGCGCCAGTATCAAAAAACTCTTCACGGTTCGCATGCTTCCGGGTGTACCGACAATGCCGAGGTGCAGCTGTTCTTCAGAAGCTGCGCCGAGCATGAGATCTGGCTTCCATTTCAGCAGCGCATACCAGTCAGCGAGCGCCTGCGTTGGGTGTTCGTCTGAACCATTTCCACCATTGATGATGGGAATGCGCAAATATTCGCTTAATTCCTGAATTGCTTTTTGCTGGGTATGACGTATGACTACAATATCGGCATAACTGTTAAACATTTGTCCAATATCCAGCAGCTTTTCACCTTTTGCCTCACCCGTTAAAGCGGCTTCCGCGACACTTAGCGTTTTTCCACCAAGACGCAGCATGGCGCTCTCAAAAGAAAGCCGCGTCCGTGTACTGGCCTCGAAAAATGCTGTTGCCATAATTTTGTCGTTTAGCACTTTATCGGCGCTGATTTTTTTCAGCTGCAGATAAGCAGCAACTTTGGCCAGTTCTCTCAGCATTTCTGTATCGAAAAGATCGGCGGAAAGAATGGATCTGTATGTCAGTTCCTTAAGTTTCTGCAAACAAATTCTGGGCTGAAACTTGATTAATCCTTCTGGTTCAGGACAAAGCCCGATCAGATTTGTTTTCAGTTCGCTTTGAACAATATGCTCTACTTTTGCTGCGGTTTTAATTACCATATATTACCCTTTCTCCATTCTTTCAGTAGCATAATAATCAGAATGACGCCTGTAACAGCACACCATCCCAGTGCACCATATACCAGATATGCAAGAAATTCCGTTGAAAACATCACGCCTGTTTTTCTTTTAACTGATGCCAGTCATAGTTGGCCGGATAGCAGTAGGCAAAGAAAATAACACACGCCATCGATGCAACAGCGCTTACCAGCGTAGCGATATACCAGCCAATCTGAAAGTAGGCCAGCAACCCAAGCGCGCTTCCAAGTAACATGCCGCAGATCGCGCCGCTAGATGTTGCATGCTTCCAGTACAATCCGGTAATAATCGGCCAGATCATGCTGCCAACAAGCGGGCCAGCGAAAAAAAGAACCGTAGCCAGTGTTCCAATACGTGGCAGGCAAACCAGCCATGCAGTAAGGCCCAGCAAAAGCGTTACTATTTGTGCAGCTTTTTTTAATTGCTCGCTACTGGCCTTTGGATAAACTATCTTGCGGTAAATGTCCTCAGTAATAAGATCGGACGTTGCGGCCAGCAGACTATCGATACTGGATGCCAGGGAACAAAAAACAACTATAAAAATTGCAACTGCGCCAGTCGTGCCCAGCACATTAGCAACAACAAGCGGTCCAACCATATCAGCGCTGGGTACCGCAACATTCAGTGCACCGGATGCCAAAGCGATAAATCCGGCGGCAACCGGTATTGGCAACCAGATAAATCCGGCAATAAGAAATGCTTTTTGGCCCACACCTTCTCGAAAAGCAAATGCCCTGCTCCACCAGATATTGTTATGAAACACTTCGCCCAATCCGAACAGCAGATTATTAAAGACAACCATGATCGCAACCGGAAACATGATATTCAGCAGCATCGGCTTTTCAGCTGTGAGATTGGCGTGAATTGTTTCTATACTGACATGATTCAAAACTGCAAATCCGACAATTACAATACCCGCCAGAATGATCAGACTTTGTATGAAATCAGTGCCGATAACGGCATATAGGCCGCCCCGCATAGTATAAATGACACATACCAGCAGCAGAATGCTCATTCCATACTCATAGGAAATTCCGGACAAGGCATTTAGCAAGATGCCGCCTGCCATTGCCATGCTGACCAGCCAGGCCAGACTGTAAAACAGCGTAAACAGCAAAAAAATACTCCATGCTTTCTTGCCGTAGCGCAGACGAATAAAATCGCCGGAGGTATAACCATGTGGCATTAGCGCGCGTATCCGTTTTGCCATCGGCGCAAAAAGAAACAGCCCAAAAGCAGCTGTACTGTATGCAAGCATGCCCCAAATACCCATCTGCAGCGCAAATTGTGGTGCCAGCATGGTTGTATTCGATGTGATCCAGGTAGCTACTGCTGTTGCAGATGCCAGCGTCAGGCCGACATTGCGTCCCGCCAATGCATGCTGCTCAAAGTGCTTGTTCTTGCGTCCCCAGTAAGTGCCCAATGCTATCCATATAACGCTTATAATAACCAGCAAAGACCAACCGAGCGAAGGGGACAAAAAAACTGCATCATGATTCATCTGCTGCACCCCTGACGATTACCCAGGCAACACTCAGAAAAACAAGTGCGCCAGCAACAAACAATAACCAGACTCTGGCAAGTGAATAATGAGCAACATCCAGCCTCACTGTATCGGACCATGTGCCAGGTTGTTTTTGATGAGCACGAATACGGTAATAATAAGTGCCGTCCGCCAAACCCGAGAGCATTAATGAGCTGTTTTTTCCTTCGTATAACGTGATCGGATTGTCGAAACTGGATTGTGCGGCTTGCTGCAACTCAACAGGTATCAGTTCCTTGTTTTGCCAGTTGAGCAGCACGTAACCGGTATTGTTTGTAATATGCCGGTCATTCATAAATGCGACAGCAGCGGCCTGTCCTGCACAGCTTTGCCAAAACAGAATTACAGCGGTAAACAATCCAAAAGATATGCTTTTCTTTTTTAAATCTACTTTCGTTTGAAATAGATGCATTAATCTGTGAAAATCTGTTGCATAGCATAAAAAGTGAAGTGGATAAAATCTGGACCCATCAGATTGAATGCCGGTGGCCCCAACCCTTTGTTATGAATGCGTCATGTTGAACCCGGATACTAAAGCAGTTGTTCAGTAATCTGGTCCGGAAGTTGTTGAATCAGAATTTTTTTGTTTTTGAATTGGTTCTGCATAAGTCGGCAGAATCATTAGATGAAATCTTATTGACACTGTTACCACTTTTTAGTTCTATATTGTAACCCAAAACAGCGTACATAAAAAACGCGACAGTTTTATTCACCTAAATCACTGTTGACATTCTCTTGAATTCATATTTAAAAACATTAATATTGATACGATGAACCGCCATGCATAAAGATCTGGCTGGCGGATTAAAAATCACCAACTCTGCAATAATTAATGACTTTAACAAATATCCGGTCAAATAATAACGCTCCATTACGATTAGTAATACATGGCGGTGCAGGCGCTGTTCAAAGAGATAAACTGAAACCGGAACGCGAGCGCACATTCATGAAGGTATTGACTCAATCACTGCATGCAGGTCATGCCGTACTCGCTGCCGGGGGTAGCAGTATAGATGCCGTGGTCGCTGCGATCGTAATCATGGAAGACTCTCCTGTATTCAATGCAGGCAAAGGCGCGGTATTCAGTCACGAAGGAAATAATGAACTGGATGCATCAATCATGGACGGCGCTACGCATATGGCAGGTGCGGTCGCAGCGGTTACCACTATTCGTAACCCGATTCGCGCCGCACGAGCAGTCATGATGCACAGCAGTCATGTGCTGTTGATAGGGCGTGGTGCGGAAGAATTTGCAGCCGAGCAGGCGCTTGAAATCGTTGAGCCGTCATTTTTCTACTCCCAGCGCCGTTGGGATCAGCTGCAAAAGGCCATCACAAAAGAACGTATCGCACTTGATCATGATTTGGAAACGGATAGCTGGGAAGAAAACAATGATAAACATGGTACTGTCGGTGCTGTAGCACTGGATTGCCACGGCAATCTTGCTGCCGGAACATCTACCGGCGGATTGACAAACAAGCGATTCGGGCGTGTCGGTGACACACCCATTATTGGAGCTGGCACGTACGCAGACAATCATTCAGTCGCGGTATCTGCAACTGGTACTGGAGAGATGTTTATCCGTACCGTAGCCGGATTCAATACTGCAGCGCGGATCAAACTGCAAAACATGCCTTTAACAGAAGCAGCTGATCATACGCTGGCTGAAATAGCAACCATCGGTGGGGAAGGAGGATTAATTCTGCTGAACGCACAGGGTGATTACACGATGCGCTTTAATACAAGCGGCATGTTTCGCGGCGCCATTGGCAACGATGGTATCGCGTATACAGGTGTTTTCTCTGGCGCCGAATCGCTGGCTGCTTGCAATACATCAGACTGACTGCAGATCAGAATCGTAATTCTGTCTAATCCGCGCAATGGAATCTTTAAAATTATTCTTTGCCGAACCATGCGCCTTGAGCGGCGACTCAATGGGGCAACCGATATATTTTAGGGCAGCTTTCCTTTGGGTGCACCAGGCGGCAGTGCGGAAATTATTTCAAAATCAATTTCGCACTGCGTATGTAAGTTCCCAATTCACAACATAATGGACTCAAGCTGGGAATACCCCGGGTACGTTCGAACTGATATAGCCTGAGCATGAGTTTTCCTTTTTCAAATTAGCGTGATAATTGAATAGCACAATGCATACTGATGCAGGAATTCAACCCATTCACTCGTTTATTGCAAGTAATATGGGATGCGATCTCAGTGAATTGAATTTCATTCATTTTTAAAGGATGTCAAATTCTGGAAAAACCCGGTTACACATTGAGGTCGCCTTTGCCTTTGCCTTTGCCTTTGCCTTTGCCTTTGCCTTTGCTGTGGCAACAGAAAGAATACAATCGCAGGAAAAATCACGAACCACGCTGAAAACGTGATAATGATACGTAGCAGGAAAGCTGGCCGATAAGCCGGATTCTGTCGTGGACAGTCATTCATCTAGATGCATGGTTACCCATGCATTCAAGCAACCTACCCGCAGGCTCCGCGAGCAACCTCATCGCCTGCCTATTTGGTTTTGCTCCGGATGGAGGTTACCGCGTTTCACCGTAACTCAATACGCTCGTCTCTGTGGCCCTGTTCCTCGCCTCACGGCGGTCGGCTGTTAGCCGACATCCCGCTCTATGGAGTCCGGACTTTCCTCTCCCCGCTGATTTGAAACAGCGGACAGCGACTGTCTGGCCAGCTTTGGTGGCATTTTATCATTTTTCAGTCTATCGCGAATCAATTCACGGAACGAGCTGTTTTTCATATCAGTACACGCATGGCTTACAGCCGTAAATACGCATGTGCACCGATTTTTCCGGGCAAGGTTGCAGGTCAGCAGTAAAGCTGATCTAAACGATTAATTACCTTGAAGCATTACATTTATCTGCTTAAGCACTTCCTCATCGAGTTCACCCGCTTCAGCACTCAATCGCAATCTGGACATCAGATAACCGTGATAGGCTTTTGCGAGATCGCGCCGCGCTGAGTAAAATTGTTGCTGTGCATTCAGTACATCGACCTCTGTTCTAACGCCGACTTCCTGCCCAAGCATGGTGGAATCAAGTTGTGTCTGGCTTGAGACAAGCGCTTGCTTTAACGCCTTAACCTGAGCAATTCCGTTGGTAACATTGAGGTATTGCTGGCGGACCTGCAGCATCATGTCGCGACGGGTATTTTCCAGATCGTGCTGCGCCTTTTCCTGATTGGCAATCGCTTCACGAACCCGTGACTGTGTACCGAATCCCTGAAACAACGGCAGGTTCAGTTGCAACCCGATTGACTTAGAAGTCAGATCAATACCGCGTCCGGTTATCGCGCCGCCTACACCAGTCTGATCACTGTACTGAGCAACGAGATCGACCGTCGGATAGTGTTGCGCCCAGGCTTTTTTGACTTCCTTGTTAGCTAGATCGTATGCCGCCTGCTGGATTTTTATCATGTAATTCTGTGCTTCCGCAGCTGCGACCCATTCATCCATGCTGATATATGGCAAGCTAAGCAGCTCGGTCGATATTTCATGCGCGCTGGCAAGCTGCCCAGGGAAACGGTTAATGATGCTTTGCAATGCACGCTTGCTGATTTCAAGTGCGTTACGGGCAGCAATTTCTTGCGACAGGGTCAGATCAAAACGCGCCTGTGCTTCATTGGTATCGACAATGGTTGCGACGCCGACTTCAAAATTGCGCTGGGCCTGCTCGAGCTGCTTGAGTATAGCTGTCTTTTGCGCTTCAGCAACTTCAACGTCGGTTTGTGCGTCAAGCACATTGAAATACGCCTGGGCGACACGCAGGATTAAATCCTGAGCTGCAAGAACAAATTGCGACTCAGCCTGCGATACCTGGGTTTTGGATTGCGAATAAATAATAAAATTTTCAAAACGGATAAGTGGCTGCGTCGCCGAAATAACAATTCCTCGGTTCTGGATCGTGACTGGAGGACCCAGCGTAGTATCGACTTCCTGTGTCTGGCGCGTTGCCGATAAATTGACACTGGGCAGCAATCCGGCCCGTCCTTGGGTTATTTTTTCCTGTGCCGCCTGATAAACTGCACGGGCGGACTGATATTGCGCGTCTTTTTCCAATGCCTCCTGATAAATATCCATCAGATTAGCAGCTCTTGACGCCGAACTGCTAGCTGCGCCAATGAAAAAAACCAGTAAAAATAACATTATACGTAACATACCTGTTGTCAAAACCAGCAACCTGTTTGCGAAGAATTAATAGAAGAGGATAGTGTGATGTTCCGTAAAACGTGTAATGACTGAAACTGATATGCGGGTATCAAAAGGTAAACCTGCTTGCCTGTTCCGCATTGATCAGTGCGGCTGTGCTGGTTTCGAATAACGTATTAACTGTAAATTTGCCTGGTGCTGTACAAGCAATCAGTTTTGCTTCCATAATCGGGTCTTCCCCGATGATGGCAAACAGGCGACCACCCGTATTCAGACTGTTTTTGAAGCTGTCAGGCAATACCGGCGTGGAAGCTGTAATCACGATGACATCGTAGGGTTCGTGTTTGGACCAGCCGTGTGCGGCATCACCCTGTTCAATCGTCACATTGGTGATATTATGCGCCCTCAAATTCGCCACAGCCATCTGTTTCAGCTCCGGGATAATTTCAACGCTATATACATGGTTGCCAAGCTGCGCCAGTAAAGCCGCCATATAACCGCTTCCGGTACCAACTTCGAGAATTTTGTCCGTTTTATTAATATGCAGCTCCTGTAAAATACGTGCTTCCATTTTTGGTGCGAGCATGACCTGCCCATGCCCCAGCGGAATTTCCATATCGACAAAAGCTGCGTGACGGTAAGCAGCCGGCACAAATTCTTCTCGGCGCACTTTATACAATAAATCAAGAACTTCATCATCCAGGACATACCAGGGGCGGATTTGCTGGACGACCATGTTATAGCGTGAATGTTCTAATGACTGTTCAGGATTCAATTCAATGTTCATATGTTTTCTTTTTAAAAAAAATAATATACTTGCAATTATTTCATATTTCTATTAGCTTCACAGCATCAGCTAGGGGTCCATTTCCTGAACACAGGAAATATTGGTGAGAAAGTCCCTTATTACCTGACGCGGATAATGCCGCCGTAGGGAAGCTGGAGCCTGTCCTCCCGCTCTTTATGGCATTTTAAGGAGCATCTTAATGAATATTACAGTTCTAAATCAAAAAAACTTTTCCAGTGCCACGGCCACTGTCGACGAAGCTGCCGTGAAACCGTTGCCGAACTCCCGCAAGATCTATGTACAGGGCCCGCGCCCTGATATACAGGTACCCATGCGCGAAATCCGGCAGACTGAAACCATGGCCAGCAGCGGCGCAGAGAAAAACCCTCCAATCTGGGTTTACGATACGTCCGGCCCGTATACCGATCCGGCTGCCCAAATTGATATTCGTTCCGGACTGCCGGCGCTGCGCGATCACTGGATCGAGGAACGCGGCGATACCGAATTCCTGAACGGACTCAGTTCATCCTATGGCCGCGCACGATTGCAGGACCCCAAGCTGACCGATATGCGGTTTAACCTGCAACGCCATCCACGTCGTGCCAAGGCGGAAAAGAATGTAACACAAATGCACTATGCACGGCAGGGTATTATTACACCAGAAATGGAATTTATCGCTATCCGCGAGAACCAGCGGCACGAAGCATTCAGTGCCGAGAATCATCAACTGTTAACGCAGCAGCACCCCGGGCAACATTTTGGCGCAATTTTACCCGGGAAAATCACGCCTGAATTCGTGCGCGACGAAGTGGCGCGTGGCCGCGCCATCATTCCGGCGAATATTAACCACCCGGAATCGGAACCGATGATCATCGGACGAAATTTTCTGGTGAAAATCAACGCCAATATCGGTAATTCGGCCCTCGGTTCCAGCATACAGGAAGAAGTCGAGAAAATGACCTGGGCGATCCGCTGGGGTGGTGATACCGTGATGGACTTATCCACTGGAAAAAACATCCACGAAACACGTGAATGGATTATTCGCAACAGCCCGGTGCCGATCGGCACGGTTCCGATTTATCAGGCGCTGGAGAAAGTTGACGGCAAGGCGGAAGAACTGACCTGGGAGATATTCCGCGACACCTTGATTGAACAGGCAGAGCAGGGGGTTGATTACTTCACTATCCATGCAGGTGTACGCCTCGCCTATGTGCCGATGACCGCTAAGCGCATGACAGGTATTGTCTCGCGCGGCGGTTCGATCATGGCGAAATGGTGCCTTGCACACCACGAGGAAAGCTTTCTGTACACCCACTTCGAGGAAATTTGCGAAATCATGAAGGCGTATGATGTCAGCTTTTCACTCGGCGACGGCCTTCGCCCGGGCTCGATATATGACGCTAACGACGAGGCGCAGTTTGCCGAATTGAAAACCCTCGGCGAATTGACCAAAATTGCCTGGAAGCATGATGTACAGACTATGATCGAAGGCCCCGGCCATGTCCCGATGCATCTGATCAAGGAAAATATGGACCTGCAACTGGAGCATTGCGATGAAGCGCCTTTTTATACCCTGGGACCATTGACGACCGATATAGCACCGGGTTACGATCATATCACCTCGGCCATCGGCGCTGCAATGATCGGCTGGTACGGTACTGCAATGTTGTGTTACGTCACACCAAAAGAGCATCTTGGCCTGCCGGACAAAAACGACGTCAAGGACGGCATTATCACCTATAAAATCGCCGCGCATGCAGCCGACCTCGCCAAAGGTCATCCGGGTGCGCAGATTCGTGACAACGCTCTGTCCAAAGCGCGCTTTGAATTCCGCTGGGAAGACCAGTTCAACCTGAGTCTCGATCCCGACAAAGCAATGCAGTTTCACGACGAAACCCTGCCGCAGGAAGGTGCCAAAGTCGCGCATTTCTGCTCGATGTGCGGACCGCATTTCTGTTCGATGAAAATCACCCAGGACGTGCGTGATTATGCTGCCAGGCAAGGTGTCAGCGAAGATGAAGCAATCAAGCAGGGTATGGATGAGAAAGCCGCTGAATTTAAAAAAGCGGGCGCAGAAATTTACAACAAATTATAAATAACCTGGGGCCCGCATGGATCCGGTCTTACTGTTTAAAGCGTTAATCCTCGGAATTGTTGAGGGGTTAACAGAATTTTTGCCGGTTTCATCCACCGGCCATTTAATCCTTGTCGGTGATTTACTGGAATTTAATGAGGACCGTGAAAAGGTTTTCATGATCGCAATTCAGCTCGGTGCGATTCTGGCTGTCTGCTGGGAATACCGCCGAAAAATCGTTGATGTCATAACGGGCATAGGCTCGGAGAAATCGGCGCAGCGTTTTGTATTGAACCTGCTCATCGCGTTCATGCCCGCGGCTGTGCTGGGCCTGCTGTTTATCGACAGCATCAAGCAGTATCTGTTTAATCCGTTATCCGTTGCAACAGCACTGGTAATCGGCGGCATTGTGATTTTATGGGCGGAGCGGCGCGATCACCAGATTGAAGTCGAGCATATCGACAACATGGACTGGAAACATGCGCTCAAAGTCGGCTGTGCGCAATGTCTGGCGCTGATTCCTGGCACTTCCCGCTCTGGCGCGACAATCATCGGTGGTCTGCTGTTCGGCCTGTCGCGCAAAGCTGCTGCAGAGTTCTCCTTCTTTCTGGCCATTCCCGTCATGTTCGCCGCGACGTTCTACGACGTCTACAGAAACCGCGCCATCCTGGAGTTTAACGATGTTGGCATGTTTGCCGTTGGCTTCGTTGCTGCGTTTTTCAGTGCTCTGGTCGCTGTACGCGGCTTACTGCGCTTTATCAGCAATCACGATTTTACGTTATTTGCATATTACCGGATCATTTTTGGGTGCGTCATATTGCTGACGGCTTATACGGGAGTCGTGGGTTGGTCGGAGTTTGGATGAATTTAATGCAACAGTGGATAGTGTGTTAGTCCTGTATCTTATAGTGCCATGATAATAAAAACAAATACAGGTACTTACGAATTCATGGTACTAGTACTCTATCACGGTCCAATGCGTTACAAAACTCCTGTAAGTGCATCAGGCACTATCGGTATCCTTTTCCACTGCAACCACGACATTCAACATATCCAGACTCGTTGCAAATGGGGCAACGCTCGCGGGTATTCAGTTGTTGGTTATAGAACCAACCGCGCCCATCGCACTGTACACATTTACGCTTTCCTGTGCCACCACATGCTACGCAAGCTTCGGTATTTGCCTGTTTCTCCTTTTTGACGACTCCACACTGCTGGAGGCACGTCGCAACGATTCCAATTCAGCGCTCATCCTGCGCTCCCGTTCATAAAGTTCTCGATACCGGTCTGTAATCTTGCGCAAATCCTCTTCAACTATCCTTCTTGCTTCTTCATCGGTAATATTCCTATTGCCCTTTGCGTCTTTGTTGGCCATTACTTACCTCCAATGCCATTCAGTTGAATATGGCAATAAAGTTTTGAAATATCTTAGATAGTGTCGTCATAAGATACTAGCCCAAATAGCGATGCACCGTATATGGACAGCCGCCAGAAACGATGCGGCATTCTTTGCGTATCGTGTTG
>NZ_FOIA01000009.1 GCF_900111605.1 Nitrosomonas marina | reverse complement strand
CATGCATTCTGGTTTATGGAAGAGCTGTTTAGCGCGCCGTTGCACTGGGGCTTTGTGATACTGGGCTGGGCTGGACTGTTCTCGGGTGGTATAGCTGCGCAGATCATTACGCGCTACTCTAACCTGACGGACGTTATCTGGAACAACCAAAGCAAGGAAATCCTTAACAACCGGATTGTTCCCTGAAGCTGATCAGTTATTGATCATTTAATTCCCCCCACTCCCCGCTATTGACAAGGTTCAATAGCGGGGATATTCGTTAAGAAATACATTCTGGAAACGATTTATATTCCTGAAATCCGCAAGACCGGTTTTACAATTTACAAACCATAGCTGGCTTTTTTACAGTTTCTGCGAAAGCACGTTTTTGTACTGACACTTTTCACTGATTCCTCAACATTCAAATTACTCAATCAAGCTGTGAAATTTTTGACAAAGGTCATACTTTTCAGTCATTGATGATATGATCTTAATTGAAAAACGAACAGCAGGAGGTTATATGAGCAACCCAGATTCGAATCATCACCAGTCAACCGATCCGAATTCAAATAATACTGAAGCGAAAAATACTGAAGAAAACACCATGAAATCAAGTACCAATACCAGTCTTGTCATGCCTGTTGCACTACTGCTGGTTTTATTGGTGATTCCGTTTTCGATTAACTCCTTTATGCACATGCTGGCAAACAAAAACCAGTTCGTTCATCCGGTCATCATGAAGATTCCACTCGCCAGCAGTGTTATAACCGCTCCAAAAGAAGCGCAGCAATATCAGAACATTGAAGTCAAGTTACGTGTCGATACGGATCAACTTGCAAAATTCATCAACGAACTTGTTTCCATTTCTTCGGCCGGCACATCGATACAGGGCATTACCGGCTATGTCTCACCTCAAATGCAGGCGGAAATTGCAGGTGAAAATTTCCGTATCGAGAATCCGGGACCGCAACGGCAAATGTATATCCTAAACGACGCAACAGAATGGACCTGGCAAGTTGCACCGCAATCATCCGGTACACAAAAAATAATTTTTAAAATGCATGTTACCTCGACCGAGCGAGACCAGCAAAAAACTCACGAAATCGAGCTTGCTGAAGCCAACATAATCGTTGAATCGAATCCACTTATGTGGATGGTTTACAATTGGTGGATTTTTGCTTTAATAGGGTTGATATTGTTTGGTGGCTGGAAAGCGTTGCGACGCTACAACGTATAGAAAAGACAACAAAGTCCTCCCGAATGACATATTGCTGATGATAACCGGGTTTACCATCAAGTATGCCTTAATCAATCCAGGCAATATAAAAAATGATGGTCACAAAAGTTTCGATACAAGGCAGCATATCAGGTCATCTATAGGAAAGGCGCAAGCTTAATCACATATGGCCACAGACTATTCCGTGTGGCCTGCCCTGCCTTGCGAGCTTATCGATTTTTCTTTTTTTCTGATATCCAGTTACTTCCAGCAAAACTGACTTATCGCCAGTTATTGTAGACAAGAAGGTTTCTTCTTGTGAACCGTATTTTCATCTAAGGTATACAACGCGAAGTGGGCAAGCAAAAGTGAATGAACAACAACTTATTCGTTCGGCTGTGAATCTATGACTTCATAATCATGTGTAATATTCACGGTAGTCTTAAGCATGATAGAAGCTGAGCAATACTTTTCCGCGGACAGATTAATCGCACGTTCGACCTGATGACGATTAAGCCTGTTTCCAGTGAGAATGAAATGTAAATGTATTTGTGTAAACACTTTGGGATCGGTTTCCGCACGCTGAGCCTCGATCTCCACAACACAATCCGTTACGTCCTGACGCGCTTTTTTTAATATGAAAATGACATCAAATGTTGTACATCCACCCAGGCCCATCAATATCATTTCCATTGGGCGCGGACCCTGGTTTTGCCCCCCGGCCTCTGGCGCTCCGTCCATCAGGACCTGGTGACCGCTGCCCGATTCAGCAAGAAAACTGACGTTCCCTTTCCATCGAATACGTGTTCTCATGGTATCTTGTCAAAGAAAAATCGCATGATAGCAATAAAAAAGCCGACGTTGAAACGTCGGCTTGTTAGCACTCGAACTCAGTTTACTTGAGTGACAAAATGAAATCTGCCAGCACTTTGGCATTTTCATCGCTAACCATTGCGTTTGGTGGCATAGGAACCGGTCCCCAGACACCGTTGCTGCCATTTTTGATTTTATCAACCAGATATTCCGAAGCATTCTCTTGCCCGGCATATTTTGCAGCAATCTCTTTCAACGATGGACCGACAAGTTTAGTATCGACATTATGGCAATTCAGACAACCGCTGTTTTTAGCCAGATCTGCATCAGCGTGTACGCCAGTTGCCAACAACAGTGCTGAAGCGGCAGCCATACTAATCAAAATTCCTTTCATCTTTCTTTCTTCCTTATTAAAAATTATACAGGAAACACTATTCTACCCTGAACTTCACAGATATGCAGCAACTCTGTAGATTGGAAATCAGTGGACAAGCGAATATTCTCCTTGCAAATCCATGTAGCAACTGCGCTAACCGAATCTTCTGCTTACAGGGCTCTGTTTATGACATACGGATAATTCAACAAGTTCCACAGTATGGTCTGAAGTTTATTTCCACAAGAAGAATACCCGGCTAACCGGGTGACCTGTCGATACGCGCATACAAATCGTGCGCATCCGATTTCTCCACCAGAACATCCACAAAATCACCGACTTGCAGGGTATCGGGTAAATTGTTGATATATACGAGACCATCAATTTCGGGAGCATCAGCGCTGCTCCTTGCAATCGCCTCTCCTTCCTGGATGGAATCAATCATGACGTTGATTCTGCGCCCGATTTTGCTGGCCAGACGTTGACGGCTGATGCCTTCCTGAAGCTGCATGAATCGGGCGTAACGTTCTTCCTTGACTTCTTCAGCAACAGGATCAGGCAAAGCGTTTGCTGCGGCGCCTTCAACCGGCGAATATTTAAAACAGCCTACCCGGTCAAGCTGAGCATCCTGTAAAAACTGCAGCAATTCCTCAAATTCAGCTTCCGTTTCACCTGGGAAACCGACAATAAACGTACTGCGCAGCGTAATATCCGGACAAATATGTCGCCACTGCTGGATGCGTGCCAGATTGTTCTCGGCACTCGCCGGTCGCTTCATGGCCTTCAGAACCCGCGAATTGGCATGCTGCAGCGGCACATCGAGATAAGGCAGTATTTTTCCCTCGGCCATCAGCGGAATAATCTCATCGACATGCGGATACGGATAGACATAATGCAGCCGCACCCAGACACCGAGTTCCCCCAGCGCACTTGCCAGTTCCGTCAGGCGCGTTTTGACCGGCCTGCCCTGCCAGAATCCCATGCGGTATTTCTTATCGACGCCATAGGCGCTGGTGTCTTGGGAGATGACCAATAATTCTCTGGTACCGGCATTCACCAGATTCTCCGCTTCCTGCATCACCTGATGTATCGGGCGGCTGACCAGATCGCCACGCATCGATGGAATAATGCAAAAAGTGCAGCGGTGGTTACAGCCTTCGGATATTTTGATATACGCATAATGCTTCGGTGTCAGCCGGATGCCCTGGGGAGGAATCAGGCTGGTAAACGGATCATGCGGCTGCGGCAAATGAGTATGAATGGCCGCCATCACTTCTGGCATTGCGTGCGGACCGGTAACAGCGAGCACCTGTGGATGTGCCTCACGGATAATATTACCATCCTTCTTGGCGCCCAGACATCCTGTGACAATGACTTTGCCATTTTCAGCCAGCGCTTCACCAATTGCGTCGAGTGATTCTTCCACAGCGCTGTCGATAAACCCGCATGTATTGACGACAACCAGATCGGCGGCCTCGTAAGAAGCTGAGATCTCGTAACCTTCCGCCCTAAGTTGCGTCAGGATATGCTCGGAATCAACCAGGGCTTTGGGGCAGCCCAGTGAAATAAACCCGACTTTGGGTGATGATTGCGATTGTTTAGGTAGCGACATGAAAATGATGAAGATAAAATACGTGAAGATAAGATGATGGAATTTTAACCGATTCGACTGACTAACTTTACAGAATCTCGCAAAAAAATCTTACGGGTCTAAACTATGCGTCGATACAAATTTGTCACTGGTGTCAGTGTTTTCTTGCTGCTATGGTCGTTGTCTGCCAATCCTACCCATGCACAGATTGACTGTGGAACACTGCAGCAATGGATCACGGTAGACAGCAAGCTTTCGATCAATCAGAAACATGTATTTTGCGGCGAGTGGGATCGCAATCGTCCGAAAGGATTACACTCCAGACCAAACGGTATCAACCCCGATACCGTAGCGGTGTTTACGATACAGGATAAAGCCAACGGGGCCGGCATCTATACGGGGCGCTGGTCACACAAGGATAATCCCAAAAAAAACAAATTTTCTTCCATGTTTCCTGATAACTGCTCGGCCACACAGGTTTTAAATTCGATCGCTCATGCAGTTACGGATACATTCCGATGCCCCGCAGGCGCGCCCGACTGGACACAATGCGGCTTTAATAAACCCCAAATGACAGAATCTGCTGTAGATAATAATGATAAATACTGCAGTCGGAACGACAAATTGTTTACCATTGGCTTTGCACCACCGAGAGACGGTCGGGTCAACACAGCATTTCCACTTTTCGAATGAGACAGGACAACTGCAACTGGCCGGGACGAATAGCGGACGATCCCGCACATGATCTTATTGCCGCGTATTTAACACTGGATATTCAAAAGAGCCCGGCATGGGTCGATGAACTGGTGCAAAAAATCAATGAAATACAATCAGGACGGCTGGCCTCATGGGAACGCACCGGCAATGCCTACTGCCTGTCGGTTTACCCGCAGCATGTCGAAATTGAAGCAAACTACGCTGAAGGAGCAGTCAAAACCCAGCGTATCCCCCTGACAATGTTTGCCGAGGCGGTAAAGGCCTGGCAGGCGATGATTTATCAGCATAACACGGGAAATTAATGCGCAGCCTTTCGCTCCAAAAATTATCGCAAAGGAAAAAACTCCGGTGTTTTGGGTGGTTGCATGGCGGGCTGGTTTACCGTACAGACATCTCCAACCCACTGTGCCCGGGTCTGCGCTGTCGCAAAAACAGGGGCACCCATCACTAAACTGTCGAACTCTGTATGACCTGAAAACTGTTCAGGACTGGTAAAAACTCCTTCTGCAATCCCATCTCCCTGAAACTGCGGGTTGTCGCAAGCCAGTTCCAGCTGAAAACGATCTCCGCTACGGCTGGCATTCTTAACCGAACAGCCTGACTGGCTGTCATAGAAATAGACGGGGATTTCCTGCTTGGCCATAGCAGGCGTGATACATATCTGTGAGACAGCCGCATTATCTTTGATTTCCGGCAATATCAGTCCATATTGTCCGGCCAGGTCGGTAATCTGGCGCATTTGTCCGGATGGAATATGCGGCACTAGCGACAGCAAGTCCGATGTAGTCATGACTTCCCATAATCCGGGGCGAACAGGGTATTGCTCCGCTGCCGCGGGCATCACCGTAAAAACAAAACAAAAGATAAAGAAAAACACTCTACGCATGGCTGATAAAATCCGCATAAGTAAATTCACAGTATCTGAATTTTACGCCGAAAATTTACGGACAGTTACATGAAACTGACATTCTAGACACAGGAACAGGAAATTTCAGGAAATAAATGAAAAAGTTTTTATTGATGCTAATCATGGCCGGATTATCCGGATGTGAAACAGTTCCAGACAAGTATCAACAATCACACACGGATAACAGGCTTGTCGGCACCTGGACAGGTGAATACGTTGAACAAGACGGCTCTGTAAGAAGCTGGACACAAACGCGCAAAGTGGACGGTACCTATTCGATTGAGTTCCTTTTCATGGAACCGGATGGCACTATTGAGCGACAGACTGAAACGGGACGATGGTGGACACAGGACGAATTGTTTCATGAAATTACACCACCGGGGATGAAACAGCCAGACAGCTACCAGTACCGCTTTAAAGACAATCGTTGCATTGAGTTCCTGCTCGTAGCCAGCGATGACGCTTCTGAGGAAATCGGTCAGTACCGGTTTGTCGAATGTCTTTCGAATAAAGTACCATTAGCAGCGTTGATAAACTGATTATTTCCAGAACAATAATTTTTATGCCCAAACTCCATCAGGCTGTTGTCCAAATACACCAGAAAACCGGCCACAAAACGCTTTCATCCGAGCAAAAGAAATTCAATCGCCTCATTAAAAAAATCAATAAGGAAAAAGAACGCCTGCTGCAATGGCAAACGCTGACGCCGGATTTCCAAAAAAAGGTACTGGAAGAATATCAACCGTTGATAGCCTCAGCAGCCAAACTGCAAACCACAATGGTGGTTCGCCTGGATGCGTTTTACAACCGGCGCAGCTTGACGTCTTCTGAGCGAAACAAAATCTCCTACGTCATTTGCGAAATATGTTCGGCGCTGTTTACGCATTCGGATCCGGACAAACTCAAAATGATTTTCAAAAAACACAGCGGTATCGAATCTGATGCCGAACTTCAAGAGTCGGACGATATCATGGCCGATCTGATGGAAGAGATTTTTGAAGCGCAGTTCGGTGACTTGGGTGACGAATTCGATCATACCGACCCGCAGGCATTTGCCCAGCGTATCGCCGATAAAATGAATGAGTCTCATGATGAACCTGGCCAGTCCGCTCATGAAGCACGCCACATCGCAGCGCATAAGGCTGAGCAGGCGCAAATCAGCCAGTCGATTAAAACAATTTACCGTCAGTTGAGCACGGCTGCGCATCCGGATCGCGAAACCGATCCCGACGAACGGGTGCGCAAGACAGAAATCATGAAGCGCGTAAACGCAGCATATAAAAACAAGGATTTATTAAAACTTCTGGCGCTGCAACTTGAATTGGAACAAATAGATCAGGACCATATCAATACCATTGCTGAAGATCGTTTAAAAGCGTACAACAAAATCCTGCAAAACCAGCTTGACCAGCTGCAGATAGAAATCGATCAAGCCGAATTGCCGTACCGCATGTCGGCCAACGCAGCACCGCATGAATCGATTAATCCAAAAAAAATGATTCAACAGTTGGATACGGATATCCGGGCATTGCAACAGAGCATCCATCAGCTTGAAAAAGAGCTCGCATTTTTAACCACGGTCAAGCATATGAAAATCTGGCTAAAACACTATGGAATGCCTGAAAACACCGTTTTGTCGGATAGTCTGTTTGATGACGATCTGGATGATTTTGATTTCCGCTGATGTTTTACCTAAAACGTTCTCTATCACCGATTTGAAGCAGTAGCGCACGCCTGCAAATAATTCCAGGTTATCCTGCTGACATAGGGATCGCCCTTGATTGCGGCATGATTTGAAACGTGATCGGCCTGTTTGATTGTCAGCACAAACCCGTAGCCGTACCTGGGTTTCCCGATCTCCTGCACATCGTTCAGGACCTCCGGTCCCGAGCCAGTGTAGTCGCGAATGGCGTCCGGATTCTGTGGTGAATTGCTGGCGTAAATATAAGGCAGGAATCTTGTGTCGTATGCGAAAATCTGTGTGGCCGTGATGTCCGGATAAATCTGGAGTCGATAGTGATAAAGCTGCATGGATGGCCGGGTTTCCGCATTGAGTGCACGCATCACACAACGCGCCAGTGTGAGAGGATCACCTGCAATCACTGCCTGGTAACGTAACGGTTTGTCCCCTGAAGTAATCAACCCTGCGCATGCGCTAAGCAGCAATGTCATCACCGCAACTGCGGCAAGATAGTTTCTCATGAATGTCCACACTCCAATCTAAATGCTTATCTTAACAGCATGATCCGCAAACAACAGCCGCACCGGACACTATCAAATAAAGTCATGGTGCCGGGCGATCCATCCGTCAATCAGGCTGCGCAAAACATCAGGATGCGCCGCTGGTATCCAGTGTTCAGACTCCATCTCAACAAACTCAATGGCAGGCAGCGCGCCGAACAAATTCCTGGTTTTTTCCGGGTCGGTCATGCTTGTTCCACTGGACTGTATGATCAGACCCGGACAGCGTATCATGGTAACAGGCAGCGGACGCAACAGCGCTATAAAATTCTTGACATATTGCGAAACCGGCGTGACTTTCAAATTCTGCCAGACCGAACCGTGGCGTGACAGCGCCTGTCTTCGCGATTCTACACTGGCCTGGTGTACCGGATAATCCAGTTCCCTGAGATCAACAATTTTAAATTTTCTTCGGCGGAATCCTGCGCGCTCAATGAGATTAAACATGCATACAATGCAATGCAGCAGCCAGGTAATGGATTTCAGCCTTGCCAGTATGCCGGTTACCGCATCCGACGCCATCGGTTCAATCAGAATCAATCCAGTGCTCTGATCTGGATAATGTGCGGCAAAATGCAGCGCAATATTGGCGCCAAGACAATGCCCAACGAGAATGGCTTCCTCGCGCTGCTCATGATCAAGCATTGCAGCAAGATCCTTGGTCCAGTGCTGAATATCGGCCGTTCCACGCCACATGGATTCTCCATTACCACGCAAATCCGGGCGCAATATCGTCCTGTTCCGGGTAAGTTGCGTATGCTCGATAAAATGCCACCAGCGGGTGGAATTACTGGCCGCCCCATGCAGCAACACAATCGGGGCCTTTTTTTGAGGCTCCACGGGCTGCCATCGCCGGTACATTAATGTAACGCCGTCATAGCTGCGGAAGTAGTGTTTCTCGTCCATGCATTTTTAGCCACACCCTTATCTTTGTAATTAATTGCACATGATTTTATAAATCAAGCGTGTCGAAATCACAAGCATTCTATTCATAGAAACAAAATGATGCTGACATTTTCAAGCATCGGCATCCCTAATAAACCGAATACGAATTGACCTGCCATTTTTTGGAGGCTATTCTTTAGTAATGACTTACTAAATTCTCATATAACCAAGAATATACTACCGAGCAGGAAGATACGACAAATATCAACAACAGATTGCAACATCATTAACATTAGTTCTCATCAGCTTTTGGAGTGAAGCCTCATGAAGAATCAGTATTTAATATATTTATATCAATTGATTGTTGCGGCAACTTTCCTGGTCGGAAATTCAATTATAATGGCCGGAGATATTCAACCGCATTGCGCGTACCTGCCGATCGATATCGGTAAGTATGGCAAACAGCCATTCCAGAATCCGCCGGAAATCCGGGCGGAAAACGGCAAACTCGATACCACTTTTTCCGTTCAGTATACCGACGCAAAAACCACCACGCTGGGCGGATGTCCGCTGAAACTGAGAACTTACAA
Organism: Nitrosomonas marina; assembly: GCF_900111605.1. Lineage (GTDB taxonomy): Bacteria > Pseudomonadota > Gammaproteobacteria > Burkholderiales > Nitrosomonadaceae > Nitrosomonas > Nitrosomonas marina_A. Next base: position 97,878 of record NZ_FOIA01000009.1, on the reverse strand, counting down.
CGGCGAGTTAACCGGGCCGACTTTACGTGTCAGCCAGGGTGATGTGATTAACCTGATGCTGAAGAACCGCCTGCCAAAGGAAACGCCCGACCAGATCCAGACCCAGTTTGAACAGGAAAACCTGAACGCCTATCTCGACACCACGCCGGCTTCGTACAATACCACCAACGTACATTACCACGGCATGCATGTATCTCCCGTCGGCAACAGCGACAACGTGCTGCTGGCGATTCCACCGCAAAGCGACTTCGGTTATGAAGTAAAAGTACCGGACGATCACCCGATCGGTTCGTACTGGTACCATGCGCATGCGCATGGTTCGACGGCGATTCAGGTGGGCAGCGGCATGGCGGGAGCACTGATCGTCGAAGACGATCCCAAGACGATACCTGCGGCGCTGAAAGCGGCAAACGCCAACGAGAAGATTTTTGTGTTGCAGACGATCCTGTACGACCAGCAGGGCGAGCTCAACAACATCACCAGCCTGTTTCCCGGTCCGTCGAATCCCACGCCGGAAAACTGCAACGATCAGGGTGAAATGGATACCTGGCACTGCTCGCGCCGCCATATCACCATCAACGGCCAGATCGTTCCGGTGATTACCATGAAACGCGGCGAAGTGCAGCGCTGGCGGCTGATCGACACCGCGTTCCGCGAATCGATTTTCTTTGCTGTCGAAGGCCATGATCTGCACGAGATCGCGCTGGACGGCAATTACCTCGGGCGTGTCGATACCTGGAAAGCAGGCACACCGATTGAACTGCAATCGGGTTACCGCAGCGATGTGCTGATCAAGGCCAACATGAAATCCGGCGATTACCGTATTATTGACCAAACGGCTTCCAGCAAAAAATCGCTGCGCCAGATCAACGAGCCGGAGAATCTGCTCGCCATTCTGAGAATTACCGAAGAAACGGATAACATGGCGCTGCCGACCAGCAAGGAAATGGCGCCGCTCGCACCGTTTGGCGATATCGATCTGCGCAAGGAAGCCGTGGGCGTGCAGGAAGTCGTATTTAAACTCGGTCAGGACGCGAAAGGCGAGAAAAATTACTTCCAGGTCAATTACCGCGCGTTCAACCCGGATCATGTGCGCCAGCTTGAACTCGGTTCTGTTGACATGTGGTCGTTGACGACTGTCGGCGACCCGGCCGCCATTCCCAACGCCATACCGCCGACGCCGCATGTTTTTCACATCCATGTCAACCCTTTCCAGTGGGAGCGAAACGGCCCTGACGGAAAACCGCAGTTGGTCTGGAAAGATACGCTGCTGGTGCAGGGGCCGGCGGTGACCAACATCTACACAAAATACCGCGATTACATCGGGAAGTTCGTCATACATTGCCATATCCTCGATCACGAAGATCTGGGCATGATGGAAGTGCAGGAAGTCGTCAATACGCCGGTTGCACAGGCACATTGATACCGTTTTAGATCTCACTGAAGCGCGCATCGCTACGTTAAAATCGCGCTTAAAATGTTCACATACTTTGTGTATGCTCCGCTTTTCGCTCAATTTCGCCTGGCGCTGTATCTCTTGATCGAGATCTTGAAGGGGCTTATAAATACTGCTCACAATCAACAAACCGCGGTTGGCGACCGATTAAGGCTATTCGAGGTGAGTTATGCGTAACAGAAAAAAATTGTCGCGTTATCAGCGCGTCCAGCAGATCCTGGATCAATCGCAGGGGCCGTGCATCCCGGATTATCAGGGGCTTGGAGCTTTCTGGCGGGACTTGAATACATTTAAAACAGCTGAATTGTATGGTCAGCGTCTGATCGCGCCCGAACCGGATGAATCCGACCATCAGCCGGACAGTCTCAGCGGTAAAAGCTGTTGCGGTGAAGGCGACGGTATGGTTGATTCTCTTGCCGCCAGTGAATCGGCATTGAATCAGGCGCTGGTTCCTGGTGGCAGCGATGCGACTGTGGGCGAATGCTGGCCGACCGGCGGCAAAAATCCGGCCCAGCAGACCGCCAGCAGTCTTGCCAGTAGTACTGACCGAAACGCTGATCAGGGCTATCAGACGCGCAGCGATCGATCAGCCCTGATCAAAGGCCTGCGCAAACAGTTTCCTTTCGACGGCAGCCAGTTTCCGCCCTTACTCTGGCAGGCGGAAAACGCAGTCAGTCCTTCGGATATTGACTTTATCGCAGCGTGGATCGATGACGGCTGCCTCGAATCGGACGACCTTCAAGACAATCCTGAGGAAAGTACCGGCCCTCAAATGCGTTTCGGGCTCACACAGTCCGGCGCGTCAATACTTGCCCTGGCCAAGGGCGATGCGTTGCATACGGTTTCCACCAAGCATTGCAACGCAATCAGCGATGATGTGCAGGGCTTGAAAATCAGAAAAGAGGTGAGCACGCTGTCTGCAAATGAGCTGTCGCTGCTGCGTGAAGCACTGGCCTGTATGTACACCTATGATCCACATATATTTGATGAACGCAGTTTTAACTACTGGGCGCGCATCCATACCGATTCATGTCAGCATGGCTGGGAACAGTTTCTGCCGTGGCACCGGCTTTATCTGTATTTCTTCGAACAAACGCTGCAGGATTACGATGCATGTATCACGCTGCCCTATTGGTCGTGGAGCGATTATGCCGACGTCAACCGTGCTACGTATAATACTGAGCAACTCGATATGGGTGTACTTCCCGAAGCGTACGGCTGCTTTCTCGATGCCGCAGGCCTTGCAGCGCTGAAGGACAGTGGACTGTTCAACGACGGTGAATTGGCTATTCTCGCCAGACTGCAGAAAAAAGGAACAATCTATAATTCCGGCCTACGCTTTCTCAAAGCGGCCAAAATTGATTACACCTTGAAGCTCAGCGTCGGCAAGGTGATGTGGTCGGATAAAGTCAACGCGATTTATGCCCAACTGCGCCGCGCCAATCCACTGTGGTTTCCGAATCGCTGGCCAGGTTCGCTGGGCATTGCAACGCATTATCCCACTGCTGCGGATGTGCAGGGTATTCTGTCGTCAAACAACTGGAACCAGTTCGGCGGCGGCCCTGTGTACGATCATCATTTTGGCTGGCTGGAAGAAATGCATAACGGCATGCATAATTTCTCGGGCGGACAGAATCCCGCGTTTTTATCAGCCGCCAGAGCCATCGGCGTGGATAATCCCGACCCGCAAAACAGTTTCAATCCGAACTACGGCTACATGACGGATAATCGTGTCACCGCTTTTGATCCTATTTTCTGGGCACATCATTCGAATGTCGACCGGCTATGGGCTGTCTGGCAGGAGGCGCATCCCGGTCTTAATCCTGAAGACCTGGACGGCATACTGCCACCCTGGTCGATGAATGTAGGCGATACGCTCAGCACGCGGAAACTGGGTTACGAATATATGCGTGACAGCTACCACTACCCAGTGAGCGGACAGCAGGGATTGCTGCGATTCAACGCTGAAAAAGCCGGCGTTAAACCACAGGTGCTCGATACGTTCCGTAAAGCCGAGATACGCCTGCACCGCATGCATGTCGCCAATCTGTTCAATGCCGTCATTCGCGTATTCCTCAACGCCCCTGACGCCACGGTCGCGACGTCGGTAGACAATAATCCGCATTTTGTCGGCCAGGTCACCACGTTTCACGGTTCGTGTTACGGCGGCCCCGGGCACTGCGATAAACCGCTGCCCAAAACGCGCAGGTTTGATCAACGTCCTTTGCACCATCATGAACCGCGCAACTTCCGTATTGACGCAACCGAGGCGGTGCAGCGCATGCTGGCGAACGGCGAGACTGATATCAGCGTACATCTGGTCGTCATGGGGCTCGATGGCAAACCCATCGATGACGCAGTGTTTATTAACGGTGTTTCTCTTAATTTCATGGACTAGACCTGGAGAAAATAAACATGCAAACGTTTAAAATTCACCCGGCCATCGGCTGCGCGCGCATCGGCAACAGCGACGAATTTTACCTCGCACCCGAGCAGACTGGCGCGCTACCGATCGAATGCGATGAACAGGGACGTGAAATTGTCGATGATAAAGGGCTGCCTGTTCGCGTCAGCCAGTTTAAAGAAACGGGTAACCTTGGCTGCATCAAACGTCAGGCTGCGCGTTTTCGTATTTTTGTATACGAAGAAAACCAGCTGGACAGCGACCGGGAATTGAAAATCGGCGATAAATTCCAGTTTCCGCTAGATACCTCAACGACCGGACCGCAAATGGTGGAAGGCACGGTTGTCGATATCGAATGGACCGCGCATCTGGCCAACAAAAAGGCATCATGGTATGCATTCAGCGAAAATGACGGCAAACATGGCTACAGGCCCGATCATCCCCTGCGCAATCCGCAGGTGACGCAACCTGACCAGCGGCGTCAGTTGATTATCGATCCCGGACCGCGCACAGTTTCCGGCGATAACGGCAAGGCATCATTCTCTCAGAACGACGGCAGCGCTTACCCGCAGCGTTTTCCGCCGCCGGATATTCAACCGTACAGTATCAATTCTCTGGGCGAAATGATGGTCAATGAAGATAGCGATCATCACCGGCGCCTGATCGTGCTGGGCGGTTATGGCCGCTCCGGTTTCAAAGGCGCTGACGGCAGTACGATACCGATCATCAGCAATTACGCCAACAATGACGGCTGGTATGACGATGTCTCCGACGGTCCGGTGCGGGCGAAAATCAGGTACAGCTATATCCATCGCTATACCGACGCACAGGGCAAACCAATCAAAGAAAAGAAATTTTCAACAGTTGACGTGAACGCGCCAGCCTGGCTGCTGGTAGGCTATCCATCGTATGCGCCTGAAATCGAAGACATGATCACCATGGATGAAGCGATTTATGATTTATCGGTGCGCCATTTTGCTTACGAACCAGCGGTGTATGGCGTAGCGCCCTTCGACCGGCAGAGCAATCAACCGCAGACAGCGGAACAATGGGTTGTATGGCGCAGTAATGCCGCATACAATCCGGAATACTACCCCCATTTTTTCAGGGATATCTGGCCTATCTTCAACCGGCCGGACAATTACAGCTTTACATATGATTTTGATCCTTTTGGAGGCGGTGTGCCGCATAACCGCGGCACCGGCGGCAATCTGGATAAAGCGGCCTTGTCGCAGCCGCCTAAAAACGGGCACGATCCTAACCGGCAGCATCGCGAATTTATTTATGCGATTATGCGCAAGCAGGGACAGGAAAATCTTTATACCGTCCCCGACGATCTGAGCCAGCGATACGTTGCATCATTTTCCAACTCGGCTTCAAAGCCGCGCCTGATGCCAATGCTAAACGGTGATAATCCTATCAGCAATACGGTGACGGATAAATTTCTGCGCATGACTGATACACAGTTGTTTTTCCTGAAACAATGGATGGAAGGCAAGTTTATCAATGAATGCGATGAATGGGGAGAAACCAATGCTGCCTGCGAGAATCCCTGGGCCACCCCACCCAGGACCGGCAGCGCGATCGACCGCGGTGTGCTGGGCAACGTTCTGGGCGGTGCGTTCTGCCCTGGTGCCGAAGTCGGATGGATCATGCTCAATCCGGCTATTTACAGCAGCGCATATCGTATCCATCAGGCTGCATACATTGCTGGCGGTCTCAGTATTCCGGCTCCGGTAGCCATCAAAGACGGCAGCCAGGCCGACGACATAGCCAGGGGAATGGAGCCGGGCGATCTGACCAAGTATATGGGGCTGCCATGGCAGGCGGATTTTCACGAATGCACCGATCAGAACATCAATGTCACTTATGAAATGTGGAATGACATTTATCCTGGCAGCACCGGCGATCCGGTGAAACAGAATCTAGCATACAACATACCCTGGTGGCCTGGACACCGGCCAATGGTTATTCAGAAAACGGATGGCGGGCAATACTACTGGTCATCAGGTATTCCGGATAACAATGCCGGGAGTGTGCAGATGGTGCGTGACTGGATCAATCTCGGCTTTATCAAATTTGATTCCAATGACGGCAACCCCGGCTATTATCAGGTAGAACGAAATGACCGGGCACTTGGACTGCAGTTGAAACCTGGAGAACGAACATTGGGCGGTGATATAAAGGCAAGCAAGGGAGATCCTGACAATGAGTAATGTCTCAGCATACGTACCACCTATTCTGGTCGGCACATGGACTTACCGGAGCTTTCTGAGCAATCCCGATGTAAATGCCGGTTTTGATACACTTGAGTTCGGCCGCGGCACTATCCGTATCGATTCGGGGCCGATGCAGACATTCGCCGGTTTGATTTTTGGCCCCGGTTGGGAGCTGAAACTGAAAGGATCAATCGGTTACGGCAATCCATTCAACGTGCAGTTTCAGGGGGTCGGCATCGTGAACGGCGCACAGTGGATATACGATTATCTGGGATATCTGGTTCCTGAATGGCCCAACGGCATTGATCAGCGGCCTGCGCTGGCAGGTTCAATTGTACGCGCAATACCGCACCCTACCGGTCCGAACGGAAAATCAACCGCACCGGCCGGGGTAGTAGCACAATGGATCGCAGTTAAAGAGGACAGCGACAATTAGCGCCAGGCATTTATACGCAGATGTCGTCATTATCGGAGCGGGGGTAGCGGGTTGCGCTGCGGCAATCGCATTACGGCAACAGTTGCCTGATCTGACAGTTCTGCTGCTCGATCGTAAAAATCGGTCGGCGCAATCCTTCACCATTGGCGAAACACTGCCTCCGCAAACAATGCCGCTATTGCAACAACTGGGAATATCAGAAAATTTTGTAGCGCGCTGCGATCTGGTCGCTCTTGGCACCCGGTCCATCTGGGGCAGCGAGCAAATCAATGAGTACCCGTTCTGGTATTCCAGTTATGGCCATGGCTGGCATATTGATCGGGCATCATTTGACGACTGGCTAGTACGACAAGCTGAAAATGCAGGTGCAACTACGCTATTTGGAGTAACTGTGAGCGGCACGCCGGAATATCATCATGGCTGGCATTTGACGGCAAACCATGCCACCGCGCCAGCGTTCACCATTCAATCATCGCTGGTAGTCGACGCAAGTGGAAGCAGCAGTTCTTTCTGCCGCAGGATGGGAATCAGGGCGGACAAACTCGATCAGCTGACAGGAAGTTTTTGTTTTTTTCAGGCCGAGGCGAATGATACCGTGCACGGCGTTGACAGCTTCACGCTGGTTGAAAGCACCGAGATTGGCTGGTGGTATTCAGCCCCCTTACCACAAGGGCTGTGGGTTGCAGCACTGATGACCGACAGCGATCTCGCCCGTGATGAGAATGTATTTGATGAAGCTGGATGGTCCAAGGCCCTGGCACATACCCGTCTTACGCGCACCCGGTTTGATAACAAAAAGCCGTCAATGCCTCTACGGGTTAAACCGGCACGCAGTCAACGCCAGCAACAATTCTGTGGACAGGGCTGGTATGCAGTGGGTGATGCGGCATCCGTCTTCGATCCTCTGTCGTCGCTTGGTATATTCAAAGCGCTACGTCATGGTCTGCTGGTTTCATATGCAATCAGGGATGAATTACAGGACAAACCGAACGCAACACAAAAATATCAGTGGCTGCTTGAATCGGAATTCAGGCGCTATCAGCACATGCACCAGCAGTATTATCAGCTTGAAAAACGTTTTATGCAGGCACCATTCTGGTTGCGGCGGCAGCGACAGGAGTTTGCCAGGCATGCATAGTCATGGCTGAATTCGCTGTAGGCCGCCCCGTAATCAACCGGTTTTAGGGCTCAGCCGAGCGTGAATGCCAGGGCGCCACTTCACCCGCGCTGATCAGCCTGTGCTTACTGATTTTGAAATTATCGAAATTTGCCTGTTCAAGCGCACTAATCAGGTATTCACCGGCCGCGACATGTAACTTGATCTGTCCCTGCCCTACCGAAACAATATGATCGCCGTTTTTCTGCATACGCACACTGAAGCGCGTGCCAAGATCTTCAATAAGTGCCTCACCGACTTTTATACGAAAATCATTTGCCTGCTTTTTCTTGATATCAAAATAAGCACTTCCTTTAAACAACTCTATGCGCAGCGGCTCAAAATCGGTAACAGCGCAAGAACTGCCATGATCGAGCGACACATCTATCTCCGGTGTCAGGGAAACAGTAAGATATTCATGGGCCCCAGTTTCATGAAAACGGATGCTTTGCGGTCTGGACAAATACCAGGAAAACAGTCCCAGCAATACGCAAAGACAGAGAAGCGCAAAATGAAACAGCATCTGCTTCCAGCTGAGTTTAACGGCTTTTGATTTAGAATCGGATTCTTTTTGTTCAGGCATGTTACAAACTAGCTTAAAAACCAAACGATAATTATAACGGGCACGTATTGGCAATTCCAGCTATTCAATCCGGCCTCATCATGCACCATGTACTCATATGACCTCATGTTTACTGTATCAGACCGTTAATGGCTAGATTTCAAATTTTGTGCGTTTGACTGATATATAGTCTGGATCTGATAAGTTGCATGGCATGCAACGCACTTTTTCATTGTTTTACTTAACTGTCCCAGCGTATACTTGGGGTCTTTCAGCGATTCAGCATCCATCGCAATCTGATCAAAATCACGATGAACTGACATTCCAAGTTGCATAAACTCGCTGGGTAACACGCCATTTAGCTGACCCTCGGTTTTGTGAGCCATACGGGTGCCAAGTGACTGTGCATGTTGTGCGACAGCTGTCATATTCTCTTCGGAGAGCGAGTGAAGAATTTTCTGTGTTCCAGACAACAAGGCGCGCATTTCCACAAGAATATGCATACGCTGCATTGCGTTCACTTCAAGAATCTGGCGTTTGTCCAATTCATTGGCTTGAGCGACAACGGCAACCATACTGAAAAAACACGCTATTACAATTTTCATATTATTCCGTAAAGATAAAGTATTTTATTGCGGCTGTATGCAGGCTGACCAATAAACCCCGCAGTCTCTTCGTAAACGCGTTTGCACGATTTGCTAATCATCTTCAAACTCGACCAGTGTGCCGTCCTCCTCCACTTTAATTTCCACTTTATCGCCGCCGGGGTTTGTTATCGTTGCTTCATAAACAGTTATGGTTTTTTTCTTTGATTTTTTCTCGATTTCTTCTATTTTTCCACCTTGCAAATGCGCCGCGATTGTATGCTGGACTCTAGCCGGCACCTTGGCCCACTCAATTTTTTCCTCACTGAATAAACTGGCAGAACCATTTGATGAGAAAAACAGAATTGTTACCGAAACAAATACAAACACGCTAATTTTCATTTTAATTTTCCTTAATAATTACGTTAAATTCGGTATTTTTAGAAAACTCAAAGACAGTCGGACGACAGACAAATAACTGCTGACGCTCTTTCTGTAAATTACACAACAAATTGATTTGATAGCTCGATTTATCTAATGAAAAGATCAGTCAACTGGTATCCAAAACATCGTCGACTGACACCCTGTCCTATGATCGTGTAAACATAAAATAATTATAATTTCACTGATGCTGCTCAGCTTCTGCCGAAAGCCAGTCCTCCAGTTCGTGTCCCGGTTCAAAGCCGCGAGCCTGCGCCTTATAATAAGCGGATACGGCAATTCGGGCGTTTCGGTCTGTTTCGGCCGACGCAGTCAATTCGATTTCTGGCGTGCTGTCATTGATGACAAATAATTTTTTGTTGGTGTTTCTGGTGCGCTTGAGTTGCTTTTTATCTGATTCCATTTCAACTCCTTGCTAAAAACTAAGCCAATCTAATAGTGAACAAAAAAACGCATGCATAACAGTGATAGCGTTTTGATAAAACGGCCGCCAAAAAGCAGTTTTCAGTATACTGCGGGGCAAATAAACGGCCCGTACAAAATAACAGGCGGCAACACCTGCTTTACAACGATGACATCGAAAATGCTTTTTAACAGCCTGTTTGGCGTAAAGCGTGGACGATTACGCCGAGAAAACCTGAGTTCCTTGTAATATGGTTTAACGCGATAGTGAAATAGCCACTACCTTTTAGTACCCAGGTTATTAATTACCGGGCTCACTCGATCCATTTTCACGCTCATCCAGAATATTCTGGCTAGGTGGGTACTGGCCAGGCTTTGGTTCACCACATGCAACTAATAATAGTCCTGCAACAATTGCAACAAACACTGCGTTTTTCATGGTTCCGGTTCCTGTTGATGGAGTTTTAAACAATTAACGTCAATATTGCAAATAGAGGCGTAGAGCCGCGCAACGCGTTGAATACATCAAGCGCACCAGCAATCGAACAAAACATCCAGCTCAGAATCGAACTTACTGATTTTTCGACAATTCGAACTGTAGCTGTATTGTTCTGCAAGCCCGGTTTGAGCAGATGCACAAGCACTCGTTATCAAACGGAAAATCAGCAAAATAAAAAAAGACAAAACCATTATGCATTATTCCTTAATAAGAGCTGCACCACCAAAATAATAAATTGCTCGCAAACACTCTAGGTCAGTCAAAGAAATAAATATATTAGGGAAACCATTATTCTCTTCTAAGTTTAACCATTAGACAGGTCTTCATGCGCCGACCGAATGATCGATACGATACTATTGCTTCCTTTAATTGATTTCGAATAGCAAAGCAGGATTTCACACTATATGAAGTAAGCAGGCCGGGACAATAAAACCGCGCTTGGCACACCCGCCAGCACAAGTGGTTGCCCGAATTGTGGTGGTCTCGGATACAGTTAAAACAGCGTTTCCTGACCGCTCATCGTTTCGACCCGCCGTGCCGCGCCAGTATCTGCTCGCCAAACAGGCTGGCCGTCATTTCGACGGCGATTTCTGCAGTCTGGTTGCGAATATCCAGTGCCGGATTGATTTCCACGAGGTCCAGGGAGCCGAACAGGCCTGTGTCGTAGATCATCTCCATGCATAATTGTGCTTCACGGTAATCGGGACCACCTTTGACCTGCGTGCCGGTACCCGGTGCGATCAACGGATCGAGAAAATCGATATCAAAACTGACATGCAAGTGCCCGCCCCGCGCTTTGACTTTGTCCAGAACCTCATCCATAACCGCACGCATGCCGGTTTCATCAATTCGACGCATATCGTAAATTTCGAGCCCTGCGGTCAGAACAGCCTGTTTTTCAATACGATCGATAGAGCGCACACCAATCAGCTGAAAACTGTCCACGGCAACAGCGGCATTGCCCGGCCCCATGGTGCGCAGCATTTCCGAATCAGGGTCAGTCAGTAGCGCCACGGGCATGCCGTGAAGATTGCCCGAGGGTGAAGTGGCCGGTGTATTGAAGTCTGCATGCGCATCAAGCCAGAGTATTGTCAGCGGAATGTCGCGCTCACGACAATACCGCGCAACACCGGAAACCGACCCGATTGCTATGGAGTGATCGCCACCCAGCACAACAGGGCACTGCCCTGCCGAGAGGGTTTCGTAAACCCTCTCAGACAATGTGCGGAACCATGCCACCGCCGTATCGAAATGACGATAGCCGTTACTGTATACTTCTCCTGCCACTTTTGGCCCTTTAATATCACCCATGTCCACTCCCCGCCCGCACAAACGCTGCAGTACTGTGTGAATACCGGCCACGCGCAAAGCTTCAGGCCCCATGGAACAACCTCGGCGACTGGCCCCCAGATCAGTTGGCATGCCGATCAATGCGGGAATTGTTTTAGCCATCAGACGACAACTCAGGAATGATACGTTCCAGCGCCCAGTCCACCTCGGTTTCCGTGATAATCAGCGGAGGAGCAAAACGGATGGTGGATTCATGTGTTTCTTTAACCAGAATCCCCCGCTGCTTCAACGCATCGCAGAAAGCTCTGACATTACCAGCCTCTGGATGAAAATCCACCGCCATCATTAGTCCACGGCCGCGAATTTCCCGGATGAACGGATTCCGAATGGCTTCAAGTCCATTCATAAAACGTTTTCCCATTTGTTCGGCATTTTCAATCATACCTTCTTCAATCAACACTTTTAGCGCCATTCTCGCCACCGCGCATGCAACCGGATTTCCACCGAATGTGCTGCCATGCTGCCCGGGCTGGAGAACGCCCAGCGTTTCACTGTCGGACAGCACGGCGGAAACCGGATACATACCACCCGACAAAGCCTTTCCAATCAGCGTGATATCCGCCTCAACGTGCTCATGTTCTTCTGCCAGCAGTTTACCGGTTCGCCCCAGTCCGGTCTGTATCTCATCCAGTATCAGAACGACCCGATTGCGGCTGCAGATTTCACGCACCTGCTTCAGATAACCGTCGGGCGGAAGAATGACCCCGGCCTCCCCTTGTATCGGCTCAACCAAAAATCCTGCAGTATTTGGTGTTATGGCCTGTTCCAGGGCTTGCGCGTCACCAAAAGGTATTATCTTGAAACCAGATGTAAACGGACCAAAGTGACGCCGCGAATTATCATCTGTACTGAACCCGACCAGGGTAATCGTGCGGCCATGAAAGTTATTCTCGCATACAATGATTTCAGCCTGGTCTGGAGGAATACCCTTGACTTCATATCCCCATTTACGTACCACCTTCAGGGCGCTCTCAACGGCCTCTGCACCACTGTTCATCGGCAGTACTTTGTGCGCACCTGTCAATGCGCAAATATCCTCATAAAAACCAGCCAGCTGATCATTATGAAAGGCCCGTGAAGTCAACGTCAGTCGTTGAGACTGCTCAACCAGCGCCTTATAAATACGCGGGTGGCAATGCCCCTGATTCAGAGCCGAATACGCAGACAGGCAATCCAAATATTTGCGTCCCTCAATATCCCATACCCACACCCCGGCACCGCGTGACAGTATTACATCCAGCGGCGCATAGTTATGAGCGCCAAGCTCGTTTTCCACGGCCAGCATCTGCTCATGGGATTGTTGACGCGAATAGCTCACCGGCATTTCCATTTCCTTTAAATAAATGGTTATTGTACAGACAGCTACTATCGATTGATGCCTGAAAAGCTTATCACACCCTGTTCAGAAAAGGGATGATACAGATAGCATTTGTAGCGCCATTCGGCACGCACAAGGCTCATACGCGACAAAATGTCACATTGTTTCGATACACTTTGAATGTGATAATCAGGTTGCAAAGGTAAATTCATCGCTCTACCAAAGTTTTTACTGTTTAAGGTTACCCTGCAATCCTGCCTTGACCGGCATTTCACCGGGAACGGACTATTGAGGCGTAATATAAGATACAGAGAACAGAATTCACTACAGCAGAAAAACAGCTGATTGATTGTCTGATAAATTTTATATATACAGGATACGTGTTTGCCCGTATTTAATTTAACAGACATTTCCGATATTTTATTGTTCTCGGCTTTATTAATCGAAACCCCTGAATCTGGTTTTGCGCCAGGCTAATATTGAAGGCACATATGATTATCAAAAATAGCCTGTTACGCTAAAATCGTTGCACCCGGTTTTTTTTGCTGCAACGGCTTATAATGAAAACGACAGATAATAGTTTTAATACGTTTTGACAATCAATTGTGGAGGTCATATGAAACTGATTTTAATACTTGCTTTTTTTATGTGCGCACAGGCGTATGCGTCTGAGGATACGCGCGACCATCCTGATGCTGAAAGCGAAAGTGTACAGGAACATAAAAGTAAAAAACATGACAATGGCAAACGTGGTGACGACCCTGAACATGATGGTATGAAACATGGCAAAGACAGCCACGATGGTGGTCATGGTCACGGACATGGTGGTGACAAACATGGCGACCACGATGACGATCACGGTCATGGTGGCGGCCATGGGAGCAAGGGCATGAAACATGACGGCGACGACCATAGCGGAGGGCATGGCCACGGACATGGTGGTGACAAACACGGCGACCATGGTGACGATCACGGCCATGGCGGCGGCCACGGGCACAAGGGCATGAAACATGACAGCGACGACCATAGCGGAGGGCATGGTCACGGACATGGTGGCGACAAGCACGGTGACGATCACGGCCATGGCGGCGGCCATGGACATGGTCATGGCGGCAAACTGGATGAAACCCGCCTCAAACAATTTTTTGAACCACTGCCTGAGTCCATAATCGATGAGCAGAAAAATGCTGCACTGATCAAGCTTGGAAAAAAACTTTATATGGATCCACGATTATCTGTAAATGACAAGATTTCGTGCAATTCATGTCACAGCCTCAGCAATTTTGGCGTGGATAATGAGCCGACATCTCCGGGCCATGAAGGCAAGCGTGGCGATAGAAATTCCCCAACAACCATGAATGCAGCGCTTCATATTGCTCAGTTCTGGGACGGCCGTGCCGCGGATGTCGAGGAGCAGGCACTGGGACCGATATTGAACCCGGTTGAAATGGGCATGCCCAGCGAAGAAGCCGTTGTCAATAAACTGAAAGGCATCGCCGAATATAAAGCGTTGTTCGCCGAAGCATTTAACAATGAAAAAGATCCGCTGAAATACAAAAACATCGGGGTTGCGATCGGTGCTTTTGAACGGACGTTACTAACGCCGTCACGGTTTGATGATTTTCTCAGGGGTGACAAAGACGCACTCAGTAAAAATGAAAAAAGAGGTTTGAAGAAATTCATTAACATGGGCTGCGTCAATTGTCATAATGGTGCGGTCATTGGTGGCAACTCCTACAAAAAAATCGGCTTGGTAGTGCCCTATGAAACTTCAGATATGGGTCGATATGAAGTCACCGGGCTTGAAAACGACAAAAAAGTTTTTAAGGTGCCGAGTCTGAGAAACATTACCAAAACAGCGCCGTATTTTCATGATGGCTCAGTCGAGACACTGGATGAAGCGATTGAGCTCATGGCTAAACATCAGCTTGGGCGCGACCATGTCGGCCATGGCATGATCAGAGATATCAAAGCCTTTCTGGGCTCTCTGGCCGCCAAAAACGCCGAGTAACCGCTAACTACTCCGAAAGGTGCGCGCTACTGAATAATGTACCACTTCAGCCGTGCGCGCGCCTTATCTTATGTTCGAATCAGTAACGTGTCCGATACCCCAAAAGTACAATAACTTAGTCATTCCTCCTGCGCGATACTTTTTATGATGTACCCGCCTGACTTCTCATCGTGTTCCAGCTCCAACAGGTTGCTGTCCTGTGCCGCCTCGAGGAGCTTTCCAAAAGTTCGAAATCCGTGATAAGTTTCATTGAAGCCCGGTTTACGCCGCTTTAGCGTCTGCTTGACCATTGATCCCCAGACTTTTTCTTCGGCACCGCGTTCCTCGAATAAGTCCTCAACCGTTTCCATAACCATATCCAGCGCTTCCTGCTTTTTGTCTTCTTCGGATTGCGTATTTGCCTGCGGTGAAGCTTTCTTGGCTGTGGATTTGCGCTTTGCCTTGCGCTGTTTCTCTGTTTCGCGAATCAGATCGTCGTAATAAATGAATTCGTCGCAATTGGAAATCAACAGATCGGATGTGGATTTTTTAACACCGACACCGATGACTACCTTATTGTTTTCACGCAATTTGCTAACCAGCGCCGAGAAATCGGAATCACCACTGATGATAACAAAGGTATCAACGTGCGCCTTGGTATAACAAAGATCGAGTGCATCGACAACCATGCGAATGTCTGCCGAATTTTTGCCCGATTGACGCACGTGTGGAATTTCTATCAGTTCAAAGGCCGCTTCATGCATGGCCGCCTTGAATTCTTTGTAACGTTCCCAGTCGCAATATGCTTTTTTTACAACGATATTACCCTTGAGCAATAGCCGCTCAAGCACTTTTTTAATATCGAAAGCAGCATACTTGGCATCCCGCACACCCAGCGCGATGTTTTCGAAATCACAAAACAATGCCATGTTTTGCGTCTTGGGGTCTGCGGCCATATTATCTCCGGTTATTAGACGTACGCGCTGAAGCGTAACACATACTGGTCACTGGTCAAACCACCAGCCGTTGTCGATAACGCTAGACGACTTTCTCCAGTGCAGGCCGGTATTTTTCTCTGGCATTCCCAATCACCGGATCACCGTGGCCCGGAAGGACATGATTGAACTCATAATTCAGCAGATCACTGACTTCCCCGCTATCGACACCGGAATACTTGAGCCAGCCGGGTCCAATATGATAAGGGTGAAAAAACCCCATGGTCTTCATCATTACTTTGGCCAGCCAGTTATGATACTCATCCGGATGGGGTGTATTCTGCAGTGAATCCGCAGTTATCAGGATACCGCCGTTTTGTTCGAGTCTCAAAACGGCTTCGGGCGGCCGAGCTGATTGAAACCAGATCAGCGATGCATTGGTTACGGGTAACCGATCACCAACATCCAGCACGACATCCGCCTGCATGTAACCCGTTTCGGAATCATCAGGAAGATTACTGATTTTGTGTGTATAAACATGGCCTTTCAGCGCATAAACAGTTGCATGATACTGCGATTTGTAAAAAGCATCGTCTCTACCGTGAAATCCGCCAATTCTGATTACAGTGCTTATTTTTCCAAGACTCTCCAGTGCCAGCATTCCCGATTCAGATAACCGTATCGGATTAATCAGGATCAGTTCGTCGTTTTCTTTGATAACTGTCATAGACCGCGAGATATGCATGGGCAAAAACATGGCCATTTTGAGTTGCCCTTTCACAAACCAGACATTTTCAAACAACTGCACGATGCTGCCATGAATTGATGGTGGATGGATGACACATCTTTCCTTTTTCATAATAACCCTGCCAATTGCTTTTTGGGCTCTTCAGTAGAGACACTAGTGTATGTGATGAGTACCTGATGCTGAGCGTATCATTGTAAACGATCCGGTTTGCAAAAAAACCCAATCTCCGTATCCACCAGGTTTTGGACTGTCATGTGGTTATTGTTTATTCAGGCAACGATGCTGTAAAATATCGCGGCGTTCGAACACGAATCGAGGCATGAGGTGTAAACCAAACCAAAAAAACGAAAACAAGTTCATTCCTTGATTAATTGCCTGACCCACTTTTGCTCACACTGATTCCTATTGCCAGTTTGCGTGATCTTCACCAAAACCGGTCCTGGTGATTGATATTCACCGCGAATCAGACTGTTTTTACAGAACATGCATTCCAACCATTTCTGGTTGAATAATAACCGGATGATGCTGGCCATTATCAAGACAGTCCAAGCACAAGTGGTCAATTTGATACAGAATC
The DNA here is from genome assembly GCF_900111605.1 of Nitrosomonas marina. Taxonomy (GTDB): domain Bacteria; phylum Pseudomonadota; class Gammaproteobacteria; order Burkholderiales; family Nitrosomonadaceae; genus Nitrosomonas; species Nitrosomonas marina_A. The sequence continues at coordinate 80,801 of NZ_FOIA01000009.1, read as the reverse complement.
GTTGAATATAACATGCCAACATAGTTAATTGATCAGAAAAACATGAATAATCAGTTGCACCTGCATATCACACGCATCGTCACGCTGGCTGCCATTCTGTTTGTCATCATTGTTTCGACCGCGTTCCTGTTTTACACGCGAACCGTTCAGCAGAATTTTATGGAAAAATCGATTGAACAGTTGTTTCTGGCAATCAGCAATCCGGCAAAGGTTGCAGCATTTCTCGGAAATAAAGAACTTGCGACTGAAATTGTTGAAAGTTTGTCTAAAAACGATTTCATTTCCACTGCTATATTGACCAGCGTATCTGGCCTGAATATATCATCAAGTGAGCCATTACCCGGCTCCGATAACATTCTGTTTTTTTCACTTCACAACCCGTTTGATTCAACCGAGCGCGTTGGCGAAATTCGAATACACCCCAATCAGCAAATGCTGAACCAGTACGTCAAAAATTCAACACTGGAACAAGTTTTCATTCTGCTTGCTTTGGTTCTGCTTGTCGCAGTACTGATGCTGAATCTGATGCACCGCGTCTTGACCACTCCGATTCAATCAATAGCCGCCAGCCTGCACAGGATTAAACCCGGCGAAACAGGCCAGCTGATTTGTCCCCAGGGACATGAGCATAATGAAATCGGAAAACTGGTAGCCGACATCAACAAACTGCTGACATCAACCCGCTGCACAATCAATCAGGAACGGAAATTACGCAGTCAAGTGGAAAATATGGAAAAGCATTTCAGACTCATATTTGAACGCGCCAGCGCCGGTATTTTCCTGCTTGATAACGGGTTTTATCTGACATCATCGAATCAGGCTTTTCAGAAAATAGCGGGCATTGTCGAAGATGAGCGCAGGAAAAATATGAAACAAATTTATCTTCCTGATTTATTTTATGATTCAAAAATTGTGCATGAAATGCTTCGGGGTATCCAGAAAACAGGGCGGCAAACCGCCTGCGATCTCAGACTCGATGCGACGGTCAATGGTGAAGAGCGCTGGTTGCACTGTTTGTTCTCCACCGTACAAAACGACCTGTCAGAAACAATGATTGAGGGACTCGTCATCGACGTGACGGAAAGAACATTCCAAATGGAGCGTATACTGTATGAATCCGAACATGATCCACTGACCAGGTTGTTCAACAGGCGTGCGGGCATGCAATTATTGGAAATCATGTTGTCCAAGGCAAGAAAGAGCGGTCACCTGTTCATACTGATGCTCATTGATCTGGATGGCTTTAAAGCAGTCAATGACAACTTTGGGCATGATGTCGGAGACAGCGTACTGGTTGAAATCGCCAACAGAATGCAAATGACCATCCGTAAAGAAGACGTCCTGATTCGAATGGGTGGAGACGAATTCATCATCGCGTTTGCCATAAAAAGTTTTGTTCGTGACGAAATCGATCTTTTCATTGATAAACTGCAGAGCCGCTTCAAAATGGATATTCAGGTCAACAATTTTCAAAAGGTCACGATAGGGTCCAGCATCGGAATTGCCGTCTTTCCCCATGACGGCGATAATATTGAAACTTTAATCACCAATGCCGATTCGGCCATGTATCAATCCAAGCGCAGTGGCAAAAACTGCGCATCCTATTATCTGGCGGCATGAAAACCCTGTTCAAATTGGTTCTGTCCCTGTTATTGTCCGGACTCACTGGTTTTTATATTCAAACAGTATTGCTTATTACCACTGATCTGTCTGGCTGGGAATGTCTGGTTTTGTCGCTGTCCTGTGCGGTATGGGTTGGATGGCATTCATGGAAACTGCTTGCGGGCGCACTAATTCATGTCAGCGTTGCCGTATTGACCGGCGCTCTCATTTTTGGTGCATTCGCATTCATTTTCAGTTTTTTCGGAACAATGCTGGTAATGACAGACTCCCGGGAAACGGCGTTCACAGGCATTATAATAATCAGCTTCCTGGGTCTGTTACTCGGCGCCGTCAGTGGATATTTTTATGCAAACAGTCAGAAACGTAATTAAAGCAGTCTTTTTACGCTGCAATCAATTATTCGGGATTTGGTTTTCCATGCCCCCGGGTCAGATAATCTTCTGACTGCATTTCAACCAGCCGTGACACCGTCCGATCAAATTCAAAGCCTGATTGCCCCGACTTAAAAAGTAATTCAGGAGGTGCGTCAGCCGAACACAAAAGTTTAACGCCATGCTCATACAACGCATCAATAAAGTGAATGAAGCGCGTTGCTTCACTGGCATTTTCATGGGTAAATTGCGGAATCGCGACTACAATAACGGTGTGATAGGCCCTGGCAATTGCCAGATAATCTGCCGTTCCCAGTGGACTGGCACAAAGCCGTTTAAATGAAAATACCGCAACACCACGTGCCGACTTCGGTACGAACAGTCTGCGCCCCTGCACGATTAGCTCGCCGCTTGGAACTTTGTGCCGATCTTCCACGCTGCGGTCCGTCAAACGAAAAAAGGCTGCGGACAACGCATTAGTAGTCTCTTCATTGACGGGATAAAAATATGTCTCGACACCTTTAAGCCGGTCGTAACGATAATCCACAGGACCATTCAGTGCGATAATTTCCATTTCCGCTTTGACACGATCGATAAAAGGAACAAACCGGTGCCGGTTCAGCCCGTTTTTATACAAGTCATCCGGCGGTCTGTTTGAGGTGGCCACTACAACAACACCTTGTCTGAATAATTCATCAAATAACCGTGCAACAACCATGGCATCAGCAATATCGGTTATCTGAAGCTCGTCAAAGCATAATAACACGGCATTTCTGGCAATCTGCTGTCCAACGGCAGGCATGGGATCGTCCAGATCAATCTTTCTGCCTTGTTTACTTTGTAACTCAGTGACTGCCTGTTTGCGCTGTTGCGAGGAAAGACCGTGCCAGGCTTTCAGGTGATGCTGAACTTCGAGCATGAATTCGTGAAAATGCACGCGCCGTTTGATCATCACTGGTGCAACGCTATAAAACAAATCCATCAGCATGGATTTGCCGCGACCGACGCCGCCATGCAGGTAAATGCCTCTGGGCGATTCCAGTAAACCATGGTGCCTGCGAAAAAAACGGGCAAACCAGCCTTTTTTCAGGATTCCCGCTGGTGCATAGCCAGAGAGCTCATGATGCAGTCGTTCCAATGCCTCAACAGCACTGGCCTGGTCCGCGTCCGGTCTCAGTTCACCGTCCTGCATCAGTTGCCGGTATTCCGACGCGGGCGTCCTGATTGTGCCTGACTGTTCAGTATGTTTCACGAAGTGACAACAGGCACGGATTTATCCTGCTTAAGTAACCGCATCAGCTGTCAATCCGGTGATAAGCGAAATACTCATGGTACACATGCTCGAATTGATACGGCAGTTATCTTGGTCGATCATAGGCCGCTCGAATATTTTCGAGTATCTGTGTAACGATTTTTCGGGATGCGCCGATATTCAGACGCATGAACCCGCTACCTTGTTTGCCAAACAATATGCCTGGGCTCAAACCAACACCGGCCTGCGCAATGAAAAACTGTTTCAGCGAAGCGTCAGTCATTTTCATTGCTTTACAATCCAGCCACAGCAGGTATGTACCTTCGGACGGTGTAAGACGAATATCAGACAGATGCCTGTCCAGAAATGCCGTGACACAGTCACGTGTTTTACCCAGATAATCGCGCAACGCATCCAGCCATTCGTCCCCTTCCCGGTACGCGATTTCAAAAGCAACGTTACTGAACGGATTGGAAGCGCTGACGTGCCAGGTCTCGAAAATCGAGACAACAGCTTTACGAATTGTTTGATCCGGAATGATTAGCATGGACAGATTCAGGCCAGGAATATTAAATGTTTTGCTCGGCGCCATTGCTGTAATTACGCGTCTTTCACTGCCTGGAAGAGTGGCCAGCACAGTGTGCCTGCATTCCGGATAAACCAGATCGGCGTGGATTTCATCGGACAGAATCATCAGATCATGCTTTTCAGCAATTTGCAATAATCGCGCCAGTTCTTGCGACGTCCAGACTCGCCCGACGGGATTATGCGGAGAACACAGCAACAGCAATTTCGCTTTCTGCGCGCAATACTCAAGGTGATCAAAATCAAACGTATAATGGCCGCGTTCGAATTTCAACGGATTCTCGATAAGCTTTCTACCCGCTCGGGTAACAGCCGAGAAAAACGGAAAATAAACCGGTGGCTGGATAATCACAGATTCACCGGGCTGGGTAAATGTCATGACAGCCGCATTTAGCGAAGGCACGACACCGGGACACATGACAATCCAGTCGCGCTCAATCGCCCAGCCATGGCGCCGCTGCATCCAGTCAATCGCTGCCTGGTAAAGACTGTCAGAAAACAGCGTATAGCCATAAATCGGATGCCCGGCGCGTTCGATTAGTGCCTGCGTAACCGCAGGTGGCGCGGCAAAATCCATGTCTGCCACCCAGGCCGGTATCACATCCGGCTGGCCGAACATGGCCCCGCGACCATCGTATTTGGTGCTGCCGGTACCAGTACGATCAATATTTCGATCAAAAAAATCCGGGCCGATACCGGTACTCAAAGCATCCGCTCCCAGACAGTCACCTCTGACAAGGTATGCTGATGTTTATGGCTTGTTTCGCGGATTACAAACGGAACCGATTGCGGCCCCTGAATCAGTCTAAAATGCCCACCAAGAATTTCTTTCAATCCGTCCAGCGTGGTGAAATTTTCACCGTCACGTTTGTAACCGCCAATCCAGTGCTCTTTCTTGGTATGTTCTGTCAGCCAGGTATAGGGTGAAGCAATCATTAGCAATCCGCCCATATTGATACGCGTATGAATGGTACTGAGCAGCTTGGCCGGCTCATACAGTCGATCAATCAGATTGGCGGCCAGAATCAGGTCGTATTCCGTATAAAGCGGTTTCAAGTTACATGCATCACCCTGATAAAAGTCCACCTTATTTTTAACGCTCTCCAATCCCAAACCGCTCAGGGTGCGTTCCTTGTAGAAAACCAGATCGCCTTCGTCAGTCAGTGTATAACGCAACACGCCCTGCTGTGCCAGTTGCACGCCCTGACCGATAAAGCGTGCGGAAAAATCGATACCGGTAACATGATCGAAATGGCGCGCAAGTTCAAATGTCGATCGCCCAGATGCGCAACCGAGATCAAGTGCCTTATGCGCAGAACGGTCTCCCATCGCCGCAATCGCCAGGTCTGCCAGTGCCTTGGGAAAATTGGGCACGTCAAAATACGTATCGCCATAGTGAAATTCTGCGTATTCCGACAGCAGTTTGTCGGTTTCATAATTCGAGGTTTGAATCACGGCCGGGGCGTCTGAAACAACATAACGAAACCCGGCATGCTGGTAGAAATGCCGGCGAAAGGCGTATCGCGAACTCCGCAACGTCTCGTTGCCGCAGGAAATCCACGATCCGCCTTTGATGAGGTTGTGCTGATTGTCAAAAGTCGGTGTAGTAAAATCATCATACAACGGATGCACATCAAAACCTTCGAACGGATAAGTCGGTGTCTCCGTCCACTGCCAGACATTACCGACAATATCGTAAAACTCGCCCTGCTGAAATTCATTGACCGGACAACTCGAAGCGTAATAATCCAGATGCAGATTACCAGTTGCGGGTTTACCGTGCGGAACTTCAGAAAGACCGGCAACATCGTATAAGCGGTACCACTCATCTTCAGTTGGCAGCCTGAACGGCTTTCCGGTAGTCTTGGCCTTCCAGTTACAGAACGCTTTTGCTTCATGGTAATTGACGTCGACCGGCCAGTCCCAAGGCATTGGTATTTCATCAGTCATGGTACGCATAAACCAGTGCTCTCCCTTTTTGACCCAGAAAGCGGGATGTGTCGCTTTACAAAAATTGCGCCACGAAAGACCTTCTTCTTCCCAGTAATCATCGGTCTGGTATCCATTTGCTTCGACAAAGGACCGATATTCCTGATTGCTGACAAGATACCTGCTGGCCTGAAATGCAGTGATGTCGGCACTATGGTGACCATACTCATTATCCCAGCCGTAGTGCATATGTGAGGATTTACTCTTTCCGGTTTCGATCGTACCGGCCGGTACCGAAACAAGCTCGTTGGCTGGTGCAACGCCGGTTTTTTGGCAAGGACGCCACTGCTCGTGCGGCTGAACATAATCTATGGCATGCTGCCTGATCAGCACAGACGATGTTTCCAGATGAATCTGTTCATGCTCGATACCCATCAGAATCGGCCAGAAAGGGCTTTCCCAGCTAATCGGCAATGTCAGTGGCAGGTCGCTGATCAATTTGTCAACCATTTCGCGCATTCTGCGCCGGTATGCTGTGACTTCCTCGACCGCAGGCCAGTCGTAATGTGTATTGTCCAGGTCATCCCAGCTCATTTCATCCACGCCGACTGCAAACATCGATTCAAACTTGGGATTGATCCGTTCAGTAATCAGGCCTGCCAACATCAGCTTATTGACGAAAAAGGTCGCTGTATGTCCGTAATAAAAAATTAACGGATGGCGCAACGAAATTGATTTTTTGTAATACGCCTCATCATTACGTAACGTCCTAAAAAGTTGTTCATAACAATCGAGCGTAGCATGAAAATACGTGCGAATCTCTTCGCGTTTGGTATTGGCTTCTTCGCCATTGAGCAAAGGCGTTCTCTGAATCAGTTGTGTTGACATATAGTGTTGTAATCATCAAATTATTCAAAATCTGGGCGTTATTATAACCTCTCGAAAAATGGTAATCACTCTCATCCGAAAATTTAGGTCACCAGCAACATTCTGGATTTTTTGCAGCGCGACATATTTCTGCCCGCATAAGGAATTCGGGTGATTATACCGAACCCATCGAAAACGAGAGTATATGGAGGGGTGCTGGAGGAGGTTGGCAATTCGAACTATAATGCACGGAGCAGTTGTAAATTTTCCGCCAGCGCGAGGACATATTATGAATTACCTTTATGTTTTGATTAAGTTTATATGCATACCTGCTGTATTCCTGACAGTAATGCATATATCGCTTGCAAGCGAATCTCCCGGCGTTCAATGTGACACGCAATCTGAAACCAATCACCCGTGTCCATTTGAACTACCCGCTGACACGATATCCAAACTCAAAATTGATGCTGGTTTTGGCTGGGGAATCTTCAATGGCAGCATCTACAATGGCAATAGCGAATACACTGTCACCCAACTCGACATCAGTATGGAGCCTGTCCACGATCACCATACGATGGAGATGACACACGCTAAACACGCTGGATCACATGAACCCAGAATGAAGCAGATCAAAATGAACCTTCAGCCGCTAACCAAGGGCGCTATTTCATTGGCTTTGGACGATGATGTAGTGCATGTACATGACTTCAAATGGAAAGTAGTCAGGATCTATGGCTATAAAGCGCAGAAAGGAAAAAAAACGCAATAGATACGTCATGACACATTTTATCTGTCACGCCCAGAGTGAAGTTCATGCAACAATCTATTAAAAATATCCGCAACATCCTGATTTACACCGCCAGTGTTTCCCTGATTTCCCTGGTTTATTTCATTTACGCTTATTCCAGTTATCCTGTTCCCGAAGAACGCGAAACTTTTCTCTCTGAAGTGGGTGAATTTTTCGGCAAAACAGGCCTGGGTCTGCTTGGGTTCATTTATTTACGTACGGTTTTGAAGTTGATGCTGGGTCAAGGCAAGCTGGCACAGCGATTGCTGCCCGATTATCAGCCGCCTGTTCATTCCTCAGCCCTGGAGCAGCTGCTTGCCTGGATGAACCGTACCCATGTTTATTTCGGTATCGCGGCCATAGCTGTTATGCTGCTGCATATCTCCTTGATGGACATTTCACGCTATAGTCATATTTTATTTTTTCCGGCATTACTCGTACTGATCGTCTGGCAGGGGTTATTTGGTATGTTTCTGGCCTGGCGTTACTCACCTGCCGAATTGAAAAAATTCTCCCATGTGGTGCATGCGCAATTCATTACCGGCATTGCGATTGGGATTTTTGCCTTTTTCGGGCATATTCTCATCGACGACTGATCACTATTAGCAAACAGATGTTTGCAACTGTAGTCATTGCAGTATCGGCGCAACGCATCATGCGAAGAAGTCAGCTGTTGCTGCTATAACGACTTCTGCAACACAGTATCACGCGCCTGCGACAGTAATGCCGGATAATCCCTGCTGTAATGTAATCCACGACTTTCGTGCCTGAGCATCGCGCTACGCACGATCAGGTCGGCAGTGTCGACCAGGTTGCGCAATTCAAGCAAGTCGCTTGACACACGAAAGTGGGTATAAAACTCATTGATCTCTTCGCGCAACAGATCGATTCTGTGCTGCGCGCGCTGCAAACGCTTGGTAGTACGAACAATGCCGACATAACTCCACATACAACGACGCAATTCATCCCAGTTATGCGATATGACAATTTCTTCATCGGCATCGGTGACACGGCTTTCGTCCCAGTCAGGTATCTCGGGCATTGCTGTCGAAGTTTGGCCGTTGATATCCTGCGCGGCAGCACGGGCAACAACCAGACATTCAAGCAACGAGTTGCTGGCGAGCCGGTTTGCGCCGTGTAACCCGGTATGGGCTGTTTCACCTATCGCGTATAAATTTTTCAAATCCGAACGCCCTGCCCGGTCTGTCAAAATACCGCCACAGGTATAGTGCGCCGCCGGCACAACTGGAATTGGCTCCTGTGTCAGGTCTATACCCAGTTTCAGGCAATGCGCGTAAATAGTCGGGAAATGCTGTTGCAGAAAATTTGCCGGCTTGTGCGAGATATCAAGATAAACGCAATCCAGGCCCCGTTTTTTCATCTCAAAATCGATTGCTCGCGCCACAATATCACGTGGCGCCAATTCTGCACGTTGATCATGGGCGGCCATAAAGCATTCACCATTCGGCAATTTGAGCAGGCCACCCTCGCCGCGAACCGCTTCACTAATCAGAAACGATTTGGCGTGCGGATGATAAAGACAGGTCGGATGAAACTGTATAAATTCCATATTGGCAACACTGCAGCCCGCTCGCCACCCCATTGCGATCCCATCGCCCGTCGCCGTATCAGGATTGGTGGTATACAGATAAACCTTGCTTGCGCCGCCAGTGGCTAGCACAGTATTTTGCGCTTTAAACGTACGTACATGTCCGCTGCCGCGGTCCAGTACATACGCCCCCAGGCAGCGCCTGCCAGCAGGATTCTTATTCGTATTGCCGCGGATTTTATCGCTGGTGATCAAATCAATGGCGATATGCTGTTCCAGAATCACGATATTCGAACAGTTGCGCACCTTTTCGATCAATGCTTGCTGAACCGCCTTGCCCGTTGCGTCCCCGCTGTGAATAATGCGCCGCGTACTATGACCGCCTTCCTTCGTCAGATGATAGCCGGTATCGTGATTATCGTCTTTACTAAATTCGACACCCTGCTCTACCAGCCACTTGATAGCTTCTGGCGCATGCTCGGCAACAAACCGGACTGTTGATCCATCACATAAACCGGCACCGGCAATCAGCGTATCCTGCACGTGTTTTTCTGGTGTATCTTCATCGGATAAAGATGCAGCGATACCGCCTTGCGCCCATCCGCTCGCACTGTCATTAAGAGTCAGTTTTGTAACAACACCCACCCGCTGAGTACCCGCCAGATTCAAAGCAAGCGTGAAGCCGGCCAAACCGCTGCCTATAATTAAAGTATCAAAATATAAATTATGCATTCACGCTGATAAAGCATACCTGGTTATTATTCGTATTATGTAAATGCTATCATAGCAGAGTGCACAACCTGCATGCGAAATCTGTAAATTTACAACCGCGACAAACCCTAGTACTCTGGCAATATCATATTGATAGAGTACGAGCCTAGCTGTATTGATCTTTCATGACAAATTGTAGTTATTCGCACGATACTAAATCGATAGTGCCCTGCTGATAGATACCAAAAACATCGTTTTCACCATCTCTCTTTACAAATTCTATAACATTCCATGTTCCACTTAGGGTTGAAGGATTCAGTTTGGCTGCAAACGTTTCTGTCCAGAACTCTATACCTTCCTCACGGTCAGCACTCACTATGGTAAGTTTCACGCTGTCACCAAGCAAAATTGCATTGCCGTGCGCTGCGGACAGTGTGTTTTCATAATCAACCGAGCCAAATAATGCAAAATGGCCGCCTTCTTTTTCGTAAACACCAAACTTGTATTTCCAGTACGGTTCGCCATTTTGGCTAAATACCTGCCAGCAAAATTCGCCACGGAATGTTTCCGCAATAGAGTTAGATACACCCGTCAACATAACAATGACGGATAAAGTCCCGATTATGCGTTTAATTATCATTCTCCTCTCCATAATTTAACAATGTTGCCCTGTTTACCCATCAACAAAACCATCCCATTCAATACGATAGTTCATTTAACAAAGACAAACTCACAGAAAATATTAAAGTATCTGAATTTACAAGGGAATACACCCTATCAGATGACGAAACCAGGCTATATTCATCCGCACATCAATACGGTAAAATCCGCTTTCGGCATTGATTCTGATCATGGGTTATTACCCGCTGTTCGAGACTTCTTGCCTAATCTGGTGCACATATCGCAATAGCTTTGACTGTTGCATATGTCAACATGTTCAACATTTACAAATGCAAATCAAGAAAAGGAATTTTATGACAACCAATATCCCCGGATATACATACGGCAGCGCAGAAGTAGCACGATCTCCGTTATCAATGGACGATTTTGCCAATTTAAAACAGGCAACTTTATTTGGCGACGAAGATGTCCGCTACCTGAAAATGTCGCACGATATTCTGAAAGACCAGGTTGAACAAATTCTCGATGTCTGGTATGGCTTCGTAGGTTCTACGCCGTTTCTGCTTCACTATTTCACCAACAAGTCTGATAATCAGCCAAATACGGATTATCTTGGCGCGGTACGCAAACGATTTGGCCAGTGGATTCTGGATACCGCAAATGCCAATTATGATCAGGACTGGCTGAACTACCAGTATGAAATCGGTCTTCGTCATCACACTACCAAGAAAAATAAAACCGACGGCGTTGATGCTCAACCGATTATCCATCTGCGTTATGTGCTGGCGCTGCAGGTACCCATCACGACAACGCTGCGACCATTCCTGGAAAAAGGCGGTCATTCCAGTGAAGATGTTGACAAGATGCAGGATGCCTGGCGCAAATCCGTGCTCATGCAAGTGATTTTATGGTCGCAACCGTATATTCACGAAGGTCAGTTCTAATCCGAAAGATTCGGGGCAGCATTATTGCTGCTCCCGGGCTCCAGACAACCACTTCAATACTTGAAGCTCTGATTCAATTTCAGCCCTGCAGCATCGGCATTGATGACAAAACCGGAACTGATCTGCAATCTCACCGGCTCTGATGGTGTGTTACATATCCCCCATGCCCGGGATTAACAGGACTAGCGGCCTAAATAGCGCCAGTTCGGTCTGGATGCAAGCACTTTAAAGGAATTGAAATGACTGGTACATCGATATGCCGGCAACTTTGAAAAAGGGTACAATTGGTCTGTTTTGACTACTGTGAATACGTTTTTTTTCGATGCAACGTCTCCGATATACATTGAATTATCTGAGACTGTAGACTAAATAAAATAATAAACCAAAAAAATCCACCATTATGAAATTTCAGACCGATGATTTGCGCATTATTGGTATGCACGAACTTCGTCCACCAGTAGAGCTGCACACCGATTATCCATTGACGGAAACTGCAACAGAAACGGTCTACGCCGCACGGCAGGATGCCCACCGCATTTTACAGGGCAACGATGACCGCTTGCTGGTTGTGACAGGCCCCTGCTCCATCCATGATACCGACGCCGCACTGGAATATGCTGTTCGTTTGAAACATTTGCGCGAAGTTTTCAAGAATCACTTGCATATCATCATGCGCGTCTACTTTGAGAAACCCCGCACAACAATCGGGTGGAAGGGCTTGATTAACGATCCTGATCTGGACAACAGTTTCCATATCAATAAAGGATTGCGAACAGCACGCAAACTACTTCTGGACCTGAACAGCCTGGGTATGCCCGCAGCAACGGAATATCTGGATTTGATCAGCCCTCAATACCTTTCCGACTTAATAAGCTGGGCAGCGATTGGCGCGCGTACGACCGAAAGCCAGGCACACCGCGAGCTGGCTTCTGGAGTATCCTGTCCAATCGGTTTCAAGAATGGCACATACGGCAACTTGAACATTGCCATTGATGCCATAGCTGCCGCCTCGCGTCCACACCATTTTCTTTCAGTCACCAAAGAGGGACGTACTGCAATTTTCGCGACCAAAGGCAATGAAGATTGTCACATCATTTTACGCGGCGGTCGCAAACCCAACTATGATGCGGAAAGCGTAGCCTCGGCCATCGAGGCATTGAACAAAGCCAGGTTACCGGCTTATCTCATGATTGATTTCAGTCACGCGAACAGTCACAAGGATTACCGTCGCCAGACAGAAGTGGCGGCCGACGTTGCATCTCAAATAGCGGCAGGCAATCACGCGATTTGCGGCGTCATGATCGAAAGTCATTTAATCGAAGGTAATCAGAAAATTGACGGCAAGAAACGCGAGGAGCTTGTATACGGGCAAAGCATCACCGATGGTTGCATCAGCTTTGAAACTACCGAACAGGTACTGCAACAGCTCTCTGATGCCGTGGAGGAGCGCCGGGGGTAAAACAATAATACAGAGACTGGAAGGCAATGAGAACCCAACCAGAATAAATTGCCATATCTTCTGAATGCTCCACAGAAATAATTGTTTCTGTACGGTCACTGTTTTGCCGACACAGGCACTCTTCTCTGCAGCATTCTCACGATCAACCAGATCGCCCATGCCGCAAGCAAATGTTTTACAGTGTGTCCGCTAACGATCCCGATCAGATTGTAAATCTCGTGATCGAAAGTTTCTGCCAGTTTGGCCAGCGCATAGAATCCGATTACTCGAATTATTTCATTGCCATGGGTATAACGGGAAGGCAAAAGTATACTTAACAGCACTATCAACAATAGCGAGTAAAACTGAATCACAATATAAAAATTCAGATTCCCGATTCCGCGGAGTTCTCCCAGGTACCAGTAAATCACGCTGGCCATCCCCATAAGCGCAAGTATCGGCAAAAAACCTGTTCCCAGCTTCGGATGAATCCGTTCCGACAATACAGCTGCCAGCAAAGCGGTAACACCTAATGCGATTGGCAGCCTGTCCCAGAGTAGACTGGCATTATCTGGCTCCCAGTGATAATAAGCAGAACCCGGCACTACCATGACAGCACTGACAAACACAAGCAGGTAGGGGAAGTATTCGGCAGTTGTCAAAAAACACTGCTGCTGGCACTCGTTCAATCTCCTGTATGAACGCCAGAGAAACAATAAACCCGCCGATCCACTTAGCAGAATCGCGAGATTTGAAATTACATTCATGAAATTCGGAATGCCGAACAGTAAACGCTGATCGGCAAACTGATGGTAGGCTTGCGGTTGCGAGGTTGGCGGCATAGATACAGCCAGCAACACAACTGCGAATGAAAATATCAACAACAATATTAATCGTCTGCGCGTTGATTGATTGAAAGTACCGGCAGGAATCATACAGCGTATCAACGGTTACTCATACATCTGTGCCACCGCCTCGCCTATCCTGGCGACAGCCAGTACCTCAATACCGGACACCGGTTGTTTGGTTTTGTTGGCCAATGGAATAATTGCGCGCGTAAAACCAAGCTTGGCTGCTTCTTTCAGTCGCTCCTGTCCACGCTGAACAGGACGCACCTCCCCTGCCAGACCAATTTCACCAATTACCACCATTTTTTTTGCCAGCGGTTTGTTTTTTAACGACGAGACAATGGCCAGCAACACCGCAAGATCTGCGCCTGGTTCAGTAATTTTTACGCCTCCGACCGCATTTACGAAAACATCCTGATCAAAACACGGAATTCCGGCATGACGGTGCAAGACCGCCAGCAACATCGCCAACCGATTCTGCTCCAGGCCAACGCTCAGTCGCTTGGGATGTGATGCACGGGCATCATCGACCAGTGCCTGTATTTCAACCAATAGCGGACGCGTACCTTCCTGTGTCACCATAATGCAGGAGCCCGCCACCTGTCCGTCATGATGTGACAGAAATAATGCCGAGGGATTTCTGACTTCACGCAGCCCCTTCTCGCTCATGGCAAATACACCCAGTTCGTTCACTGCACCGAAACGGTTTTTGAATGCACGCACCATACGAAAACTGGAATGCATGTCACCTTCAAAATACAATACGGTGTCGACCATGTGTTCCAGTACACGCGGCCCGGCCAGTGCGCCTTCCTTGGTAACATGTCCAATCAATATCAGCGCAATACCGCTTGCTTTGGCCATCCTGGTCAGTTGAGCTGCGCATTCCCGCACTTGCGCCACCGAACCTGGCGCGGATTGCAGCGTTTCAGAGTATATTGTCTGAATAGAATCAACAACAGCAATATCAAGCTGATTCCCACTCAATACCGTCTGAATTCTGTCCAGTTGAATTTCTGCAAAAAGCGGCACTGACTGCACATTCAAGGCAAGACGTCTGGCACGTAACGCAACCTGTTGAGCTGATTCCTCGCCGCTGATATACAGAACCTGATGTTCAGTCGACAAATGCGCCAATGCTTGCAGCAATAATGTAGATTTGCCAATACCGGGATCCCCACCCAGCAGCACAACACCACCTCGCACCAGACCGCCGCCGAGTACCCGGTCAAGCTCGGAGATACCGGTCGAATATCGAGACTCCTCCTGCACCTCGACATCACTCAGGTTTTCCATTCTGTCAATTTTCGATATCGGACTAAATCGCGTTACCTGTTTTTCGGCTACTGTTTCGACCAGTGTGTTCCATGACTGACAGTGTGTGCACTGCCCTTGCCATTTCAACATCTGCCCGCCGCATTCCGTACAAACATAAATTGATTTCTGCTTTGCCATTGCGCTATCTGGTTTTTTTTACAAAGCTTCGTAAACCTCTGCTGCTTTGAGCGACAGCCCTTGCATGTCCTTTTCAGAAAGAATCGGTTCTCCATCGATAGGCCAGTCAATACTCAGCACAGGATCCTTCCAGAGAATACAGCGCTCATGTTGCGGCGCCCAGTAATCGGTTGTCTGGTACAGAAAATCAGCGTATTCAGACAGCACGACGAAACCGTGCGCAAACCCGGCAGGCACCCAGAGTTGTCTTTTGTTTTCAGCGCTCAGAATCTCGCCAACCCAGTGTCCAAAAGTCGGCGACTTACGGCGCAAATCAACAGCTACGTCGTAAACTTCACCTGCAACCACTCGAACCAATTTGCCCTGTGGCTGCCTGATCTGGTAATGCAGTCCGCGTAGCACCTGTCTGGCTGAACGGGAATGGTTTGCCTGCACAAAGGACACATACTCACCGATCACGTGTTGAAACTCTCGCAAATTAAAACTTTCGAAAAAAAAACCGCGTGCATCACCAAATACTTTCGGTTGTATCAAAAAAACATCGGGTATATCCAGTTGTGTTGCTATCATCGGTCAAGACTCAAATTTTCCGTTTCGGTAGCTGTTGCAGGAAGCATCCTGTAGCTATTCCCTGCCTGTCGAATGGGTGCTTAAGAATGGTACAGATCATATCCGAGGAATTATCATCACTTAAAAAACCGTAGCGGGTTATCGTAGCAAATATACGGTTCGCCAGTCAGAAAAACATTGGTCATCCTGAGATTACTGACAAAAAAACAAACCACAGGCTTTCGGGTAATGATCGTACCAAAAACGCGTAAAACAATCGGTCAATCACGTGCTGAACCAGAAAACATTGTACTATATTACTCCTGATCACATAAAACCCAAGCAAATGCTTCTAGCTTAAAATACTGGCTGTCGTTCATATAAACAGACCCAGACGCACACGTTTTATCGCTGGAAACCACGTAATACCAACTTCATACATATATGATTCACACACAATATTACAAGCGCCTTGCAGAAAAAATGGCATGCTGTCGTAAAACGCTCTTTGTTGCATTGCTGGTAATATTAATTATCGCATCCACGCTGTCAGCTATACCCTTTTACATTCAGAAGATACTGCACGCCGCATTTATTGAAAAAAACACATATGCCATACAGGCAGGGTTTCTGGCAGTGATGCTATTGCTGATCATCCGCAGTCTCGCCGATTATGGCAACAAATACCTGTCGGAAAAGGCGAACAATTGTCTTCTCAAACAACTGAACGCTGATTTATTCAACACAATTCTCAATCTGCCCATATGCCGTTATCAGCAGCTGGACAAACATCTGTCGACGATAAAAGCGCTTACCAGCATCGAAGAAATTTCCCGGTTTACAGTTCATATAATCACCGTACTTGTGCGCGACATACTGATCCTTTTCGGTCTGGTCGCATACCTGATCTGGCTTGATCAGGATTTTGCGCTTTTTATTGCTTTACTGATCCCTTTTGCCATTCTTATGCTGCAAGTCATGAAGGGACAACGCAATGCTTTCCTTCATGCAGAGAAACCGTTGTTTACCGAGCTGGTTAGTCATCTACGGCGTTCAATCGACAATTTTCGACATATACGGTTGTACCACGGCCAACAACAAGAATACCGCCTTTTAAAACAGGCATCGCACTCATTACAAAAAACGATCATGCAGCAGGCCAACTATAGTGCATTTATCCAGACATTGTGCCAACTTGTTCTTGCTTTGATTATTGTTGCCATATCGTATCTGATGATGCAACAGGCGGTCAGAAGCCAATTTTCAATTGATCTACTTGGAGCCTATGTCGCAGCTATATTGTTAATGATGGCACCCATTAGTCGACTGGCGGATTTACCTCGAATATCACGAAACGCACAAAAAGATCTCGATCAGATTTTCTTGTTACTCGACCAACACACCGTTGATCGTCATGATAAACCGGCAATTCCAGCCACAAAAGGCGGTCTTTCATTTGAATCAGCCAGCTTTTACAGCTCGGTACCGGAAAGAAGTTTACAGTACACGATTGATCTAAAAATCAAACCTGGCGAGATCGTGGCATTAGTGTGTCAATCCAGACCAGAACGCGCTTTGCTGATTGATATATTACTCGGCTTCAAGAAACCTTCGACGGGAAAAATATTGCTAGATAATATTCCATATGAAGCCATGGAACACGCTGATCTGCTCGCACATTTTGCCATGGTGTCAAACAAGCCTGTCATCCTGAACAGTACTGTAGCCAATAATATTGCGTACGGATTGACAGAATGCGCCAACGAAGCCAGCATCACTGCCGTTGCCCACATCGCGCGAGCCTCACGCTTTGTTCGTGAAATGCCCGACGGACTGCAAACCCGGGTTGACGAAAACGGTGCAAGCATGACTCGACATCAGTGGCAGAAAGTTGAAGTCGCCCGAGCACTGCTGAAAAACTCTCCGGTTGTGATTATAGATAATCTGTGGTTGCAACCGAATCGACCGCTTTTGAATGAAGCGCTTATGACCTTGATACAGAACCGTACCGTGATTGTACTCCTGCAAACTATACCTGCAACAGAAGAGCATATCGATCGAATTTTTTTACTGAATAACGGCGCTGTAACAGAAAAATAATCAGTGCACTGTTTCGCCATTCGGCGCATACTCAGGAACCCAGCCCGCAAGTTCGATTCGCACCTCCGCATCGTTAAGTGATTTGATTTTTTCAAACCGGGCGACAAACGCCACCAGCCATTGCTCATTGACCTCAGGCGCTTGTGCAATTCGGAGTTTTGTGTGCGGTGTCGGCACGGTGTTTTCATTTGCGGACAATAATTCTTCGTGCAGTTTTTCACCGGGCCTCAACCCGGTATAAACTATGCGAATATCGTCTTCACCCAGACCGGACAGGCGAATCATGTCACTGGCAAGGTCTTTGATTTTTACGGGATCGCCCATATCCATCACGAAAATCTCCCCACCGCCTTTCAACCCTCCCATCAAACCTGCCTGCAAAACCAGCTGTGCAGCTTCGGGAATCGACATGAAATAACGCGTCATTTCCGGGTGAGTGACTGTTATTGGTCCACCACTTGCAATCTGTTTGCGAAATTTGGGTATAACACTACCCGCGCTGCCCAGAACATTGCCAAATCGCACCATTACAAAGCAGGTTAACTGATTGTGATTCCTGGTCGATTGCTGCATTGCCTGGCATACCATTTCTGCCAGCCGTTTGCTGGCACCCATGATATTCACCGGATTGACTGCTTTATCGGTTGATACCAGAACAAACTTCTTTACCTGATAACGGATCGCCGTACTGGCCAAAACATAAGTACCCATCACATTATTCATAACGGCCTGCCAGGCATTTTCATGCTCCATCAATGGCACATGCTTGTAAGCAGCGGCATGGAAAACGACGGTTGGACGGAACTGCCGAAACAACTGATCCATACGCGCACCGTCCTTGACGTCTCCGATCGCAAACGACATTTTAGTATCAGGAAACTTCTTTGCAAATTCCTCCTGCACGCAATACAATGCATATTCGTTACGTTCCAGCAATACCAGATATTCAGGCCGGAATGCAATAATCTGACGACACAGTTCAGCACCGATTGAACCACCCGCGCCGGTAACCATGATAACCTTGTCTGTCAGAAACCCATGCAGCCCCTCATCGTCCAGCACGACAGGCGCACGTCCCAGCAGGTCGTCCAATTGAATTTCACGAATCTGAGAAATAGTTGTCTTGCCATTAATAAGATCCTGATAAGATGGAACAATCATCGCTTTGACGCCCATTTCAGAACACATTTCCAATATATGGCGGCGCAACCGGTGCGAGAGTGAAGGCATGGCAATGATGACATGCCCTACATTTAACTTCTGCACCCAATGCGGTAAATTGTCAATCACTCCCAGCACTCGCACACCATGCAGACGGGTACCCAGCTTTCTGGGATCATCGTCCAATAAACCAACGACATGCCAGTCGTGACTGCTTGCCAGATCCTTGACGAGATTAACTGCTGTACTTCCTGCACCCAATATCAGCACCAGCTTGCCATCATAGTTTTCAAGGCTGTATAAGCGACGCTCTTTCCAGGCACGGTAGATCAGCCGACTGCCACCCATAATCATCAAGAGCAAAACCGGTGCCAGTACACTGACTGAAAGTGGCACCACCTCCAGGAGCCCGCGTTGCCAGATAATAATTGAAACAAAAACAGCGCTTAACAATACCGCAACAGTAATACGCTTCAAATCCGGCAGGCTGGCGTAACGCCACAGCCCTCTATACAAACCGAGCCACAGAAAAGTAACTGCCTGAACCGGCAGTATCCAGGACATTAAATCGAAAAATAACGCAAACGGTAAAACTGAAATTCTAAAATCCAGGTAAAACAGAAAGGCAAGTAACCAGGCTGCTGCAACCGCAAACAAATCATGGGAGAACGCGATAACTGAACGTATACCGAATTTGTTTCCCAGCATTTTAACGCTCACCTGCGTAGGGTTTCTTACTCAGATCTGCCATCAATATCAAGCCCAGATAGATCGTTCCCCATATGAGAACGACAGCTAATTGAATATTTGCAGCCTGACCATTCATCCAGACGGCACTCGCACCTGCCAACAACATCAACCCATATCCAAGCAATGCCGTATTTTTATGCCCCAGACCGCTTTGTACCATTCGTTGATAGTAATGTTCTCGATGCGCCTGCCAGATTTTCTCACCTCGCAGCAATCGTTTTGTTAAGGTCACCGTTGTATCCACAATAAATGGCGAAAAAATTAATAATGGCACCCATAACGACCATAACCCATTCATCCATCCAATCAAACCCATGACGGCTGCCAGAAAACCTGACGGAATCGCACCCACATCGCCAAGAAAAATCCGTGCCGGATGAAAATTATGAAGTAAAAATCCAAGCGATGCTGCCGCCACCGATAAATTGGTTACAGCAAAACCGATATCACCGGATAAAAAAGCCATCAACCCGTAAAAACCGAATCCGAACAATATCATGCCACCAGCAAGACCATCAGAGCCATCCATAAAATTAAACAGATTGCACATCCACAGCACAGCCAGCGTAATGCCTACTACCAACGGCCATTCATGCAAATCGAGCATAAGAGAAAAGCAGCATCCCAGCGCAACCAGAAAATGTACACATAAACGATAGCCGACTGGTACATTCCGGATGTCGTCAACAATCGATATCCCGGCCAATATGCCAATACCCAGCCAGACAGGTACAGGAAGCTGTGCCGATACAGCCAGCCATGCCAAGATCACGCCGGCCAGCAAACCTATGCCGCCGATACGCGGCACAGGTCTGGTGTGCAGTGATCTTGAATTCGGATAATCAAGAACTACAGATGTTTTCCACTGTATGAGCCATGCAATTGAACAATAGGATACAAAAAAAGCTATCAGCAATGCAGCAACAACAGATAGAGGAAAATCCAGAAGCATAAGGATCGGATCATCCCAGATTCGTTTCTAAGCACCGTTTTTCCACTTTACAAGCAGTGGAAAAACGGGTTTAAGGCGTATAAACCGAAAACAATTCCGGATTAACGAAAAAAATTTCTCCAAACCTCAAGGCATAGCGCTTAAGGCATTGGATTCTCTGCATAGCTTTGATGTGCCGCAGATTCAGCGGTCCCGCGTTTGAGATTCACACCCATGTCCGAGAACACTGTTTCCAGTGCATTCAAACACATCACCACATTTTCAACGCGGCTGGATGTACCCATTAGACCAAAACGCCAGACTTTTCCGGCAAAATCGCCAAGACCGGCACCGATTTCCAGACTGTAATCGGCGAGCAATCTGTCCCGAACCGCTTTATCATCGACGCCGTCCGGTATATAAACGGAATTCAGCTGTGGCAGACGGTATTGCTCGTCAACCACATAGTTGATACCCATGGTTGCAAGACCCGCTTTAAAAGCTTCATGATTGCGCCGATGGCGCGCCCATGAACGCTCAAGACCCTCCTCATACAGCATCACCAGGGATTCGTGCAGAGCATACAGTGAATTGGTCGGCGCCGTGTGATGATACGTACGCGTCGATGATCCCCAGTAACCCAGCAGCAGGCCAATATCCATAAACCAGCTATGCACTTTGGTTTTACGATTCTTAACCAGATTGGTCACGCGCTCGGAAAAACTGACTGGCGATAAGCCTGGCGGACATGAAAGGCACTTCTGACTGCCTGAATAAATAGCGTCAATACCCCATTCATCAACCTTGATAGGAGAACCACCCAGCGACGTTACCGTATCAACAATCGTCAAGCAATCATATCGTCGCGCAAGTTCACACAGTGTTTGCGCATCAGACAATACACCGGTCGATGTTTCGGCATGAACAAAAGCCAGAATTTTGGCATCCGGATGTTGCTTGAGCGCATCCTCGACTTTTTGCGGATCAACGGGTTCTCCCCACTTGTCATCTACAACTACCGCTACCCCTCCGTGTCGCTCTACATTTTCAATCATCCGCGAACCAAACACGCCATTACGGCACACCACCACTTTATCGCCCGGCTCTATCATGTTGACGAAACACATTTCCATCCCCACAGATCCAGGGCCGGAAACTGAAAACGTCATTTTGTTTTTGGTTTGAAAAGCATAGCGCAACAAATCCTTGATTTCTTCCATCATATTGGCAAAAACCGGGTCAAGATGACCCAGCGTTGGCCGTGCCATGGCCGATAGCACACGATGGTGCGTATCGGACGGACCGGGTCCCATTAAAATTCGTTGTGGTGGATAAAATGTAGCAATATTCTTTGCAGAACGAAAATCTTCGGTAGTCATGAACAATCCTAGTATTATTGTAAAGTTAAAATGTTTCTTAGCATCATCAAAGGGCTAATTTTAACAAGTGATTGGAAAGTTTACTATAAACCAGATAGTATTCAGTCAATTTTATTTATCTCTCTTGTATGTACCGTATGCAAATAATGCAACAGTTCATATTGTGCCCAGGCACGTATTGAACCAGAAATACCATGAAATGTCTCAGTATCATGCCAGTCGACAAACCGGTTTTTTATAACTTTAAGAAAAGACTCCAAGCACGATTGCGAAGCGGTCATCAGTACACGAAAAGGCGTTTATCGCTCTGCTTCCAGTGTATTCCTTCAACAAATCATCATGTTTATTCGTAACACCCGATCTATCATCACAGCGTTGCTTCTCTTAAGCGCGGCGGTGGTGTACTGGTACTCACGCAATGACGATGAACCCGAGGCCAGTTCTTATCTGACGCGCACACTGGATTATGGCGACATCATTCAGACCATTTCCGCGAACGGTACATTGACACCTGTTGTTCTCGTGAATGTCGGTACCCAGGTATCAGGTACAGTTGCCAAACTGCATGCCGATTTTAACGACCAGGTCGAGACCGGCCAGATTCTTGCGGAACTCGACCCGGCATTGCTGCAGGCACAGTTACAGCAATCCAGGGCCAACCTGCTTAGTGCGCAGACGCAGTACAGTATTGCGCAAAGCAAGCTCAAGCGTCATCGAGAATTGTATGAACAAGGCTTCATCTCGATTGAAGCGCTCGATATCGTCAGGCAGGAACTCGATGCAGCAAATGCACAACTGGCGGTCAGTCAGGCACAGGTTGAAAGAGACAGCGCCAATCTGAATTACAGTATTATCAAATCACCGATATCCGGTGTCGTGATTGCGCGCGATGTTGATGTCGGACAAACCGTTGCCGCAAATTTTCAGACGCCTGTGCTGTTTCAGATAGCCAAAGATTTACGTGAAATGCAGATCAATATCAGTGTTGCTGAAGCGGATATCGGTTTACTGCGCATCGACCAGCCAATCAATTTTACCGTCGACGCCTATCCGGAGAGCACATTCACCGGCAGGGTCAAACAGGTTCGTCTTAACCCGACAATACAGGAAAACGTCGTTACCTATAATGTTGTTGCCATGGTCAATAACATTGATGGTTCACTTTTACCCGGCATGACTGCCAATATTCATTTTGTTGTCAATCAAAAACAAAATGTATTGCGCGTACCAAATGCTGCGCTACGATATCAACCTAAAGCGTCCGAATCCAGTCCAAACAAGCAGCAGCGACCTGCCGGACAGCCCGGTCAATCCGTGATTTACCGGCTGATTGACGGTCACCCTGTTGCGACATTTATATCCAGGGGAATTACAGACGGTCATTTCACTGAAATTGTCGCCGGCACCGTTAACGCTGGCGACAATGTAGTCATACGGGAAAAAAGTGATACGAAGGATTCTCAGACCAAATTTAGATTCAGGATGTTCTGATAGACTCAAACATGTCGACAAACCAGCCAGCACCCTCACCCTCTGCACTCATTCGAATTGCGCAACTGCACAAAAGCTACAAACTCATAGATGCCGATGGCAAAACGATCGAAAACGCGGTGTTACAAAATATCAATCTGAATATTGAAAAAGGTGAATTTGTCGCAATCATGGGCCATTCTGGATCGGGCAAATCGACTCTGATGAATATACTCGGCTGCCTGGACACACCAACAAGCGGGGATTACTGGCTGGAAAACCAGAATGTGGCCATGCTGTCAAATGATGCACTTGCCCGGCTTCGCAATCGTTATATCGGTTTTGTATTTCAGGGTTTCAACCTGTTAAATCGCATGACAGCGCTTGATAATGTTGCAGTTCCGCTATTGTATGCCGGAGAAAACCGCGCCAGCAGTCGACAACAGGCTATGGAGCAGCTACGGCGCACCGGGCTGGAAAAATTCGCCATGCACCATCCCAATCAATTATCCGGCGGCCAGCAACAGCGCGTGGCCATCAGCCGCGCGCTGATCAACCAGCCGCCATTGATACTCGCCGATGAACCCACGGGTAACCTTGACACCCAAACCAGCCAAGAGATCATGGTTTTATTTGAGCGGTTAAACCGTGAACAGGGAATCACAATCGTCCTGGTAACGCATGAAAAAGACATCGCGGCTTACGCCAGAAGGTTGATTCTTATCAAGGACGGCAGCATTGTATATGATGGCGATCAGGCACTTGAGAACGCACTTGACCCGGTTATATGATTCATTGTTATCATCACTCCTTCCGTTTGATTGCACACCATGATGCCATTCCCTGATGTTGACCTCTTTCTGATTGTTGCCGTGATATGAAGTTGATCACTATCATCGGAGAAGCAATGCGTGCTCTGCGCATGAACCGTTTGCGCACTGGGCTAACTATGCTCGGCATGATCATCGGCGTAGCCGCCGTGGTCCTGATGCTGTCTATTGGACAGGGTGCGCAAACAAAAATCAATCAATCCATCGAAACGATGGGCAGCAATTTGTTCATCGTACTGCCGGGTGCAACTTCATCAGGCGGCCTGAGTTTTGGCAGCGGGAGTGTAAAGACGTTGACGGTAAATGATGCAATGGCCATTGCGGAACTCCCCACGGTCAATGCAACGGGGCCGGTCATCAGCGGTACGGCACAATTAAATTTCAATGCAAAAAACTGGAGTACGTCAATCACAGGAACCACGCCGGATTATTTTATGGTTGGAAACTGGACAATCGAAGACGGCTCGATCTTTTCCGAGACTGATGTACGTTCAGCGGCGCGTGTCGTCGTATTGGGTTCCGTCACGGCTGAGAACCTGTTTGGCACGATTAACCCGGTCGGCAAAACAATCAGGATCACCAATCGACCATTTCTGGTTGTCGGCGTGCTTGCCGCCAAGGGTCAAAGCTTAAGTGGACGCGATCAGGACGATAACGTCTTTATTCCCATTACGACCAGCGAACGCCAGATAACCGGCAATCAGTTTCCGGGCTCGATACGTTATATGCTGGTTCAGGGAAAATCTGCCGAAACAATGGAAGAAGCAGAAATTGAAATTACACAGCTTCTGCGGCAACGTCACCGTATCTCCGATGGTATGGAAAATGATTTTACAGTACGTAATTTGACCGCTATTGCGGATGTCGCTACCGACACAGCTAAAATTTTGTCTATCGTCCTGGGCGCTATCGCCTCGATTTCATTACTGGTTGGCGGTATCGGCATCATGAATATCATGCTGGTTTCCGTCACCGAACGCACCCGTGAAATCGGCATTCGTATGGCTATCGGAGCCAACAGGAATGCTATTCTAATTCAATTCCTGCTGGAAGCCATAATGATCTGTTTTATGGGTGGTATGATCGGTGTCATTCTGGGGATTGGCAGCGCTTGGATAATCAGTCAGCTTATTGATATGCTCGTGGTCATCACTCTAAGTATGGTTTTTCTGGCCTTTCTGTTTTCCTCGGCAGTGGGAATTTTTTTCGGTTTTTATCCTGCCCGAAAAGCCGCGTCGCTGAAACCGGTTGATGCCCTGCGGTATGAATAACGCAATCAAAATCCATTCAGAACCACCGGCTTTCATGATCAGCAACAAAAACCGTTCATTACGACTTTACCGGACACCAATTATCTGGAAAGATACGGCCTACAGTGTAGGAAAAACCGATGAGCACTAACCCGAGCAATAATAACAATTCATCAGCGCAAAACAATCATAACGCAAAAGAGCGTTCCACCTCTGAGCTGTTGGAAACAGTCGTTGTTGTTTATAGAAGCGACACAGTGACCATTGGCGAGATCAAAAACTCTCTGCACGAACGCGGTTTTGGCATTCTGCTGGCAATCGCAGCTTTGCCGCTCTGTCTTCCGGTACCGGTACCCCCCGGTTACACCACTTTTTTTTCGATTCCACTCTTTATTTTCTCAGTCCAGATGATCATCGGCATGCAATCACCCTGGCTGCCGCTATGGATCACGACCAAAAAAATCAAACGCGAAAGTCTGGAGAAACTGATTGCTAAAGCCAATCCATGGCTAAAAAAAATAGAAAAACGGTTGCAGCCACGACTGACTTATATCAGCGTGCACACCTGGGAACGAATCATTGGCATTTTTACGTTTGTTTTCGCATTATCAATATCGCTTCCCATACCATTAACCAATTTTCCACCTGGCTGGGGCATTCTGATAATGTCACTTGGGCTGCTGAGCAAGGACGGCATCACCATACTAATCGGTATGATTATTGGCACCATAGGTGTCGGCATTACCATGATCATTCTCGTTTTACTGTGGATGGGAATGTCGCTGCCAACGTTTTATTAACAGCACACTTTGCATCATCGCTTTCTACCAGGCAAATTTCAAACATCTATTTGCATTTTCCTATACCAGCTGTTGCATACATTATTCAATTTCTCCCTGTTTGTGCGAATTTCCACAGATAGTTTCCCGGTTTTTTTATCAGATTGCCACAAAACAGCACAGGACAGTAAGACGGACAGATAAAACGAAAACAACTCACACATCGTTCAAAAAATTGTGCCGTCTATTTTTTTGGTGAACAAATATTGTTCAGCAATGTAATCGCTGATATCTGCTTGGGCTGCGCTCGTCCACGCCTGGCCTGATCATGGACAGCGTTAATCTGCAGTGTGTCTTCCTCTACGGTGGCTTCCACTGTATAAGCGTCAAAACCGAAATCTGCGCCGAAATTAATCCAGTCCAGCGGCATTGTAAATTTCGTTCCCCGTTCAATACGTGTCGCGTCAAATCCGGCATATTCGCTGCTTAGCGGCGATTCTTTAAAGGTAATCGCGGTCAACGGACTATCCGGCTCCAGTGCGGCCTCATAAATCCGAACTGCCTCATTCGCATCACTATTTAACGGAATAATCAGTGCATAGGTTTTTTCGTGCTGAATATGAAGCATCACATAATCATTACTTTCCCCGCCTACCCGCTCTCCCTTGGTTTGCACCTGGAATACCAGATGGTTGTCCGGTGTGACATCGGAAGTGACACGCAAAATATCCTGCTCCGGCGGTAACGATTTATCCATAAAAGAAATGATAACGCGCGGATCAGCCTCCAGCTGCATGGCTACAGCGGGTCCAACCAGCAAACTGAGCTGAAAAAACAGCAAGGCGATCCTGGCAATCATAAGAACAATTCCCCGTTTTCCTTAAACAGTACGGCAATGTCAGCTGCGTCTTTGACTGCATCGAACATCACCTTGATCCTGCCTTCCGGATCAATCAGAAAAGCGGTCGTGCTGTGATCAACCTGGTAATTTTCCATATTTCCTGCACTTTTCGTATAGAAAGCGACTTCAACACCGAAAGCATTTTTAAATTGCTCCAGTTGCTCACCTTCAAAACGTAAATACGAAATATCAGATCCGAACCGCTCTGTATAGCTCGACAACGCAGCAGCAGAATCACGATCAGGGTCGATTGAAACGAAAGTGCCGTTTAATTGAATATTCTCAGCGGAAGCAGCCTGAATCAGCATATACAGGTTGCCAAGCGAGGTCGGGCAAATATCCTTGCAGCGGGTAAACCCGAAAACCACCAGTTGCCATTGATCGCTTTCATTGGCGTTCACATGCGCCTGTTTCAGATGCGCGATTGTCTCTGCCTGCAGCGGGACGGGGCGCGGCAGAACGAGTGGCGCCGCCGCAAGACCGGTCTGCATGAAAAGCAGCACCGCAGTTATCACTGCAAACACGCTGCTCTCATGAAAAAACATTTTTTTCAACTTAGCATCTCCTTTTAGATTTAACACAAAGAATCGGTGCAGCGTTTCAAAAACCCACCAGCCAGAGACCGGCACGAGATCTACCGTGAGCTGCCGATGGGTTTTGACTTGCACTATAAACGCTTAGCTTCAGCGAGTTCCGCCTGCTGCAAAAATACCATGCGGCTGCACCAGACCGTCCTCAGGACCCCACTGTTTAACAACCTGGTCTGTCACCGTGTCTATTTTCAACACATAACCAGAAACCCAGCTTGCCACGATCAGGTACCGGTTGTCCGGCGTCGGGCTGATGGTGTGCGCAACAGAGTAACCCTGCGGCAGTTCATGCCCCGGTTTCATCCGCTTAATGAAACGCGGATTGTAGCGATCGGTTAAGTCCCAGACTGAAATATAACCGTCTTCACCAAAGTTATAATCCAGCGTATCTTCTTCAGCCAGATAAAGTTTGCCGTTGACAACCGCCAGATCGGAAGGCGAACGGAACACACCACGCCCGTTCACACGTTTCGTATGGCGAATGATTTTCGTAGCAGTCCCTTCAACGGTGTCCAGCAACCATACACTCGGAGGAATAATCCTTCTGGTGGTGTCCGGCGTCAGTGACGTTTTATCAAACTGCATCGAGGCCGTTACAGCGAAACGCTCGTCCAGCCAGTAGACAAAATGTGTAAAGGCGGCATGTCTTTTTTCATTACCCAGCATGATCTGGCCAACCACTTGCAATTCGCCTGTCTCTCTGTTGGGCTTGTATACATCGATCATGCTATTGTCGAAGAAATACCCAGTGCCCAGTCCGACGGTACCTGACCGATTGAAGTTAATACCATGCGTTTGTTCCGTATAACCCGGTATTGCAATCGGGTCGACACTGGCCAGCTGATTCGTTTTCAGATCGACGACCCGCACTCTGTCCGAGGTAAATTCGGTCATATACATGAAATCCGAATAAGGCAGCAGCGTATTGCCGTGAATCTGCGTACCTCTACCAATCAGCCAGTTGGGTACATTCTGGACATCATTGACCGGTTCGACGAAAGGCAGTTCGGCCGGTGTATTCGGGCTGTCCGCCACCATCAGCGATTCCAGATTCAAAGACACGGTCCCTGCATTCCAGTCAATGTCGAGCACTTTTAATGCAATCACATAAGACGGGTGGTTTTCCGTATTATCAGATGTGATATAGATCATATCGCCCTCAGGCAATACCGCGGTATGCTGCAGCGGTATATCACCCGGCCAGCCGTTAATACTGGTCAGCGGATCAATGATAATCAGTTTGTCGTTTTCATAATTAAACAGGTAGATCACACGAGTGTGGTAGTCGATCGCGGTAACCACAGGCTGCAAATGCTCATTGTAAACAGCCTGATTGTGATTGCCTGAATAGTTAGTACTGCGGAAATGCACTTCATTATCACCGTCGAACTCAGTTTCTTCGGCGCTGATCGTGCTGGCTGAGAATGCCAGCATAAATGCTGCTGTTAGCGAGGCCATATGGCCAGGCTTTATTTTTGAAATCATTTAAATTCCTCCAAGATTGACATGAAATTCCTGATTCATTGTGCATAAGTGACTCAATGAATCAGGAAAACTGAACCGCAAGCTGTTTTTGAAACAGCTTCCGGTTTTAAAACCCGGAACTGAACCGGAAGACCCGCCCAATTACGGGGCACAACTTAACGTAAAACGCCCGGCATCATAATTTGAAACAGGCGTCATTCCCTGTGAGTTTTCCCACATTACCCCGGTCAATTTATCGTTTATGGACAATCAATCTAAGGTGTGAGAATCCCCACATCTTTCGCGGTCCGACTGCTTTATCGTTCGGCTCCGTTTTCATCAAAATGAAACGATTCGGCTTTATCTTCCCACTTGCGCAGACCTGGAAGGATTGTAGAAGTCATTTGTTACAGGCTTATAAAGCTTTGTTTTCAAATTTATTAAACATTTCATACAAAAAGAGGATTATGATGAATAAGCATTTGATTGCTATAATATTGACCGGTCTTGTCACATTAATTGCCACAGCATCCGCTTTCGGATCTAAATTTTCTGTTGTTGGCAGAATCCAGTCTGAATACAGTCATATCAATATCGAGGGATATTCCAGTCAGTCCACGGTAAACGACCCAACGTTTTTTTCCTCATGGGGTTTCCGTGTGTTTGAAGACCTGGGCGGGGGGTTTCAGGCAATGGCGATGATCGATTTCGGTTTCAATACCAACGGCGCAACCCAGGGCAGCCGGGAAATTTTTGTCGGCATCAATAACGACAAAATCGGCACATTAAAAATAGGACGTACGCATTCGCCGTTCGCGGATTTTGCCGGTGGCTGGACCATTGATCCATTTGTTTATACAACCTTGCAGGCTGCCGGCAGTGGCGGCACCATGGTTGCCAGCGCCAACGGCCTCGGTGCCGGCGCGTATTCTGCGGTCAATAGTGTTGTCAGGTTTACCTCCACAGAATTTCATGGTTTTTCTTTCGCCGTCCTGTTTATGCCCGGAGACGCTGAAAAACTGGAAGC
This sequence comes from Nitrosomonas marina, assembly GCF_900111605.1. Taxonomy (GTDB): domain Bacteria; phylum Pseudomonadota; class Gammaproteobacteria; order Burkholderiales; family Nitrosomonadaceae; genus Nitrosomonas; species Nitrosomonas marina_A. The sequence continues at coordinate 50,640 of NZ_FOIA01000009.1, read as the reverse complement.
TCATCTCGGTGGCGCTCTCGGTGGTGACGGCTTCAACATCGGCGAAACCGGTGGTGAAGACGGTGAGTGGGACGTTCAGGTTGCCGCGAAATATAATTTTGATTTTCTGGCGCATAAATTCCAGGTCTTCGGCGGATACTCAAGGGACAACGTCAGTACGTTCCAGAAACGAGTGACAACTGCCAACCTGAAAACCGAAGAAGTCGGTCGCATCGGCGGCATCTGGTCATATAATGATTTTCAGCTGCAGGGTCAGTATGAATTCGTCAGCGATGCGATAGGCGCCGCAACCTGTTCGGACGCTGCCGCGCTCGGTTCAATCAAGGAAACAGCAACCCGTCAGTGTAACTCTGCCATGAATCCCGGCGGCGATGGCGACGTCTGGTATGTTGGCGGTCAATACAAACTGGGTAACGCCACCCTGGTTGCGCAAGGCGGAATGACCCATGCCGAACGTACGGTTTTTGCGAACAAGCGCGATGCCAAAAGCTTTACCCTTGGCGCACTGTATCATCTGAGCAAGCGGACGAATCTTTTCGGCGGCTATCAACGTGTCAATGTCATCGACAGGAATACGACAGTCGACCGTGACCGCAACACCTGGACAGTCGGCTTACGACACCTGTTTTAACCCCACCCGACCTAACACCCCTTCACAGGCCGTAAAACAGGTATTCAAGTCAAATCTCAGAATTGGCGAAAACAAGCGGCCCAATTACTCAAAGCGGATTCCGGATGACCCGGAATCCGGTAACAGCGCGATACAGAGAATAAAATTCAGGAAAATACTCCAACTGCTGATTAATACAATACAACACTATTTGCGATCGCTGCCCGCCTTAATGTAGCAACGTCATACCTTGATGGAGCGCTGACAGGTTATCTGCCGCACTGCGCGGGATAGCAGAGCAGTTGATTATCGAAAAAAAAAACAGCCTTCCATGAAAACGGGCGTTTCCGGAAGGCTCGAGATACAAATCGAAAACTGCGAAAACCAGGATGGCTTTACACAGTTTTTATTGCGTGTGGCGTGATAAATGAAAAATTGTTAGAACTGAACGAACAGTCGAAAAGTATTTACTCATCAACAACTGTCACGACTATTCATCAGGCATGGTTCTATTTGGCCTCGAGCTTATTTTTATAACGCTGGACAATACTGTCACCGGTAGCTAAGGATGACGATTCCTTACGTAATTTCAATAATTTTTCTTTGATCTGCTTACTGAGCGAACTGGTTGCAATGCCCACAGCATTTTCCCGAAAACTTTTTTTCAGCGCAGTTTCATTTTTGGCAAATGACGGACCGCTTGTCATCGCAATGGCCAGTGCAAAGATTACCAATCCTCCAGAGATATTTCTGTACTTCATGTTTGACACCTCGTAATCATTAAAAAATTTACTATAAAAACAACAATGTTGCAGGAACACACGATACACTGCATTTATGTACAGAGGATTACAGATTATTTAACTTTTTATGAAATTTCGTGTAATGGCATGCATTGATTTGCCATATTTTCATGAAGCTGTATTTATACGCTCATCGCTGGTCCGGATTTTTGTTACACACATTTTCATTCCGGGCAAATACTCAATAAGTATTTGATAAATAATTCATCAAACGCGGCTTGATCTCCAGTCTTTTGTGCTCATCTCATCACACTGTCGAAAAATTTTACACTGCATTTTGGGCATAGGTGCGACAATTTGTCGCACCTATGCCTGTGAAAATTGCATAACTTTCAACAAATTGAAACCATTTTGTAACATTTCTAATGTTTCAATAACCTTATGAAAAATAGTGTCTTTAGCACTTAAATTGTGTCGAAATATTTTACTTAATGTCATTGTGGTCTTTTGTTTCGCGATGCAGCCCGTACAGCAAAATTTATACGACATATAAATCAACAACTTAAAATAATTAAGCATTTCTGGCACAAAAAATGCTTGGAAAAACATTGACGTATTCTTCACTGGAATTACGTTTCCTGAATTTGGCACCAATCTAGATAAATAATTAACGGAGGGAGAATTAAATGATACGTAAAGTAATGCATACCTTACGGTCGAAACATTCGCGCTTTGCGCCTACGGCAGCAGTGCCTGCTCGACGGGGCGCGCAAAAGCAGACCAAGCTTGTTTTTCATATTCTGACCATGCTAGCGTTAATGTTGTGCGTCCAGACCGCATTCGCTGCCAGTGCGGGAAAAATGCACATAATCGAACTGTGGGCCGAGAAAATACCGGCCGGCGTTGAAGGCGGAAACGATCTGTTTGCTTACCGTATGGCACAGCACATCGTTAAAAGGGGCAACAAGGAGACCGATGTGACATCCAGGTATGTATCCGAGCCGACGATACCGGGACCAACCCTGGTCATCGACGAGGGTGATGAAGTCGTGCTCACGTTGAGGCATGTATTTGATCCGGGCAATTCGGCCACACTTGAACAGGTCAGTGTACATGTACATGGTGTGCATTACGATATTCACAGTGACGGCACCCTCGAATACATTAATCTGGTTGCGGACGAAAGCGCCACGCCCACGATGAGCTACACGTATCACTGGATTGCCGCACCCGGCACAACAGGGACATGGGCCTACCACGATCATAATATGATCACGCTCAATGGCGCAGAGGACAGAGGGTTGTATGGCGCAGTCATTGTCAATGGCAGCACCAGTATGCAGGCCCTGAACAAGGCCGGAAAGTTAAAAAATGTGCCTGTTTCCAGTATCAAAAAGGAATATGTCCTGTTTATTGGCGATGACGCATTTTGGGGAACGGAAATCGATAACCAGACAGGCCAGCAGACGCCACTCTGGCATAACCCGACGCTCACGGCCCATCAGGGCAACAATGTCCGCTTCCATCTGATTGCGCTTGGTTCCAATTCACACAATTTCAAAATGAACAATTACGGATGGATCGATCCCGGCACAAATCTGATTATTACTGAAAAAGTAATCGGCCCATTAGAGAAGCATGTTTTTGCTGTCCAGGCAGCATGGGATTCACAGTATAAGGATGACACCTTTCCCGGTAATTCACTGGGCATGCAGGGCAACTTTAACGTTAATCCCTAATTGAAACGTAATTCTCAATCAAAGGACAGAAGAATGAAATTTATTATCTTTGGATCGAATAAAAAAACAGTGGCGGCAACGGTTGTGTTCATAGCCGCATTGTTCTTTTCAAGTATCGCGCTGGCAGCCACGCATGATGGGAACATATATTATTTTAAAGATGGGTTGTTGCTCAAAAAAACCAAAGCCGAATCCATTAGCGCTACTACCACGCATACAATCAATCTTTCAGCGGAGACGCTGCCAAACGGCCAGCTTGGCTATAAAATGATCAGCCACGCCGGGTCGAATCAGAATTACCCGGCAGAAACAGCCATACCCGGTCCGACGCTTTTTGTTCAACAGGGCGATACAGTCAACATTTCACTGACGAACAACACCAGCGTTCCCGTTGGCATTAATATTCCCGGCATTCTGGAAAACGCGGCCGAGGCTGCTGCCGGCGGCGGTTCGCAGAATTATTCCTTTACTGCCAGCAAAACCGGCACATATCCGTATTATGACGACGGATCCGGATTGCTGGGCCTGTTTGGCGCTCTGGTCGTCAACGCCGCCGACGGTTCGGTGCAAAGCTATATCGACGGTGACGGCACCATCATCCCGACCGATATCGCCGATCTGGACAAGGAATACATCATGTTCATGGTTGGTTCCACGTTCTGGGGCGCCGAGATCGTCAACGGTACGCAGACTCCTCTCTGGACCAACCCGGTACTTGGCGCCAATCTGGATGAAATAGTGCGCTTTCATGTGTTGTCACTTGAGCACGACCATACATTCCATCTGCACGCACACCGCTGGCTTGACGAGGTCGACCCGATTAACCAGGGCCACACTCCGCATATTATTGACGTCAAAATACTGGCCGGTAAGGCCGACAGTCACGCCTTCACGCTTAAGTCAGGCACCGGTGTCGGCGCGGGCATGTGGCACTTGCACTGCCACGTGGTATCGCATATGGAATCCAACATGGCGGCGCGGTTCCGCGTGGATGAACCCGGCGCTGCATCCGGCGTCAGCGTTGCGGGCGCGTCACCGTATGGCGCGATACTCCTGAGTCCCAACCAGAGCGATCCCGGTCTGGTGACCTTTGAAATTTCGGACGAGCCCGGCAGCTGGTTCAGAAGCACGCGCAGCGATGCGATCATCGACCCCGCCGGTCCGATCGGTGCGCTTAATATCAAAACCCGCTCACTTGAAGTAATGGCCCCCGGCAGCAGTGCGCATTTCATTATGTCGGACACCAACGCGGTGCACACCATTACAACCCTGATCTGGCCAAGTGATGCGGACACGGATAACAAACATGACATCCCGTTTGATCAGACCAAGGCCTACCGCGGCGGCGGCATTGTACAGCTCAACACACCGGGTCTGTATGTATTCACCTGTAAAATCCACCCTTATATGTTTGGCGCCGTAATTGTAGACGACCCCAGCACGGATGGACTGGATTTGGGCGAAGCTATTGATCTGGTGGTTGGCATCCATGATCTGCCAACTACCAGCGATCTCGCTACACGCTTGCTGAGAACATTTTTTGTCGCTACGACCCAGGGAAACTGGCAGGATTACACATCTGCCGCGCCATGGCATGCGGAATACCCGAACGTTGACGTACGCTTGAGCGGTGGAGCGGTGTTGAATCTGAAAGCTGTACTCGAAAGCCGGTATGGTCAGGACATTGCCTTGGGTCCATTGTCCAATCCCGTTACGCCAGGCGTTGGCGAGGTATGGATCAATACGCAGTTTGAAAAAACGGCCAGTAAAACCAAACCCGGAACCATCACTGTGCTCGACACATCGGACTGGACGATCAAACGCAAGATTGCATTGCCGTCAATCAATATGAATCATCCACATAATATGTGGGTTGACCGAAATCAGTCGACCGTTTTCCAGACGCAATGGTTCGACAACAAGCTGACGTTCATTAATCAGTCCAACGGCCAGTTGATCGACAATATTCGAATTGGCGATTCACCATCGCATGTCATGACGATGCCGGACAGTGATGATATTACCGTGGCCATTAATGGCGAAAACAGGGTGGTCACCATTCCGGCAGGCACGACGACGCCGGAATCCAGCATTCCTACGCAATTGCCTGGACAGGTACCGGCAAACCCGCATGGTCACTGGATTACACCGGCAGGTAAAATCGTTACACCGAATATCAACACATCGGATACCGGTTTTTATGACGGCAATTCCGGGCAGATCATGGCACGTCCGGCCGCTGGCGGCAACTTTCCACACGGGCCACACCCAATCGCGATTGGCGTCGGCAACGACAGAATTTACGCCGCCAACCTGCTGGACCATTCCTTGAGTGTTTACGACTTTGACGGGAATCCGGTTCCGGTAGCTGCAAACGGCGGCAAGCCATACATCAATCTGATTGCTGCTTATAATCCCGTAACGGGCGAAGGCGCGGCAAATTCCGGCATTTTACCGATTCAGACGCCCGTTGATCCGACCGGCCGCGTGGTGGTCACGGCAAATACGGGCGGCACCATCACTGTTGTCGACACCAGCTCTGACACGGTCGTGGCCATATTACCTTGCGACCCTGGCTGTCATGGTGTCAATTTCGGTGCCAAGGCCGGTGGCGGTTATTATGCCTATGTCAGCAGTAAATTTTCCAACCGGCTGATTGTGGTCGACCCTGACCCGAATGGCGACGGCAATTTCTCTGATGCTACTGTTGCCGGCACAATCTCCATGGCAGATAACACTGCAGCTACGGATGACGCTGTGGTCAGCCTGGCGGGCATGGGCGGCCAGGGCGTACTGGCAATCCCCAATGTGTATAACGGCTGGGTACAACATCTGCCATCCGGATGGCAGGCTGGCTTGACTGATGCGCAGAAAAATGCTGTTCCCTAACCGGTCAGCTGTCATTTGCATCATTAGAAAATAAGCTGTATTACTAAAAACCGTGCATCGATTTTGGTGCGCGGTTTTTATTTCGCCTGTGCAACCGGATTATAAGTGGCATTCAGGCTGGTCATTCAGACGTACTTTTGCTGGCTTCCTAAACCGCTTATTACTCTTTTCCTTCAATCAACGAAGGATTCAGGTGCTGACCGGATACCCGACCTTATTCGTAACGTAAAAACTCCTCGGCCAGCGCATCACCACCGTGCCGATTGATTAACGCATCGATTTCTGCAAGTAGCGCATCATCTTCGTCCTCATCCAGCACACCATCACCAACGAGTCTTGCCGGCAACCCCATTGCGATAGCTTCTCTGACTGCTTCCAGTGTCGGCGGGTTATCCTGATCCCTACTGTTAATTACCGCGTCAATGACTCGTGACATAGGTTCGCTGGCGCTGTTTTGCACGAAATCACTCGCCAGCGCCGTTTCACCAAATTCTTCAATCAATGCGTCCAGCTCGTCAAGCAGCGAATCATTGATATCAAAGTGATGGATATGTTCCGTCTCGGTAAACGCCGCCGACAGCATATCGGTTAGATAGTCTCGTATAACTGCGAGCGTGACATATTCCTCGGGATCATCCGTGTTCAAACGAGTCTCAATCAATGCTGAGAGATTGGAACTCACACGCGTGGACACATCTATTGGATTACGAATCATGATTTTTTCCTTAAATAAAAATTAGACAAACCGGACAAAAAATCAAGTGGCTTATGCAGTTGTCACTCTGGCAAACTTGCGCTTGCCGACTTGTATAACAATCGTCTCACATCGCTGTATTTCTTTCGATTTATCCTCGACCTTTTCTCCATCTACTTTGACAGCACCCTGATCAATCATGCGCATTGCTTCACTTGTGCTTGCAGATAGCCCGGCCTGTTTCATAAGAGACGTCAACCGGATGGCTGTACCATCGACCTGAACAGTCTTTTCAGGTATTTCGTCTGGAAGCGCTCCTCGCTTGAATCGCATTTCAAAATCAACAAGCGCTGACTCGGCTGCGTTGCGACTGTGAAAGCGCGTAACGATTTCCTGTGCAAACATTACCTTGATATCTCTTGGATTCCGTCCTGCTTTGACCTCCCGCTGCCAGCCATGTATGGTTTCGATAGGCTCGGATGACAGTAATTCAATATAACGCCACATTAATTGATCTGAAACCGACATTAATTTGCCAAAAATTTCTGTCGGGCTTTCTGTAATTCCGACATAGTTGCTCAGCGATTTGGACATCTTATTGATACCATCCAGGCCTTCCAGCAGAGGCATAGTAAGAATGCACTGCTGTGGCAGACCAAAATGCTTTTGCAGTTCTCGCCCTACCAGCAGATTAAACTTCTGATCCGTACCTCCCAACTCCAGGTCAGCTTTCAAAGCAACAGAATCATAACCCTGTACCAACGGATACAAAAATTCGTGAATCGCGATAGACTGATTATTGCGGTAACGTTTCTCGAAATCATCACGTTCCAGCATGCGCGCGACGGTATACGTCGAAGCCAGCCGGATCAAATCCGCTGCATCAAATCCATCCATCCAGGTTGAGTTAAACACAATTTCAGTCTGTTCAGGATGCAGTATTTTAAATACCTGGTCCGTGTAGGACCTGGCGTTTTCGGCTACTTGTTCACGTGTCAGCGGTGGCCGTGTCGCATTTTTACCGCTTGGGTCGCCTATCATGCCGGTAAAATCACCGATCAAAAACAAAACATGATGCCCAAGCTCCTGTAATTGCCGCATTTTGTTCAACAGTACCGCATGACCAAGGTGTAAGTCCGGAGCAGTTGGATCGAACCCTGCTTTAACCCGCAACGGCTTGCCGGCTTTCAACTTACTCTCGAGTTCCTTTTCTATGAGCAACTCATGGCTGCCGTATTTTATTATTTCTATTTGCTGATTGACTGTATTATCCACAATTAAATTTTTAACAAGTAGTTCCAATCGAAATTCATTTCCGCCTCGACATTCAATTTTACTATCTGAGTAGTGTACTTAGGTACAATGTTTTTGATTTATCGTGTTAGAATTAAGAGTATTTGCGACATGACATGAATTGAATCAATATAAAAGAGAAGGGGGACTGTCCTGTATGCGATTTATGCCAATACGCAGCAATTCGAGCATTTTAGCTCAAAAATCATCGAGACTAACCAAAAAAACACTCCGCTGGCTCATAGTATTATCAACCATTCCATTATTTGGATTTGTCACCGCTTTCGGCATTGCGCCAAATTCGCCTTCCCTTCATGAAGTCGAGATCAAGGAAGTCGTTCGCGACCTTTACCTGCCCGACGTATTACCTGAACTGGAGGCCAGCTCAGATCAATCATTCTGGCGACAGGAAACCATTCGCCGCGGTGATACCATAGCCGCGATACTGGATCGTCTTGACGTCAATCAACATGACAAGCAAAATTTTCTTCAGGCGGCCCGTGACAGCCGTGCCATGCGACGGCTGCAGCCTGGAAAAATTATCCACGCACAAACAACCGCGGACGGTAATCTACTGACACTGCGCTATTTCTTCGGCAATGAAGAACTGTTCCTGATGGAAAAAACGGAACATGTATTCAAAATGTCCGAACAGAAAGTTGAACTTGAGTCACAAATCCAGATGAAATCGGGCACTGTCAACAGCTCGCTTTTTGCCGCAACAGACAAAGCCGGCATACCCAACACCATCGCCACCCAAATGATCGATATTCTGGCATCCGAGATCGATTTTCACCGTGATCTGCGACAAGGCGACCGTTTCACAGTCGTCTATGAAACATTAATCGACAGTAGCGGCGGTGCCAGCAAATCTGGAAAGGTTATCGCAGTCGAATTTACCAATCATCGCAAAACTTACCAGGCGATATATTTTCAATCATCCAATGGTGACTTTGGCTATTACACGCCCGACGGAGAAAGCCTGCGCAAAGCATTTTTGAAAGCACCGCTTGAATTCTCACGCATCAGCTCCGGCTTCAGTAAAGCACGCTTTCACCCCGTACTCAAGAAATGGCGCGCACACAAGGGAATTGATTATGCAGCCCCAACTGGCACACCTGTAAAATCAACCGCTAATGGCAAAGTCACATTTGCAGGCACACAAAGAGGTTATGGTAAACTCATCATAATTAAACACGATGATCAATACGAAACCGCTTATGGGCATTTATCGGGCTTTGCCAAAGGCCTCAAAAATGGCTCGCGTGTCAGCCAGGGCGATGTTATTGGTTACGTCGGTATGACGGGAATGGCAACAGGCCCACATCTGCATTATGAATTACGCGTCAACGGCGTGCAGCGTGATCCATCAAAAATAGCGCTACCGACAGCGACACCGATTGCAAAAAAAGATTTACCAGCATTCCAGAAGGAAGCTACGGCACTGCTTTCCCGTCTGGATATCATGCGAAGTCTGCACCTTGCATCGAATAATTAACTGATCGCTGCACTGATACGGATAATACCCAGCCAAAAAACAGGCTGCAAACCGGACTTTAAATTATTGATAATAGTGTATTGAGCTCGAACTTGGCATCGCATAGGAATTGCAAAACGCCTTCTACTGGCCTTGTGTAACGTTTTTTGGGTTAATCTTGGAATCCGCTTATTACATCGGCATCATGTCTGGCACCAGCCTGGATGGTGTCGATGCTGTATTAGTCGATTTCAGATCGGACGGGATTTCACTTGCAAAAACCTTTTTTCTGCCTTACGACGATGCACTCAAATCAAAATTACTCGCTCTGAATCATCCCGAGTATGACGAGCTCAATACGGCAGCAGTAGTCAGCAACCGTCTTGCCCACGTATATGCAGCTGCAATCAAAGAGCTCTTGAAAGACAACGCAGTATCGCCACATGAAATAACCGCAATCGGATGCCATGGACAGACGATTCGTCACTGTCCGGAAATCGAGAAAAAATACACTATACAGCTTGTCAACGCCGCACTACTCGCTGAATTAACCTGTATTTCCGTTGTTTCCGATTTCAGAAGCCGCGATCTTGCCGCCGGAGGCCAGGGTGCACCACTGGTACCCGCCTTTCATCGCGCTGCATTCATGGATTCGAGCTACCGCCGTGTCATTGTCAATATTGGCGGCATCGCCAATTTGACTTACCTAGATCCATCTGCCGAAGTCAGCGGATTTGACTGCGGTCCCGGTAATATACTATTGGATGCCTGGTGCCAGCGACACACCGGCAAACATTTTGATAACAATGGCGATTGGGCGGCAACCGGCAACATCATTCCTTCACTACTTGATAAATTACTGTCGATCGATTTTTTTTCTTCCCCCCCTCCCAAAAGTACGGGCAGAGATTTGTTTAATTATAAATGGCTGGAAAGCCACTTACGAAATGAACTTCCTGAGGATGTGCAGGCAACATTAATACAGTTATCGACCGTATCCATTTCACAGGCCATCCAGACATATTATCCAAACGCCAATGAAATCTACTTGTGCGGCGGCGGCGCACGCAACCTGCATCTGGTACATCACTTGAAGAAATCGCTCTCCGGTATGAAAGTTGCCTTGACCGATGAACTTGGAATACCTGTAGATTGGGTCGAAGCCAGCGCTTTTGCATGGCTGGCCCGTCAAACAATTTTAAGAAATCCGGGAAATATCCCCGCCGTCACCGGCGCATTGGGCGAGCGGATACTGGGTGCAGTATACTCCGCATAACATACGATACTGAAATACTGATTATCTTAAACCGTGAATGAAGAACCACATCCACAAGTACTGGATGCCCCTGGGTTCTTGATGACGAACTGGGCACCTTTTATATTTTCCTGATAATCAATCTCAGCCCCGATCAGATACTGGAAACTCATGGAATCAATTAACAATTGCACACCGTTTTTTTCCATGACCATGTCATCTTCATTGACCGCTTCATCAAATGTAAATCCATACTGAAACCCCGAGCAGCCTCCACCACTGACAAAGACTCTTAATTTAAGCGCCTCATTGCCTTCCTCTGTTATTAGCTGTTTGACCTTGTTTGCCGCGTTCTCGGTAAACAAAATAGGTGTATTTTCGGTATTGGACATACCTGCTTCAGTTATCATTTTTTATCAAATTCAGTTGTTTTGTTGAACAAACCGTTGAGATTACAACGCCTTTTTCACTACCGCTGTTTTCATTCGGATGCAGCCGGTATTAATGAGACCAATTTCTCGGACTGAAGTTTATCCTGATGAATCATTTTTCCATCGACAGAGGCGCCCAGCTTGACTTCAATTGAACCGTAATACACATCACCATGAATTTGTGCATTTTCTTGCAGTTCCAGATACCTGGAAGCATGAATAGGCCCTTTTACCGTACCATTAATAATCACATTGGCGACTTGTATCTTCCCTTCAATATAACCCGCGTTACTGAGAATTAATGTGTGCTGGTCACCATCTTCAGCGATGATATTACCATTGATATTCCCATCCACACGTAACCCGCCGCTAAAGCAGACATCACCGGTAATATGAGTTTGAGCGCCAATCAAAGTGTCTATATGGCTGTGAAGTTTGGCTTTCTTTTTTTTCCCAAACATGATTTTCTCCTTTACTACGAAGGTTCTGCAGTTTGTGTCAACTTGACCTGCGAATCCCCCTGTTCAAAAACCTGTACTTTCATGCTTTCCACAATTGTATCGGGCGGTATTTTGAACGACTCTTCAATTCTATGATAAAACTTAAAACTGATAGAGAAGCTTTTTTCTGCGTTTTTATTAGTCAACAGCACAGTTTTTCGCTGATCATTCTGCTGGAGATTCACAAAAAACTTCAGGCTTCCATTAAAATCTTTTGGCCGCTGCCCACCCTGCACCATTGAAACAGAGTATCGGTATACGCCTGGCTGAGCATCTTTTTTCAGATTGAATTGATGTATTGAAACACCATTATCAATCTTTGTGTTCCCCGTCATTACATGCTCGAAAAAATCGAGCTCTTCCTTCAATCTGTTATTTTCTTTACTCAGTGAACGCGTCTGCCTGGCCAGGTCTTCATTGGTCGTCTGAACAATCTGAAACTGCCTTGTTAATTCGGCCAGTTGTGTACATAGCTCCGACCGTTTCTTTTGCAAACACGTAGCCACATGATACGGTTCACTCAATGTTGCCAGTGATGCAGCATCCACAGCTCCTGCTGTCCTTTTTCCTGCTTCATACATACCCCAGGCAAGCATCGCCAGCAACATGCTGACCAAAAAGACAATCAACAAACGGGTCTTCCAGGAAACATATGCGCGTATGATTACTCGTTCAGGCAACAATTCAGACTTTTTTTTGAACAATTTATTCCCCTTCAGCACCTGATAGCCAGTCCGACAATCGGCTAAGGTATCAAAGGAATCTGACTGATACCCAGCGTTTCAGGAAAACCAAACATAATATTCATATTCTGCACAGCCTGTCCCGCAGCTCCCTTTACCAGATTATCTGTAACAGACAGAATTACAACGGTATCACTATTTTGTGGTCTGTGCACAGCAATCCGACAAATATTCGAACCGCGAACTGTTCGCGTCTCAGGGTGTTTTCCCGCTGGCAACACATCTACAAATGCTTCTGTTGCAAAACGTTCCTCATAAATTGCCTGCAAATCGATCTTGCGCTTTTTAGTCAACCGGGCATACAGAGTAGCATGAATACCCCGTATCATCGGCACCAGATGCGGTACAAATGTGAGCTCGACCGGTTTGCCTGCAACCCTGGTTAATCCTTGTCTGATTTCGGGATGATGTCTGTGCCCTGGAACTCCATACGCTTTGAAATTATCTGAAGCTTCTGCCAGCAATGTATGCACTTCTGCTTTTCTACCCGCACCGGACACACCTGACTTTACATCGGCAATTAAATGATTTGTGTCAACAATACCCATCTCAACGACAGGCAAAAAGCCCAACTGTACTGCTGTAGGATAACAACCGGGATTGGCAACCAAACACGCACTTTTAATTTCTGCACGATTAATTTCTGGCAAACCGTAAACAGCACTTGCTACCAGTTCGGGGCATGCATGTTGCATGCCATACCATTTTTCCCATTCTGCAATATCTTTTATACGAAAATCAGCAGCCAGATCAATTATTTTCACACCCGCATCCAGCAATGCTTCAGCTTGCTGCATAGCAATCCCGTTGGGCGTTGCAAAGAAAACCAGATCACATTGATCAAGTGCAGACCCTGATGGATCGCTGAATTTCAGATCAATATGCCCTCTTAAACTGGCGAACAATTCTGCCACATCCATACCCGATTCATTGCGCGATGTAATGGTTGTAATTTTAACTTCAGGATGTTGAATCAGAATACGCAGTAACTCTACGCCCGTATAACCTGTTCCACCTACAATACCAACTTTAATCATATGATTTCATGATACAAAATTTATATTATCCAGTACATAAATATGATGAAAATAAAAAAGCCGCCATAAAACGGCGGCTTTGTGCATTCATATGAAGCAATATCTCAGCGTTTGGAAAACTGCTTGCGCCGCCTCGCTTTACGCAATCCAACCTTTTTTCTCTCAACTTCACGTGCATCGCGCGTTACTAGTCCGGCCTTGCTTAATACCGGTTTCAGCTCGGCGTCATAATCGATTAAAGCACGGGTGATACCATGCCGCACTGCACCAGCTTGTCCTGATTCCCCGCCACCGCGTATATTCACCATGATATCAAATGTTGTCAAATGTTCTGTAAGCTCCAGCGGTTGTTTGACAACCATTTGACCCGTTTCACGCGAAAAATATTCATCGACAGGTTTATTGTTTACAATAATTGAACCTGTACCCGGTTTTATATAAACGCGCGCTACGGCGCTTTTACGTCGCCCGGTTCCGTAATTAAACTGTGTTGTCATATTTAATTATGCCCTGATTTCAAGGGGTTGAGGTTGTTGCGCTGCATGTGGATGTGCATCGCCTGCATACAGTTTGAGCTTTTTAATCATGGCATATCCCAATGGACCCTTGGGTAGCATCCCTTTGACTGCTTTCTCGAGCGGTCTACCGGGAAAACGTGCGCGCATCTTCCTGAAGTTCGTTTCATATAAACCACCCGGATAACCCGTATGCCTGTAATATTTTTTATCATCCGCTTTATTACCGGTTATACGTAATTTATCGACATTGATGACGACTATATAATCGCCTGTATCAACATGAGGTGTATAAATGGCCTTATGCTTGCCACGCAAGCGGTGCGCTATTGCAGAAGCAAGGCGACCCAATACTTTATCCGTAGCATCGATAACATACCAGTCATGTTTTACTTCGTGTGCTTTGGCTGAGAATGTTTTCACGAAAAAATCTATCCTGCAAATTCTAAAAGAGGCGGTGATTTTATTCGACACAACTCCAAAAGTCAATTAAAACAGCTTTTGGAAAACGTGAAGTTTGAATAGATTTTGAAACAATCAAAGTTATAATTGTTGCGATTAATTAAATATATTAAGACTAACGTCCATGCAATGATTAAACGGCTCTTTCAGAGTAATTGCAAGTTACGGCATGTTCCGCCTATTGGAAAGACTATTGCAATAGGCAACTATTAAAAAATCCAAAGCAAGTATCATAAATCACATTCAAAAAACAAGCTCTTTATTTTTATGAAAAATCCATCCACAGTAGAATCGACAGCTTCCAATTTTATTCGCAGTATCATTAATGAAGACAACAGAACTGGTAAATGGCAAGGTAGAGTAGAAACCCGATTTCCGCCAGAGCCCAACGGTTATCTGCATATCGGACACGCAAAGAGTATTTGTCTGAACTTTGGTATTGCCAAAGAATTTAATGGCGTCTGTCATTTGCGCTTTGATGATACCAATCCGGAAAAAGAGGCACAGGAATTTGTCGATGCTATCTGCGACAATGTTCGCTGGCTGGGTTTTGACTGGGGTGAGCATCTGCACTTTTCTTCAGATTATTTTGACCAGTTATATGCGTTTGCAGAATATTTGATTGCAGAGGGCAAAGCTTATATCGACAGTCAGTCTGCTGACGAAATACGTGAAAGACGCGGCACTCTAACCACTCCGGGGGAGCCCAGCCCTTTCCGTGATCGTTCTGTGACGGAGAACATGGATTTATTTCGTCGCATGAAAGCAGGTGAGTTCGCAGAGGGCGCCCATGTATTGCGTGCCAAAATCGATATGTCATCGCCGAATATCAATATGCGCGATCCGGTTATCTACCGTATCCGCTATGCACACCATCAGCGTACCAGGGACAAATGGTGCATTTACCCGATGTATGATTACACACATTGTATTTCCGATGCACTTGAAAATATAACACACTCACTGTGCACGCTCGAGTTTGAGGATCACCGTCCCCTTTATGACTGGGTGCTGGATCAACTACAAGAAAAATTACCCTGCCACCCGCAACAAATTGAATTCGCGCGTCTCAATCTAACCTACACTGTGATGAGCAAACGAAAACTCATCGAACTGGTTGAACAAAAACTTGTCGACGGCTGGGATGATCCGCGCCTTAGCACATTGGCAGGCGTGCGGCGTCGGGGTTATACACCACTATCAATTCAGAAGTTTGCCGAACGTATCGGTGTCAGCAAGGCAGACTCCTGGATCGATATGGGCGTACTGGAAGATTGCTTGCGCGAAGACCTGAATGAACATGCGCCGCGCCGTATTGCAGTTCTGAAACCCTTGAAACTGATAATCGACAATTATCCGGAGGATCAGGAAGAAGATTGCTTTGCACCCAACCATCCACAAAAACCCGAGTGGGGAAAACGCACGGTACCATTTGCCAAGGTTGTGTATATAGAACAGGATGATTTTATGGAAGAACCTGTTAAAGGTTTTTTTCGGCTCAAACCTGGCGGGGAAGTTCGCTTGCGTTATGCTTACATCATAAAATTTGAGCGCATTGAAAAAAATGCACAAGGCGAAATCGCAGCGATCCACTGCACTTACGACCCTGAAACCAAAAGCGGTACAGTTGGCGCTACGAAGCGAAAAGTAAAGGGAAATATACACTGGCTGGCCGCCAATCAAGCCAAGACCGTGGAAATCCGACTTTTTGACCGTCTGTTCAACGATCCCTATCCTGACAGTGGCGACAAGGACTACAAAAATGCCCTTAACCCGAATTCAAAAATGACACTCCATGCTTTTGTAGAGCCCACGCTGTTAGCAGCAGAGCCGGAACAGTGTTTTCAGTTCGAGCGCAACGGTTACTTTATCGCAGACCGTATCGACAGCCATCACGGCAAACCAGTATTCAACAGAGCGGTCACATTACGGGATTCCTGGGGAAAAACTGCGGGCACATGAATGACGTCTTTACGTACCGTATATAAAAAATAATAAGTTTGCCCTTTTGAACATCGTCTGCCTCATTGGAGAACGGAATGATGTATTGGACAGGCTAGTGCTCTTTCAATATGATATTGATAGAGTACTAGCTAGACCAACTGGACAAGCAACATAACAAATAACACAATTACCAGTATTGGCACCACAAAACCCATCCAGTCAGCCGATGAACCTTTAGGGCTGTTTTCCATCATATGGCGCGCTCTTGGAAATAAATAGACAATGAACATGATCAAAGCCAGCGCAGCAACTATTTTCATCCAGTCCATAGGAGTATCACTTTCTATTGTGTTTCAAACAATGATTCGACCAAAAACAAAACCCCGGCTAGCCGGGGTTTTTCCTATCAATCAATATATGTGATAATTAATCATCACCGCCCATAATGCCCAGAATCTGCAGCAGGCTGATAAAGATATTAAAAATCGTCATATACAATCCAATGGTCGCCAGAATATAATTGGTTTCACCGCCATGAATAATTCGGCTGGTATCGTGCAGAATGAACCCGCTCATCAGCATGATTACAACCGCTGATATCATAAGCGACATGGCAGGAATAGCCAGAAAGATATTCGCTACAGCAGCGACCAGCACCAACAAAAAACCAACCATTAAAAAGCCGCCAAGGAAGCTGAAATCCTTACGTGTTGCCAGCACATATGCTGACAGTCCCATAAAGATCACACCCGTCCCACCCAGCGACAGCATAATTATGTTACTGCCGTTAGGTACTGATGCATACATGCTCAGTATAGGTCCCAGCCCAAATCCCAATAGACCGGTAATCAGAAAAACTATACCAATGCCAGCTGTTGAATGTGCAAAACGCGGCAACACAAACATGGCAATCACCATACCACCAATCACAGATATTAAATAGGTCATCGGCGGCATATTCATCATCATTGAAATAGATGCAGTCAGCCCACTGAACAGCAATGTCATTGCCAATAACATGTAGGTATTACGCAGCACCTTATTAATTTCAATTGCTTGCTTCGTTCGTGAACTTCTGCCGATAGTCGAGTAATTTTGATCCATTATTAAACAACCTCCTCTTGAGAATTAAATATCAGACAAATCTGCCAGATTAATGAGACATATTACCATCTTCTTAAGTTCAAGCATATCACACAAAACCATTCTGCCAACAGGCTTATTTGTATACGTATATCACGAAAATACCAAGCCTGTATATCATCGATACAATCCAAGCTGATTATATCTCGATCAAAACGTATTTTATTTCTGCTTCCACCGCCCGCCGGCCTGATACCACCACCCGGATCTTGCCAGATTTATCCAACGTTCACCAAACGTTGAACGTATTTTTGATTCCCATTCAGGATGATTGTTTGCACGCGCAATTTCACGGTACAGCGCGTTTCTATCCTGATTTTCGGCTGAAACCAGCGAATTGACATGCTGACGTTTGGCCAAAGAAACCGCATTTGCATCGCGTACCATAACCATACCATCCTGAGTTAAACCGATAGCCCCGCTGTTGTAATACTCCACAAGCTCAGAATGCCTGCTTTGCATCCGCTGTTTAATGTTGCTAATGGCCGGTGAATTGATTTCGAGATTCGCCTCTGCATAACCCAGCATCGGTATTGATGCACACAATAAACAAAGTAGCAGCAGATAATATCTTGTGTAATTAACCATGACTAACCTGAAAAAAGTTGACTGATTCGCGCTCTCTTGCCGCGACTACAATTATTCCATTTGACCGGTCATTCCTCTTTTTCTTGATTTTCTTCATTTTGTTCACGCTCCAGTTGCCAGACCTCCTCGATGATTTTATCTGCTGCTTTTTCAGCTGCAGCAGCAGGAAAATAAATATTGATCGTAACGCATGCTGATAACACCATCGTTACACATATAAACTGCACTGTCTGCGTTAACTTTCTTTGCATTCTTATACTACAGTATTAAAACTATTGAATAATCGGTTCATTTTCACTGGTAATACGCTGCAGGCGGCTGATCAATTCCTGCCACCCTACTTCGCGATTATAGCCTATTACTGTTATTGCCGGGATACCCCCTCCCTGGATTAACGTATAACGCGATTCCGATTCTGAATCAATACCGCCCATATAACATATATCAAGTCGTAGCTTGCAACGCCAACCGATTTCCGCATAGCGAAATTCTTCGAAAAATCGCAAAAAACTGCGCTGAATAGCAGCCACGGCTCCTTTTCCTCCCAATGCCGAAATATTCTCAATCGCCGCCTGGCTGATGCGGCGGGAATAACTGCCAGGACTGCTGAACAAGTGCGCATCAAAATGAACAGGAACCCAGTTGGCAAGTTCGAGATTCAGCACATCTATATCCACCCGGCCTTCTACCTTGCCAAAGGAGAAAGTCCCGGTCAACAATTCCAGATCCAGATTTCGCATGGCTATATCAGTCATTAGATGCGGCGCTAATCCCATCGGTTCAATCAATTTAAGGTTGTGCATTACAACACTGCCATCAAAAACACTGAGTTGCAGCACGCCGTTCACTGAAACAGTATTTCCATCAAAGCTGACTTCCGGTATGTAACCGGAAAGTGTGCCGCGCATAGGCTGGGTTTGCAATGCACTCGTTAACGCTTCCATTGAAATCGGCGATAATCCGCCATTAAACTTCCAGCGCCAACCGTCTTCTGTATATTTTGCGCCAAAATTTTCAAGTTTCAGATGCCCATCCAATACAGGCAAAGTAACCTGCGGCAAGAAAATGTCGAACTGATTCAACTCCAATGGCACGCGTACCGCTCCCAGCGGAATAGATAACACATGACCGCTCAGAATACTGATATCGGCAACTGTAGCGCCTTCAAACAACCAGGGAATGTGTGCATTGATACGGTGAAATGCAAAACGATTTCGTGCGTCTTCGATGTTCACTTCATCCAAATCGATTTGCAATGACTGCACCACGCCGTCTTCCATACGCACCAGCCAATCAACATTTCCTGTTAACTGTATTTCCGCAAGCGCAGTATTTCGCAAAAACGGTTGTAACAACTGTTCATACAGTGCCGCCAACCGCACCCCATCGGCCTTCAATTCAAAAGTACTTAACTGTTTGCGTAATAGATTGAAAATGCCTGTAAAATGAAAAATCCCCAGTCCGTTTAATTTAACCGTACTCTCCATCAGGCGTATAGTTTCGCCATCGAATATACCCTGCAAATTTAAATAGTGATCCGATCCCACCATATAGATCGGTTGCCAAAAAACCTCACCCTGTTGCCAATAAACATCGCCGTGCCAATGCCACCGGCTTTGATGCGGCGTGCGGTTTATACCACCTTTCAACGACAGATTAATATTTTCACCGGCATGCAATCCGTCCCGGTCGGAAAAAGCCAGTTCCTCGACTGACAAATCCATTGCGGCAGATCTCAGATCCACCCCATCCCCAGAAAAAGAAACATTTCCACTTACACGACCATTGCCGGGTATGGGCGTTTTTTCCTGGTCAGGAAACCATTTGGCAATAGAGTCCAGAGAAATATTATGAATTGTCACAATACCCTGCCAAGAAGTATTGTTCCACTCCAATGCGACTTCCCAGCTCTCATTTTTTGCAGGAAATCCTTTGATGATTAATGTCTGCGCATCGAAAAAAACATGCAACGCGACCGGGAATGCGATAAATTCAGGAATCCTCACGTATCCTTTTTCGCACTGCATCGTCGTGCGCCCATACTGGAAATCGCTGCATGACAACCGTATGTTTTTCCAGATATAGTCCTGAGCTTTAAACTCTCCAATCACGATTTCGATTTCACCTGTTTCATCGCTTCCACTGACAAAATGAAGCAAAACAGTTTTCATTTCAAAAGCCGGATGTTTAATGTCATCGAGAACCATCGCAAAGCGGGAAAAAGCTGTTGAAGCACATAGCATCAACACACAGGCTATCAATATCAGAGAAATAACTGTGATCGGCCTGTTACGCAGACCGGAAGAGCAATATTGACTCATGCAATGGTTTTACGCAGGAAAAACACCTGTAGACAGGTAACGGTCACCCCGGTCACAAACTATGAACGCTATCACGGCATTTTCAAGCTGAACCGACAGCTTGAGCGCAGCAACAAGAGCGCCGCCCGATGAAATACCGGCAAAAATTCCTTCTTCCCGCGCCAGCCGTCGCGTCATTTCCTCTGCTTCCACCTGTGATACATAAATCATGTCATCCACCCTTGCCGCGTCATAAATTTTGGGCAAATATGCTGCAGGCCACTTGCGTATTCCCGGTATTTGAGCACCTTCTTCCGGCTGAACACCAATAATTTTTATACTTGGCAGCTGTTCTTTGAAAAAGCGTGAACACCCCATTATGGTGCCTGTCGTTCCCATACTGCTGACAAAATGTGTGAGTTTTCCTGCTGTATCACGCCAGATTTCTGGAGCGGTACCTTCATAATGGGCGAGCGGATTGTCCGGGTTGGCAAATTGATCCAGAATGAAACCTTTACCCTCATCACGCATTTTTTCGGCAAGATCTCTGGCGTGTTCCATGCTACCGGTCTGTGGTGTCAGAATAATTTCAGCACCATAAGCGCGCATCGATTGCCGCCGCTCAATACTCAGATTCTCGGGCATGATAAGTATCATACGATAACCCATGATAGCAGCGGCCATAGCCAGCGCAATACCGGTGTTGCCACTTGTCGCTTCTATTAGCGTGTCTCCAGGCTTAATATCACCGCGCTGTTGCGCATGCTTGATCATGGACAGTGCAGGCCTGTCTTTAACCGAACCAGCCGGATTGTTTCCTTCAAGTTTGGCAAGAATGATATTGCTGGTGTCACCGGGTAAATGCCTTAACCTCACCAGTGGCGTATTACCGACAAAATTTTCTATAGTTGTAAACATGAGCAGATGCTCCATCATTAATTATTCTCTTACATGAAGTCTACTCGATACACTGAAGTTTATAAATAAAAAAGCCCTCCGGTAAGATACAATCCGGAGGGCTTTTTTAGTGAAGCGGATATCTAGTCTTTTTGAACCGCCACGGCAGCTGAGGTTGCTGTTTCCGGCATATCACCCACCGTAATACTGTCGCGCAGCTGATTCATGGTTCCCTGACCGATACCATCGACCTCTATCAGGTTTTCCGTGGAAACGAATAACCCCTTCTGGTCACGATGCATCACGATCGCTTTTGCTTTGGCAGGTCCAATACCCTGGAGCGATTCCAGCTCCGCCTGTGTTGCCGTATTGATATTCACAACCGCAAATGCAGGCCCAGCAAAAACAAACATCAGAAATACTAATATGAAATTTAATTTCATAAATTCTCCTATAAATTGGTAAAAAGCGAGTTGAGCAAATGTTGTTACCCAACACGCTTTCCACGTGACTATAAAAGATGTCTTGTAACAGTTGACTAAAAGCACTGCGTTCAGACATTATTTACATCGGACACTTTCAAGTCTTTATTGAGAAAATTTTTCATCACAATATTTAAATTGTTTAGAAACAGCAAAATATAATGATGCCAATAAAAAGTTTGATAATTATTGGTTTATTAAAAAATCCTTGACAATTGATACCTGTTTATTATCAAGCAGTATTGGCGCATGCCCGATACCGGGCAACTCAATTACTGTGGCGCGAGGACCTCGCTGTTGCATCTGGACTGCAGTTTCAGCTTGCAATACATCCGAATCAGTTCCTCTGATCACCAAGGTAGGCGCTTGCAGCATGTCCCAGTATTGCCATAAATCAACGTCATCCTGCAGCGCGTGCTCTTTGAAGCTTGCTGAAATTTTGGGATCATAGTAGAAAGTGTAGGTTCCGTCGTCAAGCAAACGGGCGCTGTGTATTGTCAGGTGTCGCCACTGCGCATCGGTTAAAGGGCCAAATGGCGCAGATATTCTTCGAATATAAGCTTCGAAATCATCCAGATTACCAAATCGAATCTCTTTACCGACATACTCAGACATTCTTTTTAAAGCCGCTACCGGAATCAATGGCCCAATGTCGCTCATCACCAGTCTGCGAATTGTGTCTTTAAGATCAATGGCCGTCATCATGCCGATTAATCCACCCATTGAAATTCCTACCCAGTCAATGGTTATTGTTGAGCTGTATTGGCTTTGAATATGTTTAACGAGTAAAGCCGCATCTGACAAATAAACCGGGTAGTAATCATAATCCCGCTCATCCACGAGCCAGTCGCTTTGACCTCGTCCAACAACATCAGGACAAATAACACGGAAATGTGACAATAAATCGGATGCCAGATAATCAAAATCCCGGCAGTTGCGGGTCAAGCCGTGCACACAGATTACAACGTGTGGATTATTTTTATCACCCCAGTCCATATACGCGATCTGATGAGGGGGTTTATGCGCACCATCTGGCGACAGTGTTGGAACAAGCAGTTTTTCAAGGTGTTTACTCATACCTATCTCTGGAAAAATTAGACAGCAGCGGTTATGCAGCGTTTTCAAAGAAAAGCAATCGTTGCCCGATAACGCATATAACGCCATCGATTTGTTCGCAGATACCGTGCCAGATGGAAATTAGCAGCAATCGTGTCTGACTATTACAGCCCTGCCAGCTGGAATAATATCGTTATGCTGCTGGCAGTTAATTTGAGCAAAACAGACGGTAATGGCAATCCATAAACCACTAACCTTACTTATTCAACACACCCACACCCGGTACGGCAATATCATATTGATAGAGTACTAACCGTGAGAACGAACAACCATGCAGTCCATGCCATTGCGTGACAGGCTTTGACACGCTGTGTGTGCCTGATTTTTTTTCAATCCTATCAACCGGGCTCGATAAAACGTCCGGTTACTGATTTCCACCTCAACCACGGCAACCTCCCCTGCTACCCAGCGAGTCGCCGCCTGCGCCTGGGCATGTGCCCGATCAGGCTCGAAATACGAGCCTATTTGAACTGCCCAGCTATTGTTCTTTGGAAAATCAGTATTTTCCGGTAAGTCTCTGACCGGCGTTAATTCGCCACGTAATATTGCTGCCGGGTCAGCAGGCTGGTTATCCGAAAATACATTCGGTTTAGTGGTGGGAACAGGCGCTTCGGCAAGTATCTGTTTACGGTCGTTTGGTGAACCAATCGTGATAAAGTCTGAAGCCGCCAAGTGAGTAGCAGGTGTTTTTTTGAAGCAACGATCAAGTAATGCTGCTGTATGCTGGTCTCTGGAAGCAGCGGTTTTTCCACCCATAACAACCGCAATCACTCTGCGATTATCACGCTTGGCAGATGTTGCCACGTTGAATCCGGATGCACGAATGAAACCGGTTTTTAAACCGTCAACGCCTCGTGTATTACGAACCATACGGTTGTGGCTGTTGTAGGTTGTTCCTTTGTAGCTGAAGGATTGTGTGGAGAAATAGTGATAATACTGGGGAAAATCCTTCATAAGACGCACTGACAGTTTCACCATATCCCGTGCAGTCGTTTTTTGCTGATAATTCGGCAGTCCTGAGGCATTTTTGAAAGTAGTCGAGCTCATTCCCATTTTTCGCGCCTTTTCAGTCATCATTCGGCCGAAATTCGATTCAGTCTGACCGAGCGTCTCGGCGATTACAGCAGCTGCGTCATTTGCGGAACGTACAATCAAAGCTGGAATCGCATCACGTACTCGCAAAGTCTCGCCTGCACGCAAACCGATATTTGTTTGCGGCATTGATGCAGCGTGCGTTGATACCGGCATTTTAGTATCCAGCGCCATTTTACCCTGCTGTATCGCTTCGAACAGCATGTACAGCGTCATCATTTTCGTCAAAGAGGCTGGGTAACGACTGGCATCTGCATTGGATTCATGCAGTACAGCACCTGTATCCGCATCGATTACAATCGAAGCGTAACGAGGGTTTGCATGCACGTGGCTGCTCAATGCAATGAACACCCACATCGCAGTAACAATAAACCCTTTTATTCCGGCAAGTTTTAAATCAAACATGAAATCTGCTCCGCTAAATGAGTTGATGTCCACAGGATATTAAATACCAGCAATATGTTCTGGCTGCACCCTTTATTTATTCAAGCTTTCAACTAAAAAATAGTTGCATAAAAGACTTTACCAAGAAATCTGAAAATTTCAGTGTTGCTCTTGCTATTCGATACTTCATGGAAAATTGTCTTTCAAGCAGCTACAAACTGCGGCACTATTTTAATAGCATGGAATTCTAATCATTCTATAAAAAAGCCATAAAATATTGACGTTTTCCTTATATAACAAAACGGAACAAATGTTAACAATTTTTTTAAGTTTATACTGCAATATAATGATTTTTATCAAACAAATATTGTCATAAATCCAAAGATTGCAGATATCCCGTCAATTCAAGGTACCCTTTACCCATATTATTCCCGTCTTGAAAAACGGTCACCGCGCCTTCCCAGTAAACGGCACCAGCCGATCCACGGGAATCCAGTTCCTGATCATCGAACAACGGCACTAACCGCCATTCTGTTTCCCCAGTACGGATTCGCATCTCTACTGGATAGTGTGCCTCGGTATGAGGAGATTTCCAAACGCGTTCCGGAACAAACTCAACCTGATCGGGAGCAAATTGTTTAACGCGCCCCGCTGCATCACGCCGCGTAGCATAAGCCCACAATTTTGAACCATCCTTTCCTCGAATCCTGAATACCATCAAAGCGGAGCCATCGTCGAGATTCGCACTCATCCAGTCCCACCCATCCGCACGCGGGTCAAGTATCTCCGACGACCATTCGTGATCGAGCCAGGCGCGTCCGCGTACACTTATTGGGCTGTCTTGCTGAGTTATCGTGCCAAAAACATCCAAATGTGGCTCACTGTAATAATAGCTGGCCTGTTCAATATTGGGCCCTTTGCGTGAAAAACCCCGCTCACCCTGCAACATGATCGATTGTGTTGGCGTCAATGACAATTCAAAACTGAATTTATCGGATTTAACTTCAGTAACATATTGTCCATCGGAATTACGTTTGAAATACCAGTCATCAATTTTCACATCGGTGCCCCCCTCACGGGCGTATGCCAGATCAAATCCAGCGCGAGCAGTTTTTTCATCGTAGATAAGCCGGCCCAGCGCCGGGTCCGACAATGCAGCATGCGCGATAATGATCTGTTGGGGTGCAAAACGACTGGGATTACTCGAATGCTGAGGGGCCGCAGTGCGAAAAAAGGTAACCTGAAAGCCGAGGGCTTTATTTTCAGATGTTTCAAGCCAGCCTGTAACATACCACCATTCAATGCGAAAATCAGGGTGCGCTCCGTAATCCTGCGGAAATACCAGTGTATAATCAGGGACAACCGGTGCATACTGGTGCTCTTCTGCTTGCAACTGTGGTTGCAGCATGACAAGCAAGATCATCATTAATAGTGAGGCGACCAGATTACTGGGCTTACTGTATTTTTTTGGCATCACCAGTCTTCCCGAACAGCACGAACAACACTGCCGGAAACCGCGCGGCGCCCGGCAATTAATGCTGTGACGGTTGCCGCAACCAGCATGATGGCAGCTATTAATAATAACCAATTCCATGGCATCGATAATTGCATGGTCCAGTGAAAGGATTGCGGATTAATGATAAAAATCAGTATCAAACTGATAATGCCTCCCAATATAAATCCCAGCACAACTCCCAGCATGGTCAGCAGGCTGCCTTCAGCAGCCAGCAAAGCCAGTATCTGCTTGCGGGTTACACCAATGTGGCGCAGCATGCCAAACTCCTTTGAGCGGGCGAGCATCTGCACCGAAAAACTCGTAGCAACACCAAGCAAGCCAATAATCACAGCGATTATTTCCAGCAGATAAGTGACGGCAAAACTTCGATCGAAAATCTGCAAACTTGTAGTACGTATTGCCTGTGATTGCGTAATTTCCAGCGTATCGGCGTAGGGTAATTGCTGCAACGCTTCGTATGCAGCATCCATGGTAGCCTGTGATCGCAACCACATCGCAGCAGTGTTTACACTCATATCATCTGTTAACTCCTGATAATCAGAGAGCTGCATCTGCACAGCACCAAACTGACGACCGTAATCCCGCCAAACACCAGCGACGACAAAAGTATGTATCCCATTACCGACAGGCAACCTGACCTGTTTACCCACGGTATAACCGTACAGATCAACCATCGCTTCAGAAACCCAAATGGGCCGGTCATGTTCAGACAGTTGCGAGGATTTAATGAACTCGCCCACTATCGGCAAAGTATTTCTGGGGTCCGCCAAATCAACCGCTCTTGCAATCAGCGTAACTTCGGGTCGTTCCGGATCAAGAACCAATTGCTGGTAACGTAAAAAATCAATACGTGAGAACAAAGGCAGTCCAGCCAGTGATTCTTGTTCATCAGCAAGAAAACCACCCTGCCTGCCGCTATCGGCCGAACGAACATAGAGATCTGCCGGCAGAACCTGCTCCAGCCAGTTATCAACCGACACACGAAAACTAAGCACCATTATTGCCATGGCAACCATTAAGCTAAAACTTGCCAGCACACCGCTCAAGGCAACCGAAGCCTGACCGGGCACATTCGCCAGACGCGCCAGCACCATCAGAACGATTGCATTCAACTTGCCATCACTGAACCTTTTCTTGACGATATGCAGCACAAAAGAAAAAAACCATGCAGCAAAGCGTGGCATCAATGCAATACCACCAATCAGCAGCAATGCGATTGCCAGATATCCAAATACAGGCAATTCACCAACAGGCGGCAATTGCGTCAACAGCAAAGCCACCACCAGGCACGTAAACGCGGGCCAGGGTGATGACAGCCGCTCTATTGCGTTGCTTTTATTGTCCGATTTCAATGCCACGGCAGGCTTGATTTGCATTGCATCTCTGGCCGGCAACACTGTTCCAAGCAAAGTAACGCCAAGCCCAACAGCAAAATACACCAATGCGGCATCCAAATCCAAGTTCAAATCAGGCTGTATGTCTGAAAAAAAAATGCTCCCCAGATCGCCGCCGAACAACTGAATGACCAGTGTCGCGAATCCATAACCTAGAGCCAGTCCCAAAAAAGAACCGATAACACCCAGTACAACACCCTCCGTGACAATTTGCCGCATCAACTGTTTTCGCGTAAAACCCAACACGCGCAACAAAGCAAGCTGGCTGCGGCGACGCATCACTGACAACACCTGGGTTGAAAACACCAGAAAAGCACCGGTAAATAATGCCACCAGTGCAAGCATATTCAAATTAACACGATATGCACGTGACATACTGGCCAGACGCGCCTCCTGTTCTTCGAGTTCAGTGACAAAAAACTGCGCCCCCAACTCTCTTTCCAGCTCTTTCCTGAACGCTTCATGGTGAATCCCGGCGTCAAGTTTTAACTCAATACGCGACAGCAACCCGAGATAATTAAAGCGCCACTGTGCCGCACCTATATCCATAACCGCTATCCGCTGCCCGGCTCTTACCCGTGTAACTCCTCCCGCTACGCGCAGCGCAAATGTTTGCGTACCAACATTAAATCGCAACATATCACCCTGCCCGACCTGCAGCCACTCCATTGCTGCGGGAGACAAAAAAACTGCATCATTGGCCAAACCATCCATTCGCCGGTCTTCAGCAGGCACACCCAGTAAATCTGGCGAAATACGGGCAGCCCGGAACATATCTATACCAAGTATTTTCAGCTTGCGCTCATTCTCTCCATTTTGTTTATCTGAGATGCGAGCTGTAAATTCAAGCACAGGATTGACCAATCTGACACCCTCGTACTGCGCGAGCCTCGGATATAGTAATTCGTCAAAATAACCCTGCCTGCTATAAATCTGCAAATCCGACTGTCCTGAAAGGCTTTTACTCGCTGCAGAAAATTCGTTGAAAGCGGCTGTATTAACCAGATGGATCGAGAAACCCAGCGCTACACCGATCGCAATAGCCATCACCGCAACCATAACCTGCACGAAACGCGCTCGCCATTCCCCGAGCAGCAGCCAGCCGGACAAGGTTGATGCGTTCATTGGCGCTTGGCCGGCTCGGTTTTTTGCAAACCGTGTCTGGTCATTGTCAATACAGCATCTGCCGTAGCCGCTGCAATATGTGAATGCGTAACAAGTATGCCTGATGCATTGTTATTTTTGATTTCCGTACGGATGAGTTGCAAAATGTCGTGAGCCGTTTCTGGATCAAGATTGCCTGTTGGCTCATCCGCCAACACGAGCCTGGGGCAATGCACCAGCGCGCGCGCGATCGCCACACGCTGCAATTCTCCTCCTGACAATTGATGGGGAAAATGATCTTCCCGACCGTTCAAACCGACTTCGGTCAGCATCTGTTCAACGCGGTCCACAGACATGTTATTTAACAACAAAGGCAGCGCTATATTCTGCCTCAACGTCAAATGCGGTAAAATATGGAACGCTTGGAAGATAAAACCCAGCGCTGTTCGACGCAACAGTGTTGCAGCAGCATCATCAAGCTGAGAAATTGCAATACCGTCAATTAACACTTCTCCGGAATCGGGTGTGTCCAATCCTGCAACAATATTAAGCAAAGTCGATTTCCCGACACCGGATTCACCCATAATTGCAACATACTCGCCTGCCTTTAGCGTATATGTCAAATCAGACAGTACCTGCCGTCCTTCCGCATAGGCCTTGCTGACACGACGTAATTCAAGCATAAGACTGAATTTGAATACTTCTTCTATAATCGGAAACTTTACTTCTCATAGCTATATAAAAAAAATTTGCCAACATCAACCGTCCATCTCAACCCGAATCTACACATGACACTGATTCTAGAAAATTAAATCATTCTTGGGTACACTTTGCCACTGACTGATCCCGATATGTCTGGCTGGCTGAATCACAAAGAATTGTACACTTTCTTGGTGCAGTTTGGAGTCAGTACCAATTATTAACAACAGCAAGTGTTTAGTACGCTGGAGAAAAAATTGCTCAAAATCAACAATCTTTACATACCCAAAATTTCCATCCTGATCATCGGCATTGATTTTTTATTGTTACTGATCGCTTTTTTTGGAGGAATCCATTTGCGGCTCGCCGAAGGGCATGATTTTACTTTTACATTGTACAGGGATTCATTTTATGAGGCCTGTATATTCATTTTTGCCATGATATTCAGTATGGCGGCAATGGGCATGTATCTCCCCGAGACACAACGTGACTTCAACACGACATTATTTCGCCTGATGCCCTCCGTGGCACTGTGCTTTGGATTGATGACACTTATCTTTTATATTTTTCCAGACACTTACCTCGGGCGCGGTGCACTGTTTTTTGTCATGATTTTATCTTTCGTCGGAATATTAATCGCCAGAGCCATTTTGTACAAAGGAGTCAGCACGGATATATTCAGACCCCGTACAATAGTACTGGGTATAGGAAAAAATGCAAAAGAACTGATCAATCAGAATGGCAAGTTACCCGCACACCATCAACCGAAAATAATCGGGTTTGTCCCATTTCAAGGTGAAGAGCGCCATGTACCTACTTCCCTGATCATTAGCGGCAAAGACTCGCTGTTGAAACTGGCCAGTCAATACAAAGCGGAAGAAATAATAATTGCCCCACAGGAAAGAAGAGGAGGCTATTTTCCCATTCAAGAACTGCTTGAGTGCAAAATGCATGGTATTCGAGTTATGGATATCGCCACTTTTTACGAGCGGGAGAACGGTCACATCCGTATGGATTCCTTATATCCGAGCTGGTTTGTTTTTGGCGGCGGATTTGACCAGAGTCTACTGAGGTCGATAATCAAACGGACTTTTGATTTACTCGCCAGCCTCACATTATTAGCGATCACGCTGCCAATTATGTTGATTGCAGCATTGTTTATTTTAATCGAGGACGGATTCCCCATATTCTATCGTCAGGAAAGAGTTGGTAAAAGTGGAGAAACCTTCATGGTGCTGAAATTTCGCAGCATGAGAAAAAACGCAGAAAAAGACAACAGCCCTCAATGGGCCGCAACCAACGATCCACGCATCACAAGAGTTGGTAACATTATCCGCAAGTTGCGCATTGATGAGCTGCCCCAAATTGTCAACGTACTCAAAAATGAAATGAGTTTTGTTGGCCCCCGTCCCGAACGCCCTTATTTCGTCAACATGCTCAATGCTCAGGTACCGTACTATAATGTACGCCACAGCGTCAAACCGGGAATAACCGGCTGGGCGCAGGTACGTTTTCCCTATGGCTCTTCTGTAGAAGATGCAATCGAAAAACTTCAGTATGATTTATATTATGTCAAGAACCACAGCCTATTTCTGGATGCCGTGATAATAATCCTGACTGTTGAGGTCGTTTTAATGGGCAAAGGAAGCAGATAAACAGAGCACGGCAATCGATTCGTTATGTGGACAAATGTTGCGACTATCAGCTATTCATCAGCAGCGGTCGCTTTCCTTTTTTTATCCATCCTGTTACTGACAAACTGGCGGGGCAGACTGTACGGAATGATGCTGGCCGTCGCCTGCATCGTATCAGCGATATGGGCAGCAATAACGGCCATCAACACGGTCTGGGGTTACTCGCTTACATCTTTGGTATTAATTCTGGAAATTTTAAGAAACGCGTGTTGGTCGGTATTCCTCATAGTACTGATAGGCCCGTTTCGAACCCAGCCAGATAATTCCTCACAACTGCGGCTAAGGCCCTCTATTCTTTTCATTGCCCTGATCTACCTGTTGTTTATAGGTTACGCAATTTATACCTTCCAGGATGATACTTTTGCGCCTGGCATATCCATCAAAAAACTGACCAGCGTGATGGGCTGTATGTTCATGGCGATCATCGGCATCATTCTGGTCGAACAGTTTTATAGAAATACACCGCCCGAGAAACGCTGGGGCATCAAATTTATCTGCCTGGGTATTGGCGCAATATTTATTTATGACTTTTATCTGTTCAGTGACGCACTACTATTCAGATCCATCAATTTTGATATCTGGGCTACGCGAGGCATTATCAATGCAATCGTCGTGCCGCTGATAGCCGTATCAGCAGCCCGCAATCCCAAATGGGCAGTCGGCATAGCAGTCTCCCGCCAGGTTATCTTTTACACAGCTGCGTCTTTCGGTACAGCAGTTTACCTGCTAGTCATGGCAGGTGCCGGCTATTATCTGCGCTTTTCTGGAGGTAAATGGGGACCGATCTTGCAGGTAAGCTTCTTATTCGGCGCAATTATTTTGCTTATAGGCATTTTGTTTTCCGGCACGATCCGGTCATGGTTAAAAGTGTTTATCAGTAAACATTTCTACAGCTACAACTATGACTACAGGGAAGAATGGCTGCGATTTACCCGCACCCTGTCTGAAGGTAAAGGAGAATTGAAGGAACGTGTTATACAATCACTTGCACAACTTGTCGAAAGCCCGGGTGGCGGGTTATGGTTGACACAGGAATCAGGCCTTTTTGTTCCGGTCCAGCAATGGAACATGCCCCGCATCAAAGAAACCATAGAAAACAACAGTTTACTATGCACATTTATGGTGCAGAAAGACTGGATTATAGATTTAAACGAATATCGATCGAACCCGGCAAAGTATACTCCACTCGTTATACCGCAGTGGCTTGATGAAATACCGGATGCCTGGTTTGTTATTCCGTTAATACAGAACGGAAAACTTTTAGGATTTATCGTCTTGATTAAACCCAGAAGCAAAATAAAACTAAACTGGGAAATAATAGACCTGCTCAAGATCGCAGGCAACCAGGCTGCCAGCTACTTGGCCCAGGAAGAAGCGTCGCGCGCACTGATGGTTGCCCGTCAGTTTGAATCTTTTAATCGCATGTCCACATTTGTCGTACATGACTTAAAAAATTTGATTTTTCAACTGTCACTGCTACTATCAAACGCACAAAAACATAAAAACAATCCTGAATTCCAGGATGATATGATACAAACAGTAAACTTATCTATTGGCAAAATGAAACGCTTGCTTGAGAAATTAAGCAGCAATAGCTCGCTGGACAAGACGGACAGCATTTCCTTAAACCGGTTGCTACAGGAAATTATTGAGAGTAAGTCCATTTTTGAGCCCAGACCCAATTTCACAGCGCACGCAAGGGAACTGCATGTGTCTGCGGAAGAAACACGTTTGAAACGGGTTATTAGCCACATTGTACAAAATGCGATCGAAGCCACACCAAAGGATGGCACTGTGAACGTTTACTTATCCCAAAAAAATAACAAGG
This sequence comes from Nitrosomonas marina, assembly GCF_900111605.1. Classification (GTDB taxonomy): domain Bacteria; phylum Pseudomonadota; class Gammaproteobacteria; order Burkholderiales; family Nitrosomonadaceae; genus Nitrosomonas; species Nitrosomonas marina_A. Next base: position 18,071 of record NZ_FOIA01000009.1, on the reverse strand, counting down.
CTGTTATTGAAGTAAGCGATACAGGCCATGGCATGAGTGAAAAGTTTGTTCAAGAAAGACTGTTCAAACCATTTGAATCAACCAAATCAGCAGGTATGGGCATTGGCGTTTTTGAAAGCAAAGAATATTTACAGGAGATTGGCGGCAGACTTGACGTTTCCACTCAGGAATTTATTGGTACGACTTTTACGATCACTTTAAATTTATTAGATACCACACCCGGGAACAGCATTATTAAATCCATTTAAACTGTTAATAAAAAGACAAGTCACATGCTTGTTTAACAGAAAGGTTAAAAAAATCGCCGGTAAAATGTTGATTCACAATTTCGGGATACTTTTGGGCATCAATAACATGCTTTGAAAGCATCGTTGTTGATTGATCAATTCAATTTCGGGCTAACAGCAGGAAACAGTTAAATACTATGTCGGGAAATCGGGAAAAACAAAGGTTGCTGATTATAGAAGACGATCTCGGTTTACAAAAACAGCTTCGCTGGAATTTTGATAAATACGAGACTAGCGTGGCTTCTGATCGCGAAAGCGCCCTTTCAAGTGTCAGGCGGCACGAACCTGCCGTTGTAACTATGGATTTGGGTTTGCCGCCTGATCCGGATGGTGCTACCGAGGGGCTGGCAACGTTGCAACAGATCCTGGCGCTGGCCCCAGATACAAAAATCATCGTACTGACCGGTAATCAGAATCACGCCCATGCTTTGAAAGCGGTTGAAATGGGCGCTTATGATTTTCATCAGAAACCTTTTGATCCTGATATGCTGAAACTGGTCGTGGAGCGCGCGTTTTATTTACATGCAATCCAGCAGGAAAATCGTCGATTAAATCAGGCGCAGAGCAGTTCACCAATAGATGGTCTAATCACGCGCGACCCTGAATTACTAAAAGCATGTCGCAGCATTGAAAAGGTAGCGCCTTCTGATGCAACCGTAATGCTGCTGGGCGAAAGCGGAACAGGCAAGGAAGTGCTGGCAAAAGCGTTACATAATCTGAGCAACCGCAAATCCAAGCGTTTCATGGCAATCAATTGCGCGGCCATCCCCGAAGCGCTTTTAGAAAGCGAATTGTTTGGCTATGAAAAAGGCGCTTTTACCGGCGCATCAAAACAGACACTCGGTAAAATCGAGCTTGCTGATGGCGGCACTTTTTTCCTGGACGAAGTGGGCGATTTACCATTTCAGTTGCAGGCAAAACTATTGCGTTTTCTGCAGGAAAGAGTGATTGAGCGTATCGGGGGGCGCGAAGAAATTCCCGTAGATGTACGTATAGTCTGTGCCACCCACCAGGATCTCAATAAACTGATGGAAGACGGAAAGTTTCGTGAAGATCTTTATTTCAGACTGAGCGAGATCGTCATTACAATCCCGCCAGTAAGAGAGCGGATAGGCGACGCCTTGCTGCTTGCTCACCATTTTAAAAACAAGTTTTGTGCGAAGGAAGGGAAAGCCACCCTGAATTTCAATCCGGAAGCCATCGCGGCTATTGAACAGCACCAATGGAGTGGCAATGTCCGCGAAATTGAAAACTGCATCAAGCGGGCCGTGATCATGGCTGAGGACTCGATCATCACGGCAGAAGATTTGGGGCTGCACACATCCGATACAAGCATCGAGCCGCTCAATCTGAAATCCATACGTGAACAGGAAGAGTGCAAAGCGCTTGTTAAAGCACTGGCCAGAGCGGACGGCAACGTTGCTCAGGCTGCTAAACTTCTAGGGGTCAGCCGCCCCACGATTTATGATTTAATGAACCGATGCGGTATTAAAACATAGCGTGCTTCACTACTGCACCATGGTTAATGCTGTCATACAACGGACGCAAATAACCGGTAACCAAGAGGCCTTTCACACGTGGTTTATTTAGTACATGACTTGATTTTTCAATCTGCGTATCAAACACCCGATAAAGATGCGCTATCGTACCTTGGACGAACAAAAAACTATGCCACTCTTGCAAGTGAAATTGAACAGCTAGCATCCGGTTTTTTAAATATAGGATTTGACCGCAATGAACGACTGGCGGTTTATCTTGAGAAACGGCCGGAAACTGTCAGCGCTTTATTTGCTGCCAATGCTGCAGGAGGTGTATTTGTACCCGTAAACCCGTTACTGAAGCCGGAACAGGTGGGATATATTCTGGCTGACTGCAACGTTCGTATTTTAGTGACCTCGGCTGAAAGATTGAAATTGTTAACCGGCGTCCTGCCTTCCTGTCACGATCTTCATACAATCATCGTTGTTGACAATAAGGCCGGTATTCCTGAACTTGCCGGTTTGAGCATTCTTAACTGGTCGGATGTATGTTCTGTTCAACGCAAACCTATAACCAACCGTACCATAGACGGTGATATGGCCGCCATCCTTTATACATCGGGCAGCACCGGAAAACCCAAAGGTGTAGTACTCTCGCACAGAAATATCGTTACAGGCGCCAAAAGCGTTGCACAGTATCTCAAGAATGAATCGGGCGACAGAATCTTATCAGTATTGCCGCTCAGTTTTGATTATGGCCTGAGCCAACTGACTACAGCATTTCACGTGGGGGCAACCAATGTACTCATGAATTATCTGCTGCCGAGAGATATCATACGAACAATCGAAAAAGAAAACATCAGCGGTCTTGCTGCAGTCCCGCCGTTGTGGATCCAACTGGCTCAATTAAACTGGGACAATGCCCAATCATTACGTTATATTACCAATTCAGGAGGCGCTATGCCGCGTGCTACGCTTGATTTGCTCCACAAGGCACTGCCACGCACCCGGATTTTTCTAATGTACGGTCTGACGGAAGCTTTTCGGTCAACCTATCTGCCGCCTGAAGAAATTGTGCGTCGCCCCGACTCAATTGGCAAAGCCATACCCAACGCGGAAATACTGGTACTGCGCGAGGACGGCTCACCTTGCGTACCGGGAGAACCTGGAGAGCTGGTACATCGAGGCGCTCTGGTATCTATGGGTTACTGGAACGACATTGAAAAAACTGCGGCGTGTTTCAAACCGATCAGTTCGCGTCAGAGTGGTTTGACGATTTCTGAACTTGCTGTATGGTCAGGAGACACTGTACGCATGGATGAGGAAGGATTTCTTTACTTCATTGGCCGCAGAGATGAAATGATTAAAACCTCGGGATATCGGGTAAGCCCCACAGAAATTGAAGAAATCATATACGCCACAGAAAAAGTTGGCGAGGCTGTAGCTATCGGAGTTCCGCATCCTGTTCTTGGCCAGGCAATACTGGTTATAGCCACACCGCGCGAAGGAGAAACACTGGTAGCAGACGAACTGCTGGCAACCTGTAAACAACGGTTACCCGCGTACATGTTGCCCAGTCATATTGAAGTACGTGAAAACAGTTTACCAAGAAGCCCAAACGGCAAAATTGACAGAAAAAAACTTTCCCAGGAAATGGAACATCAATTCACAAATACCAATCCATGACCGGCATTCAAACCCAACATTTCGCGCTTGCGCACTTTCCGGTACAAAACGGCTGCCTGGAAATTGGCGGTATACCACTGACACGGTTAGTACAGCGAGTCGGAAGAACACCATTCTATGCTTACGACCGTAAAAAAATCACCGAGCGTATCCAATTACTGCGCCGATCATTACCTGAAGACATTCATATCCATTATGCTATGAAAGCAAACCCGATGCCGGCAGTCGTGCAGCACCTGGCCGGGCTTGTTGACGGAATTGATGTAGCCTCTGCTGGTGAAATGCGCATAGCTCTCGATACCACCATGCCAGCCGAGCATATCAGCTTTGCCGGACCGGGAAAAACCGAGCATGAACTGTCTAGCGCAATTGCTGCCGGTATCGTTCTGAATATCGAGTCTGAAAGAGAGCTGATGCTGATAGCCCGGCTGGCGGATCGGTTAGGCATTCGCCCCAATATCGCCATTCGCATTAATCCTGATTTTGAGCTTAAATCCTCGGGTATGAAAATGGGCGGCGGCCCCAAGCAATTTGGCATTGACGCAGAATTGGCACCTGGGCTGCTGGCGCAAATTGGCAGACTTGATCTGAATTTTATCGGTTTTCATATTTTCAGCGGCTCGCAAAACCTGAAAGTGGAAGCCATCCAGGAAACGCAGGAAAAAACATTTCAATTAGGTCTGAAACTGGCGGAATACGCCCCGTCACCTGTACGTATGCTAAATATTGGCGGCGGATTTGGCATCCCTTATTTTCCCGGAGAAAAGGCTTTGGACATCAAGGTGATTGGCCAGAATTTGAAAGATTTGCTACCCTCAGTCAAGCAACAGCTTCCGCAAGCCCGGGTTGTGATTGAGCTTGGTCGCTATATTGTTGCTGAAGCAGGCATCTATGTTTGCCGCATTATCGAGCGCAAACAATCCAGAGGTAAAATATTTTTGATTACCGATGGCGGTCTTCATCACCATCTTGCCGCTACAGGCAATTTTGGCCAGGTTATTCGAAAAAATTATCCGGTTCTGATTGGTAACAAGGCCCACAACACCCCCAAAGAAACCGTTTCAGTTGTCGGGCCATTATGTACACCGCTGGATTTGCTGGCAGAACAGATGGAAATGGCACAAGCTGAGGAAAATGATTTCGTGGTTGTATTGCAGTCAGGTGCTTATGGACTCACTGCCAGCCCCACGGCATTTCTTGGCCATCCCGAACCATTGGAAATTCTGGTTTAACGGATTGTACTCAATGCGGCTAAATTTTGATTTACCAAGATGTTTTCAACTAACTCATTATAATAGAAACATTAGTCACGCTGCTTCAAGCTGAATTTCAAGAAAAATAAGGAGATCAACATGGGTGGTATGTGCGGTTGGACAGGCTGCGAAATGGCGGATACTGAAAGCCGTGTGCTTCTTGACAAAATGAATGAACCCATAATCCGGTATGACAGTCGTCCCGTTCAAAAGCTCATTGGAAAAAAATCGGCACTGGCTGTATCCGGCCATCCTGGCAGCGTGCATACCTACCAGGATCAGGGAATAATCATCGGCATATCAGGACATATTCGATTTAACAATATTCAATCAGGCCAGCATTCCGATCACCGAAATAAAGCACGGATTTTTCTGGAAAACTGGTTGGCCAAGGGCGAAAGAGCACTAACCAGTATCGCCGGGGAATTTACTCTCAGCATTATTGATGAAAATAATGACCGGTGCTTACTTGCTGTTGATCGCATGGGAACCAAATCACTGGCTTGCCATGCCAATGGTGAACATCTGGTGTTCTCAACATCGCTGGATGCGATTATCCGCCATCCGCAGGCAGCACCCCAAATTGATTCCCAAAGTCTATTTAATTACGTTTATTTTCATATGATCCCCAGTCCGGGAACTATTTATAAGAACCAGCACCGTTTATTGCCGGGGGAGTACCTGACATTTAAGAATAAAGAAGCTAAAACCAAATACTACTGGACACCCGGCTTCGAAGAAACTGGTACACGCTCATTTGAAGATTTAAAGACCGAACTGAAAACATTGCTACGATCCAGCATACAGGATGCTGTCGGTAATGAAACAGCCGGCGCATTCTTAAGCGGAGGAACAGACAGTTCGACAATAGCCGGCATACTTGGCGAAGTTACCGGAGAACCTGCGGCAACCTACTCCATTGGCTTTGATGCCAAGGGATATGACGAAATGGAATATGCACGTATTGCAGCCCGCCATTTCTCGACCCGGCATCACGAATACTATGTCACACCCGATGATGTCGTCACGGCTGTTCCTGACATTGCGGCAGTATTTGACCAACCTTTTGGCAATGCATCTGCAGTACCCGCTTTTTTTTGTGCTCGCATGGCAAGAGCGGACGGCATCACCCGAATACTGGGCGGTGACGGCGGCGATGAACTGTTTGGCGGAAACGAACGCTATGCAAAGCAATATCTCTTTTCATTATACTCGTACCTGCCTCCATTTCTACGCGAAAAAATCCTTGAGCCCTGGGCAGAAAATGTTTCCGGAAAACAGCTGCCGTTGCCTTTTCGAAAAGCATATCGATTTATTGAACAGGCGGCGATTCCAATGCCCGCACGCATGAATACGTATAATCTGCTGCTGCGCCATGGTATTTCATCAGTTTTTACAGCAGATTTCCTGGCTGGTATCGACACTACATTGCCCGATACATTAAATGAACAGACCTATCACCAGATTAATGCAAAAAGCCTGGTTAACAAAATGCTTGCTTATGACTGGAAATTTACGCTCGCCGATAACGATTTGCCCAAAGTGGTGCATGCCTGCGAGCTTGCACAAATAGATGTCGCGTTTCCGTTAATCAGCGATGAAATGGTAGCTTTCTCGACGCAACTAAGACCGGACTATAAAGTAAAAAAAACCAGATTACGGTATTTTTTCAAAGAAGCGCTGAAAGACTTCCTGCCCAAAGAAATTATAGCCAAACAAAAACAGGGATTTGGTCTGCCATTCGGCGTCTGGCTGCAAGACCATCCTCGACTTAAGGCGTTGGCCGCAGACAGCCTGACCGATCTTAAATCACGCAATATAATCAGGGGCGATTTTATCGATACACTACTCGGGCAGCATTTACAGGAACACGCAAGCTACCATGGTTCCATGATCTGGATATTAATGATGCTGGAACAATGGTATAAGCTTCGTCAAACACAATTATAGATAAATAGGTATGTGATGAGTGAGACATATGATACTTTCAAAAGAGCGTTCAATTTGATTGAAGCAGATACTGAAGAGCTCCGTCGCATTGTATTTCAACTTCGTTACCAGGTGTTCTGTCTGCATTATGAGTATTTACCAGCTTCAAATTATCCGGACGGGCTGGAAAAAGATGAATATGATGAACGTTCAGTACACATGCTGGTACAATTTATTCCAACTGGAAAGTTCGTCGGAACTGTCCGCCTGATATTACCCGATCGATCAAATACTGAAAGCTCATTCCCTCTTGAACTGAATACCCAAATAGATCCCGTTTTATATAACGCCGATGCTGCAACAAAAAAATATACTGCTGAAATTTCTCGTTTTCTCATTTCACCAGATTTCGATCGTAGAAGACGAGATCGTAGAAAACCGTCTGGAGATAATCAGCCCTCGAATTCTGCAATTACAATTCAATCAGCTACAAATAACGTGCCTGTGAAGGAGCGGCGCAAGGAAGAACGACGCAAAAGTGACCGTCGTTGTCTCAGTTTTTACATGGTATTAATGGCAGCGGTTGTCCGCATGACAGTAGCGCATGATATTAAATACTGGCTGTCCGCCATGGATCCGGCTTTAAATCGGCTAGTGGGTTTTTCAGGAATGAATTTTGATCCTATTGGCCCTATCATAGATTACCATGGTTTACGCCGTCCGTATCTTGGAGTAGTAAATGATGTACTTCACAGGGTATCTGAACGCAATTTTGGTGCATGGGAAGTCTTGACAGACCGCGGCAAATACTGCTGGCCGAAAAAAAACTAACTATTTAGAAATTTCATATTTTGTTCGCTATTTACAGTGACTACCTTCTACAGTATCAGATTGTAAACTGAATCTTACAGCATGATGCGTACACCCAATACAAAACACCTTTATATTCTATTGACAATGCTTCTTTTTGTCATTACAGACATAAAGGCAGAAAGCCACTATCAAATAGTAACGCATCCCTCTGTAAACGAAGACAGTATTTCCAAAAATTATCTGCGCGCTATTTTCAGCATGCGTCCTCGGGCCTGGTCAAATGATTTGATCATCAAGGTGTTCGTCCTTCCGGACGATAATCCCCTCCACCATAGTTTTGCGAAAGAACAATTAGGTCTGTTTCCCTACCAATTACGTCAGTCATGGGACCGGCTGGTTTTCTCTGGTACAGGTCAGGCACCAACCACTGTATCTTCAAACGAGGAAATGCGACTCAGGATCATGAATACACCGGGTGCTATCGGATACTTAGAAACTGCTTATATCGACGATGAAATCAATATACTCCAGATTAAATAACCGGCGGATAGTCATATCTTTCGCGCCGCTAGAAGTAGTTATTATCCTGTTCGCGCTTGCACTTTCGGTGCATAGCCAGTTTGTTTCTGCTCAAAATAAACCAAACGGGACCAGTTCTGAAAATATCACATCATTATCTTCAATGTGGCCCACCGCCAAGGATTTACTCGATAATCTGCAGATACAAGGGTTTGCAAGTCAGGCATTTATGGCAACTTCCGACAATGATGTATTTGGCAATACCGACGAGGGCGGCGGATTTGGTTTCACGGAATTAGGATTGAATGCGCTGTTTAGTCCGCACTCAAGGTTGCAATTATCCGCGCAAATGCTGTCAAGACGCGCAGGTAAAGATAACACAGGTGTCCCACGTCTTGATTTCGCTTTTCTGGATTACCGGTTGTATTCACACGAAGCCAATCAGTTCGGTATACGTTTCGGTCGGTTGAAAAACCCATTTGGTTTTTATAACGATACTCGGGATGTGCCGTTTACGCGACCCAGTATTTTATTACCGCAGTCAATCTATTTTGACAGAACCAGAAATGTAGGACTCTCTTCGGATTCGATCCAGTTTTATGGTGAAACCTCAAACGCCAAATGGGGGGACTTTGCTATCCAATTTGGAATTATTCGACCTATTGTCGATGACCGAGATACTGAGATCTCTCTGTTAGGACCCAGGTTGACAGGAAATTTATCTCCTGATGTTTCACTGATTGGGCGCGGTCTTTTTGAAACCCCTGGCAAACGTTTCCGACTCGCGGTCAGTGGCATATGGTTTAATGCCGACTACAAGCCCGGCGTGAAAGAAGCAGGTTTAATTAATCCGGGATCAATCGAGTTTTCTCCGATTTATGTATCAGCCCAATACAACACAGAGCGCTGGACCCTGACCTCCGAATATGCGTTGCGAAAGTTCAGGTATACAGATTTCGATGTTACAGATCTTGACATTTTGGATTTTTATGGAGAAAGTTTTTATTTTCAGGGGGAATACCGCTTCAATCACAAGTGGGAAGCTTTGATTCGTTATGATGTACTGTATACAGACCGCAGCGACCGTGATGGCAGTGAATTTGCCGCTTTGAGAGGCAAGCCTGCACATTCACGCTTTGCCAAGGATCTGACCGTAGGGCTGCGCTGGAATATCACACCACGGATCATGGCGCGACTGGAGTATCATCGCATTAATGGAACCGCATGGCTTGCGCCGCTTGATAACCCGGATGCGTCGATGACATCCAAGAACTGGAATCTTTTTGCAGCGCAGCTTTCGTTCCGTTTTTAGACATATAGATATCTGATGTTACAGATTGTCAAAAAAAATACGCTGACCACAAATGCACAGCCTGAGACCGAAAAACGCGCATTTGTCAGTTTTAAATGGAAAATCACCTCACTGAGCAGTCTGATCTTATTTGCTGTTGTGCTGTTGTTTTGCATAGTCAGTTATCTGGGACTGATTACTAATTTTAACGATCAGCGGAAAATTGAACACCAGCGTTTCGAAAGAGAGATTGACAGTCTGATAGAGCGATTGACACAGAAAATACGCCAACAGGCTGAAATAATTCCTTTCCTGGACGGCATGGGGAAAGCACTGGTATCCAATGATAAAGATGCCATTAGCAAAATGTTCGACCAGCATTGGACATTATTACATTTTCACAGCGGTGTCGAATTTGTCCGCTTCTATAACACCGCAAACGAACTTACCGCCGACTGGGGCATCACTGAACTCAATGAAAATGATAATCAGACCATCTTTGAATGGGTCAAGCAGGTTAACCAAAATGAGGTACCTATCGACCCCCTGCTGTGCAGGCAGAACTGCATTCAACTGACAATTGCACCACTCTTGATTGAAGGCCAGACGGCCGGTATTGCTGTCATCGGCATTACGCTGGCTGACGCGCTTTTGGCATTCAAACGTATTTCTGGTGCGGATATAGGTTTATTGTTACACAATCCGCACCCTACCGACCTGGAAGCATCGCATATTGAAGCGTGGCAGACTTCCGTTGCAGCATTAACCAACAAAAGTGACAGTTACGAGATTTTATTGGCAACTTCGAAAATTTATTCAATTACTGACAGCCTTAAAAACATTGTCCAGATTAACCAGAATAGCCGTCACCATCAAGTCAAGCTTTATCCATTAGAATCAGTCAACAAAAATCTGGCGTATCTGGTAGTTATTTCTGACGTCACGCCCGCGGTTAACAATATATACGACTCAATATGGAAAATTGCACTAATCGGATTTTTAGGTCTGGTCATTTCAGAATTTCTTTTATTCAGCATTTTCACGCGCTTACTTTCCCGCTTAAAAGACGTCTCGTTTACTCTGCCTTTGCTGGCCAGTGGGCAGTTTGAGGATTTCAGGCATTCGCTGACATTAACCAATAAAAAACAAATATACAGAGATGAAATTGACATGCTCTATGATGCTGCCGTCAAGCTGTCAGTGCAATTGGAAGATCTCGAACAGAAAGTTTCTTCGCGTACAAAGCTACTGATTCAGCAGAAAGATGAACTGAGTAGAGAAAGAGATTTTGTAGCCAACTTGCTCGACACTGCCCAGGTTATCGTTCTGACACAAAATTCGGGTGGGAAAATTATTTCCATGAATGCTTACGGTGAAATGCTCACCTATTATTCCGAAAAAGAGCTCAAGAATACACCTTTTTTAAATATCCTGGTATCGGACTTCGATTCACACGAACTCTCCATGCACCTGGATGAAATCAATCAGGGATTAAGGGAACAGCTACGTCATGAAGCTATTACCCATTGTAAAGATGGCACTACACGCCATGTAGCCTGGCTGCACTCACGCCTTTCCTGGAATTCCATTGACGACCCTTCAGTCCTTTCCGTAGGTCTTGATATTACTGAATACAAACGGGTAGAAGGTCATCTGGCCTGGCTGGCTGATCATGATCCGTTGACCAACCTGTATAACCGCCGCCGTTTCAGTGAAGAACTTGAGCAGGCCATTAGCCGGTCCGATCGATACCATCATCCCGGTGCGCTGCTTTTCTTCGATCTGGACCGGTTTAAATACATTAATGATACAAGCGGCCATCAGGCCGGCGACGCCCTACTCAGAATGGTGGCTGGAATGCTGCTGCGCACAATACGTTCTGATGACGTATCCGCCCGCCTGGGGGGCGATGAATTTGCTGTGATCCTCCCGGAAATCAACACGGAAGGGGCCATTGAAGTAGCAAAAAAAGTACTTGCGCATCTGAGCGAGACGCAATTAACAATTAACAGCCGCACCCATAAAGTTTCAGCAAGTATTGGCATAGCGCTTTTTCCCGAGCACGGTGAAAACGTACACGATCTACTGGCAGCAGCTGACTTAGCCATGTATCAAGCCAAAGATACTGGACGTAACGCCTGGTATCTGTTTTCAATTGAAGACCGAAGCAGGGAACGCGTGCAGACCCTTGTCTACTGGAAGGAAAAAATAGAATATGCACTGTTGCATGACAGATTTATGCTGTATTTTCAGCCAATCATGAGTGTGCAAACAGGAGAAGTACAGCACTACGAGGTGTTATTGCGTCTGCATGATGTTGATGGCGCAATTTTGTCTCCGGCCGGTTTTATTTCTGCCGCCGAACATACCGGACTTATCCATTCGATTGATCATCTTGTCTTACATAAAGCAATTATGCAGGCTGCCAAAATCAATCAGAACCGGGAAAAAACCATTAACTTCTCTATAAATTTATCCGCACATGCATTTAACGATCCCGAGTTATTGCCAATTATCAAACAAAAGCTTATTGATCATAAAGTTGATCCCAAAACTTTAATGTTTGAAATCACTGAAACCGCTGCTTTGGAAAATCTACCAGGCGCACGCGCCCTTATGAAAGAAATCAAGGAGTTGGGATGTGGGTTTGTGCTGGATGATTTTGGCGTTGGTTTCTCGTCTTTTTACTATCTGAGAGAACTGCCTGTTGATACAGTAAAGATTGATGGTTCGTTTATACGTAATATCATTGACAACAAAGATGACCAAATCCTCGTAAATGCTTTATGCAGCGTCGCCAGCGGTTTTGGCAAGAAAATAACGGCAGAGTTTGTTGAAAACGAGAAAATCCTGGCAGTCCTTAGAAAAATGAAAATTGATTATGCTCAAGGATATCACATCGGCAAACCCGCTCCCTATGATCGCTGTTTCTCTCAGGACAGTGAATTCTCAGAGTAATCGCTCTTAGTTTGAATGTATCGGACTTGTATTTACTTAACTTATAAATTCACTGGCTGTAGCAGCATTTACATTTTCCTTTTTTAACAATTCAACTTGTCTGAGAAGCAATTCCATGTTTTTCCAGCCTACATCTTCAGCCAGTGGAACCCATCGCGCCCGCAGATAGCCATCTCGATCGATCAAAAATTCCATATGATCGGGAACTGATCCACGTCCCAGCAAATCCGGACGATTCAGTGTGCGACGTGATAATGCATAGCTTTCTACAATCTCCTGCGCGCCTTCTACAATGAGCGGAAAAGGCATATTGTCCGTTACTTCAATCAACTCTTCTGAAGTCAACGTTTTAGTTGGAACAGCCAGGACAGCAAGATCATGCGCTTGAAGATCAGCGTAGTTCTGTTTTAGCTGCTCTATGCGATCTTTTGATTCAGGCCAGGAAAAAACAACCAGCAGTACCGGCTGCTTTTTACGAAACTCCTGAAGAACGCCGGTTGTTCCTTCATGGGTGGTATAGGAAAATACAGGCGGCTGTATATTTTTTCTATTGGGAATAATTTCTGATGACAGGATTCGCGCCTGGTAACCCCGGGATAACGCGTAAACATAATTCACCAGGTCCCAGCGTTCCTCTTCGGACAATTTATCTTCATAACCGGGCATGTCAGTATCTTTGATACCATGAGATATCCAATAGAAAAAATCACCAGGTGTATGCTCAACAGTATGCGGCTCCGTCAACATATCCGGCACCACCGTAGATAATGTTCTTGCCTTAATACCGTTTCCCTTACCCTGGAATCCATGACAATCTACACAATTTTCGGAATAGAGTTCTGCGCCATAAAAAATAGAAACTGCATCATACGGCACTGGTGGCTTTAAATAGGTTTCAGGATAGGCTTCTATGGACAATGGCGGCAACGCAACAGCAAGCCCGGAAATAAACAGTGCAACAGGCACAGTAATCAGCCGTTTAAGGCTCCAGTTTGCAACACGTCCAAAATATATCGCCACCGCGGCCAATGTGATGATCGCAAGACCACACCAAACCTGTATGGCAACATTCTCCGTACCCCATGTGGCCACAATCGAGAAGCGGAATGGGAATGGCCAGTCTTCGATAAGAGCGTGTTTAGCAGGTGTTGCATTATTTGCAATAATAGTTGCAATAAATAACAACACAACAGCCAGTAGAAATTCGATCCGCACCCATTTGCGCATTCCTGCGGCGCTTCTCTGAGTTTCCTGGCTATCCTTACTATTGGCGAAAAGAGGCAACCAATAAGATCGTACACTCGCGGCTATAAGCAAGATAATGCACAATAATAATATCTTTGCACTGAGCAGCCAGCCATAGGGTGTTGCCACCAACGCCGCATAATGTCCATCAAAAATCCGGTCTCCTACAATGATGCCAGTCAACACGATAATCAGCATAACAGGCAATGCCATTGAGGAAAACCGGTTAAGTATCTGAACATCCATAAAGCTGGATTTCTTGCCCTTTTCCTGTTTTACATATTCATATTTTAACAGCAACAATGCAGGCAGGCCTCCCAGCCAAACGCCGGCTAAAATAATATGTAGTGCATAGGGCAAAACATTAGCAAGCGTCATACCTTCAGAAGCAGAATGACTGACCATCGCATCGGCAATCAACGGGAATGTTGCGATTAAGGCGCAGAACAAATAGCGTGTACGCGATTTGGTGCTCTTTCGAAGAAAAACAACCGATAGAATTACTAAAATAGCGGAGATTGTATGGACCAACCAAATCTGGCCAGTATGAGTACCACTGATAAAATCAAGCCATACCTGCAATTGCAACAGCTTGCCAGTATCGCCTGTAACCTGCCCGATAGTTGCCGCCAGAGTTACGATAAGTCCAGCGACGATACTGATTGCCAGTTTAGGAAATAATCGTTCTAGTTTCTCAACCCACTGTGCTGAATAGACTCGCTTCTCTGTACCGGCAATTACTAAAAAAACACAGCTTCCTAATATAATCAAATTTGCTGCAAGCTGGAACCAGCGAGCAGCTGCCGCGATTATCTCTAACATTTTTATTGTTGATTGTTTTTTATTCTAAAACCATAGCTCGATTCAACAACATGCCCGTCTATTGATAACACCCTGAATTGCACTTTATAACTGCCGGGAGTCAGGGCAGGCAAGGCCAGTACAACGGACTTTGCATCGTCAGGCACTGCTTCAGGCTCAGCAACTGCAACATTTTTCTCATCAGCATCCAGAACTTGCACTGAAGCATAAGCAGCTTCTATTTCTTCATTGAACCAGAGCTGTACATGAGCGGGTGATTCAGACAACGAAGCTCTTCGTGGTGGATCAGATTTAACCAGCGAAGCGTGCGCCCATACATGATTTACTTGCAGCACCATTACAAATACAATCATGCCAGCCATTAATTTCAGGATACTTTTTACAACATTCTCATTAGATTTTTTATTTAACATTGTGTTTACCATTTATGTGTACTTTTTATGAAAAGCCGTGTTGAAATTAATTTTGATGTTAAATGATGAACCGAGTTCCTTTATCTAAATAGTTCAACCATATTCTGAATTTATGCGTTTTCACATACTACAGGAAATGCTTTTAACCCCAGAAAAACAGGTTAAACCATTATCTTCTTGCAGCCAGCCAGTCTTTGAATCGCTTGGACCTGAAGAGCTTGTAACCAATCAATACTGTCAGCAACAGCCCGACCACAGGACCAATCGTGGCCCTGAACACCTCCGCATAATTGACCATGTCAACCCGCAGATGATAAACATACTTCAGCGGCTGCACACCTTCCGCCGTCACAACCAGCAAATGCCTGCCCTCTTCCAGCGCCTGCTGCGTATTGATGACGCCATCCTCGTATATGTTTGAAAGTATGTCGGCAATCACATCGCCATCCTCGCTGCTGCCCCGTATCAGCTTCAACCCAACCGGCATCTCACGAAGCATCGGCTCAACCAGGTCCACTACCAGCACCGTCTCGCCCACCGCAGGTATGTCCGTGCAATAATGCCCTGCCATGTCATTCTGTGGCTGGTATACGCTCAAATGTATCATGTTCTCGCCCACCCGGCGCATGCAACTGTCGTCCTCCAGCGCTTCCGCTCCATGTGCAAATACCGCGCCTGTATATAATAACGCCGCTGCACACATTATCACTGTCGCGCCAATCTTCATGGCTCGCTTTAACACTATCTCTCCTCCTGTGCTGAAACGCATCTGCCTTTTACCATGCGCTCCTGCAGTCCTCTTCTCGTATTTCTGTCTCTTTTCCCGCACCCGTTACAGTGCGCCCAGTTTTATTTTGCTTTCCCCGAACAAAAAAGCCGGTACACCGGCTGTCATATGACAGTGGTGTACCGGCGTTGTTGCTTGCTTCTGGTTTACAGTCTGGTAAAGACCGGGATCACCGCTCCAGCAATACTGTTAATATAACGATTGCCTTCCTCATCCCATGTCATCAACAAACCTCCAAAACGGCTCTCAGGGTCACCCAGCAATGCCATCAAACGCTGTACTTCCCATAACGCATCTTTGGCTTCCAGCTTGACTTCACGTGTCTCGCCAGGCTCTATCGCCGCTTCGTTATCCAATGTCAAACCAGTCGCAACCAGTTCCCTCGGATAATCCGGATCAAGATGTTCACGTCCCAGCGCGTTTACAAAACGTACACCCGCCGTGGTGAATTCACCTATGTTGATCGCCGTATCTCCATTGTTGGTAATGTCCATGGTTACACGTAACGCACGTCCAGGTACGTCATAGTTCGCATGGGTTACCTTGATCGCAACAGGGTTCGGCTCAATCGGCAACGGATCTATCTTGGATTCACCAGCCTGGATCGGAATCGTGTACGGATGTTTGCTCTCCGTATAACGATATCCACCCCATACCAGCGCACATGTCAGGATCGCAACACCCCAGGCCACTTTACGATCCATCGGATCCAGCAGCAGATCGTCACCATACGCCAACAATACACGGCTGCGTGGCAGGAACATCGGACGCGCTACATAGTAGCCAATCCAGAATATGCCCAGACCCGCCCATACTACGTGCCAGAATATACCATTGGCAAAGTTGAATGTCTCTGTGTCAATGGTCTCTCCCGTCAGCGTCTTGACAGGGTTGGTAAAGTCATCCCAGCTGCCCGTGATGTTCATCCATGATGCAGGTCCCGCAATCGGCCCCGCTTCTTTCACGTTGACCATCGCGTGCATATGATGTCGCCCAGGTATACGTGCTTTCAGCTTGACTTCAAACTCATAGTCTCGACCAATTACCAGCGGACCAGATATGAACATCGGCTCGCCATTCAGCTTGGTGCTCAAACGTACAAACACCGGGCTCGGGCTACCTACGTTGAAAAACGCACGCTCCGGCTTGCCAACCGCACGCGGCCAGTCTTCCGCCATGTGGAATTTACCAGTCATCGTCGCAATGTCGTTTACTTTGGTGACCTTCGGTTCCCACCTCATGTCATACCACTGGATGGTACGCATACGAAGAAACGGCTCCTGTGAACGTTCACCATGCGCCGCTACCGGCGTAACATCTACCGCTACTGTCAACGCTAATGTCGCCGCGCCTACCGCCGCTCCATAAAGCCCCATGACGCCCAGCTTGAATATGTTCTTTATTCTCATTATTTGATCCTCTCTGCAAATCCTGGTTCACCAAATGCCGTGACGTCGTGTTTCTGCGAGATACGGCCTCTTTCGCCTTTAACATAGTAAAACGCGGTGCAATAGATTTTGCCCAAGTACCACCAGACGCAGAACATCAGCATCGATACAAAGGCCGAGAAGAACGCTGCAATTACCGTCGTGTGTCCTCCAAACGTTCGCAGTGAGCCTTGCTCAATCAGCCTCACATACTCCGGTGTACCCGTACGTACATACAGGAAGCCCGTGTAGTCAGCTACTGACAACAGTACCCCTTCTACAACTACAGGCAGATGGGTCGGCCCAAATATCGGCCAGTTGCCAGGGTAAAAGAACAAGCCCCAGAATCCACCACCCAGCAGTGCCGTGATCAACCAGTTACCCGTCAACAGCATGATCGTATCCAGCATCAATGCGCCAGGTATCATGGTCGAAGGCAATACAAAGTTGATCGGGTAGTGTGACCACCAGTAAAAACCCCAGTAACGTGTCAGCCACTCTCCTGTCAACAGGCATACAATACACAGGGTCGCTCCATATGGTAAACGGTAGTTCACCCACAGGTAATACATCAAGGCCGCACAGTACATGACACCTACTATCGGCGTCACTACCGGCCACCATTGACGGTCTTTCCAGTCAAGCCAGAAATCCCAGTCTCCCGCCAACAGCATGAAATGCATGTGGAATGTACCTACCAGCAGAATGCACAGAATCGGAAAATACACCGCATCAATATATCTGGACATTCTGATCGCTTCTGGCGGCATCTTCGCCGCCGCTAAAATTTCGTCTGTTCTGCTCACTAGACTCTCCCTTCGTTTGTTTCGTGTGATATTAATTTTAATAACATGACGATTCCTTATTGTCTTTTACGACTCCCCTTACAAGCAGTACGCTCTCCTTACTCCCTCGGCACCATACCACTATCAGGCATCGCCCCCACCCTTCAGCAGAGGCGATGTAGTCAGCCTAGCTTAAGGAACAATCCGGTTGTTAAGGATTTCTTTGCTTTGGTTGTTCCAGATAACGTCCGTCAGGTTAGAGTAGCGCGTAATGATCTGCGCTGCTATACCACCCGAGAACAGTCCAGCCCAGCCCAGTATCACAAAGCCCCAGTGCAACGGCGCGCTAAACAGCTCTTCCATAAACCAGAATGCATG